>JAEDCQ010000010.1 GCA_016294075.1 Lachnospiraceae bacterium | reverse complement strand
AAGCTGTCCGTGGACACACCTGCATAGCAGGTGGTTTATTTTTATGCTGATACAATAAAAATCGGTATAGAGTTTTAAAACTCTATACCGATTTTTTATTCTCTCACGTCACCCCAGAAAAAGAGTGCTACGGTGCCCGGACCCGTATGACTTCCGATGGTCGTTCCGATATCGTTAATCTCTACCCTGCCTGAAAGCTTCGGAAAATGGCTTTCAACCAAGTCTGCAACCGCTCTTGCATCCTCCATACAGGCTGATTGAGAAATATAGCATTTACCGCTGTAATCGATTCCGTCCTGCGCATGTAAAACCATTTGCTGTACAATTGCTTCAATTACCTTGCGCTTTGTTCTGATTTTATAGCGGGGGATAAGTTTTCCCTCTCCGTCAACATTCAATAAAGGACAGATATTTAATACATTTCCGACAAAGCCTGAGGTTTTACTGATTCTGCCGCCTTTTACATAAAATGTCAAATCGGTGGAAAAGAACCAATGCTGAAGCTTTAAGCGGTTTTCCAATGCCCACTCATACACTTCGTCAATACTTTTTCCCTCGTCGCGCAAATCCGCAAGCTTATCCATAAGCAGACCATATCCGGAGGAAGCTCCCAGAGAATCGACGACATAAATCTTTCGCTCAGGATATTTTTCCTGCAGAATATCTCTTGCAATATTCGCCGAATTAAGTACGCCTGTTATACCGGAAGAAAGACATAAATGCAGAATATCTTTTCCCTGCTGCAAAAACGGCTCAAAATATTCTTCAAATTCCGAAACATTAATCTGGGAGGTTTTGGTTTCCGCTCCGTCAGCCATCGCCTGATAAAATTTATCAAACGGCATTGACTGCCCCAAATCATCGTTATACTGTACACCATCCAGCTCATAATGAAAACAGATGTAATGAAGATCTCTTTTATTAAAATGCTCTTTTGACAAATCTGCCGTTGAACAGCAGCTTAGAATAAAATTGCTCATTTTTTGGCCAGTCCCCTTTACATAGTTTTGATTACTATATTATATAGTTTTGCCATGTTTTTGTAAAGTGATGATTTATTGAATGCCGGCCGGCCTTTTTTAAGAAGTCACATTATTCATCCATATTTTCCTTTTGAATACAGCAAACGTAATGAATAGTCTTACCACTTCTTCCATCGAAAGAAGAAAATAGACACTTTCAATCGGTAATTTCCAGACAAATGCAGCCAATAACCCAAACGGCACTCCAAACACCCATGTTCCGATTAAATCAATATACAGGGTATACTGTGTTTTTCCGCCGCTTCGCAATATACCGCCTGCAATTACCATATTCAGTATTTTTACAATCAGCAATAATGCCAATACAAAAAGAATTCTTTTTGTCGTTTCTGCCACCTGCGCTTCTATCCGGAATAAGGAAATATAGCAGTCGGATATGATAATCAGAAGAACGGATGCCAGACATGCGCCTGCTGCCGATACCTTCGCCAGATATTTTCCTATCGCATATGCTTCCTCTTTTTCGTCGCGTCCGAGTCTTTTCCCCACCATCACGGTTGCTGCCGCCGATACTCCCGAAAACATTCCGATAAACATTCCCTGCAAAGGATTCGTAAGTGTCATGGCCGCAACTGCCTGCGTGCCGATTCTTCCGTAAATTGCAGCATAAATATTTTCTCCCACACTCCAGGAAAATTCATTAAACAGAATCGGGAAAACAATAAGCGCAATTTTTTTATATTGCTTTGTATAAAAAAGACTAACCGGCTGTAGATACAGTTCTTCTTTTTTTCTCATAAAAACAAGGACACCAAGCAGCAGAATACTTTCTATGCTTCTGGCAAGCAGTGTACCGATTCCTGCTCCAATCAATCCCAGACAAGGCATTCCCATTTTACCGAAAATGAACAGATAATTAAAAATAATGTTCCCAATCATGGAAGCAATTCCCGCATATAAGGGAACCTTGCTTTTTTCTATACTTCTAAGAAGTGCGGAGAACTGCATTGTCAGCGTCATCGGTATAAAGCTGAGTGCAATTGCCGTAAAATAGGGGACTGCTTCCTTTACCATCTCAAAATCAGTTGTGTATACGGATAAAATAGTATCCGGTATCCATAAACAGGGAAGCAGAAAAAGCAGCATGACCGCCATAGCCAGATACAGACACGAAAAAAAGCCTTTGTTTATCCCATCTCTGTCTTTATTTCCATGATACTGTGCTACCAAAATTGACGTTACGGAAGCCACCGCTGCGAGTGTGAAATTTACGAGTGATGAGAATTTGCCCACAAGACCGCTTCCCGCTATGCTCATTGTGCCCAATGTCCCGACCATAATCTGATCCACCAGACTGTACGAAGCCTGCAATATGCTCTGCATCGTAATCGGTAGACCGATTCTTAAAATTTCCTCTAAATATCCGTTATTTATTTTCATTATCTCAACTCTTTTTTCTCCGTCGTTTCTTATTTTAATATGATTTACTTCTTCAACCTAAACAGATATTCGTCTCTTTCTTCTAATGTTTCGAAAGAATACCCTGCTTCCTTGACTTTTTCTAAAATTCCCGGCAAAGCTTCCACCGTTGTATCCGCAATTTTGGAATCATGTAAAAGGACAATTGGATAATTATAATTAAAAACCCAATCAAAAACATTCTTTTGTATGGACCAGACTGTCGGATTTCCCACGGAATCCTCACCGCTTACATGCCAATCAAAACATCGAAACCCATTTTCCCTCATTGTATTAATAAAAGATTCTCTTCTTCCCTTCAGGCAAACACAGGTACTTCCACCGGGAAAACGTAACAATTTTGTATCCACGCCATACTCTTCCTTTAGTACCTGATATTCACTATCAAAATCCTTTAAACAGGTTTCTTCATCCGCATAGAGCTTATCATATTTATGTATGTTAGAATGAAGCCCTACTTCATGGCCTTCTTTTATAATACGCTCCAAAACCGGTCGTTTCTCTTCACTTAATTCGCAGCCAAGCAGAAAAAAAGTTGCCTTCGCATCGTATTCTGCCAAAATATCCAATATCTTCTCAGTGTTTTTGCTGGGTCCGTCATCAAATGTCAGATAACATATCTTTTCCTCTACAACAATATTTGAGCTGACAGTCTGCTCCCTGTTATAAGTCAGAAATAAATTTATCAATAAGTACGACAATATGATAACTAAAAAAAGCTCAATCAAAATATATCTTTTACCGGTCATGTTGACACCCAATAATTTATTTTAAATGCTTTTTCAGTTATTTTATGACTGACAGCCGAAATGTATGCATTCAGGGACTTATGCCCTGTTCCCGCTGCATTCCCGATACCTTTTTTCTTTTTTATCCAATATCATCCGAAGAGATTCCTCATACGGAGCCTTGGCAATTCCAAATTCTGTCACAATTCCTGCAATCAAAGTATGGTCGGTTACATCAAATGCGGGATTAAACACCTTTACTCCTTCGGGTGCCATGCGCTCCCTATACCACATTTCAGTCACTTCTTCTGCCGGTCTTTCTTCTATCTTAATCTCGGCGCCGGTCTTCGTATCCGGATCAATTGTCGAGGTCGGTGCACAGATATATACAGGCACCCCGTAATGCTTTGCTATTGCAGCAACTCCGCTTGTTCCGATTTTATTAGCTGTATCCCCGTTTGCCGCCACTCTGTCACAACCTACAAACACGGCATTGACCCATCCATTTTTCATAACAGTGGCACACATATTATCACAAATCAGTGTCACATCTATTCCCGCAGAATGCAGTTCATATGCCGTAAGTCTCGCCCCTTGTAAAAGTGGTCTTGTCTCATCTGCAAATACCCGAAAGTTGTAGCCCTTTTCATGACCCAGATAAATCGGAGCCGTAGCCGTACCGTATTTACAGGTTGCAAGCTGCCCGGCATTGCAATGTGTCAAAATACCGTCTCCGGGCTTTACCAATGTCAGCCCATATTCTCCGATTGCTTTGCAGACACGGATATCTTCTTCTTTTATGGCAATAGCTTCTTTTTTTAATGCGTCAACAATGTCAGAAACCGGTCTGTCACTCATTGACCGGCACAGTCTATCCATTCTGTTAAGCGCCCACGATAAATTTACGGCAGTCGGTCTTGCACTGTTTAAATAATCCTTCTGCTTTACAAACTCTGCATAAAACTTTTCAAAATCCTGCTCACAGTCCGCAGCTTTAGACGCATTGTGCATATCCTGCTTCGATGCAATCTGTTTCGCAAGGATATAAATGCCGAATGCCGCTGCCACACCTATAGCCGGTGCTCCGCGGACACGCAGAAGGTAAATCGCATCCCATATTTCCTGTGCTGTATGCAGACGTATGATTTCTGTCCTTCCCGGGAGGAGGGTCTGATCAATTATGACAAGCTCATCCGTAGCCTCATCCAATTCTACTGTCTCGTAATCTAAAATTGTTTTCTTATGCATTCTGATTTCCTCAATACTATTATAAAACTTTTTTCTTATTCTATAATTTTTCCCTGTAGCATTACTTTCTGCAGGTTTAAGCTTCCATCCACAAAAAGGATATCTGCTTTTTTTCCTGCTTCTAAGGAACCGACAATACCATCTATTCCTATACTTCTGGCAGGATTGATTGTTGCGGCTTTTATAGCGGATTCCTTCGGAATCCCCATGGAAACTGCCATTTTCATACAGTCAAACAGGTTTGTGACACTTCCTGCAATGATACCATCACGCAATGTAGCAAGTGCGCCTTTTACGATTACATCCTGACCGCCCAATGTATAGCTGCCATCTCCCATTCCGGCAGCCCGCATGCTGTCGCTAATCAGGATAACCCTGTCATCCGTAAAGATACGGAATGTGTTACGGACAATTGAAGAGTGCACATGAATGCCGTCACATATCAGTTCTACTTTTACCCTATCGTAATCAGCGGCCGCTCCTAAAACAGAAGGAGCTCTATGCGTAGATACCGGCATGGTATTGTATAAATGTGTCACATGGTCTGCGCCTGCTTCAATAGCTTTGCAGGCAGTCTCATAATCTGCCGTTGTATGAGCGATAGAAAAATGGAATGTATCCCTTAAGTCTTTGATACAGGCAATCGCGCCTTCTGTTTCCGGTGCAATGGATACAAGCTTAACAAGACCTCCCGAAAGCTCTGCAAGCTCACATAAAAGATTTTTATCCGCAGGAATGATATAATCCTCTTTCTGTGCTCCTTTTTTCTCTACCGAAATAAAAGGTCCCTCCAAATGGATTCCTCTCAGCGTCTTCAACTGACAGTCAGCAGCCGTTTTTACAATATTTTTCAGTTCTTTCGCAGGCAGCGTCATGGTTGCCGGACAGATGCTTGTAATGCCATGCTGATTTTCATACGCTTCTATGACGCGATAAGCTTCCTTGGTTCCGTCACAGAAATCATATCCCGTAGCCCCGTGAAAGTGAACATCCACAAGCCCCGGAAGCAGATATTGCTCCTGTTCCTCTGCAGTCAGATCCGACATTTCGCAAAGTTGAAGCTCTTTTATCTTGTCTTCTTCCACTGTAACCCTTCCCGGAAGGAATACACAATCCTTCGTGAATACTATACCTTTAAATGTTGTCATATGCTTCGCCTTTAAATTATTAACACCAGATAAATTGGACCACTGTTCCCTGTCATCTATAGGGCAATAACTTTTTTAATCTGTCAAGAACAATTATATTATTTATGTACACAAATGACAACTTATACTCTTATATATTACCAGCACTTTGAACATGGACTTAGTCCCAATGCCTCTGCCTGAGTTTTTGTTATCTGAGTAGCTCTACTTGAATCTGTATTCCCACAATTATCTAATTGGTAGAACAAATATTAGAAAACCTTATTTATCTTCAAACAACTAAATATGGGTAAAATCACCTAAAAAGGCCGGATGATAAATCACCCGGCCTTCGGTATATACTTATCTATATACAAATTTATTTTGCCGCTTTTGCAGCCTTAATCTGCTCTGTTAAAGCAGGAACAATTTTATTTAAGTCGCCTACGATACCGTAATCAGCCACATCGAAGATAGGCGCATTTTCGTCCTTGTTGATAGCAACGATAATGTCTGATTCTTCCATACCTGCAACGTGCTGAATTGCTCCGGAAATACCGATTGCAAAGTAAACCTGAGGACGAACTGTCTTACCTGTCTGTCCTACCTGAAGGTCACGAGGCTTCCAGCCGGAATCTACAACTGCACGTGAGCAGCTTACTGTTCCGCCGAGTGCATCTGCGAGGTCTTCCAGAATCTTGAAGTTTTCAGGAGAGCCTACTCCACGTCCGCCGGATACTAAAATCTTAGCGTCCATGATATCTGCTACATCTGATACAGCCTTAACTACTTCTAAGATTTCAACATATTTGTTATCAGGTGTGAAGCCCGGATTGAATTCGATTACTTCTGCTTTTGCACCTGCAACTCTTTCGGCCTTCTGCATAACACCGGGACGAACCGTTGCCATCTGAGGACGGAAATCAGGGCATGCAATTGTTGCGATTGTATTTCCACCGAATGCCGGACGAGTCATTAATAACTGATTGTGTTTTGTTTCTTTTCCCGGAACAGGATTCATCGGGAAATCTCCGATATCAAGCTGTGTACAGTCAGCAGTTAAACCTGTGTGTACTCTGGCAGATACTCTCGGTCCTAAATCACGTCCGATAGCTGTAGCACCTACTAACATAACATCAGGCTTGAACTCGTTGATAACAGAAGCTAATGCATGCGCATACGGTTCTGTTCTGTAATCCTTTAATTCAGGATCATCTACAACAATAACCTTATCAGCACCGTACTCTGCTAATACATCAACAAGTCCCTTTACATCGGAACCGATTAATACAGCAGTTACGTCTGTGTTTAAATCTTTTGCAAGTTCTTTACCTTTACCAATTAATTCTAAAGCAATTCCGCTCACTTCATTGTCAACCTGCTGAGCGAAGACATATACGCCTTTATATTCTGCTAAATTCATTTTCTATCCTTTCCATGCTACTAAGCACTTTGTTAAATTATTGCAAAACAGTATCAAAGAAGATATCTGCAATCCACTTCGCTACCTGCTTAAGGTTAAATAACGTGTTTCTCTGTTAACTTATCCATAATATATGCAACAGCTTCTGTAGGATCTAAAGCAACCTTTTCTCCTGCTCCCTTTCTTACTTTATCGGAAGCCTTAGCGATCTGTGTAGGTGAACCCTTAAGACCGAGGTTAGAATCTTCAACATCCTTTAAGTCAGCTCTGCCCCATACAGTGATTTCTGCTTTGTAAGCATCGAAAATTCCACCCGGAGTCATATAACGAGGCTGATTTAATTCAGCAAGTGCAGTAACAAGACAAGGCATCTGCGCTTTCACTACATGATATCTGTCATCATATAAACGCTCAACGATTACGCTGTTATCTTTCACTTCGATTTTCTGTGCATAAGAAATTACCGGAATTCCTAAATGCTCTGAAATCTGAGGACCAACCTGAGCTGTATCACCATCAATAGCCTGACGTCCTGTAATAATCAAGTCATAATCTAAGTTACGGATTGCTCCCGCAAGTGTCTGGGAAGTAGCCCATGTATCAGCTCCACCCAATACTCTGTCTGTTACAAGGATACCCTTATCAGCGCCCATAGCTAAAGCTTCACGAAGAACCTCTTCAGCTTTCGGAAGACCCATAGTTACTACTGTAACCTCTGCGCCATACTGGTCTTTTAATCTAAGTGCTGCTTCTAAGCCAGCTTTATCGTCCGGATTCATGATTGTAAGCATTGCAGCTCTGTCAAGTGTTCCGTCCGGTTTGAATTTAACGCCACCCTTTGTATCAGGTACCTGTTTTACGCAAACAACAATTTTCATTGTACTTATCTCCTTATTTTAATTATTTTAACAATGCTTCCTGCGTCAAGTGAATTACTTCAACAACGCACCTGAAATAACCATACGCTGTACTTCGCTTGTACCTTCGTAGATTTCTGTAATCTTAGCATCTCTCATCATACGCTCAACATCATATTCTCTGATGTAACCGTATCCACCATGTAACTGAACAGCCTTTGTTGTTACTTCCATAGCTACTTCTGCGGCATATAATTTAGCCATAGCAGCTTCTACAGAGTAAACCTGCTGAGTAGCCTTTGCCATAGCAGCTCTGTAAACCATCATCTGAGCGGCTTTCACCTTTGTAGCCATATCAGCCAACTGGAACTGTGTATTCTGGAAAGCACCGATTGCACGACCGAACTGCTTTCTTTCTTTTACATAATTGATAGTTGCTTCTAAAGCGCCCTCTGCAATACCAAGAGCCTGAGCAGCGATACCGATACGTCCGCCGTCAAGAGTATGCATAGCGATAGGGAATCCTTTTCCTCTCTGTCCGAGAAGGTTTTCACCCGGAATTCTGCAATCCTGGAAAATTAATTCATAGGTTGCTGAACCACGGATACCCATTTTCTTTTCTTTTGTACCGAAGGTAAATCCTTCCGTTCCTTTTTCTACGATAAATGCAGAGAATTTTTTCTGCTTTCTACCCTTCTTATCTTCTACGATATCTGTATAAGCAAAAATAATGTAAACGTCAGCTTCTTTACCGTTTGTGATAAAGCACTTGGAACCGTTTAATACCCATTCACCTGTAGCTTCATCTAAAACAGCTTTGGTCTGCATACCCTGTGCATCTGTACCTGCGCCCGGCTCAGTTAAACCGAAAGCACCTAATTTTTCACCTTTTGCAAGCGGAACTAAGTATTTCTGCTTCTGTTCTTCCGTACCATATGTCTGGATAGGGTCACAGCATAAAGATGTATGTGCGGATACGATAACACCTGTTGTACCGCAAACCTTAGAGAGCTCTTCCACACACATAGCGTATGTTAAAGGGTCACAACCCTGTCCGCCGTATTCCTTCGGAACAGGGATTCCAAGGAATCCGCATTTTGCCATTTTTTCAACAGTTTCTCTTGGGAAAACTTCTGTCTCGTCCACTTCCTGTGCTAAAGGCTTTACTTCTGTTTCAGCGAACTCTTTGAAGAGGCCTCTCGCCATTTCATGTTCCTTACTTAAAGAAAAATTCATGATTTATTTCCTCCATTAAAAATTTATTTCAAAAGAATTTTTTACTGAGCATCAACAGGGGTTTTGGTTCTGTCAGCATTGTATACATAGAATCCCTTACCACTCTTACAACCAAGGTTTCCGCCACGTACCATCTTACGGATAAGAGGGCATGCACGATACTTGCTGTCACCGGTTTCATTGTAAAGAACATCCATAATAGCAAGGCAGATATCAAGACCAATGAAGTCACCTAACTCTAAAGGACCCATCGGATGATTTGCACCAAGCTTCATAGCTGCGTCAATACCTGCGATATCGGAAACACCTTCCATCTTAATGAAAGCAGCTTCGTTAATCATAGGAATTAAAATACGGTTTACTACGAAACCTGCAGCTTCATTTACCTGTACAGGAGTCTTACCGATTTCTTCGGAAATCTTCTTGATTGTTTCAACCGTTTCAGCAGGTGTATTTACGCCTGCGATTACTTCTACCAATTTCATACGGTCTGCAGGATTAAAGAAATGCATACCGATCATAGGACGGTTTAATCCGTTTCCGATTTCTGTAATGGAAAGACTGGATGTGTTAGATGCAAATACACATTCCGGCTTTGCAATCTTATCAAGTTCAGCAAAAGTTGTCTTCTTAACTTCCATATTTTCAAATGCAGCTTCCACAATTAAATCGCAGTCTGCACAAAGGTTTTCTTTTAAACCGGGAGTAATTTTAGCAACGATGGCATCTGCTGCTTCCTGTGTCATTTTTCCTTTTTCTACAAGCTTAGCATAGCCCTTTGCAATTTTGTCTTTTCCGCCTTCTGCCCATTCCTGCTTGATGTCGCAGAGTGCTACTTCATATCCGTCAACCTGAGCAAATGCCTTTGCAATGCCCTGTCCCATGGTTCCGGCACCGATAATACCTACTTTCATTTAAAAAAATCCTCCTTATATAAAAATATATATTTCTTTTACAACTCATAAACCCGGTAACATTACTACCGTTTTTTTAGCAGTTTTTAAAAGGCTCTTTTACCTTTTCTTTGTTTTTGTCCAAGAAGAATGCCATTCCGTACTTCTGATCTTCTGTTTCAAAGCAGTCACCGAATAATTTTTCTTCTACTTCTACAGCCTTGTCCATCGGAAGTGCTAAACCTTCATTGATTGCCTTCTTGCAGTTACGAACAGCAATCGGAGCATTCTTTGCAATACCTGCTGCCATTTTTTCTGCTGCAGGAAGTAATTCCTCCTGTGTATAAACTGCATTTACAAGACCGATGCGGTAAGCCTCATCCGCTTTGATATTTCTTGCTGTATAAATCATCTGTTTTGCCATGCCCGGTCCAACAAGACGTGCCAGTCTCTGTGTTCCGCCGAATCCCGGTGTAATTCCGAGACCCACCTCAGGCTGTCCGAATACCGCATTATCAGAACAGATACGGATATCACAGCTCATGGCGATTTCACATCCGCCGCCTAATGCAAAGCCGTTGATTGCACAGATAACAGGAATCGGGAAGTTTTCAATCTTTAAGAATACATCATTTCCCTTTTTACCGAAGGCTTCGCCTTCTGCCTTTGTCAGAGAGCTCATTTCGCCGATATCAGCGCCTGCAACAAATGATTTCTGTCCGGCACCTGTTAAAATTACACATCTTACTTCATCCAGGTTAATGGCATCAAATGTCGCATTTAATTCTTCCAATACTGTAGAATTTAAAGCATTTAATGCTTTTTCACGGCTGATGGTAACAATACCGACAGCACCTTTTTGTTCATATACAACATATTCCATGTCCGTTCTCCTTTTTTAATTTTATATAGAATTTAATATTTTCCGCCAAAACAACAGCCACCGTTTTGTATTCCATTACGCAATTTGGGGGATTGAAATATTCTGATGAAAAACTGTCTGTACACGCCGGTACTTAGCGAGGTATCTCCGAGCTTAGTACCGCTGCGTGTAAAGTCAAGCGAGAGCGTGTTTTTCATGGAATATATCAATCCCTCTTACTTACGCCCGCGTCACAAAACGCAAGGCTTTATTATTCTCTTTCTACGATTGTAGAGCAGCCCATACCACCGCCGATACAAAGTGTGGCAAGACCTTTCTTGGCATCCTTCTTTTCCATTTCATGAAGCAATGTAACAAGGATACGGCAGCCTGAAGCTCCAACCGGATGTCCGAGTGCAATTGCACCACCGTTAGGATTAAGCTGTTTTTCAACATCAATTCCCAAATCACGTCCAACTGCGATTGACTGAGCAGCGAATGCTTCATTTGCTTCAATAATATCAAAGTCTTCAATCTTCATACCTGTCTTAGCAAGCACCTTCTTTGTAGAAGCAACCGGGCCAACACCCATGATGGAAGGATCTACACCGCCAAGAGCACCTGCTACAAATGTAGCCATAGGCTTAACACCTAACTCTTTTGCTTTTTCTTCGCTCATAACTACGATTGCTGCTGCACCGTCATTGATACCGGAAGCATTACCTGCCGTTACAAATCCGTTCGGATTAATCGGACGAAGCTTTGCGAGACCTTCGATTGTAGAACCCGGACGAGGACCTTCATCCACCTTAAATTCTACCATCTCTTTTTTCTTCTTAACCATAACAGGTACGATTTCAGAATCAAATGCGCCTGCTGCCTGAGCTGCTTCTGCCTTCTTCTGGCTGTTTAACGCGAACTCATCCAATTCTTCTCTTGTAAGACCCCACTGCTCTGCTACATTATCAGCAGTTTTAATCATATGATAATCATTAAATGCATCCCATAATGCATCATTAACCATTGTATCTACCAATGTTCCGTTGTTCATTCTATATCCGAAACGAGCCTGTTTCATAGCATAAGGAGCCATAGACATGTTTTCCATACCGCCTGCAACGACGATATCGGCATCTCCTGCCTGAATCATCTGTGCGGCCATGTTTACACAGTTAAGACCGGAACCGCATACAACGTTTACGGTTACTGCCGGAACTTCAACCGGTAAGCCTGCTTTGATGGACGCCTGACGGGCAACATTCTGTCCAAGACCTGCCTGGATAACGCAACCCATATATACATGATCAACCTGTTCAGGTGCTACTCCTGCTCTGTTTAATGCCTCTTTAATAACGATTGCACCAAGTTCAGGTGCCGGTGTAGTGGAAAGAGAACCACCCATTGTTCCGATAGCTGTACGACATGCACCAGCTAAAACTACTTTCTTTGCCATTTTTACATGACTCCTTTCATACTTTAGGATTGTTATTTTTTTATCATTGTACGACGCCATTATTTTAACATAGCATCTGCCATTTTGCAATGGTTTTCGACAGAATATAAAACTGTGCTAATTCAGATGCTTTTCACATTCCGGGTCTTTCATATGATAAACACGTTCCCACTCCTTCGTTCCCTCTTTTTTCACCGTCTCACTTCTGTTTTTATAAAGAAATTTTGTCAACTCGTAGCAGTCAATCCAGATTTCCTTTCCGTCTTCCCGTCTGGCTTCATCAAAAATAAGCTCCAGACCAAAATGAAGATGCGTGACCTTAATGTTATTGACATTTTCCTTATCGCTATAGCCTGTATGTCCCATATACCCTATTACATCACCTGCCGTTACAATACTTCCTTCTTCCAACCCCTCCTGATACGGATAATTCTGACGCAGATGCGCATAATAGTAATATCTTTTTTTATCAAAGCTTCGGATGCCGATTCTCCAGCCTCCGTAACGGTTCCAGCCGATTGCTTCTACCGTTCCGGATTCCACCGCAATAATCGGCGTGCCTATCTGTCCCATCATGTCATGTCCCAGATGCTGCCGTTTATACCCAAAGCTTCGCGAGGAACCGAAATCATCATAATCATTATAAGGAAAGCCTTTCGCAATCGGAAGAAATGCCTTCAGTCCATATTTCTTTTGAAAAGACGTATTTCCTTTGTCATCCTTTACCTCTATCTCATATTCCCCGACCATTCCTCCGAGAACCGCTTCATATGCCTCCAGATAATAAGGATAATACTCCAGTTTTTCTGTTGCTTTCCCCAATGTTGTTTCCTTCTCAATAATTTGCTTTACAAGCTTTCTCATAACGGGTACGGAATTCTTATCGAAAGTACCGCCGCTTTTTGCTGCCGCATAGGCAAGCAGGGAAACCCAGCCTATCTCCTGCTCTGTTCCATGCATCTGCATGTCTGTTTCATAGGCATATGTCATGGCCTCACAGGTAGGATTAAATTCGACCCATTTGATACTGTCTTTTTTCTCCTTCTTTTCTTCTTTCGTCTGCGATGAAGTTTTTTGCAGCACCGGAGTCATTCCGTTTATTGCGACCAACAATAAAATGAAGAGCAGCTCCATAAGGATTGCCCGTTTCCAAATCGTGATTCGTCCCATACATAATATTCCGTCAGCTTTTTAATATATATATGCATCCGGCTTAGGAATCCATGTATGGCTTCATTGAATTATTTATAAACAAATTCCCTCTGCACCAGAAAGCTTATGAAAAATAAAAGAATATCCACCGGTATTTTAACAAGCACCTCTGCGATTCCCAGATATGCCTGAATATGTTCTACGATAAAACCGCTTGCCAGCATAATACATACAGCAAGCAGAAAATACCTCGTCATGGCCTTTCCTGCATTTCCCACGCTATGAAATACAATTTTATAATTAATCAGAAAATTATAGGCTGCCGAAAGAATTCTTGCAGCCACCGTTGCGGCAAAGACATAACCTGCCGGCCCGAATTCCTGTCCCTTAAACATACGGCAGAAAACAGAAAACAACAGAATGTCCACAATGCTCGAAGAAAAGGACGAGAAAATAAATCTAAGAAATACTGTATATATCCGCACAGAGTCCCTGAGTGGATGAAAATGACTCGTTTTATTCTCCTCTATATAGATGGTTTCTATCGGCACCTCCACAATCTGAATATGCTCATTTTTTGTATCCAGCAGCATGTTTGTTTCAAACTCAAAGCGTTCCCCTTTTTCATTTAGGAGTTTTTTCATAAAAGAAAGCGGAATTGCCCGCAGTCCAGTCTGTGTATCGGACACAGACACCCCTGCAAGAAACTTCATCACTTTACTGGTACACTTATTTCCAAACACCGATCTTGCGGGAATTCCTTCTTTGTTAAAATCCCGTACACCGAGTACCAAGGCATCCGGGCTATTAGATAAAGCTTCCATGCAGGCTTCCATATCCTTTACCGTATGCTGTCCGTCAGAATCTATTGTCACACAGCCTATTGCATCAGGGTATGTTAAAATACAGTAATTAAAAGCCGTCTTTAAGGCTCTTCCCTTACCAAGATTGACCGCATGATGCAGCACCGTATAGCCAAACTCTCCGTATGCTTTTTCAAATATTTGTCGGTATTCTTCTCCTTCACTTCCGTCATCTACAATAACAACCTCGGTAAAGCCGTTCTTTTTTAAACCGTCTAACAGGATACATAGTTTTTCATCCGGCTCATAGGAGGGAATAACGATTGGTATCCTTTTATTTATCTGTTTCCTGTCCATTTTCTTACCGCTCCGTTCTATCCTGCGCTTTTTCAAATCCGCCGCATTTTGTCTTAATCCATTTTATTTAATATGAGTACGCCGTCTCTTTCCTCAATTTCATAAATGGTCTCATATTCAAAGGCCCCGTCCTTAAGCATATCTGCAAACAGATGCGCAGTATCTCCTTTAACCTTGTCCGCATACAGATACGCGGCATGGGAATCCTGTATTGTTTTGTTTAACGTTTCTTTATTCATGGAAGAAGAAATGCCGCCATACACAACAGGAACAGGCGATGCTTCATAACTGATATAGGTATCCTTTACCCAGTGAATTGTCTCATCATCCCTAAGATACAATGTTCGCTTCGTAAAAATTTCATTATCCTCTGTCTCTGCTTTTTTTAAAGCAATCTTTTGCAGAAAGATTTTCGCATTTTCCTCAATCATTTCTTCCCTGAGGGCAATATCCTCTTTTAGCGTCGCGCGATATCTGTACAGGCCCTGAAAAGCTGCCGGGAAAGAGGTTGTAAGAAGAATTGCCGTAAAACAGATTACATAACCATACATTCCCTTCTGCCGTGTTAGGATTCCCATAAACAAATATAATAAACCTATCGTAAAAGGCGCCCCATAGCGTGCAATTGATTTTGCCATAACGGAAGGCTCCGCATATTGCAGTTCTCCTGCAAAAATTGTGATATGCCCGAGGAAAATAATGCCATAAGCCATTAATGATGTAATTGCAATAAACAAAAGGCAGCGTTTCAGCTCCCACTTTTGCAAAAAACGCAGATAGTAAAGCAAAAAAGCCAATAAAATAAATAAAGCAAGCATCACTCCTGAGGAAATATCAATCCCCCATGTTTTATCACTGTGCATCGGATAGCAGAAAAAACCTTCCATAAAAATTTTCATTTTTTCCGCGGCATTCTTTAGGAAAGAAAAATCCCTGCTTACCGCAATCCTGACGCCTGCCCCCGTAAGCTTTGCGACACGTCTGTTTTTAAGACAGAATAACAGCCAGCTTCCTTCCGTGACCAGAAACACAGCGGAAAGTAAAAAAACATACCTGTGTATCTTTTTTACACTTTTACCCTGCTCCTTTTCTCTTTTATATTTAAAAAGAATAAAGAAAACCATGCCGAAAAATGCCCATTCAATGCCGACTGACTTTGTCAGCACCAGAACACAGAGATATAAAGCTGCACGGCTGTAGTAAAACATATCTGAATGTTCTTTATCATCAAAAATAGCCCATAAAAATGCACCGTAAATAATTCCCATTGTAACATCAGCGCAGGTTCCCATCGATGCAACATTATCCGCAATAAACGGAAGAAGAAAAATACCTGCCAGTCCGACCGCAATAAATCCCGGTTTCTTTCTATCCAGTCTGTTAAGAAGCGGAAGCATATAAATCAGATTCAGGCAGTAATACGCTGCAAACATCAGGCCTTCCACAAAGACGTTTGGGGAAAAATGAAGAAAAAACCATTTAAACACTTGCAGCGCAGGAGGATAGTCTCCGAATTCGGGCGCAACATTACCGTATTTTCCGGCAAATCCGCCGTTATAATAAAGTGCCTTTGCATCTACTGCCCAATAATTTATATCATCCCACCAGACTGCCACTCTGTCCTTTACAAGAAAAGTAATGCATAACAATATTACAAGCAGCAGAATACTTTTCCATGAAATCAAAAGCCCACAGGCCTGTTTGAAACGTTTTTTCCCCGCTTCTCCTTTTAGCAAAAGAACCGCTGTCAATATGCCGATCAAAAGACCGAACATCGCATAATCCACATATGCCAATCCTTTTGCAAATGCAAATATATACATAAACAGAATGAATCCTGACACTACCATTGGGAATGTGTCATAAAAATCCTCATTCCATTTCACCGCCAGCAAAGCAGCAATTATAAAAATCGTAAAAACAGTAATATAACCCATTTCACGTCTCCCAATTTATCATAAAAAACGGAGGAATTTTTCCATTCCTCCGTTTCATTATAAAGAAAAAATATTTCGGTTGCAACAAGGAAACCTTATACCTCCGGTTCAATTAACCCGTATGTGTTTCCCTTTCTTTTATACACAACATTTACCTGATCGGTTTCTGCATTACAGAAAACAAAGAAATTATGTCCTGTCAATTCCATCTGAATGCAGGCATCCTCCGCATACATCGGTTTAATATCAAACTTTTTGGTGCGGACAATCGTGACTTCATCATCTTCCGTATATTCTTTATCAATAAACTCCTGTTTAAAGAAATTGCTTCCCTGCTGTCTTTCAATCAGTTTATTTTTATATTTCTTCAATTGACGCTCTATAATCTCTTCTACTAAATCAATAGAAACATACATATCGCTGCTGACCTGTTCAGAACGAATAACCGTACCCTTCACCGGAATCGTAACCTCAATTTTCTGCCTGTCCTTCTCAACACTTAACGTAACGTGTACCTCTGTCTCCGGTGTGAAATACTTTTCAAGCTTACCAATCTTATCCTCAACTGCACTTTTAAGACCCGGTGTTACATCAATGTTTCTTCCCGTGATTATAAATTTCATAAATAATCATCCCTTCTGTTTCTAGACTCCATTAACTATGATTCTCTGTTAATGTAAATAGATTTTAGCACATTTTCTAACCATTTGTCTATATAATGTCAATTTTTCTGAAAATTTTTATATTTTTTTAACTTTTTCATTCTTCGACTTTTTTCATCTTTATTCTTGTTTTTTTTATTTTTATAACATCTTCACAAAACATTTGTTCAAAATTCCCCCAAAAAACTTCCTGCTTTTTCAACTTTCATCCTGTGTATAATGTGTATAACTTCGTGCATAACTAGCAATTTGGCATGTTTATGGCATTTTTGATGTGGATATCTTTTTTCTTTCTTTTTTCATATTTTTCCTTAAATCGACATTTTTTGTAAAACTTGCACAATTTTATACTTTTTTTGAAAAGAATATTGAAAAAAATAGTTTCAGACAACTGTAAATAATTCCCAGTCTGTTTTAAAACAGACCAAATCGGTCAAGCAGAACACTGACTCATTCGGTCTATCAAAATGTTATCAAAAAGTCATTTATTAGGGCAAAATAAAAGACCCCTGACAGATTTCACAGAGGTCTTTAGAAAGCAAATTCATTTGTTTTAGAAAATACGACGTACGCACAGAGGCTGTCTGTATGTGGCACTGGATACGATAATACCCGTTCTGGCTGTACTTGCATGAACAATCTGACCATTTCCAATATAGATTGCCACATGTCCTGAGTAACATACGATATCGCCCGGGATTGCATTATCCAATCCGCCTACATCATATCCAACATTACGGTCTCCCGCTGATGAATGGGGAAGTGATATACCAAAGTTTGCATATACACTCATTACAAATCCTGAACAGTCAGCTCCGTTTGTAAGAGAGGTTCCTCCATATACATACGGGTTACCGACAAACTGAAGAGCGTATTGAGCCACTGATGAACCGGTTCCGTCCCCGCTGACAGCAGGTACTGCCTGTTTGTTACCCGAGCTGCTGCTTTCGGTCCGTGCTCTTGCAGCTGCTTCTCTGGCTGCCTCACGTTCACGTCTTTCTTTTTCCAGTCTTGCCTCTTCCTCTTCCTTAGATTCCGCTTCTATAAATTCGGTAGAAAGAGAAACATAGTCGGTAGAAACATAACCAAAACCTTCTTCGATATCTACTTTAACCCATCCGTCAAGTTCTTCCGATACAATAAGTTCATCCTCTATCGGAACAAGTCCGAGTACGGTTGCCTCCGTGCTCGGCTCTTCACGTACCTTTAGGGTAGTGGTAGTAACCGTTGCAAGACGGATACCAACTTCCTTTGCCAGTTCGACTGCATCCTCACCGGTTACACAATACTCACCTTTTACATATCCGATACAGCTTCCGGATACAATCCTGTACCAGCCGTCTACTTCTTCTTCAAAATGTCCGACGGATTCATCATACAGCTTTCCGACGATTTCACCTTCCTCACTCGGAATATCACGGACATTCACATAATCGTTTACCTGTGCAATAACAAGCGATTTAAATTTCTCTTCTTCCGCTTTGGTTTCCTTGGACTTTGCCTCCTCCAATAATGCCTGCGTATCAACCGGTTCAACTATTTCCTTATCTACCGTAATCGATTTATTTTCCAATACTGATAAACCATTTTCCGAAACGGTTCCGGAAACCGATGCATTATTCTGTTTTGCCTTACTGATTACGCCCTCTTTTACCGTTTTAACGGACTGTCCTTCCGAAAGTTCAAGTCCTAAACCTGCTGCCGGCAGCATAGATGTAAGTCCGGTCGCACCGACCGTTATTTTACTACCGGATACAAGCATTGCGGCTGCCATGGCGCAAATCGCAGTTTTGCCTGCAAACCTTGCCATAAATTACCTCATTAATTTGTTACAAATTTATTACAACTGTTACAAACATAACACAATATGGTAATAATGTCAACAAATGCAGCGATGGTTAATAATGGAAATTCAGTATAAAATATAGTATAATCATCTCATCGGAAAGGAGTTTTCATTATGAATACATCTTCATTTGAAAGAATAATATTGATTACAGGTGCTTCACGCGGTATCGGCCGTGCCATTACCAAAGCCTGTGCCCCCTTTTTTGATAAAATGCTGCTCGTCTGCCAGAAATCGGAAGCTGAATTGCTTTCTTTAATAAATGAATTGGAAAAAGATTATCCCGTAACCTGTATACCTTTTATTGGTGATATCGGTAATCCTGATTTTGTGTCTGATGTTTTTAAAGATGTAACGCAGATAGACGCTGTTATTAATAACGCAGGAATATCCCATATCGGGCTCTTATCCGATATGTCTTTAGAGGAATGGCATTCTGTTATAAATACAAATTTGAATTCCGTCTTTTATACCAGCCGCCTTGCAATTCCTTATATGGTAAAAAGACACAAAGGGAAAATTATCAATATCTCTTCTATATGGGGAAACTCCGGTGCTTCCATGGAGGTAGCCTACTCCGCATCGAAGGGCGGAGTTAACAGCTTCACAAAGGCTCTTGCAAAGGAATTGGCCCCCAGCAGCATCCAGGTCAATGCCATTGCCTGCGGTGTGATTGACACAGATATGAACCGCTGCTTTACAAAAGAAGAACGCGACATGATTATAGAAGATATTCCCGCAGACCGCATGGGCACCGCAGAAGAAGTTGCCAAAACCGTACTTTTTCTTCTGGATGCTCCCGCCTATTTGACGGGACAAATTATTACACTAGACGGCGGGTACTTATAATCCGACCTGTACTACCAAAAACAGAGTGCCCCTTTCTTATATGTAATAAAGTATGTAATATTCTCTTCCGAAAGTCTTTCCAGCGTTTCCTTGTGAGGATGACCATACCGGTTATTTTCTCCACAGGATATTACCGCAAAATGCGGGGAAATCCGCTCTAGGAATTCTTTACTTCCGGAAGAGGATGAACCGTGATGCCCAACCTTTAACAAGTCATAATCCGCAATAAACGGATACTCCTCCAAAATGATTTTTTCACCTTCTGTTTCCAAATCCCCTGTAAACAGTGCGCGGAAAACCTCCCCGCCGGGTCTTTCCATCGTAAGGCTTAAAACAATCGACGCATCATTACCTGTAAGTCCTCTCTGCTCTTTTAACGGATACAGGCATGCAATCCCCAATGAATTCGTCCTAATACAGTCTCCCTGTTTAATTCCCACTAAAGGAATATCATTCTGTATAGCCGCAATCCGCAGTTCCTCCCATTCCTCAGGCTGCGTTTTCATAGATTTCTCATATAGGAAAACACGCGCTACCTCTATGTTTTCTTTATCACCGCACTCCAATAATTCTATAACTCCATTCATATGGTCCTCATCCGGATGGCTGACAAATACCCCGTCTATCCTGTTGACACCATGATATTTCAAGAATGGAATCAATATTTTTTCCCCTACTTTGTTTTTTGATGTGCTTCCGCAGTCAATAACAAATGTCTTTCCCTCTTTTGAAAAAACGACATTGCAGTCACCTTGTCCTACATCCAGCATCCACACCGAAAAATGTGGCTTCATAGGAAACAGCAGACAGAAAACAGCCGCTATCGGAATAACAAAATGATACGCTTGCCTTTTCTTCTTGACCAATACGGTCACACAAAAAAGAATCGCATAATACAAGAAAATCTTTAGAAAGGACGGATGTGGAATATTCCTTTGACCTGCCGGAAGAAAATCCAACAATCTGCAGCCGCTTTCATAAACCCAAAGAATCATTGTGACCGGAAGAGAAAGCAGCCTTGCTAACGGAAGACAGAGATTAGCTGCCATAAGCATAATAATTGCTGCCGGAAGAAGGATTCCCATAAACGGAACTGCAATTACATTTAATAACACGGAGTAAAACGAGAATTCATGATAATGAAAAATCAGAATCGGTAATGTGATAAGAGAAACCGATAAAGATGGAATAAAGAGCTGTATTACCTTCCTAAGTTTTTTATTTCGGATTGTTTCAGTAATGGATTGTAGTGCGGGCATTAAAACAGCAATTCCTAAAATAGCCGCATAGGATAATTGAAAGCTGCAGTCAAACAGACTGCACGGATGAGAAATTAACTGAAGAATTGCACTGCACGATAAGGCAGTCAGCATATCATAGGTACGCTTTGTAATCTTGCTGATAAGGAATAAAGAAAACATGCAGATTGCACGAAATGCCGAAACAGGAAATCCGACCATAAAGCCATATAGAATCAGTAATATTCCACTTAATCCCAATGAGACTTTCACCGGAACAGGAAACCTGATAAGACATCGGAAAACCGCCATTCCAAGAAGAGAGATATGAAGTCCCGATATCGCCAGCAGATGAGCAATGCCGTTTTTCTGATAGAGAGTTTTTATTTCCCGGTTTAATCCCTGTTTATCACCAAACAACATGGCTTTTAGAATTTCAGCATTGATTTGAGTAAGACATTTTTCAAGAAGCTCTTCCTGCCTTCCTGCAAAATTTTTCAAATACTGCCGTAAGACAGCTTCATCCTCTGTCTTATGATAAATGTATGCTTTTCTGACAGAACATATAATATCTTTGTTTTTATAATAGCTTTCTTCATCAAACTCTCCCGGATTCGTTGCTTTCTCAAAAAAAGAAAGTCTGCCGGACAGATAAACAGTATTCCCGATTGAAACAGTTTCTTCCTTATTTATATATACTATTATCCGGTTTCTGCTGCTCAATTTTTTTTCGGAAGGTAAAAGAAAAGCTACCTGTTTTAATCTTAATTCAGTGGTAATCTGATTATAATTACTCTTATAAGAATAGTCCGCAATCGTACCGCATAGTGTAACCGTATCATCCTGCAGAAAGCCGTACAGTTCTTTTTTTCCTTCCGGCGTACTGTTTATTGGGCTGCAGGTAATCACAGATTCATTTACACGATAAGAAAAGAATAACAGAATGATGAATACCACCGAAAAGAAAGCCAGCGGCCGTTTCATCATAATTCCTTATACTCACCTCCGTAGGTGGACTTTAAAATATCTAAATTACGTTCAAACGGAGAGGAGAGTTCTATAATCTCGCGGAAAACCTTACCTGTATCTCCGTTTATTGCAATCTGTACTTTATTTACACTCTCAAGCTCCACCAATGAATTAACCAAAGAATAAATTGTCACCTCCGGAAGAACGTTATACTGTTGGTTTAAAAAATCCTCCGACAAATTTACATAACATATCTTATCCTTCACGGTAACACTTTCTATTTTTGTATTGGAATTAATGGTAGGATACAACCCCTCTCCTATCGGTCCGCCAATCAGTTTCTCTACAATCAGCTTCTCTACCGAAATATTACTGTTATACTCCACGGAACGGATTGCTTTAATCAGATATTTTCCATTCTCCGAGGCAAAATAGAGTGTTAAATTTACATTTTCATATGTGTTTATCTCATTTCCGGCGTTATCTACAAATTGGTCTGCCGTCATAGCATTGATAACAGCACCTGTATGGTCCGTCAAATCATGATTTCCCTGTTTCATGCTGACATATGTAATGCCATCAATCTGGGATAATGTTCTAACAATTGCGGCTCTTGTCAAAACCTCTGTTGTCGGACTAAGATCACTGTAATGGTCATCTACACTAATCTGTACTACATTATCATTAATGGAAAAAGCCGTAATCATAAAATTGCTGATTGTTTCATGATATCCGACGTTTTGGGGCGTCTGTCCAAGCACCTGCAACAGCTCTCCCAATACCTTCATGGGTTCTTTTGTATCCGTATAATAAGCAAATTCTGCAATTTTTGTCTCTTCCCGGTTTAAATAATAAATACTGTACCTGTCTTTTCCTTCTGTCGCATTTTCTTTTCTGCCGCAGCCGGCGCAAAAAAGAAGAAGCACGGAAAAGAAGAAGATCAGAAGCTTTTTTTGTTTCATGCATGACTCCTTTCTGTTATCCGTATATTATTATTTAATATACGATAACGGAAGTTTTACGGTAAATACCGTACCCTGATTTAATACACTGGAAACAGTAATGGTTCCTCTGTGCATCAGAATTACATTTTTTGTAATGGAAAGACCAAGCCCCGTTCCTCCGATTTCTCTGGAATGGGATTTATCTTCGCGGTAAAAACGTTCAAAAATCTGTTCATAAGAGCTTTCCGGAATTCCGATACCGGAATCCTCCACTTCTACGGTGAAAAACTGATGATCAGCATCTAACGTTACTTTTACGAATCCATGCTCACGGTTATATTTAACCGCATTTTCCACCAGATTTGTCAGGGCGAGTGTGATTTTTACCTCGTCAATTTCCGCATTAACGGAGCGGTTGCTTTCAAAAATAATTTCCACATCACGTTTCCACGCAATCGGTCTGAGTCTTTTTAAAATAAGCTCTATCATTTCATTTACCGAAACCGTTTCGATGTTTAATTCTTTATTTGTTTTATCCAGCTTGACCAATGTCAGAAGGTCATTAATAATCTGATTTTCCCTGTCAATTTCATTTGCGATATCCTGCAGGAACTCCCTGTACAATTCGTTTGGCACTTCATTCTGTGAAAGGAGGGAATCGGACAGTACCTTCATGGAAGTCAAAGGGGTCCGCAGCTCATGAGAGACATTGGAAACAAACTCCTCTCTTGATTCATCCAACAGCCGCATTCTTCTTAGGACCTGATTAAATGCATCTACAATATGCTCAGTCTCATGATAATCCGAAATCGTCAGTGCTTCATTAGTATATCCTTCTTTTACTTCATTAATGGCATTCGTAACGCGGTTAAAGGGCTTTGTCAAAAATCCGGAAACTCCCATTGCAACACCAAAAATGGCAATACACATTACCATTTGAATGATTAAGGATTTTCTTCTCAGAATCTCTACCGTCGTGGATATGGTATCTGTCGAAACACTGGTTAACATAACACCTTTTACAACTGTCATTTCATATTCTTCGTCAGCTGTTTTTACGGATTCGGTAATCGGCGTGGTAATCTCAATAAATCCGTTAACCCTGTCATAATTGGCTACCGTTTCACCCTTAAAGCATTTAACAACCTCCTCCGAGATAATGGTCTTTCCCTCACTAAGGCCATATGTATCCTTTACTACATTAAAGTTACTGTTTATAATAAGCACCCGTCCGTCATAAAGACTGGATAACTGTTCAAGTTCTGCATTGATAAGTTCGGATGATGTATCCTGTAGATAATTATAGAAAAGAAGATGATTGGCAATGACCATCAACTGATTGGATACCTCGTTTGTTCTGACACTGACGGCACGTGTCTCATAATTATCCATAATACCGGCCTGAAGAATTGCAGTGGGAACAATACCGATAATCAACATCAGAATAAAAATACGAATCCGAAAGCTTCGATATAATCGAAGCTTTTTTATCCGCATCAAAATATTTCCAACAATCGCATTCATAATAAAATCCTTTTTCAACTATGCCTTGTAATAATAGCCTACTCCCCATTTGGTATGTACATACTGTGGGTCGCTTGGTTTTTTTTCAACCTTTTCACGTAATCTCCTGATATGTACATCCACAGTTCTGACATCACCCGGATAATCCTCTCCCCAGATAAGCTTTAGCAGTTTTTCCCGGCTGTATACCTTATTGGGATTAGAAACAAGAAGCTCCAATACATCAAATTCTTTGGCTGTCAGATTGATTTCCGATTCCCCGATATAAACTCTTCTTCCCTCGCGGTCGAGCTTCATATCCTTAGCAATAATATACTGGCTGTCATTTTCCGTGCTCTCTGCTTTTGTGGAACGTCTTAAAATAGCTTTGATACGTGCCTTTACCTCTAGAATATTAAACGGCTTTGTCATATAATCATCAGCACCGTAATCCAGTCCGAGAATCTTGTCCATATCCCCGTCTTTTGCAGTCAGCATGATTATCGGTACATTGGAGAATTCCCGAATCTGCTGGCACACCTCAAATCCGTTCAATTTTGGAAGCATAACATCAAGTAAAATAATATCAAATTTCTGTTCTTTTGCATATGCCAGGGCTTCTTCCCCGTCATAAGCACATGTAACTTCCATACCATCCTGCTCTAAGCTGTATCGAATTCCCTTAATAATAAGTTTTTCGTCATCTACAACCAATACCTTTTTACCCATTTTTTCCTCTCATTCTGCCACCGGGCGGCTTCGTTCCAATCCCGGCTGCCATTTATTTCACCGTAATCCTGTCCTTTATCTTTTGAAAGCTGCTTTCTTTGATACCGCTGACGAGCATAATATCCTCTATTGCCTTAAAATCACCATGCTCACTTCGATAAGCTAAAATACTTTCCGCCCTCGTTTCTCCGATTCCCGGCAATGTACACAAGACCTGTACATCCGCTGTATTAATGTTTATCTTATCCGGTTTTTCTTTTTGCGTTCTGTTTTCGTCCGTTGATGTAATAACACTTATGTCACTCCGTTCAAATCCGTCTCCTGACGCATTTGTCACTTCTTCCTTTGTAGGAATCCTGACCTTATCCCCATCGGACAAAGGCTGTGCAAGATTCACAAATTCCATATCGGCACTATCCTGCATTCCTCCCGCTGCAGCAACTGCATCTATAACCCGGCTGTCAGAAGACAGCTCATACACACCCGGAAGCAAAACGGCGCCGCATACATGTACAAGGATCTTCGCATCCTCAATCTGTCCGGAAAAATTTTCCGTGCCGGAAGCATCTGAATTCTGTATCTTTGATTCTTCTTCCTCTGTCAGCATACCGTCATAGAAATCCGCCGCCTCTTCTACAGAAGAAACCTCCAGAATCAGACCATTCTCGCTTTTTTGGCAGCCTGTCTGAAGAAACAATCCCATAAACAGACAGCCGACCAATAAAAACATTGTTATTCTTTTTTTCCTGTTCATCATTATCTCCTTTACCGTAAAGTAAAGGGCCCGTATAACGACTATTTTCATTGTATGAAATTTCAAATTACTTTACAAGTGTAATTTGAAATTTCACGTTCATAGTAAAATTTCACTTGCCCGGATTTTTCGCAGTTTATTCCCATTTGAACAATATAATACCTGCTATGGCAAGTGCCATGCCAAAAGCCTTCTTTATATCCCACGGCTGCTTTTCCACTCCAAAAAGACCAATCAATTCAATCAGATAAGCAATTATAAGCTGCGCTACCACAATAACCATTACAGCCTTTGCCGGTCCAAGCATTTCCATGCTCTTTATTACGGTATAAGTGATAACGGCACCTATAGCCCCTCCAAGCAGCATATATTTGGGCTCCACCTTCATAATCGTACCAAATGATGTACGGTCTGTTAATGCCCATGCTACCAGACATACCAATAATGCCGTAAACTGAACAAATGCATTAGCCACCCAGATACCGGATGTCTTTGTCACCTGTGTGTTAAACACGCCCTGAATACTCATACATGCTCCCGAAAGCATGGCAATAAAAAATCCAATCATGCAGATTCCTCCATTCCGTTTCTGGTAATAGTTTTCCCACATGATTGGATATATATTCCTATAACAGGCAAATTATGCCGGCACACATAAGTATTTACCGTTTTTTATCCTTCCTGTTTTGCGGCTTCCCTTTCCGCCTCTTCGTCCAGATATTCTATCGTTGTCTCCTCTTCTTCAGGTTCATCAATATATTCTTCTCTATATTCTGTTCCGGTTACCTGGGACATAATCATTTCCGAAAGACTCTGTAAGCTTTTGCTGACAGAAGCTCCGTTCCATACCTTTGCAAATGTAACCTCAAGCTGTACCCATAAATTTGATGTCACCATCATCTTGGGCAACGGCACGGAATTGCTGTATTCCTGATAAAATACTGCTGTTTTATCATCCTTACATGCTTCTTTGGAATTAGACGGTATTTTACCTGTCTTTTCATATAAAGATGCACTTCCTTCTCCTGCCAAATAGGATGCAAACTTATCCGCATCCTCCTTTTTGTCCGAAAACCCGTTTACTACAACGGTATTTGTAACAGAAAGGCTTTTCGTTATCAGTTCATCATTTAAATCCGGTATTTCAGCAAGACCGTATTCAAATGAAAACTCGCCCTCCTCTGCAGCTGTCTGCAGGGTTTTCATAATATCACTCGTTGCAGTCGTAAATACCAGTTTTCCTTCCATAAATTCCCGGATAACCGAGTTATATGCCACATCCTCCGATTCAAAGGAAAAGAACTGATTCAGATTCTGATAAATCTGCATTGCTTTAATCGCATCCAGATTATAAATATCCACTTCGTCTGTGTTATCACCGCACGGACCACCGACATCCATATAATTCCCAATAAAGAAATAGTTGTAGAAAATATCCTTTACATCCCATTTAAATACGGCTTCTACCGCCTGCGGTGCATCATAGCTGTCAGCGAAAGTGAGTAATTCATCAAAAGTTTTCGGGATTAATTCCTCTATACGTTCTTTGACTGCATCCTCTGAGACGTCCGTATTCTGCACAGAAGAAGACTCTCCATCCGCAGCGGCCGCTGCTTCGGACTCCGTTTCCACATCTTCCGCGGTTTCCGCCATCAACTGATTCTTTGCCATCTCATAGATGTAGCTTTTATTATATAAAAGCACACTTGTTTCAAAATAATACGGATATCCGATTTTTTTATTCTGATAGGTTACCGCATTCAGAGCTGCTAACGGAAAATGCTCCTGATTTACTATATTATCCGGATCCGCAATTTCTGTTGCCAGTCCCGAAAGGTATGCTTTTTCCAATGCTTCATTACTGATAATATATACATCCGGTCCGTTTTCCTCCCGTACCGATGCATCATAAATGGATTCCAGATAATCAAGTCCCGACTGCAGCTGCGGAATAACACGTATATCATATTTTTCATGGAATGCCACTGCCATAGCATTCATATAATCAGTCATGCTTTCATCCGTATACCATACTACAACGGAATCGAATCCAGCAATGATGTCTTCTGTTGTATCATTTTTCTGTAAAAACGGAGAAATAAACACTCCTATTACCATACAGGTACATAATACAACCGACATTATTCTTTTTGAAAAATTCATACCTGTTTCCTCTTGGATTTTGTTTTGCACAAGGCCGGATTTTACGCCTGTTCAATAGCTTCTCTCAGTATGGCTGTCATGGTATCGACATCTGACTTATCAATAATAAGAGGCGGAAGGAAACGAATAACATCTGTTCCCGCATTAATCAGTATCAGACCCTTTTCCATTGCCTTTGCAATGATGCTGCCAACCGGCTTGTCAAATACCAGGCCCTGCATCAATCCCACTCCTCTTCGTTCCACGATACAGTCATATTCTGTGGCTATCAAATCTAACTGCTCTTTTAAATACTCTCCGACTGAAGCCACATGTTCAATTATATGGTTTTCCTCAAATAAATCAAGAGTTTTCTTAATTGCAGCACATGCAAGCGGATTACCGCCATAGGTTGTTCCGTGGTCACCGGCTTTCAGTGAATTTGCACCAACCTTCTCTGTCATCAGAAATGCACCGACCGGCATACCGCCTCCGACCGCCTTTGCGGTTGTCATAATATCCGGCTTCACAGAATACCTCTGCCATGCAAAATAAGAGCCGCATCTTCCCATGCCACACTGAATTTCATCAAGAATCAAAAGAATATCTTTTTTCTGACAAATTGCATATACTTCTTCCAAAAATTTCTTCTCTGCCGGGTAAATACCGCCTTCACCCTGAACGGTTTCCAAAAGAATCGCACAGGTTTTATCTGTTATCTGTGCTTTTACGCTTTCGATATCATTCAGATTTGCAAAACGGATATTTCCAATCAATGGTTCAAAGGCTTCGCGGTACGCCTTCTTACCCGTTACGGCAAGGGCACCCATTGTTCTTCCATGAAAAGAATGCTCCATCGCAATAATCTCATGGTCAGTTTTTCCATCCTTTAGGTATGCATACTTTCTGGCAGCTTTTATCGCTCCTTCTATTGCCTCCGCACCGCTGTTTGTAAAAAAGACACGGTCCATACCGGAAATCTCTTTCAGTTTTTTAGCCGCTTCAATTACCGGAATATTATAAAAATAATTTGACGTATGTGTCAGCTTGTCAATCTGCTCTTTCAAGGCACTGTTAAACTCTTCATTATGATATCCCAATGCAAATACGCCGATACCTGAAACAAAATCAAGATATTCTTTTCCTTCTATATCATAAAGATGTACTCCTTCACCCTTATCAAGTACAATCTGATAACGGTTATAGGTATGCAGCAGTACCTGCTCCGCTTCTTCTATATAATCCTGCATCTTACCCATTTTTCCCTCCCAGCTTTTTAAAATTTCTACAGATAATTGTTAAATTAATTTCCGTGCTCGACATCTTCTTCTCTTATTATGGCGGTTCCGATTCCATGATTTGTAAATATTTCCAGCAATAAACAGTGCGGAATTCTTCCGTCCAGGATATGCACACGGTTTACGCCGTTTTTAATTGCCGATGTACAATTACCAAGCTTTGGCAGCATACCGCCGCCAATCAGACCGCCGTCAATGAGTGCATCCGCTTCCTTATCCGTCAAACGGGAAATAAACGAAGACTTATCGTTGATATCCTTATATAAGCCTTCAATATCCGTAAGGAATACAAGCTTATCGGCACCTACTGCCTTTGCGATTGCACACGCCGCATCATCCGCATTGATATTATAGGTATCAAAATTATCATCCAGACCGATTGGTGCAATAATAGGTAAAAAGTCATTTTCAAGTAAATCATAAATTACCTTCGGGTCAACTGCCTTAACTTCGCCGACATAACCGATATCCTGACCGTTTGCCAGTTTCTTATCTACCTTTAACATAGCTCCGTCTTTTCCGCTGATGCCGACCGCCTTTACGCCAAGCTCTTCTACCATGCGGACCAGATTTTTATTAACACGTGAGAGTACCATTTCCGCAATTTCCATTGTTTCCTCATCCGTCACACGGAGTCCGTTCACAAATTCGGCTTTTTTGCCTGCCTTTTCAACCCACTTACTGATTGCCTTTCCACCACCGTGAACAATAATCGGTTTAAAGCCTACCAATTTTAAAAGAGTTACATCCTTAATTACATTACGCTGCAACTCCTCATTACTCATTGCACTTCCGCCATATTTAACCACGATAATTTTACGGTTGAATTTCTGAATATACGGCAGAGCTTCTATAAGAACCTCTGCTTTCTGTAAAATACTGTCCATTTCCTTCGTTTCCATGTAAATTTCCTCCGGTTTCATTTATATATAATAGGTAATTGTATTACTATGACCTGTAGTCTGCATTGATTTTAACATAATCGTAAGTAAGGTCACAGCCCCATGCGGTTGCACTCTCACTGCCTTCATGCATATCCACGAAAATGGTAACCTCATCTGCACCAAGTATCTTTGTCGCTTCTTCCTCATCAAACACAATCGGAGTTCCTTTATCAAATACCTGCAAACGTCCCTCCTTGCTTTCAAAGAACAGTTCCACATCATTCTGGTCAAACTGTGCTCCCGAATAGCCCATAGCACAAAGGAAACGTCCAAAGTTTGCATCACAGCCGTAAATAGCAGCCTTTGATAGATTGCTTGCAACGATTGCCCTGGATAAGATTCTTGCATCCTCTTTACTCTTTGCATTCACAACCTTTGCTTCAAAAAGCTTGCTCGCTCCTTCTCCATCCCCTGCCATCTTCTTTGCAAGAAACTCACACACGAAAAACAAAGCATCCACAAAGGTCTGATATGCCTCTCCTTTTGTAGTTATTACTTCATTTCCCGCAAGCCCGTTTGCCATAATAAGAAGCGTATCATTGGTGGAAGTATCCCCGTCAACCGTAATCATATTAAAGGTATCCTTTACTACCAGACTCAAAGCCTCCTGCAATAAACTCTTTTCAATGGCAATATCTGTCGTTAAAAATCCCAGCATTGTACACATATTGGGATGAATCATGCCGGAGCCCTTGGACATACCGCCAAGTGTCACTTTTTTGTCTCCTAACTTAAAAGTAACGGCTACTTCCTTTGGAACGGTATCCGTTGTCATGATGGCACATGCTGCTTCATGAGCCGCATCCATACCGTCATCCAGCTTTGGTGCCATCATTTTAACACCATTTGCCAATCTGTCTATCGGCAACTGCATTCCGATAACACCTGTGGAAGCCACCAGACAGGAATCCACCGGAACATCCAATACTTCCTTTACAGCCTCAGCCGTTGCCTTACAGGCATCAAAGCCCTGTTTTCCCGTACAGGCGTTTGCGATGCCGGAATTCACTACCACTGCATGAACGGCTTCGGATTCTTTTACTATTTTCTGATCCCATTGTACACATGCCGCTTTTACCACGTTTGTAGTAAAGGTTCCGGCTGTCACACACGGCGTCTTCGAAAAAATCATTGCCATATCTTTTCTGTTCTTATATTTAATCTCTGCTCCCACACTTGCTGCCATAAAACCTTTTGCTGCGGTTACACCGCCCTGAATTTTTTCCATATTTTCCTCTCATTCCAACGCCTTAACGTCTTTTCTTTGTATAATAAAATAATAATCTGTGTAAGTAATATGTAATCTTTCTTATTGATTAAATCGTACGATATTATTCGTATTTAATGTAAAGTCGTAATAGTTCAAATCATTTCGTCTGGTCCATCCGATTGTATTCCAGAATGCATTACCGATATCATTGGAGGTAAATGCAATTAACGACACCTTGTTTATTTCTTCTTCCTGAAGCCGCTTCATCGCATACACAACCATCTCTTTTCCGATTCCCCGACGTCTGTATGCAGGGTGCACACAAACATGATACATGCAGCCTCTTCGCCCGTCATGACCACACAGAATCGCACCGACAACATTTCCGTCCTCTATCGCAACAACGCTCGTTTTCGGATTCCGTTTCAAAAAACGCTCCACGCCTTCTTTGGAATCATCTACACTACGCATGGCAAATCCTTTAATCTGTTTCCATAAAGCATATACTTTTTCATAATCCGCTATTGTCATACTGCGTACCATATTTCACCTGCTCTCCGAATGAAATTTCCATTCCTTTATCATCTTACGAAACAGAATATTTCGCAACAGTTTTTTCCTTATTTTAAATAATTTTATGGAAAAAACCTATATCCTTCTCTTTCATTTTCATAAAATATGCAATCCACCGATAATATTTATGCATGATTATACGTTGTTTATGCATATTATGCAATCATATTTTCAAAAAAATTGGTTTTTTTTTGATTTTTTATATTTTTATGCATAAAATTACGCTTGCAATCCGTATGGAAATGATGTATATTGAAATGCAGAAAGAATTTCACGAAAAATTTTTCTTATTTCAAAAACATTTGGAGGATATCGTTATGAAAGAAAAAGTTATTTTGGCATATTCAGGCGGTCTTGATACAACAGCCATCATTCCCTGGTTAAAAGAAAACTTTGATTATGATGTTGTCTGCGTATGTATTGACTGCGGACAGGGAGAGGAATTAGACGGATTGGAAGAACGCGCAAAATCATGCGGAGCTTCTAAGCTTTATATCGAAGACGTAATTGATGAGTTCTGTGATGAGTATATCGTTCCCTGTGTACAGGCACATGCTGTTTATGAAAATAAATATTTGTTAGGTACTTCCATGGCAAGACCCGTCATTGCCAAACGTCTTGTTGAGATTGCAAGAAAAGAGGGAGCAACCGCCATCTGTCACGGTGCTACCGGTAAGGGTAATGATCAGATTCGTTTTGAGCTTGGTATCAAGGCTCTGGCTCCTGATTTAAAAATTATTGCAGCATGGAGAAATGATAAGTGGACTATGAATTCCCGTGAGGAAGAGATTGAATACTGCAAAGCACATGGTATCAACCTTCCTTTCTCAGCAGATTCCAGCTACAGCCGTGACCGTAACTTATGGCATATCAGCCATGAGGGTCTGGAATTGGAGGACCCTGCCAATGAACCGAATTTTGACCATCTGCTCGTATTGGGAACAACTCCTGAAAAGGCACCGGATGAAGGGGAATATGTAACCATGACATTTGAAAAAGGTATCCCCGTTTCCGTAAACGGTCAGAAGATGAAAGTGTCCGATATCATCCGTACCCTGAATGCGTTAGGCGGCAAGCATGGTATCGGTATTGTAGACATTGTTGAAAATCGTGTTGTCGGTATGAAATCCCGCGGTGTATATGAAACTCCCGGCGGAACCATTCTTTATGAAGCACACCAGCAGTTGGAAGAACTTATTCTGGACAGAGATACATATGCACTCAAGGCAGATATGGGTAATAAGCTCGCCCAGATTGTATATGAAGGTAAATGGTTTACTCCGTTACGTGAAGCAGTACAGGCATTTATTGAATCTACACAGCAGTATGTAACAGGTGAGGTTAAATTTAAGCTTTACAAGGGCAATATTATCAAAGCAGGCACTACCTCTCCGTATTCTCTCTACAATGAAAGCATTGCTTCCTTTACAACAGGTGATTTATACGACCACCACGATGCAGAAGGCTTTATTAACTTATTCGGTCTTTCCTGCAAGGTACGTGCAATGAAGATGCAGGAAATTGAAAAAGGCAATAAATAAGGATTTTATATGAACGTTGTAATTTTAATAGCAGTATATATTATTATAATGAATCTGAGCGGCTTCTTCTTAATGGGAATGGATAAGTACAAGGCAAAAAAGCATGCTTTCCGTATTCCGGAAGCAACACTGTTCACTGTTGCCATTATCGGCGGCAGCTTAGGCTGCATAGCCGGCATGTATTTTTTCCGGCATAAGACAAGACATTGGTATTTTGTCTATGGAATGCCTGTCATTTTACTCCTTCAGATTGCAATACTGTTTTTTATTTACAATGCACCTTTTGAGATTGCATTTTTATAAACAGGAGGCATCCCAAAATGCAGAATACACTTTACATTGCACTTTGTGACACTAATTTTGCAGACCGTAAGCAAATGGAGCGTTTGCTCGAAAGAGAATCCGACAAACGCTTGAATTCCTGCGTTTTTTATATGGACACTTACGGAAGCCGGGATGCGCTCCTTAATAATCCCCGGGTATACGATGCCTACTTTCTGGATATGCCGGATGAGGAATACTCCGCATATGACCTTGCAAAGGAAATTCAGGAAAAAGGAATTTTATCTCCAATTATCTTCTGTATTTCTTCCTTGGACTACCGCAGTTGCGGCGATCTTCTTCCCAACAGTGTATTTATTCAAAAACCGATTGTCGTGTCTGAATTATCACTGATTCTGGATGAAATCATTATACAAAAACAGGAGCAGTACATCCCCACTGTGGAGCTGCGTAATTCAAAAGAGGTATTCTATCTTACTGAAAATGAAATTGTATATTGCGAGGGACAGCCCGGAAGCCGGAAGCTTAAGCTGCATTTAGCAGACGGAACAATAAAAGAAGCGGAAGCCTTTATCGAAAATTTCTTTACGGAGTTACAGATATTTGATACTTTCTTTTTTTCAAACAAAAATACTATTGTGAATGCCCGTTATATCAACCAAGTTGATATATTCCGCCTGACCCTGCAAAATGGCGAAGCATTGCGTTTAAATCCCGCTTACAGAAAAGATGCCCTGCGTCTTAAAGAACATCTGAAACAATAAACACCGGCAGGAAAAACCTGCCGGCGCTTACAATTCTAATATGTTACAATGACTCCTCCATCATTGGCATAAAGGCTGCTGAGTCCTCTTGTTGCCATAATCATAATATTCGGTACATTTACCTTTTCCTGTATCATTTTTTTCACATCTTCCGCACGCTTTAAATTGTTGCAATGCGTTATAATAATCCGTTTCTTTTCAAGATCACCGCCATTTTTTATTATTACATCGACGAGCTTACTTAACGCTTTCTTTATGCCGATTCCCTGTCCTATCTGTACAATGGTTCCTTTATCAGCTCCCAGAACAGGCTTTATATTAAGAGATGTCGCCACCAAAGCTTTCACTCTGGATAAACGTCCGTTCTTACGAAGTGTCTCTATATTATCCAATACAAAGCTGGTCTGCATTCTATCACGGTACTCAATCAGTGCTTCCGAAATCTCTTCAAAGCTTTTTCCTGCCTCCTCCAGATCACGAGCAAGCAGTGCAATCTGAGTTTCTCCGCAGGAAGCTGACTGGGAATCTATTACAACTATCTTTTTATCAGGATTTTTTTCTGAAAACATATTTTTTGCCAGAACCGCACTGTTATAACAGCCGCTCAGTTGTGAAGAAATTGTAACAATGTAGATGTGCTCGGCTTCACAATCCATATGTTCCATAAAAAGCTGCGGTGAAGGACACGATGATTTGGGACATTGGGGACTTGCCGCTATCAGATGAAGTAAATGCTCCACGTCAAGGCTCTTATCATCCGTTAAATGAGTTCCATCTATTTCCAAGCCAAACGGGATACTGCAAAAATGTGTATCTTCTACATATTTTTCCGGTAATTCACAACTGCTGTCCACAATAATCTTATACTTCATAATTTCCTCTCATTCTGCCGACATGCCGACTTTTTGTAAAAATGGCAGAACACCTTTCTTCCACTATTATTCATCTTGTGCGATGTAGTTTTAATTACTACTTATAATAGCATGCAATAACAGATTTTGTAAAGGGCAATCCGACATTTTCTTAATTTATATTGATAATTTTGCCACTTTATATTACATTAAACCCATAAAGGAGACGCATATGATTCTATGTAAAATAACAGACAAGAAAAATTTCATGTCAAAGCTGTTAACGGAAGATTGTTTTCACTCTTTTCTTATCAAAGAGGCTTCTATATCAGGCTTTGTTTCCATTCATATAGACGGCCGCATTAACACCGGATTTTTTTCGGACGACGATCCTGATAAGGCGCGATTGCTTACACAAGAGTATGCCTCATGGTCGGATATGCAAAAGATGTGTTTTGATTTTATTAAAGGGAAACGTACACCTACCCGCTTCCACTTCGTTCTTTATTTAAAATCCGAGGCCGTAAAACAGCTTCTGGCTAAGGAAGGATTAACCAAAGAACAAACCTTCGTACAGAATTTTGTTTTAAACATAAAGTATGAGCAGGGCACCATCACACTTACCCCGGCAGTCGATTATGCTTCTTTTACCCTTGATAAACAGGCCGAGCAGCTTTGGGACCGCTCCATCACAAAATTTCTGACCGGAAAACAGATTCCCTATACGATTGCATAAACACGCTTCTATAATTCTGCCCAAAAAGGGTATGCTGCATATCTGCAGCACACCCTTTTATTTTTTCATCTTCGGCTTGAAAATCAGACTTGCAAGATAACCTAAAATCAAAGCAGCACTTGTACCGATTGCACCGGCCTTCAGACCGCCTGCAAAGAGCCCCAGAAACCCCTGCTCATCCACAGCTTCCATAACACCCTCCATCAGTATTTTCCCAAAACCGATTAACGGAACCGTAATTCCGGCTCCCGCATATTCCTGTATCGGTTTGAAAATACCCAGAAAATGCAATAATGTACCGCTGCATACTAAAAGCACCATAATTCGTCCCGGCATCAGTTTCGTTTTTTCCATTAAAATCTGTACCAGTGCGCATATTAATCCGCCAACCCAAAATGCATTTATATAATCCATATCCGACTCCTAACTGTAATACATAAGGATGTGTGACATCCTTTATTTGTTATTGTCCCCGGATTTATAAATATTATGCAATTTTGTTATTTTGCGGCATCTGTGCCAACAGAACCGCAATAAAGACAAGTATACATCCCATCAATTCTTTCGTACTCAGCTTCTGACCCAGAATCACCCAGCCGGCAAGTGCGGAGAAAACAGATTCCAAAGACAAAATCAACGAAGCAACTGTCGGCTCCATATTTTTCTGCCCTACTATCTGTAATGTATACGCAACACCACACGACATAACACCCGCATACAGAATCGGGATATACGCTTCCAAAATCTTTTCTATCTGCGGATTTTCAAATAGCAGCATACAAATACCGCAGATAATACCGCTTGTAAAAAACTGAATACAGGAGATTGCCACACAATCACCCTTTGGCGAAAAATAATCAATAACCAAGATATGGAAGGAGAATAAAACCGCGCAGATTAGCACAAGAATATCTCCTTTGTTAATTTGAACCTGTCCCGAAATACTCAGAAGATAAAAACCGATTACCGCAATAATACAGCTTATCCACACCATCAAGGATACCTTCTTTTTCGTAAAGATACCTAAAATAGGAACTATTACAATGTACAATGCTGTGATAAATCCTGCTTTTCCAACCGTGGTATGCATAATTCCAAACTGCTGAAAGCTGCTGGCCACCGCCAGAAAAAAACCACAGCAGATACCGCCAAGAAGGGTATATTTGTTATATGATTTTATTTCTTTTTCGGAGCGCTCCGTCCGGTCTTTCTTCCTCAAAAACCATATCAGGGGAATCAATACCAATCCGCCAATGATGGAACGGACACAATTAAACGTAAAAGGTCCGATATAATCCATTCCGACACTTTGTGCAACAAATGCAACACCCCAGATGAATGCGGTCAATAAGAGTTCTGTAGCACTTATCATCTGTTTCTTCATTTCAAATTCTTCCTTTATGCATATTTTCACAGTTTTTGCCTATTTCCGACACAATTTCCCGAATAGCTTTACCTGTACAGTTAATTGTGATATCCGCATATTTTTCGTATAACGGAATACGCTCCTCATACAAATCCTTCAGTGTCTGTCCCGGTTTTAACACCACACCGCGTTTTGTCAAATCTCCGAGACGTTCTTTAATCTCATCATAAGGCAGTTTTAAATAAATCACCGTCCCCATATCTTTAAAGTGTTCCATTGCCTCTTTGCCGTATACTACGCTTCCCCCTGTTGCAATCACACTTTTTTCTGTCTGCAGGGATGCATTAATTCTGTTTTCTGTTTCCATAAAAGCATTCAGCCCGGACTGCGCAATAATCTCATGGAGAAGCTTCCCCTCCTGTTCCTGAATACAAATATCGGAATCCAGAAAACGAAGTCCCATATTCTTGGCAAGGACAACACCCACCGTACTTTTTCCGGCTCCGGGCATTCCAATCAAAATTAGGTTACTGCCTTTTTGTTTTAATACAGACATGCAATTACTTCCACTTCACAAAGAACATCCTTCGGAAGCTGTTTTACGGCCACACAGCTTCTTGCCGGCTTTTGTGTAAAGTATTTCTCATATACCGCATTAAATGCAGCAAAATCTGCCATATCAGCCAGAAAACATGTCGTTTTTACAACATTCTCATAACCGCATCCGCCTGCTACCAGAACAGCTCCTATATTTTTCATTACCTGTTCTGTCTGGGCTTCGATGCCTTCCGCTTCCACACTGCCGGTTTCCGGATTAATCGGAATCTGTCCGGATGCAAATAACATCTTTCCTGCAATCACTGCCTGTGAGTACGGTCCGATTGCTGCCGGTGCTTTTTCTGTAGATACTTTTTTAATCATTATCATTTTCCTCCGTATATTTTATAATTTATAATTTGCCATAGTATTTCGGATTTATCTCAAATCATTTCATACTTCAAACTCAACCGTAACATAATATCCCCGTTCATTGTGCTCGATATTGGTTACAACCCCTTCTTTTGCAAGCAGTCTTTCACGGAACGGGAAATTCCCCGACATCGCAAGGGATGGGTCAATCGTATAATAGTAGTTGCTGGGAAGAATACCTTCGGTAACCGTCACTTTATCTCCTTCCTGTAATAACCCCTGACGCTCCATCTTAAATTCCATCGTCCGTTTTTCCAGCATTTTCTGCACCTCTGCCTTATCATAGTCTATTGCTTATCCTGTCCATTATAATGTTTTTTCCTATTTTTAACAAGACTCGATTACAACAGCATGAGCGATTCCCGGCACGCTTTTCCCTTCATTAAAGCTTATCTTGCTAAGAAGGGCTCCTGTCGGAACAAAAAGCACCTTTTTCCATATTCCGCGCTCGATTTGTCGTAAAATCAATGCAGATAAAACTACCGCAGAACAGCCACAGCCGGAGCCTCCGGAGTGCGTATCCTGTGTATCATCATCAAAAATCTCGATTCCACAATCCATATATTGTTCCGAAAGATCTATATCTTTTTGCAGAAGCAAATCCTGCAATGCTGTTTTTCCGACTTCCCCCAAATCTCCCGTTATGATTTTATCATAATCCGCCGGCTTTGCATGAAAGTCCTTCATATGCTGCAAGATTGTATCCGCCGCAGCCGGTGCCATACAGGCCCCCATATTCATGGAGTCCTTTAGTCCGTAGTCCACAATCTTACCGGTCGTAATACCGGTGATTGCCGCATGTACCCCTGTCTTTTTCGATGATGAAAGAAGGAATGCACCGCTTCCTGTTACAGTCCACGTTGCCGACAACGGTCTTTGATTTCCATAGGATAACGGGAATCGGAATTCCTTCTCTGCACTTGCAAAATGACTGGAAGTGACACAAATGACATTTTCCGCAAATCCGCCTGCAACCGCCATACTTCCCATACTTAGTGATAATCCGCAGGTTGAGCATGCACCATATAAACCGATGTATGGAATTTCAAATGACAGCAGTCCGAATGTTGATGCAATTGATTGACCAAGCAGGTCGCCACCAAACAAATAACGGACATTTTCTGAGCGTATCTCAGATTTCTGTAAAAGGGTCGATACCGCATCCCTTTGCAGCGTGCTTTCCGCTTCCTCCCAAGAATTGCAGCCGTTCATATCATCCTCTAAAATAACATCAAACAAATCTCTCAGCGGACCCTCGCCTTCCTTTTTTCCTACAACCGATGCACTGCCGATACAATATACGGGATTTATAAAGCGTATGCTTTGCTTTCCCAATGCCTGAGCAGGCACTTTCCTATCCTCATGATTTCCGTTCATACCGTCACCTCATTTTTCTTTTTCATTAGTATGTTCGGATTTTCCTATTTCATGCAAAAAGACAGCATATCCGCTGTCTTTTGTAAATAGTTTTTTGTATCATTTTACATGTTTTTAAGCAACTCTATTGATTAAGCAATACTTTTGTAAAGGAATTGACCGGATAGGTCATGACCGAAAAAACAGCAAGTCCGCCTCCTGCAAAGATTTCAAAGTAGCCGTTATCATAAAAGATTTCCATTCCGCCGCCACCATCAAAAAAGCGGGGAATGCTCATGGCTTCCCAAGCCTGAAACATTCTCTCTGTCATAAATACATGAGCCCGAAAAAATATAGCCCAGGTCGTCCGGATAATATTGATAAAATAAATGATATTCCCCTTCGATATAAACCAATCCGTTCGGGTCATTCGTCCCTCCCTTTTTAGGCGTAAAATGAAAATATGGCCTGTCCATAAATGCTTCCTCGTTTAAATATTATATTGCAATTTAATATATTCTTCTATTTCTTCCTTTTCCGGCATCACACAAAGTGCACCCTTTCTGGTCGTAATCAGCGATGCTGCTGCGTTTGCATAAGTAAGGAGTTCCCTCAGGTTATCTTCTGTAAGATTTTCCATACCATGGTCTAATACATAGTTTAATGCGTTTGCACAAAATGTATCGCCGGCTCCTGTTGTTTCTATGGTATTCGGATTAGCAAATCCCTTTACATTGACACATGTGTCTTTATAATAGGCTTTACTGCCGTCCTTACCCAATGTAGCAAATACAAGAGGAATATTGTATTTTTCACGAAGTATCGCAATTCCTGCATCGATATCTGACGTTCCTGTCATAAATTCAATTTCGTTATCTGAGATTTTTAGGATATCGCATACGCTAAGTCCATAAGCAATCTTTTCTTTCGCTTTTATCTCACTGCTCCATAAAGGTGGTCGTAGATTCGGGTCGAAGGAAAGCAGACAGCCGCTGTCCTTTGCAATCCCAATGGCTCTTTTGGTTGCTTCCTCCACTCCTTGTGCCGTCATGGATAATGTCCCGAAATGAAAAATACGGGAATTACGAATCTTATCCTCATCTATCTCAGATGCTGTAAGCATCATATCTGCTCCGGGATTGCGATAAAAAGAAAACTCTCTGTCACCGTCTGCAAGGGTCTGTACAAATGCAAGTGTCGTATTTACCGTATCATCCTCAATAAGTCCGCTTATATCTATTCCGGTACCGGCAACTTTTTCACGAAGCTGTTTCCCGAAAATATCTTTTCCGACTTTTCCGATAAACGCCGTTTTCTTGCCATACTTCTGCAACATGGCAAGCACATTACACGGAGCCCCACCCGGATTTGCTTCAAATAACGGATTTCCCTGTGTACTCATTCCGTTTGATGTGAAATCAATCAAGAGTTCTCCCAATGCTGTTACATCATATTTTCTTTCACCCATATGTATCCTACCTTCTTTTACGATTACTTGTTTCTTACATAAATTTAAAATACTTTATTATAATACAGAAATCAACCATTTATTCCCAAACATCGGATGTCATGCTTCACGAACCATCCTTATGTTAAGAAAAGAAGTGACCCTTACGAATCACTTCTCTTTTGTTTCTCATACTTTTTATCTTCATACATAAATACATCTGCTCTTTGTAATACATCTGAAAATGCCTTTGCACAAGAGGGAGGGATAAAGAAATGCGATTTGAGGTATTTTTACCCCGTCAAATGCTCATTTTTATGAGATTTCATAAGAAAATGGCAGAAAAGAAACATTTGAGGACAATTATACCCCGCAATCAAGAAAAAGCGGGGTATTATAAGAAATAACTAAACTATATACCCTCGCAGGAAACAAACCGCGAAGATAAGAATATAGGAGGGGTAACATCTATTTATAATTTGCCAAAAGGTGTCGGAACGCCCTATCTTTCAGCGCTTCCCGACACCTTTTTTAAAGAAACGTCCACAGCCAATATATACATCCCAGCACCCATGAGCTCATCAGCCCGTACAAAATGACCGGACCGGCAATTGTAAATATCTTGCAGCCAATACCGAATACCTGTCCTTCCTTCTGATATTCGATTGCAGAGGAAGCCACACCGTTTGCAAATCCCGTAATCGGAACTAAAATTCCTGCTCCCGCAAATTTGGTAATACGGGAAAAAAGATTAAAGCCTGTTAATAATACACTGAGAAGAATCAAAAGCAGCGCACACCAGCTTCCCGCCGTCTTCTCATCTGCTCCCATCTGCAGTGCCCTGTTTATAATAAACTGCCCGAGCATGCAGATAATGCCGCCGCTTATAAAGGCCTTTACCATCTGTAAAAACAGATTATGTGTCGGTGTCACTTCCTTTACAAGCTCCTGATATTCCGTATTACGTTCCTGTGTTTCCCTGTCCATAATCGGTTGTTTATTTTTCATTGCCGCATTCTCTTTAGCAACCTTCCTTCCATCCTCTGCAGCTGCAAGCTGCTCTAAAATCGGTCCGCCCGGTATTCCGTTATTTAACTCATTCATCACATACCTCCGCATACAAATAACTGTTTCAAAAAATAAATAAAGCTTCCCACACTTTTACCGAGTGCCATAAACAGAATTACAACGCCTATTCCATGCCGGAATTTAGAACGCCTTGCAAAAATCGGAATGGAATTGAGCGTTTCCGCAATGGCAAGTGCAAGACACCCGACAAAAATGCCTGCGAAGAAACCATACAGGCATAGGAAAAGCTGTCCCAAAATGATATAAACAGTTTCCCACACAGGGCTGTTTCCTATCCATTTATAGAACTGGAAAAAGGGGTAAAATACACTGAAAATCGTGCCGAAAATTGCCCCTATTACTACCATTTCCTCATAGAAAAAGATATGGCCTGCCGTATGTGTTTTGCCGGCAAAACGCGGCATCAGGCCAATAACTATCAGTGTGGTAAAAACACCACCTGACACGGCAAAGCCCGCCGAGGCACTTATAATCGCGATAAATATTTTTTGCAAAATTTCCAGCCATTCCAATTTATGTCACCACACTTTTCTTATTTGTCCGTATCGATTTCCAAATGCAGCCTGTCTGCCGAATCAATCAGTGTCTGATTGACCTCGTCCTCATAGATACGCATTTCAACCTCTATCGGCGTAGGGTCTTTTGTAATCCGTTTGCCTCCGATATGATTGAAGAATATGACAATGCCAGCGGTCAGTCCGATAGAATAAGCAATTTCCATAATAGAATAACCGTTAGACTCTACTCCCGTAATCATGGTATGAATCCCGTTAAACAGCTTGATAATTCCGATATCGTTATGAAATGCCATAATGGTAAAAGCCGTTCCGAAGAACGAAATACCCGCAACAAAGCTTATCTTTACTATTTCCTTCCATTTTTTCGTTTTTTCCCGTTCAATACGCTCCGCTACAACATCCGGTTCTCCGATATTTTCTACCTGAATTCCGGGCTGCTGACTTGTAATCAGTTCAATGATTTTCATGACACTGATAATTTTTCTGGAATTTACGTCCCGTAATTTGCCTATTTTAATGCATTTGCACTTATTGACAATATTGTCATCTTCACAATAAATACTGCCAAGATCCTTTAAGAAAATATCCTCACTTGTTATTTCTACATTCTTTTCCAGTTTAATATACAGAGTTTTCTGTTCCATTTAATAACACCTGCTTTTATTTATAGGAACAGTATCCTGCATTTTTGAAAAAATATACATCATAAGTCCGTATTTTTCTTTTTTAATATTTTTTCTCTCATTTTCAGGAGAATTTTCTTTTCCATTCGGCTGACCTGTACCTGGCTGATACCGCAGGCCTTTGCAACCTCTGTCTGTGTTTTATCCTGAAAATATCTCATATTTATCAACGTCTTTTCCATATCTGACAGTGTTGTCATCATCTGTTCTATTAAAACATGATTTAATATTTCTTCTTTCTCTGTGTCTTCAAAAGACGTCACGGCTTGTCCGATTCCCTTTCTGGTTCCTCCCGCAACAATCTGGTCAACCAGATACAATTCATTCCCATCGGACTGGTACACCGATTGATATATGGACTCTACTTCACTCGCCGATTCCATTGCTAATAAAATGTCTTCCCTTGAGAGCCCCGTCAATTGTTCCAATTCTTTGATATCCGGTTCCCTTCCGTATTTATGTGTAAAGCTTTCCGCTGCACGTTTTATCAGCATATGATTTTCTTTCAGGCTTCTGGATACCTTTACAATACCGTCGTCCCGCAGAAAACGTTTAATCTCTCCACAAATTAACGGTACCGCATATGTGGAAAATTTGACCTCATAAGAGAGGTCAAATTTATCAATTGCTTTGATTAAGCCAATACTTCCTATCTGAAACAAATCCTCCGCATCTACGCCTCGTCCGATATATCGTTTTACCACATGCTGTACCAATCCAAGATTTTTTTCTACCAGTACATCCCGAAGTTCCGTTTTTCCTGCCTGTAATTGCTCAATCAGTACGGTAGTATCATCCATATTTAATCCTCTTCATATATCCATGGATTATAGCCGATTTCTTTCTGCATCCGGATCAATGTCCCTTCTCCTAAAGTTGATTCCACTTCTAATTCATCCATAAATGCTTCCATAAAGGAAAAGCCCATTCCGGAACGGTCAGCATCCGGTCTTGTTGTAAACAAAGGTTCCATTGCCTGTTTAATATTTTCAATTCCGACGCCTTTATCCTCGATTTCCACCTCAAGTACCTTATCCGACCATTTACAATGCATTCTTACCTTTCCCTCTTTACCGTTATATCCATGTATAATTGCATTTGTTACAGCCTCCGACACCGCTGTTTTGATGTCCGAAAGTTCCTCCAGGGTTGGATTTTTCTCGGTTACAAAAGCTGCGACCGCAACTCTTGCCAGACTTTCATTTGCAGAAACCGCATCAAAAATTATTTCCATTTCATTGTCTGTCTTACATGTCTTAGCACTATTCATCTATTTATCCTCCAAGATTTCTATAATTCGCTGCAGTCCTGACATATGTAATATCTTCCGAATCTGCTGGCTTGCATGGATTGCATATACCTTTCCCTGAAAGCAGGAAATTTTTTTATATCTTCCTAATATGATTCCGATTCCCGAACTGTCCATGAATTCCGTATCGGAAAAGTCAAAAATCAAATTTTTTACTTCTCTTTTGCATATCATGTCATCCGCACGTTGTGTTATTCCTGCCGCATTATGATGGTCTACTTCCTTTGGCATGCAAATGCAGAGATAGTGGTCAATCACTTTAAAATCCTCTTCTACCTTCATATTCTCTCCTCTTTCTTTTATATTCTTTTTCTACAAATTTTTTATTCATAGAAAAAACACCGTACAAAATATCTTTTGTACGGTGTTCATAGTTTTCTTCTAATTATTCTATTTATTCTTCTATATCCATTTCGTTAATAAATGCCTGCGAGCGGTTTGCTTTTTCCGTATTCGGGAATAACTCGATTACCTTCTGATATGTTGCAACCGCATTCGCCTTATCTCCGGCTTTACGGTATGCATTGCCAAGATTATACAATGCCTCTCCGTTTGTATTATCATATGAAAATGCCTTGCCAAGATAATCGATTGCTTCATCATATGATTCATTCTGGTAGGCTTCCATACCGGTGTCATAATAACTCTTTCCTACAGAAGTACCGACTGCGGAACGAAGATAATTATATACATTCTTAAATGCTTCTCCGGCAGTATCTGCGGTATTTTCATCAATTAAATCCAAATATTCCGCTACAGAAGAGGTATCCGTATTATCATTCATATACACGTTGGCTGCCTGAAGCAGATTATCTACCGCCGAAAGCTTGCCGCCCTGTCCTGTATAACCTGTAAGCTCGGACTGAAGCTTTTCCTTTTCTGAGGTAAGCGTTTTGATTTCCTGCTCTAACTGCGCTATCGTAGCAGTTTTGGCATCCATCTCTTCATTAACCGTCTTCAGTTCTTCATCAATCCCCTGCTTTGCAGACTGTACCCTCGCAGGCAGGATTAAAAAGCACGCTGCCGCGATTCCGATTACAATGCCGATAATAATATTGATCAGTGTTACGACACTCTTCGTTTCACGATAATTAAGCGGCTGGATAATTGTCTCATTACCACGATGATACTTGATGCTGTCCGTGTTCTTTCTGCGGTTGCTGCCCATTCCGTTTTCAGCCTCTATTTCAAGCATGGAGTTTACTTCCCGCAGATAGCGAAGCGTAATTGTATTATTCACATCTACTTTTCTGCATTTTTCCAATTCCGTTTTGGCGTCCGACCACTGCTCTGCATGTATGTAAAGAAGCGCAAGAAGCTGATGCGCCTGTACAAACTTCGGATTCAACGAAATTACTTTTTTCAATTGGATAATGGCAAGGTCCAGACTGTCCTGATAGCAGTAGGTAAGTGCCTGGTTGTATTTCTTAATTGTCTGACTGATGGCTTCTAATGTTGAAGGGTCATTCTGCATCATATCAAGATAATCATCTGCAATATTTTTTGCGGGACGAAGATTCTTGCTGATAACCCATTCGCTCATAGCGGCAACCGCCTCACCCATTTCAAAATAGACTAGTCCTAAAAGATTTCTGGCTTCCACATGGTTTTTATTCAGTTTCAAACATTGGCGGAGACTTTCAACAGCGCCCGATAAATCACGAACCCCCGCCTTTTCCAATGCTTCATTATAATATAAATTGGCAGTCCCCATGATTCTCTTATAGCGTGCTACATCGGCACCGCAATTCGTGCAAAAATCATGTTCTGTCAAATTGGCTCCACAATTAAAACATATCATATTCGTATTTCCCCGTTTTTAACAACACATTGTTATCCGATTGTTTTACTGCTGTTTTTTCTTTTTTGTTGCCGGTACTGTCGCTTCTTTATCTTCTTTGACAAGGCTTACCAACAAATCTGCCATATCTGTCAAATCCTGATTGTATATGGCATCCTCGGCTTCTTCTATTTCAAGTGACGGGTGAAATTTTTTTAATTCTTCTTCAAAATTAATCATTCGCTGACTCCTTTAACCATTCCTTAAGCTGTCCGATTAAGTAAAGCGAACCGGCAGCATATAAATAGTCCTTTGTTCCTCTATCCACAAGCATCTGTTTCAGTGCCTCCTGCGGTGAATCAAAATGTCTGACATTCTCCGCTTTTCCAAAGAGCTGCTGCAGCTTTACGGCGCATACTCCTCTGTCACTGTCTATGGGGGCTGTGTATATTCTATCGAACAGCCCGCTGTCTGTAATCATTTCTGCCATTTTTGCATATTGTTTATCCGAAACAGCAGAAAAAAGTATTCCCCGAAGGCCCATGCAGCCATCCCGGCGCACGCTCTTTATAAATGCATCTATTCCATCCTCATTATGTGCACCATCGAAAAAGACACCGGGCAATACTTCTTCCATACGTCCTTCCCAATGCATGCCTGCAATTCCTTTCTGCAGTATCTTTTCAGAAAGGAAGCTGCCAAACAGCTCCTCTGCCGCGGTTGCCGCCAAAATAGCATTTTCTGCCTGATATACGGCGGTCGTTTTCACAAAAAGCCTAACATAATCATAATAGCGGGATTTATACGAAAAATCAATATATTTATCAGGAAAGTAATGTAAGTCAACTGAGTCATTCGACAGCAAAATACATAGGCTCGACACGCTTTTTGCTTTTTCTTCTATTACAGCCGCTGCCTCTTTTTTGTCCTGAAATGAGACTACCGGAATACCCGGTTTAATGATTCCGGCTTTTTCTTTAGCAATCTCCTCGATTGTATTTCCCAGATACTCCATATGATCAAAAGCGATTTTTGTAATCACACAGACTGCCGGGTTATCAATGCAGTTTGTAGCATCAAGTCTGCCGCCGAGCCCTGTTTCCAAAAGTATTATATCCGCCTTTTCTTTTTCAAAATACAGCATGGAAATAAAAAAGAGCCATTCAAAAAAAGAGGGATGATACTCTTCCCATCCGTCTTCTTCCGGACAAAAGCGTTCCATACGCTCTTTAAGCTGTAAAAACGTTTCAAAAAAAGCCTCCTTGGAAACCCACTCTCCGTTTATACGCATTCGTTCTCTGATATCATATAAATGAGGAGAGGTAAACATCGCTGTTTTTTTTCCCATCTCCATACAAATGGATTGCAAAAATGCACAGACCGAACCCTTTCCGTTTGTTCCTGCAACGTGGACAATTTTAGCACTGCTTCCCGGTTTTCCCAAATATTCGTAGAAAGCCTTTGTTGCCTCCATACTGTTTTTCTTTGTAAAGCGCGGTATCTCCATACAGTAAGATACCGCAGCTTCATAAGTTTTTACTTCACTTAATTTCATTATTTTATCCCAACCGTTTTTACTTCTTTAACTGAGATAAACGGGACTGAACTTCTTCCAGCATCTGGCGGTATTTTGCCAGTTTTTCTTTTTCTTCCTCAATCTTTGCCTGCGGTGCTTTTGAAATAAATTTCTCGTTTGAAAGCATACCGTCGGCACGCTTGATTTCTCCCAACAGACGTCCTTCTTCCTTTGTAAGACGGGCAATCTCTGCCGTAATATCTACCAAATCGGAAAACGGCATATAAACAGTCGCATTCGGAATCACTACAGATACCGCATCGTCTGCAATTCCGGATTTATCGCCCTGAATCATAACCTCGGAAGCATAGGCAAGAGAAGCGAAGAAAAGTTTTCCGTCTTCAAATGTCTTGCGGATATCCTCTTTATCACTTACCACATAAACGAGTGCTTTCCTGCTCGGAGCCACATTCATTCCGGTACGTGCATTTCGGATACCGCGTACAGCTTCTTTTATCGTCTCAATATCTTTTTCCTCTTTCGCAAAGGCACGTTCTTCACTATATTCCGGCCACTTGGAAATCATAATGGATTCTTCCTCAGACTGCAGAGTACAGAAGATTTCCTCCGTAACAAAAGGCATATACGGATGCAAAAGCTTAAGTGCATCGATTAAAACCGTCTTCAGGGTATAAAGAGCTGCATTCTGACTCTTTGCATCATCACTGTTATACAGACGCGGCTTAACCATTTCGATATACCAGTCACAGAATTCGTCCCAGATAAAGTCATATACCTTTTGTACCGCAATACCAAGCTCAAAGCTGTCCATATTATCGGTCACTTCTTTTACGAGATTGTTAAGCTTGGATAAAATCCATTTATCAACCGGCTCTAAATCCGCTGACGTGCAAGGCGTTACTTCCTTGCCTTCCATATTCATCATAATAAATCGAGAAGCATTCCATACCTTGTTGGCAAAATTACGGCTTGCCTCTACTCTTTCATTATAGAAACGCATATCATTACCCGGTGCATTGCCGGTAATCAATGTCAGACGCAGTGCATCGGCACCGTACTTATCAATGATTTCAAGAGGGTCGATACCGTTTCCTAGAGACTTGGACATCTTGCGTCCCTGTGAATCTCTGACAAGTCCATGGAACAGTACATACTTAAACGGCTTTTCCTTCATCTGTTCATATCCGGAGAAAATCATACGGATAACCCAGAAGAAGATAATGTCATATCCGGTTACAAGTACATCAGTCGGATAGAAGTATTCCAAATCCTCTGTTTTTTCCGGCCAGCCCAATGTTGAAAACGGCCATAATGCGGATGAAAACCATGTATCCAATGTATCCGGATCCTGTTCTAAATGGGTGCAGCCGCACTTAGGACATTTCTGCGGTGCTTCCTTAGCAACGACAATCTCCCCGCACTCTTCGCAATAATATGCCGGAATACGATGTCCCCACCATAACTGTCTGCTGATACACCAGTCGCGGATATTGTCGGTCCAGTTAAAGTATGTTTTTTCCATACGTTCCGGAATCAGCTTAATTTCACCGTCTTTTACAGCTTTCACGGCAGGCTTAATCAGCTCATCCATTTTTACAAACCACTGCTTTTTAATAAGAGGCTCAATGGTTGTCTTGCATCTGTCGTGTGTACCAACGTTGTGGCTGTAATCCTCGATACGAACCAGAAGCCCCATTTCATCCAATTCCTTTACGATGGCGGCACGTGCCTCATAACGATCCATGCCCTCAAACTTTCCACCGTTTTTGTTAATGGTTGCATCATCATTCATGATATTGATTTCCGGAAGATTATGTCTCTTTCCTACTTCAAAGTCATTCGGGTCATGTGCAGGTGTAATCTTAACAACACCTGTTCCGAATTCCATATCTACATATTCGTCGGCAATAATCGGAATCTCTCTGTTTACAATCGGCAGCATAACGGTTTTTCCGATTAAATCCGTGTAACGCTCATCCCTTGGGTTTACGGCAACAGCGGTATCACCAAGCATCGTCTCGGGACGTGTTGTTGCAAACTCGAGGAAACGCTCTGTTCCGACAATCGGATATTTAATGTGCCAGAAATGCCCCGCCTGCTCCTGATATTCTACTTCTGCATCGGAAATAGAGGTATTACATACCGGGCACCAGTTAATAATACGGCTTCCTTTGTAAATCCATCCTTTTTCATGCATCTTACAGAATACTTCCGTAACAGCCTTGTTACAGCCTTCATCCATTGTAAAACGCTCTCTGTCCCAATCACAGGAGGAACCGAGCTTCTTTAACTGGCTGATGATACGTCCGCCATATTCCTTTTTCCACTCCCATGCACGCTCTAAAAAGCCTTCTCTTCCAAGGTCTTCCTTAGAAATGCCTTCTTTTTTCATGGTTTCAATGATTTTAACTTCGGTTGCAATGGAAGCATGGTCTGTACCCGGCTGCCATAAAGCATTATATCCCTGCATTCTCTTATAACGAATAAGAATATCCTGCATGGTATTATCCAGCGCATGCCCCATATGAAGCTGTCCCGTAATGTTTGGGGGCGGAATCACAATCGTAAACGGAGTCTTGCTGTGATCTACCTCTGCATGAAAATACTTTTTATCAAGCCATTTCTGATAAATTCTGTCTTCAATCCCTTTCGGATCGTAGGTTTTTGCCAATTCCTTTTCCATAATGATTTTTCCTTTCCATAAAAAAACCCTCTGCTGAAATACATCAGCAAAGGGCGAATGATCGCGGTACCACCTTTGTTTATTTTGATGCCGCATATGCGGTCTCCAAAATATCTCACAGGCTCAAATAAGCCGTATCCTGTAACGGGGATGAGCCGTGAAGGCTTACTATCATGCAGGCGTGGACACTTTTCCTGTCCGCCGTTGCCGGTTCAGTCTTCCGATTCAAAAGCTACCTTCCGGATTCCTTACTTCAAGCTCCCTTTCAGCCATGCCAATATCCCGCACCGGTATTTCACGTTTCCGGAATACTGTCACGAAAAGCTCTCTCTGATAAGAGGTAATCCGTACTCCTCTTTCTCACAATCTTTCATATATTTATATGAAAGTATGATATCCCCTTTTTTTCTGTTTGTCAACCCGGGCTTTATTCTGCCTTGTTCATACCCGGCATTTCCACAATTCCTGATTTTAATAATGCAGGACGAAGAGCCATATATACGATCACGGAAACGATTGTTGAAGTTACCGCATTAATGCTTGTGGATGCTACATTCCATGCAAGCACCAGTTCAGCCGCCGGCTTACCTAAAATTAACAGTTTATAGAAATATCCTACAAGCGGGTCAAAAATAACATTGAATAGCAAACCGCCTACTGCAGCAAGTATTGTCCACTTCAGTATTTGACCCTTATCCTTCTGACTGTTAATCTTACCGATACGATGTGCGATAAATCCTGTAATCAGACCTATGCAGAGTTTTAAGATAAATGTCTTTGGTGCATACACAATATATACGGGATCAAACAAATCTCCGATTGTCATACCGATTGCTCCGCCAAGTCCGCCATAGAGTCCGCCAAGAATCAACGCACCAAGAACGCAAACCGCATTTCCAAGATGAATAGAGGTTGCATCACCGCCCGGAAGCGTAATCTTAATCTGCAGAAAAGTGAATACAACATAGGATAATGCTGCAAACACACCTGTTAATACTACTTTCATCAATTTATCGTGCTTCATAATAATACCATGCCTTTCTTTTTCTCCAAATGATAATTTATATCGTCATTTGTTATTTTTATTGATATTATATTCCGCACTGGCATTTTAAAAAGTGCCACTTTTATATTTTTTAACCATGCCAATTTTCTTTTTACAACGGATGTCACTCTTTGTGAGTCATCTTTATGTAATCAGCACCACCCGTCTAACGGGTGGTTTGCTCTGAGGCTATAAGCCTCTGTTACCGGCCAGCGCCTAAAGACGCTGGCTTTCACTTTGTTCAAGCCCCTACGCCCTTGACTCGTCGCTGCCCTTAAAAGGGCAAACGTACTACTGGCTACCCCTTAAAGGGGTCTTCATACTCTTTCACGCTTAACTTATCCTGCATGATGTCGTATTTCTCTTGTTCCTGAATGTACTTTCTTACAGTTGCCTCATTTAGACCTACTGTACTTACATAGTACCCTTCTGCCCAGAAATGCCTGTTTCCATATTTATATTTCAGATTTGCGTGCTTATCAAATATCATTAGCGCGCTTTTTCCTTTTAAATACCCCATAAACTGAGATATACTATATTTCGGCGGGATACTTACTAACATATGGATATGATCCGGCATTAAATGTCCCTCTATAATCTCTACTCCTTTATACGAGCATAACTGTTTCAATATGTCCCGTATGCTTTCTTTGTATTGATTGTATATCATTTTTCGTCTATACTTTGGAGTAAAGACGATGTGGTACTTGCACATCCATTTTGTATGTGCCATATCATTGGTCTTATTGGCCATTTTTATCACCTTTCCTAAGTATAATAGTGGCTTGGACACCTCTATTATACTTAGGAAAGGTGATTGTGCTATAAGCACTTATTACACCACCCGCATAGCAGGTGGTTTTCTATCTCGTGCGTACTTCGTTTCTCTTTCAGAGAAACTCGTTACAACGCACTCAACAGGCTTAAGCCATAAACAAAAAGACGGAAGTATCGGCTATCCGTACTCCCGTCTTTTCATCCATAAAAAATCAATGCTTACATTTCCGGCATGATGATTGCTGCAATGATATATGCAATAATTCCTGAGCCTCCGCAGAAGGTTAAAATAACCCATAATAAACGAATTACCGTTGGGTCCATACCTAAGTATTCAGCAATTCCCGCACATACACCGCAAAGCATTCTGTTAGATGATTTTGTCAACTTCTTATCCATATCATTTTCCTCCTAAATTAGAAATAATTTATCTTTACATTACTCATTCCGCTTGTTATTAATTTGAAAACATAATCTCCACATTTCCCATTCCGCAGTCTAAATCGAAATCGTACGCAGAACCGTTATCAATATTTTTTTCGCAGGCAACACCGCCGTAGGAAGAGCTTCCGACTGTCACATTTCCCATTCCGCATTCAATCCGGTAATTGTAATCCTCTTCAGAGCCTTTCAAATCCATCTGTACATTTCCCATTCCGCAATCTACATTAAGATTCTGTGCAATACTTCCTGTAAATGTAAGGCTTCCCATACCTACCTCAGCATCCATGTTAACAACAGTTCCTTTTCCCGCTATGACTTCTCCTGCTCCGACATAAATATTTGCCTCATTGCAGGTGTAATCATCTATTGTAATTCTGCCGGCGCCAAGTTCAATGTTCAGTTTTTCTGCTGCAATGCTTGGGCAGTTGAGTTCTCCTGCTCCTACCTCCATATCAATTTCATTGAATTTCGTTCCTCGCGGAACTTCAATTGTTACTTCATTATGGTTATTACCGATAAATCCAAAGAACACATAATGCTTCTTTGTACGGACGCTGATTGTATTACCATAAGAAGATACCTCTATCTTTTTCTTTGATTTTACCACAATATCTTCTGTTTCGCTCTCCCTAATTTCAAATTCTCCGGCGCCAAGTTCCAATTCCAGATTCGGCTTGTTCATTCCCACCAGAGAAATTGTATGCTCACTTGCGCTATTCCACTCTTTAAAATCATCTGATCCAAGTGAAATTCCGATTACTCCGCCATTTTCCAATATCGACCGCGCACCACTTATTCCTCCGGAAGCGGCGGCTCCCACGAAAAAAACAAATCCTAATGCAATACATATGCATGCGGCTATAATAAAGCCTTTTACTATTTTATTCATAATTTCCTCTCATTCTGCCGCCTTCGCGGCTTACTTTACTCTATTAACCCGTAACACGTTTCCCGGAATCAGTCTTTTTTCCGCTGAAATGGTTTTCTGCAGAGATTTACGATGCCTCTTACAATCGGTGGAATTACTTTTACAAGAAGCCATATTCCTAAAATTGTAATTAGCACGCCGATTCCTGCCAGAACCAATGCACCGCCCATAAGTAATATACCGACAACCGGACTTTCAAACAAGGTAATAAAACCACAGACAAAAAGGGCGATTCCGGCTACTACTAATGCTATTCCCACAATTGCAAGTGAAAACAATACAGCTGAGATTGCGCAAAGAATACCAAAAACCGCAGACAGGACACCTATCGTAAGAGGTCCTAAAATCGGTAATGCAAATAGGCATAGGATTAATATCAATACCAGCGTTCCGCTGCTTAGACCTTTCTTTTTTCCAAAACCGCGTTCCTCACTGCTTAACGTTCTGGCTGCAACTTCTTCCCTATTTCTGTCATTGCCGCTTGTATAACCATTTTCGCTAAACTCCCCGTCTGAACCGGTGTTATCATTTAAACCTTCCTTAATGGTAGCTGCCACCCTTTCCGGTGAACCAAGTGCTTCAATGACGGATTCTTCATTTTCCTCTCCGGCATCATCAAAATAATCTTCATAATAATTTAATGCTTCTTCGCGTTCTGCCTCGGTAATATCTGCCAGCAGTTCTCTCAATCTGGACATAAACATTGCCTTATTCATGATTTATTCCCCCTTCTAACATACTCGTAATTTTGCTGGAGTAACGTTTCCATTCGTTCTCGTATAAATGTAACTGTGCGTCACCTCTCTCGGTAACCTTATAATATCGTCGGTTCCGTCCCGCGCATTCCTGGTCATATACTTCCAGACATTCGTCCTTTTGCAGCCGTCTCAGTACGGGATAAAGCGTAGATTCTGATAATTCGATAACCTGTCTGACTTCCTGCGTGATTTTGTATCCGTAGGTCCCTTCCGGCTCTTTGGAAACAACCGCCAAAACAATGGCATCCAGCAATGCTGCACCTGTGTTAAAAACCATTTCATACTCTCCTTCCTTCTATCATATTCTCTCCAATAAGCTGATGTGCAAATGGTGCACTCATTTGAATTCCTATTCTTTCATACGGATTCCTTATTGGTTTTATACTTTATAATATTATATGTTGTATAATATTGTATTATGTTTATACTATACATCGTATAATATTATTTGTCAATATAATATTATTTTTTTTACAATTATTTTATAATTTCTTTTTTTATGTAAAAAAACGCAGGGGAATGCATGCATTCCTCTGCGTTTTTCTATTTTTCTTAATACTTCCCGTTATAAACGCGATTATTCAGCTTCTGTTGTAGCTGCTTCTGTTTCAGCTTCTTCTGTTGCTGCTTCTGTTTCAGCAGCCTCAGTTGTTGCTTCTTCTGTAGCTGCCTCTGTTGCAACTTCCTCTGTAGCTTCTACTTCTGTTTCAACAACTGCTTCTGTCTCTACAACTGTTTCTGTTGCGATTTCTTCAACTGCTGCTTCTTCGCTTCCGCAAGCTACCATTAATGAACCTGCTACCATAACTGTTGCTAATACTGCTACTAATTTTTTCATAATACTTTTCCTCCTGTATCGAAAATTATTTTGCCTTTCGACATGGTCGAGTATACCGCAGCTATAATTATTTGTAAAGCCTTTTTGAACACTTTTTGAACATTTTATGAATTTCATAATGTTTTGTTCATATTTTGTTCATATACGATGTTATTTTGCACATATATATTTACCTTTGCATAATATAGATTTGTCTATTATGTCTTTTTTGCATCTGAATTGATACAATTCAACCCTAAATTTCCGTTACTTTTCTTAACTTTTTTTAAGAAACATAGCTGTATACGGCTCCATATTAACACAACCTTCACACAAAACTTCTTTTCCGGTCAGCAGGTCAGTCATTCTGCTTTCTCCAAGGTTGACATTTGCCGTAAACGGATTCTCATCCGCATTTATTGCAACAAATATCTTTTCTCCGTCTGCCTCACGTTCCATGATACACTGCTTATTTGTTAAAAAAGCAGAACGGAAGCTGCCATGGCACAATGCTTTTGATTCTTTACGGATTTTACAAAGCTTCTTTATATATAAGGTAAGCTCATTTTCAACAGGTGCTTCAAAGCATGGACGAAGTGCAGGGTCACCTTCATGCTTATCTGCTTTTGTCCCCCATTCACTTCCATAGTAAATACATGGGATACCCGGCATTCCGATTAATACCGCATAGATTAGCGGAAGATGCTTTTCATTTTGTAAAATACTTGCGACACGCGTAACATCATGATTATCTACGAAGGATAACAGCTTCATACCACGGTACAACCCCTGCCCGTCTTTTCCGAACTGGCGCATCAGCGAATGGTTGATTTCAAACATGTTCATACTGTTAAAGCTGCTGTAAAGTCCTTTATAGCACTCATAATTTGTTGCAGAATGCAGCATCTCATTGTTTACGATATCATTGTAATTGCCGTGAATCATTTCGCCGATTAAATAAAAGTCCTGTTTCTTTCCATCGCAAAACCGACGCAGTCTTCTTAAAAAATTACGGTTTACCATATATGCTACATCCAGACGCAGCCCGTCGATTCCAAATTCATCCATCCAGAATGCCACGCTCTCAAGCAGATACTGCACAACCTCTTCATTATCCAGATTCAGCTTCACAAGATCGTAATGCCCTTCCCATCCTTCATACCAGAAACCGTCCTGATAATTGGAATCTCCTCCAAAATTAATATGGAACCAACTGCAGTAGCGGGAGCCTTCGCGATTCTTTTTTACATCCTGAAATGCCCAGAAGCCTCGTCCGACATGGTTAAACACACCGTCTAACATAACACGTATGCCCGCTTCATGGAGCTTTTCACATACCCTTTTAAAATCCTCATTGCTTCCCAAACGAACATCAAGCCTGCGGTAATCCCTTGTATTATATCCATGTGAATCCGACTCAAAAATCGGTGAAAAATAAATAGCATTACACCCTGTTTCTTTAATATGAGGAATCCAATCCAATACCTTTAATATCTCATGACGCTCCACGCCGTCATTTTCAAACGGTACTCCGCAAAAGCCCATTGGATAGATTTGATAAAAAATACTCTCTTCTGCCCACATATTTGTTTCCTCCTAATTAACATAATATCTTTTCTTGTTTTACATAACATATAAGTCATCTTATGTGCCGGATTCTCTTTTTGCAACTTTTCAATCAAAAATCATTCTCCCGAACATATTTTTTGTGGACAACTTTTAAACCTGTTTTTAAGGAAAATCCACTGTTTCCACATAGTTATCCACAATGCAGATAAGTTGTCCTGCAATTTCATTTTGTCAATCTTGCAAAAATAAAGATTCATTTTGTCTGATTATAACAGAAAAGAGGTCCTAATGGACTAGAAACATAATTATTTTATTTTTCATTATTATGTAAATCCACATTTGACCAAAATTGCGCAACTTCATTTTCCACCGAATCATGTTCCACAATACGAAAGTTATACCATTCACGTGGAAACAATGATTTATAGGAAGAATACAGAAACCGCTCATCCAATAAGACAACCACACCTGTATCCTCCTGTGTTCGGATTACACGTCCGGCGGCCTGCAGCACTTTATTCATCCCCGGGTACAGATATGCATATTCATAGCCGTTCTGCATTGTTTCATCAAAATAACCCCGAATCAATTCACGCTCCAGACACACCTGCGGAATTCCGGTTCCCACAATCACGGCTCCAATCAGACTATCGTTTTTTAAATCAATTCCTTCTCCGAAAATACCACCCATTACACAGAATCCAATCAGTGTCTTTGCTTCTTCCGTCTCAATATCCATATGAATCAGTGATTTCAAATCCAAATCATCATTTCCAAGAAAATGCCCCAGAAAAGCTGCACGTTCCTCTTCTTTCATATATTCCTGCTGCACAATGCATTCCACTTCGGCATCTTCTCCGTATAAGAAGTCATATTCCTGATATACCTGCTTTAAAAAGTGATGTGATGGGAAAAACACAATGTAATTCCCTTTCCTGCCGGATACAATGCTGCGAATATATTTCGCAATCGCACGATATTGCATCGTACTCCTCATAGTATAGCGGCTCGTCACGTCTTTTCCTATTAAAAGAGCCCGCTTGTCAGGATTAAAAGTCGATTTCGCATATACCTCATAATCCTCGGAAATGCCGCCAAGCAGTTTTTTATAATATTGAATCGGAAGGAGCGTTGCACTGAAGAGAATACTCGCAACACCCTTTGCCATACATTCCTTCAAATTCAATGCAGGGTCCACGCAAAACAGACGGAGGAAAAAATTCCCCGCCTCGTCAAACGAAGAATAAATCAGATAATCTTCACCCAATTTCTCAAAAATCAGAAGGAAATGTCCTATTTTAAAATAAAAATCCAATACCTCTTTTCGTACCGGACTTTCCTCATGATTCTCCAGATAGTTTTCCAATGCACCGTTCAAACGCTCCACACTGTCATAAAAAGGTTTTATCTGTTCGTATTTACGATAATTATCACATTCCTTTTTTAAAATCAACAACTGATGGTTACATGCTTCTAATCGCTTCTCTAATTTTTTGTCATAAACCCTGACTCTCTTTTTCAGAGCCAGAAAGTCTTCTTTAACAAGAGCGGCGCTATACATCTCACGTCCGCGATCAACAAGATTATGTGCCTCATCAATTAAAAACAGGTATTTTTCATTTTTGTTTTCCGCAAAAAAACGCTTTAGGCAGACATGCGGATCAAACAGATAATTGTAATCACAGATAATGCCGTCGGCAAATAAACTCATATCCAGACTCATTTCAAACGGACAGACCATATGCTTTTTTGCATAGCTTTCTATTTCCGTCCTTCCAAAATGTAACTCGTGTGTCAGCAAATCAAACATTGCCTCATTGATGCGGTCATAATGCCCTTTTGCATACGGACAATACTCCGGATTGCATTCTGTTTCTTCCATAAAACAGATTTTATCCTTTGCCGTAATAATTACACTTTTAAAAAGTAACCCTCTCTCCCGAAGAAGGTTAAATGTATTCTCCGCAACAGTTGCGGCGATTGTTTTTGCAGTCAGATAAAAAATGCGGTCTGCCTTTTCCTCACCCATTGCTTTTAACGCGGGAAATACAGTCGAGATGGTCTTCCCGACACCTGTCGGTGCTTCAAGAAACAATTTTCTTTTATGCACAATTGTCTGGTATACATAGGTTACCAATTCCTTCTGACCTTCCCGATAATCAAACGGGAACTGCATTTCTTTTATCGACTGCTGCCTCTTTTGATTCCATTCAAACCGATAATCCATCCATTTTTTATATTGAAGCAATACATCTGTAAACCAGTTCTTTAAATCTTCCGCATCATAAAATTCATAAAAATAACGGATATCCTCCTTGTCCATATTACAATAAGTTATCCGCACACGAATTTGGGGCAGTTCATGCTGCATGGCATAAATACAAGCATAACACTTTGCCTGCGCAAGATGCTCCGGAATGGGGTTATCCATTTTGTCTAAATGGCGGTATGTTCCTTTAATTTCATCAATTGTGATTAGTTCACCATCAATAATCCCGTCTGCTCTTCCATCGACAACAATGTCATATTCTCCGGCAGAATACCGGTAAGATAGCGGCACCTCTGCCGTATATTCACTCCCCATCCTGCGCTGAATCATACGATGTATCCGGCTGCCTTCCGCCATGGCATTGTCGGCACTGCTTCGTCTTCGGTTGTCAATGTCTCCGGAGCGCAGAATAAATTCTACCAGTCCCCGGACCGATATGCGAACCTCCATACCCATCTCCTTTTCATTGCTCAGGCTGTTATCAGATACTCTTTTAGCGACTCCGTATCGGAAAAGATCCGCTTCGCACCATGCGCCTTTAAAAAATCCACATCCCGAAATCCCCAATCGACTACACATAGCTGTAATCCGGAATTAACTGCAGTCGCAATATCCACTTCCGAATCACCGATATACACTGCCTCTTCACGGGAAATATGAAGTTTATCCAGAACCAGGTTCACCGCATCCGGTGCAGGCTTTTTTTCCATCCCCGGACATTCACCGACGGCTATGTCAAATAATCCCTCAAAATACTGTTTGCACAAATCCTGTACGGCAGCATCTGCCTTATTGGATACAACCGCTAGCCAAATCCCGTTTTGCTTTAAATCTGAAAGAAGCTTTACAATACCATCATAAGGTTTTGTCTTCTCTGCACAGTGCTCTCTATAATACGGAATAAATTCCTCATATACCCCGAGAGTCTGCTCTTTGGTACAGTCACAGGGAACTGCACGCTCAATCAGCTTTGCAATTCCGTTTCCGACAAAGCTGCGGACTTCATCTAATGTTCTGACAGGGTACCCCTGCTTAGCAAGCACATAATTAAGGCTGTCACATAAATCGCCTAATGTATCTAAGATAGTCCCGTCCATATCAAAAATCGCAAGCTTTACTGCCATATCTGTCATTCCTTTCCGTCATCCGATGAAAAAAACATGCGCCGCAAGCGCACATTTATAAAAAGGCAATCCTTGAATGGGATTGCCTCTTTATCATACTATTTATTGAGTCTTACTTCAATCAATAATTCTTTCTTCTGTAAATACTATCTATCTTCTGCAAATGCAATTCTTCTTATTCTTCATACTGAAGCATTGCACCCTCCACATATTTTCGTTCCATCTGATGACGCAGCTTCCGATTAGCCACTGTATCAAAAATAATGGAAAAATCATAATCCTCCGGATACAGCTTTTCTGCCGCTACCAGAAGCTTTATCCGTTTGTAATTTATTCGGATTTTTTTACCCGGCAATTGTACTCTCAATATTCCTTTATCATCCGCCTCTTCACACACAATACCCACCTTTTTATCCGGGAAAACCATAACACTGTCTCCCCTGCGGAATGTAATTTCCTTTCTCTTCTTTTGCGGCTTGTTTCTTTTGATGTGTGCTGAGGATGTTTTTTCCAAAGTTCGGGGAATCCCTTCAAAGCTTTGCTCTTTTTCCGTGCCATACGCCGCTTTCATGGCAAGATTAAGCATATCCGCCGGCATTCCCAGACGTCTTGCAATTTGCAGGGCACAGCTTTCGCCCGCCTCCCCGATAACCAGTTGATACAACGGTTTTAACTTTTCTGCATCGAAAGCCATTTTGGCGTTGATAATCCCCTCCTCTTTCTTTGCAAAGGTCTTTATCTCCGGATAGTGGGTTGTTACCAAAAACAGGGCATTGCTCTTTTTCAATTCCTCTAAAATAGCAACCGCAATCCCCATCCCCTCCTGCGGGTCTGTTCCCGAGCCCAATTCATCCATAATTACCAGACTTTCTGAATTTATTCTTTTTAAAATATCCAGCACATTTGTGATATGTGCCGAGAAGGTGGACAGATTTTCCGATAGATTCTGACCGTCACCAATATCACACAGAAAGTTACTGCACATACAGATTTCAGCTTTTTCACACAGAACATGAAGCCCACACTGTGCCATCATACAGCATAAGGCCACTGTTTTAATCGCTACTGTTTTTCCGCCCGTATTCGGTCCGGTAATCACAATTCCACGAATATCTTCTCCAATGCTGAAATTAAGCGGTATACAGCTTTCCTTTGGAAGAAGCGGGTGTCTGGCATTTGTCAGACGGATTGCTCTTTCCTGAATCATTTTAGGCGCACAGCCTTTATACAACAGGCTCAGCTTTCCTTTTGAAAATGCAAAATCCAGTTTCTCCATCGTACGAATATTCTGTAAGAGTGCTTCCGCATAGGAATCTGTCAATACCGTAAGTGTGTACAGAATTCTTTTTACTTCATCCTCCTCTTCCAGCTTAAGCTGCTGTAGCTGCTCATAATACTTTGCAGATGAGAGCGGTTCCATAAACAATGTATTTCCGGATGCAGACTTATCAATCACACTTCCTGAAATTTTATATTTATATTCCTTCTTTACAGGTATACAAATATGACCGTTTCTGGATGTGCTGAAGCAGTCCGACATGCATTCTTTATTACTGCGGATTATCTGTTCTGCCTTTTCCCTCATTTTCTCTTCACTGCGTTGTATATTCTGCCGGATATCCCACAGCATCGAAGAAGCCCGGTCGGCAACCTCATCGTTATACACTGCTTCTCCGATTTCTCTCTTTAACTCCTCCAAATCATCCAGATTTTCAACATAATATGCCAAAGCATTATTGTATGCTTTGCCGCGTTCCAGATAAGACATCAGGCGGCTTACCGCTACCAATGCCGTTTTTACCTGCTCCAGTTGAGACGGGGCAAGACATTCTCCTCTGGAAGCAATTGCAATAATCTCTTCCATGCCGTTTAAGGAAACTATCGGCGGGTTGCCGCATTTTTCCAAAAGTGCACAGCTTTCCGTTGTTTCCCTCAGTGCAGCCGTAAGCTCTATTTCGGATAAATACGGTACCATATCTTCTATCTTCTGCTTTGCTTTCTGCGTAAAAGCAAGCTCCATCCAAATTTGTTTTATTTTATCGAATTCCAATATTCTTTCTTCACGATTCATTTTTTCCTCCAAATCAAAAACCGGCACGCCCTGCGTGCATTTTATCAGACAAAAAAATGGCACAACCATACAGTCATGCCAACATTAATACAAAATATTTTCAGCAGAACAAGCATCGTCCGATACTTTTATCCTCTGCCGCTATTATAATATAAGACACTTTGTAAGGTGTAACATCAACAATATACAGATTGCCGATGTCAGGGCAGACTCCTTGCGTCAAACGGGCACAAATACCCCGAATTACGAATGCCATCTGCTCTGCAACTATTTAGTTTGCAGAATCCTCTTTCCTTACAATGCTTGTCATAAATTTCTCCTTTTTCTAACTTTTATAAGGATACCACGATATCGGTTAACCGTCAAATTATTTCTTATATTCCAATTCTCCTGCCCATTCAAAACCTTTTTTTGCAATAACACCCGCAACAATTTCATTAATAACGGCCGCAGCCGCGATTGTACCCTGTACAATTGCTGCACATTCCGGCTTTGGAGCTGCTAAAACAGAGACTGTTATTCCGGTAAAAACCAAGGACACTCAAACGCACCGGCTTCCCTATCAAGAACACATACAATTCTTTTTGCGTATATCGTAATACGATTCCATTTAAGGCAAAGAACACAAGCATCACATGTGTTCCTATTCGCTTGTT
>JAEDCQ010000029.1 GCA_016294075.1 Lachnospiraceae bacterium | reverse complement strand
GAATGGGACGAAATGTTTGTAGATTATGTATGTCGTTTTAATGAAGGGATTGCGCCTTATCAAGGAGCCTATATATCCAGTAGGCAGGAGGCAAATGCCGTCGAGATTTTCTTCTCTCAGTGGGGAGATTATCTTTTAAAATATGAAGATGAAACTTACGGAACCCAGAAACTTCTCTCCTTTGCCAACTGGCCGGAAACAGATCCACTGGTAAATGAGGTATCCCCCAAACAATCAGTTGCATCAGCTACAGAAAATACAGAAGCCTTTATTGACCTTGAAAATCTACAACTTTCCGATAAGGTGGAGAGTGGGATGTTCGCTTCTTATAATGTCTATCCCTACTTTCCTGCCAGCCTTCAGTATGGAAAATATACGGAGTATATTGATGACGAAGGTAATCGAAATCCCTATCGGAAATATCTGATGGAGCTTGTTGATCATCATTCCTGTCCGGTTATTATCACCGAATACGGAGTTCCTGCTTCCAGAAGCCCAGCATATAAAGATGTTTGGAGAAATTTATCGCAGGGTGGAAATAACGAAACCGAACAAGGTATTGCCTTGCTGGAGATGTATGAGGATATTCAGAAAGCGGGCTGCGCTGGAGGGATGGTATTCACATGGCAGGACGAATGGTTTAAGCGTTCATGGAATGAAAAAAATTTGTCCGATCCGGATGGCAGAGCAAGCTGGAGTAATGCACAGAGTATAGAGCAGTTTTACGGATTGCTTGCATTTGAGCCGGGAGATGGCAAGACTGAAAACTATCCGGATGGAAAAATTTCAGAATGGTCGAAAGAAGATGTTGTATTAGAAAATAATGATACGAAACTCAGTATGAAATCGGATGAAAAATATATTTATTTTATGGTGCAAGGGTTATCTGATATTAAAAGTGGCAATTCTATTAATCTTGCACTAGATGTTCTGCCAAACGCAGGAACAACCTATACAAAAAACTTAGACTTTGCCATCCCAGTGGATTTTTTGATTCAAATCAATGCAGAAAAAGGCAGTAAGCTATTAGTTCATGACGATTCGGATTTGGCTGTTTATTCGATTGCAATCAAAAACAAAAGTGCGGCAGTTACCGATATTTATAAAAAAGCTGAGGAATTGATGCTGCCGTTGAAAAATAATACTGATACATTTCATGTTGTTTCCAGAGCAAGTGGCAGTGTAAATGACTTCCTTTTGAATGAAAAGCCTCTTGAAAATGTTGGGATGTTAAAGCATGGGAACGCTAATCCGAACAGTGAGAATTATGATTCCAACGCAGATTACTGCATCAACGGTGATATCGTAGAGGTTAGAATCCCGTGGTCGCTTCTGAATTTTTATGACCCTTCTAAATGTATGGTAATTGATGATTATCACAAAAATGATTTTAATATCAAGGGTTTGAAAATCGAGGAGATTTATGCGGCTGCTTACTATGACAATCAGGAAAGCGTGACTGATTTCGGTACATATAAATTAAAAGGCTGGAAAAAACCGCAGTTTCATGAACGGTTAAAGGAATCATACTATATGCTTCAAAAAGCGTTTGGAGGTGACTGATATGGTGATTCATAATTTTTATATGGTTATATTGTATACTCTGTGTGGATATAGTTTACTTTGTTTATGTGTTAAATTGCTTTTGGATAGGAACATAGAAAAAAGGACAGAGAAAAAGGAAAAAATAATTTGTGATTTTTTCCTTTTTCGTTCCAAAAAAGAACCTGCAGAAGCATCCCTCATTATGAGGCTAGCACAGGACGATTTCCTGTTCGCTTATATCTGTGAATGTTACATAAAACTCAGTCCGCAATATACATTGCATAAACAACAAAAAATGTCAAAATATATGCAGTCTCTTATGGAAAATAAAATTAACTCTCTGGTAAAAGAGGATGTGCAGACACGTTGCTTGATTCTGAGATACCTGTTTCAAATGGGAATTCATTCGGACACAATTAACCAGTTCGTCAATGGATGCAGGAAGCAATCTAAGCTGGAACAGATATGGGTAAAAGCAATTGGATTAAGCGAAGACAACGTTTCCGAAGAGATTCCTGTAAAGGCTGTGTGTAAGGTGGGATAAAAAGATGATGCTGATTTATATGATACGTGTTTTATTTGTCTTGTTTTTTGTATATACAGTAATCTATCTTTTCCAAATGGGAATCAGTCTCTGTATCTCGATTTATCGCCTTGAAAAATATAAGAAAAATAAAACGCTTAATCGAAAACTATTTCCCACCGCATTTGCCAAACGGATTCCGGTTAGCGTTATTATTCCCGCATACAACGAGGCGGCTTGTATAACAGAAACAATCGAAGCTTTATTTGAGGAAGATTATCTGAATCTGGAAATTATTGTAGTAGATGATGGCTCAAATGATAACACCGAATCTCTTGTAGTAAAGAGATTCGGATTGATAGAAGAACCTGTTATGTCTGAATCTGAATTGAAGACAAAACCGATTCTTCGTCAATATCGAAAAGTATTTGATAAAAAAACGCTTGTTCTTATACATAAGGAAAACGGTGGAAAATCAGATGCGCTTAACTGCGGACTGAATATTTGTCATAGCCCATACTGCGTTATGCTGGACGCTGATACAAAAGTTCAACGAGGCTCCATCCGCATAATGATGAGTTGCTTTTTGATGAATCCCAAAACCATTGTTTGTGCAGGTGCTGTTGGCAGCGAAAATTTGAAAAATTATCCAAAACTTCCTTTTTTGAAGAAAGCACTGGTTGTTTTCCAAATATTAGAATATTATCGGACATTTTATATGCAAAGAATAATGTTCGATCATATCAATGCGAATATTATTGTCTCCGGTGCGTTTGCCATGTTTGATACTGATTTAGTGAAACGGGTTGGTGGCTACCAAGTAAATACAATTGGAGAGGACATGGAACTGACCATGCGTCTCCATGCGTTTTGTGCTTCACAGGGAAAAGAATATCACATCGCATATGTTCCGGAAGCAAAGTGCATGACGCAGCTGCCGTTTACATATAAAGACTACTATCATCAAAGGCGGCGTTGGCATATCGGGCTGCTGCAAAGTATGAAATTTCATAAATATATGCTTGGAAATAAAAATTATGGATGGGCTGGAATCACATCCGGTACATTTTTCATTTTGTATGAACTTCTTGCACCGTTTTTGGAAATCATTGGGGTGGTTACTTTAATCGCAGCCAATTTACTGGATATTTTGAATCTTCAATTCACCATACAGGCAACTATCCTATATACGTTGATTGTTATATGGATACAGGCAATTCTTGTAAGTGCTGTTAATCGGTATAAAGTGGAACCGATTAACGGCAAACAGCGATGGATTTTGTTTCTGATTTCTATATTTGAGATAGTATTTTTTCATCCGCTCAATATTGTAATAAAAATAATAGCGACAGCTATGAACTATTGGCACAGAAAAAGCTGGGAACATATTCAGCGTATTGAAACGAACCGGTAAAGACTTTTTGATTCTTTATCACATCCGCTCAGAGATTTCGAAGATAAGCTAAATAAAATAGCTATAAAAAATCCATCAGATTTCATTTTTCCTATTA
>JAEDCQ010000024.1 GCA_016294075.1 Lachnospiraceae bacterium | reverse complement strand
CAAGGGACTTAAAATCCCTCGGGAGCAATCCCGTGCCGGTTCAAGTCCGGCCACCTGCAGTATAAGAAGGAGCTGATATACGGAATTTTTCGTGTATCAGCTTCTTCTTATACTATAAATGCATCTGCAAGAATTTTCATTTTTCTTGCTTGTTTTAATTTGGGCAGGATATCCTTTAAAGTGGAATTATCGCCCAAACAGCCAAGTAAATAAATCATATCCCAAATAGCCAAGTAAAAAAATTTCACCTAAAACAGCTAAAGACGAATGCAATTTTTTCTTGTATTACAAATAAAATTTATTTATTATAGAAGTATCAAACAGAAAGGGGTCGTTACTATGGATAGATTAAAAGACAAAGTGGTTATTGTTACAGGTTCGACAAGCGGAATCGGAATCGGAATTGCAAAGCTTTGTGCAGCGGAGTCTGCGCAGGTTGTTATTACCGGACGTAACGTAGAGAGAGGCCAGAAGGTCGTTGATGAAATTGAAGCAGCGGGCGGACAGGCATGGTTTCATGCATTTGACCTTACCAATACGGATTCCATGCATGCATTAATTGCGGATACTGCTGAAAAATTCGGTCGTATTGATGTTTTGATTAACAATGCAGCAGGTATGGGCTTGAAGGACGGAAGAGTAGATGAACTGACGTTAGAGCAGTTTAATGCTGTTGTGTCTACAGATTTGGGTGGTACCTTTAATATGATTAAGGAAGTACTTCCATTTCTTCTTAAAAATGAAAACGGCGGAAATATTATCAATATCGGCTCTATGGCCAGTGCAGGCGGTGACCTCGGAACAATTGCGTATGCATGTGCAAAGGCAGGCGTAGATAAGCTTACCGAATATGTGGCTTGTATGTATGGTCCGAGTAAAGTTCGCTGCAACTGTATTCGTCCCGGTCTGATTGTAACACCACAAAATGAAGGCCGTATTCCGGATGTTTTGAAAGATATCTTTTTATCGAATATACTTGGTCCCCGTTATGGTGCTCCTGAAGATATCGGACATCTTTGTGTATATCTTGCCAGTGATGAGGCTGCCTATATGAATGGTCAGGTACTCACCTGTGACGGCGGCTTGAATTCACATACTCCGACGGTAGCGCAGTTCAGGGCTATGGCAGGTCGTACATGGTAATGTATGCAGATACCCATAAGGGTATAGCAGTAAATAACAATTCTATGAAATATTAAAAATAGAACCCGAAGGAACTTCCTAAAATTCCTTCGGGTTTTCTAATTGTCCGTTATTTTATTTCGTAAAGACATTTCTGGACTGATAGATTCCGATAAGCATAATTATAATTGCGGCAACCTGAGCGATTGTCACAACAGTAGGTGAGAGTGTAGAATTATGCAGTGCCGTGGCACCTGCATTTAAGAGTAAACCGGTAATCAAAACAGGTGAAACATTACCGCTTGCAAGACCTTTTGCAGCAGGTTCTCCTTTACGATCCTTTAATTCATTAATAAGAAGTTTCGTAGAAAGGGAGGCGCGCATCATAGCAACAATAATGATACCGATAAACAGCATGCCAAAGAAACCTATTGCAGCTCCGTTCATAGCAGCAAATACCTCAATCATAAAACTGAGGAGTTCTAGGATGGTAACAGCTTTAAACATTTTAAGGATTTTGGTGTAGTGTTCAATATTGGAATCAACATCCGTATAGAGAGTGAAGTCCCCTTCCGCAGCACGTTTGCGAAGAATAATCCAATATCCCCATAAGCATACGATTTCAATCCCGTTTTCCTGCATAAAATTGCGGTAATCATCGCTCACTGTAGCAAATTTGCTTCCAAAATCAATCTGATAAATATATTCGCCGGGCTCACATGCTTCAAACTGATAGAAGCCTGCGAAGAATCCTGTCAGCGCGTATCCATCCTGCGCCATTTGATTAATCCAGGCAGTTTCCTTATCTTTATCCAAATATAATCGAAATTTAGTCATGATTCATTCCCTCCATAAGTGCAGCGTTTCGTAATAACTCCGCTAATCGTTGTGTTTCTTCTTCAAATACGGCTTTGCCGGATTTCGTAATCAGATATTCTTTTTTCTTGCGGGATTCGGTGTCTTCACTGTAAATGCTTATCCAGCCCTTTTTTACGAGAGACTGTATAGCACCGTAAAGTGTACCGGGACCAAGAACAACTCTGCCACCGGTAAGTGTTTCCACTTCCTGAATGATACCGTAACCATGATTTGGTTTACGAACCGCTAAAAGAATATAAAAGATTGCTTCTGTTAAAGGTAGATTTTTATCCATATAGAATATCCTTTCTGTTCATAGATATATGTACATATGTATCGCGCAACAATATATCGAGTGGCGATGTATCATGTAACAAATATATCAGCTTCCGATATATTTGTCAACAACTGATTAAAAAATTTTTTTGATTTCTAATCAAAGCAACTTGTGGTATAGTTCTTAGGAAGATACATATTGAACAGAGATATGTATATCGCAGCAGGAAAAATGCATACATTACAATATAAAAAAGAAAGCCACAGGTAAAATATGAAACAATTATTTGCTGACATGCACTGTGACACCATTACAACCTTATATGATAAAATAAAAAATGGAAGCAGGGATACACTGCTTTGTAATTCACTGCAGCTTGATATCCAAAAAATGGAACAATCCCATTATCTGCTACAGAATTTTGCTGTTTTTTTTGATAAGGATGTACAGGGTAATTTATTGGAAGAAGCATTGCTTAGGATTGCTTTTTTTCAGGAGGAATTGAAAAAAAATAAATACCGTATCCGACAGGTAACAACATATGAAGAGATTATGCAAAATGAAAAAGACGGTCTGATTAGTGCTCTCCTTACATTGGAAGGCGGGGAAAGTCTGGAAGGAAATGTGGATAATTTAGTCCTTTTTCATAAAAAAGGTGTACGTATGATTACACTTACCTGGAATCATGATAATGAATTGGGCTATTCGCATTTTGATACACGGGGAAACGGTTTGACAAAATTCGGAATGGAAATGGTCGAGAGGATGGAGGAGCTTCATATCATACCGGATGTTTCCCATGGATCGGATACACTGTTTTATGATGTTTGCAAAATTGCAAAGAAACCATTTACCGCCAGTCATTCCAATGCAAGAAGTGTATATGACCGCAGTCGTAATATGAGTGACGATATGATACGCAGACTTGCAGAGCGCGGCGGTGTAATCGGAATAAATTTCTTTGCCGGATTTACTTCAATCCGCTCAAGAGAAAATGATATGTGTTATATGGAAGATATATTACAGCATATGAAATATATAAAAAATGTGGGCGGAATAGATTGTCTTGCACTTGGCAGTGATTTCGATGGAATCGGGACAGATGTGGAATGGCAGGATGCCGGCGGAATGATGCAGCTTTTACAGGGAATGCAGAAAGCCGGGTTCACGGCTTCGGAATGTGATAAAATAATAAGAGACAATGTATTACGTTTATATAAGGAATGCTTATAAAAAGATAATCCGGTAAAAACAAACCGAAATGTGAGGAATAATTTATGTATGATCGATTGACCCAATCAGATATTGATAAAATGCAAAAGGAAATTGAATACCGTAAGATAACGCTTCGTAAGGAGCTTTTGGAGGATGTAAAAGAAACGAGGGCACATGGTGATTTAAGTGAGAACTTTGAGTACCATGCAGCAAAAAAAGCAAAGAATCAGAATGAATCACGCATCCGATATCTGGAGAGAATGATTAAGACCGCGCAGATTGTAGAGGATACAACAAAGGATGATGAAGTGGGTATGAACAATCAGGTAACGGTTCTGTTTGAAGAAGACGGAACGATGGAAACCTATAAAATTGTAACGACTGTTCGCGGAGATTCCCTTCATAATTTAATTAGTATCGAATCGCCTTTGGGAAAAGCACTCCTGCGTCATAAAGAAGGGGAGCGTGTGGAAGTAAAGGTGAATGATACTTACAGTTATTATGTCGTGATTCAGAAAATAGAAAATACAAAAGACGATGCCGATGACAGAATCCGGAGCTATTAATTTTGTAAAAAAAGTTTTTACAAAAAAATTACAAAAGTCTTACCACACATTGATTTCATGAAAAATTCTCCTGTGTTATCTTTTGTTTTGCAAAGAAACAAAAGCAGACATAGGAGGATTTTTTATTATGAAAAAAATAACGACTAAAACAGTTGCCGTATTGGCAGCAGCAATTTTAGCAGCAGGAACATTGATGGCCTGTGGCGCAAAGGAAGAGGCTGTAGAAGTAAATGAGCCTGTAGAAGCAAAGGCGGAAGAGCAGGCAGTAGAACCGGTAGAAGAACCGGCACCTGCAGTAGAAGAAGAACAGGCAGTAAATGTATCAGGAAGCATTTCCATGGCAGGTTCTACATCAATGGAGAAACTGGCAAATGCAGTCGCAGAAAGCTTTATGGCAAAATATCCCGAGGTTACCGTAACAGCAGAATTTACAGGTTCCTCCGCAGGAATTGAGGCTCTTACAGCGAAAAGCGTAGATATCGGAAATTCTTCCAGAGCTTTAAAGGATAGTGAAAAAGAAGCCGGTGCAGTTGAAAACATTGTGGCAATCGATGGTATTGCAGTTGTAACAGAGCCGACAAATACAGTTGCCGGACTTACAAAACAGCAGCTTATTGATATCTACACAGGTAAAATTAAGAATTGGAGTGAAGTAGGCGGAGAAGACGGCGTAATAATTGTGGTTGGCCGTGAGGCAGGTTCCGGTACAAGAGGAGCCTTTGAAGAAATACTGAAAATTGAAGATGCATGTGCATATGCAAATGAGTTGGATTCCACAGGAGCAGTAATGGCAAAGGTCGCTTCTACTAAGGGAGCAATCGGATATGTTTCATTAGATGTAATTGATGAAACCGTAACAGCATTGGCTCTTGATGAAGTGGAGCCTACAGTTGAAAACATTAAATCAGGAAGCTATTTCTTAAGCAGACCGTTTGTAATGGCTACATTGGGTGAGGTTTCAGAGCAGAATGAAGCTGTACAGGCACTTTTTGAATATCTGAAATCAGACGAAGGAAAAGAAGTTATTACATCTGTAGGACTTATCACCGTCGATTAAATAAAGAGGATAAAATGAAGACAGCGGAAACAAACAAACTTTCTGGTAGGAAACAAAATAAATCCGCCGTGGAAGAGATTGCGCAGATTGTGTTTACAATCTGTGCATCTTTTACCATTTTGGCAGTATTTTCAATCCTTTTATACATGTTTTTAAATGGTATGCCGGCATTGTTTAAAGTGGGGATTAAAGGGCTTTTGTTTGAAACAGTATGGAAGCCTACGGCAGCCGAACCACAATACGGAATTCTCTATGTTATTCTGACCTCTGTTGTCGGAACGTTTATGGCTGTACTTATCGGAGTGCCGATAGGAATTCTGACGGCAGTATTCTTAGCAGAAGCGGCGCCCAATAGGCTTGCGGCAGTAGTAAAACCGGCAGTAGAGCTGCTGGCAGGAATTCCATCCGTTATATATGGACTTTTGGGAATTATGATTTTAAATCCATTAATGTATAAGCAGGAGCTGGCATTATTTAAGGATTCGGAAACGCACCAATTTACGGGCGGAGCAAACCTGATTTCGGCAGTTCTGGTATTGGCAATCATGATTCTCCCGACAGTTATCAATATGAGCGAGACAGCAATTCGTGCGGTACATCCAAGCTTAAAAAGTTCTTCGCTTGCATTGGGTGCGACACATATGCAGACAATTTTTCATGTAATACTGCCGGCGGCAAAATCCGGTATTTTTGCAGCCATTATGCTGGGTGTCGGACGTGCAATCGGGGAAGCCATGGCAATCACGCTTGTATCGGGCAGCAGTGTTAATCTTCCGCTCCCGTTCAATTCTGTTCGGTTTTTAACAACTGCATTGGTAAGTGAGATGGGATATGCGAGCGATTTGCATAGAGAAGTTTTGTTTACGATAGGTTTAATCCTTTTTGTGTTTATAATGATTATCAATATTTTGATGGAAAGAATTATCAAAAAAGGAGGAAATATGGATGCGTAAACAAAAAGATGCGCTTTTATTGTTCCTTATTTATCTGGCTGCAGCTTTTTCCGTGCTCCTTTTAATCGGTATTATTGTTTATGTTTTTGCAAAAGGCATCGGAGTGATTAATTGGGGATTCTTAACTCAGGTAAAAAGTACTCTGAAAGATACGGAAGGAATTGCGGGTAATATTTTAAACACCATTTACATAGTGGTTCTTACGTTGCTGATTGCGACACCAATCGGGATAGGCTCAGCCATATATTTAAATGAATATGCAAAAAAAGGTCCGTTTGTGAGGATGGTAGAATTTACAACACAGACTTTATCGGGCATACCTTCTATTCTTTTTGGATTATTCGGAATGATTTTCTTCGGCTCTGTAATGGAACTTGGTTATTCTATTTTGACAGGGGCTCTGACATTAACGTTGATGATTCTTCCCTTAATCATCGGAAATACGCGTGAGGCATTAAAAACGGTTCCCGATAGCTACAGGCAGGGCGCAATCGGAATCGGAGCCACAAAATGGTATATGATTCGTACCATCTTACTTCCGTCTGCGATGCCCGGAATTATTACCGGTGTCATTTTAGCCATAGGGCGTATTGTTGGGGAGTCCGCAGCATTATTATTCACTGCCGGAAGCGGTTATCTTCTTCCCAACAGTATGAAAGGATTTTTTTCAAAGATATTGGAATCGGGGGGAACCCTTACGATTGAATTATATCTGAGTATGGCGAAGGCAAAGTATGATGTGGCATTTGGCATAGCGGTAGTATTATTGGTAATTGTATTTTTTATTAATTTGTTAACAAAAGTGCTGATTGGAAAATGGAGTAACTATGGAAAAAACAAAGATTAAAGTAGAGCATCTGAATTTGCATTTTGGGGACCATCATGTGCTTAAAGATATCAACATGCAGGTAAGAAGCAATGCCGTTACGGCATTAATCGGACCATCGGGATGTGGTAAATCCACTTTTTTAAAGACCTTGAACCGTATGCAGGATTTGGTTCCCAGTGCAAAGATTGAAGGTCTGATTACAATTGACGGAGAGGATATTTATGCTCCGGGAGTAGATACAACCCTGCTGCGAAAAAAAGTAGGTATGGTATTTCAGCAGCCGAACCCGTTTCCGATGAGCATATATGACAATATTGCATATGGTCCCCGAATTCATGGATTGAAGGATAAAAAAAGGTTGGATGAGATTGTAGAAAAAAGCTTACGGGATGCAGCAATTTTTGATGAGGTAAAGGATCGCTTGAAAAAATCGGCACTCGGATTATCGGGCGGGCAGCAGCAAAGATTATGTATCGCCAGAGCCCTTGCAGTAGAACCGAAAATTTTATTAATGGATGAACCGACATCCGCTCTTGATCCTATTTCTACAACAAAGATAGAGGATTTAATGGAAAGTCTGAAACAAAAATATACTGTAGTCATCGTAACCCATAATATGCAGCAGGCTGCCAGAATCTCAGATGAAACAGCTTTTTTTCTGGTTGGAGAAGTTGTGGAATTTGATTCGACAGAAACTATTTTCTCAAATCCGAGAGATAAACGAACGGAAGATTACGTAACAGGAAGATTTGGTTGATAAAGCGAGGGAGAAGAAATGGCACCCAGAGAGGTATTTGAAAAGGAATTAAAAGAATTGCAGTCTCAGATAGAAGGTATGGGCCGGATGGTTCTGGCTACTTATCGCGACTTATATGCAGCAATTCCCGTAAAGGATATAGAAACAATTGATAATATCATAAAAAATGAGAAATGCTTTTATGATATGAAGAAAAAAATAGAGAGCCAATGCTTAAAAGTAATTACAAAGCAGCAGCCTGTTGCAACCGATTTGCGGATGATATCCGCTGTACTGAAAATAGTGTCAGATATTGAGAGGGTCGGAGATCACGCCGTTGATATAGGAGAATTGGTATTAAGGAATAATATGAGGGAGTTTAAAAACTATTCTGTTCATTTGGACGGCATGACGGCAGCGGCAAATGAGTTGTTTGAAAATGCAATTAAAGCTTTTGTACATTCCGATACAAAAGCATCCGGACAGATTATCAATGATGATGATATTGTAGATAATCTGTTTAATAAAGTAAAGTATGATATCATTAACGGTTTAAAAGAAGAGCATGATAAAGAAGATGAATATATTGATATGCTGATAGTTGCAAAGTATCTGGAAAAGATAGGAGACCATGCTGTCAATATCGCAAAATGGCAAATTTTCAGAACAGAGGGAGAAATGGTATAGAATTTGGGGAAACGATATATATTGATATCAGAAATGACAGTGGACATTTATGATTTTACATAAATTTTACACAGGGCTTACCCTGTTTTGATTTTGTAAAAGAAAAACCTGTTATATGATTGTGACTAAGAACAGTCAGAGGGAGTAACTGATATGGATATATTTAATGTTTTATCAATGATAGGAGGGCTTGCATTATTCCTTTTTGGCATGCACGCCATGGGAGAAGGCCTCTCAAAAACATCCGGCGGGCGTCTGGAGAAGATTTTGGAGAAACTGACATCCAATCCAATCAAAGCGGTTCTGCTCGGTACCGGTGTGACGGCAGTAATTCAGTCATCCTCGGCAACTACTGTAATGGTAGTGGGCTTTGTAAATTCCGGAGTCATGAAATTATCGCAGGCTGTAGGAATTATCATGGGTGCCAACATCGGCACAACAGTTACTTCGTGGATACTTAGTTTAAGCGGGATTGAAAGTGAGAATTTTCTCATAAAGCTATTAAAGCCATCTTCGTTTTCTCCGGTTCTGGCAATTATCGGTGTTGCCTATATCTTATTTTCAAAAAGGGAAAAGGTTAAGGATATAGGTATGATTCTGGTTGGATTTTCTATACTAATGACCGGTATGGATATGATGAGTGTAGCAGTTAAGCCGCTTGCCGATGTTCCGGAATTCACCCATATTCTGACTATGTTTACAAATCCGTTTTTGGGAATGATGGCAGGAACTGTTTTAACTGCCATTATTCAGTCATCTTCGGCATCGGTTGGTATTTTACAGGCATTATGTGTTACCGGCTCAGTAAGCTATGCCGCCGCAATTCCGATTATCATGGGGCAGAATATCGGCACCTGTATTACAGCAATCATGTCCTCAATCGGAGCTTCAAAAAATGCTAAAAGAGCTGCGTTGGTACATCTGTATTTTAATCTGATAGGGACTATTTTATTTATGGTTGTATTTTATAGTATTAACCTGTTCGTAGAGTTTGGTTTTATGAAAAATTCTGCCAATGCAGCGGGTATCGCAGTTGCTCACAGTATATTTAATCTGACGGCGACTATTATTCTTCTTCCTTTTTCAGATGTATTGGAGAAATTAGCATGCATTACCATTCGTGATGATGCCGCAGAGGCAAAGACAGAGAGAGAGTCCGAGGCAGAAAAGGATTTCAGATTATTGGATATTCGTTTTCTGGATACACCGGGTCTCGCGACAGAGTATTGCCGGCGTGTCGCAAAAAATATGTGTAGGCTGACGCAAGAGGCTATTTTTACTGCAATGGATATTATTACAGAATACGATGCAAAAAAGGCAGAACGTGTAAAACAGTTAGAGAATGAAATTGATCGGTATGAGGATGAGCTGGGAACATACATGGTAAAGTTAAGCCAACAGCATCTCTCCGAAAAAGACAGCCATGAATTATCAATTATTCTTCACTGTTTAAGTGATTTTGAACGGATTTCCGACCATGCCGTAAACCTTGTGGAGTCTTCCGGAGAGATGATTGAAAAGGGACAGCGTTTCTCAAAAAAAGCTAGAGAGGAATTGGCTGTTTTCACTCAGGCAGTAAGAGATATTGTAGAGGTTTCTTTTGCTGTATTTGAAGAAGAAGATATTTCAAGGGCTGAACTGGTAGAGCCGTTAGAAGAGGTAATCGATTATCTACAGACAGAAGTTAAGAAGCGTCATGTGAAAAGACTGCAAAAAGGAAAATGTACCATTGAGATGGGATTTGTTCTATCGGATGTAATAACAAGCTATGAAAGAATATCTGATCATTGCTCCAATATTGCAGTATGTCTGATGCAGGTAAAAGAAGACGGTTATGATACGCATGAATATCTAAAAGATATGAAGCATAATGAAATATTTAATGAACAATACAATAAATATAAAGAAATATATGTGTTACCATAGGTGATTTTGAACGAATACAGGGAACAGGACAGATTGTTATAGGTAAATCTTAACGAACCGGGAAAATAGATATACCAAATTTTACTCAAATAGTGTAGAATGTTTCTGACAGTGTAAAATTTATGTAAAATAAGTCTTACGAAAAAGACACACCTGCACAATAGGAGAAAAATATGGATATCTTTGGGTTGTTAACAATGATTGGCGGACTTGCGCTGTTCTTATACGGAATGGAGGTCTTAGGAGACGGTTTAAAGAAAGCCTCCGGTGGTAAACTGGAAATTATTCTGGAGAAACTGACGTCCAATAAGCTTCTTGCAGTATTATTAGGTGCCGGAGTAACTGCGGTTATTCAATCCTCTTCGGCAACTACAGTTATGGTGGTCGGCTTTGTAAGCTCCGGTATTATGAGTTTATCCAGGGCTGTGGGCGTTATTTTAGGTGCAAACGTCGGTACTACTATTACGGCATGGATTCTAAGCTTGGCGGAAATGAGCGGAACCGGCATTATATTTGAATTGTTAAAGCCTACTTCTTTCTCCCCTGTTTTTGCCATGGCCGGTGTGGCAATCCATATGGCCTCTAAAAAGGAAAAGCATAAAAATGCAGCAACCATAATGATTGGCTTTGCTGTACTCATGTTTGGTATGGAGATGATGTCCGGTGCGGTAAAGCCGCTTGCAAATGTGCCTGAATTCCGAAATCTCCTGTTAAAATTCTCTAATCCTATTCTCGGTATGCTGGTTGGTCTTGTTTTTACGGCAGTAATTCAGTCTTCTTCCGCGTCTATCGGTGTACTGCAGGCTCTTTGTATGTCCGGTGCGGTAAGTTATGCGACTGCTATTCCAATTATCATGGGGCAGAATATCGGAACATGTGTAACTGCGATGATTTCCGGTGCAGGTTCCAGTAGGAATGCAAAAAGAACTGCTTTGATACATTTATATTATAACTTTATGAAAGTTGCATTCTTTATGATTCCGTTTTACATTCTGAACGGATGTTTCAATTTTTCTTTTATGACAGATTCTGCTAGTGCAGTCGGAGTAGCGGTTATCCATACAGCATTTAATGTTATAATGTTGCTCATTATTTTTCCTTTTACAAGTGTATTGGAAAAAATGGTCTATATGACATTACCTTTAACAGAAGCGGAAAAAGAGGATTCCCGCAAAATCCAGATTTTGGACCCTATTTTTTTGGACAGACCGGCACTTGCTCTTGAAATGTGTAAGAATGCAGCAGTGGATATGGCAAAGCATGCAAGAGATGGTATGCTTTTAGCTATGGGACTGCTTACTGAATATGATGAAAAAAAGGCTCAAAAGGTAAGGGAATTAGAGGATTTGGTTGACCGTTATGAAGACGAATTGGGTTCTTATCTTGTGAAGATTAACGGACATCATATGTCTTCAAAGGACAGTCAGGAGATTTCGATTTTACTGCATTGTATCGGTGATTTTGAACGAATTTCCGATCATTCTGTAAATATTATGGCATCTGCGCGAGAGATGTATGAAAAAGATGCATCCTTCTCTAAGAAGGCGCAGGAAGAGCTTGTGATTTTTACACAGGCTGTTACTGATATTTTAGATACGGCAATAAAGGTATTCTGTGATGAAGATTTGAACCTTGCTAAAAAGGTAGAACCAATGGAAGAAAATATCGATTACCTGAGTGAAGAGATGAAGAAGCGTCATATCAAACGTCTTCGCAAGGGTAAGTGTACGATTGAAATGGGATTTGTTCTTTCGGATATTACAACAAATTATGAAAGAGTATCTGACCATTGCTCCAACATTGCAATCTGCCTGCTGCAAATAAATGAGGATAGTTTTGATACACATGAATATCAGGATGTGATTTCCAGCAAGGATAACACAACTTATGTGGAAGAGGTAAAACGTCTTCGGGAATATTACCGGCTTCCATAGAAATAATAGCGGACGGGTAATATTATGGCACTGATTTATATTGTAGAAGATGATATCAATATAAGGGAAATAGAGACCTTTGCATTAAAAAACAGCGGATATCAGATACGGGATTTTGAATGTGCGTCTGATTTTTACAAAGAACTACAGGAAAAACTGCCGAATCTGATTCTTCTTGATGTAATGCTTCCCGATGAAGATGGTTTAAGTATAATAAAGAAGCTTAGGAGTAATTCACAGACCAGAAAGATTCCGGTTATCATGGTTACGGCAAAAACGACAGAGCTTGATAAGGTAAAGGGTCTGGATTTGGGAGCAGATGATTATTTGACAAAGCCCTTTGGTGTTATGGAATTGATTTCCAGAGTGAAAGCGTTACTGCGCAGATGTGCGGGCATGGAGGATGAAAAGTTTTATACTGTAGGCGACTTACAATTGGATGTCGAAAAGCATACGGTATCGGCCTTTGGTGAACCGGTAGAGCTGACCTTTAAGGAATATGAGCTGCTGCGCCTTTTGATGCAGAATGCAGGGATTGTTACTTCGAGAGATGTAATTATGGAGCGCATCTGGGGAACAGACTTTGAAGGAGAGTCCAGAACGTTGGATATGCATATCAAAACACTTCGCCAGAAGCTGGGGAATGCAGGAGCCATGATCAAAACAATCCGCAATGTAGGATATATTATGGAATAAATATTCTGATGATATGGATTGAAGGAGATTATATGAAAAAGAAAGTATATCTTCTGCTTATAGAAATTGCGTCAATCGCAATGCTTTTCACATTGATATTTACCTGTTTTATTTTTTATAAGGGATTTGAAAAGCAGGTATTTTTAGATTTAGAAACAACAGCACATCTGTATGCATCTTTAGATATCAATTATTTATCCGGAACAGAAAAAGATTCTTTTTTAAAAAATCATATAAGGGTATCCGTTATCAATCCGGAAGGGATTGTGATTTACGATAATAATGAAGACGTAAGTAAAATGGATAATCATGCAGATAGGGAAGAGATTTGTGATGCCTTAAAATCAGGGCAGGGAAAAGCCGTCCGTCGTTCGGCAACATTGGAAAAAAGCTTATTTTATTATGCAATAAGGCTTGATGACGGAAATGTACTGCGGGTAGCAAAGGAAACAAATAATATTCTGAGTATTTTCTATCAGTCCTTGCCGGTCTTTGCGGTCATTGTGGTAGTGTTATTCTTTTTATGTATGCAGGTAGCTAGATATTTTACCCGTAAGCTTATTGAGCCGATTGAATATCTTGCGACAAATCTGGATAAAGAAGAAAGAGTAAATACATATCCTGAGCTGACACCGTTTATGAATATGATTTATAAACAGCATGAAGATATTTTGAAGGCAGCCAGAATGAGGCAGGATTTTACCGCAAACGTATCCCATGAATTAAAAACGCCGCTTACCTCCATATCCGGTTATTCGGAATTGATTGAAAACGGAATGGCGGCAAATGAAGATGTCCGTCGTTTTGCAGGAGAAATTCACAAGAACTCATCCAGACTTCTTACATTAATTAATGATATTATCCGATTGTCCGAATTGGATTCGGCAAATGTATCTCAATTATCGGAAAAGATTAATTTGTATCAGGTGGCAGAAACCTGTGTAAATATGCTTCAGCTTAATGCGGAAAAGCACCATGTAAAGTTGTTTTTCAGTGGGGAGCCGTCTTATGTCATTGCTTCAAAGGAAATGATGGAGGAATTGGTATACAATCTCTGTGACAATGCGATACGTTATAATAATGAAGACGGTATGGTATTTGTTTCCGTCCATACAAAAGAGGGGCGGGTTGTTTTAACGGTAAAGGATACAGGAATCGGTATTCCGAAAGAACATCAGGAAAGGGTGTTTGAACGATTTTACCGTGTGGATAAGAGCCGTTCCAAATCAACAGGAGGAACAGGACTCGGACTTGCGATTGTAAAACATATCGTAGCACAGGTAAATGCTCAGATGAAACTTGTATCTGAGCCGGGTAAGGGAACAACGATTACGGTTATTTTTGATTTAGAAAAGAGGACTATACAGTGATTATGAGAACAATACAAGTGGAACAGATTACGGAAACAATTAAAGAGATGTGTATTGAGGCAAATCATTTTCTTGCGGATGATATGAAACAGGCACTTTCACGTGCAAAGGAATCCGAAGAATCTCCTTTGGGAAGGCAGATATTGGAACAATTGCAGGAGAATCTGCAAATTGCCGGAAATGATATGATTCCCATCTGCCAGGACACGGGAATGGCCGTTATTTTTATGGAAATCGGACAGGATGTACATTTTACAGGGGGAATATTAGAGGATGCCATTAATGAAGGGGTGCGCCGCGGGTATACAGAGGGCTTCCTGCGCAAATCGGTTGTAGGAGATCCGCTGGAAAGACAGAATACAAAGGATAATACGCCTGCAATTATTCATTATGAGATTGTGGAGGGCGATAAAGTGAATATTACGGTTGCTCCCAAGGGCTTCGGTAGTGAAAATATGAGTCGAATTTTTATGCTGAAACCGGCAGATGGAATAGAAGGTGTAAAAGAGGCTGTTCTACAGGCAGTAAGGGATGCGGGACCGAATGCCTGTCCGCCCATGGTAGTTGGTGTCGGAATAGGCGGTACCTTTGAAAAATGTGCCCTTCTTGCAAAAAAAGCACTTACAAGACCGGTAAACCAACGTTCAGAGATTCCATATGTCAAAGAGCTGGAAGAGGAACTTCTTGAACGTATTAACGCAAGCGGTATCGGACCGGGAGGACTTGGAGGAACAATGACGGCGTTTGCGGTAAACATTAATACGTATCCGACACACATTGCAGGATTGCCGGTTGCAGTCAACATCTGTTGTCATGTAAACCGTCATTCGGTAAGAACAATCTAGACAGTTTATTATATTTATACAAGTAACGGAATAGAAGGAGACCGATATGGAAAAACATATATCTGTACCTATTGATAAAGAAGAGATATCAAAGCTCCATGCAGGGGATTATGTATATATTACCGGAACAATTTATACAGCACGTGATGCGGCACATAAAAGAATGCAGGAAACACTCGACAGAGGGGAAGCGCTTCCTATTGATTTAAATAAAAATCTGATTTATTACATGGGACCGTCGCCTGCAAGAGAGGGAAGGCCGATTGGCTCGGCAGGACCGACAACGGCAAGCCGTATGGATAAATATGCTCCCAAACTGTTGGATTTAGGACTTGCAGGTATGATAGGTAAGGGAAAACGTTCTTTGCAGGTGAAAGAAGCGATTATACGTAATGGCGCAGTGTATTTTGCTGCAGTCGGAGGTGCCGGCGCTCTTTTATCAAAATCCATTATACAATCGGAAGTAGTAGCATATGATGATTTAGGGACAGAGGCAATCCGTAAGTTGGAAGTGAAGAATTTTCCAGTGATAGTTGTAATAGATAAAGACGGGAATAACTTATACGAAATCGCAATAAAGGAATACTGCAGAGAATAGAATTTTGAGGAAAAAATAATGAGAATTGCATTGATGGTAATACGCCTGATTTTCTTTGTACCTTATTATCTTGGCGGAATCTGGTGGCATGGAAAAAGAAAAAATTATAATTTTGAAGAAGCGTATCGTTTTGTTCAACATGTGGCAAGAAGAGCGTGTGCCGCAGGCTGTGTTAAATTAGAAGCAGAGGGCTTGGAAAATTTGCCAAAAGAAAACGGATTTGTGCTTTTTCCGAATCATCAGGGATTATTTGATGCGCTTGTATTTCTGTCAACATGTCCAAATCCGTTCACAGTGGTAATAAAGAAAGAGGCAAGTAATATTATTTTGTTAAAGCAGGTAATTGCAGCTTTACATGCCCATCCGATTGACAGAGATGATATACGCCAATCTCTCCAAGTAATTAAAGCGGCTGTAACTGATGTAAAAGAAGGCCGGAATGTGCTTATTTTTCCGGAAGGAACCAGAAGCAGGGAGGGTAACAAGGTCGGAACCTTTAAAGGGGGTAGCTTTAAATGTGCAACGATGGCAAAATGCCCAATTGTTCCATGTGCTCTCGTAGACTCCTTTAAACCGTTTGATGAGAACTCAATCAAGCCGGTTACTGTAAAGGTCGCTTATCTGCCGCCTATGTATTATGAAGAATATAAAGATATGAAGAGCGTGGAAATTGCTGAGGAAGTACAGCGTCGCGTTGAGAAAAAAATAGCAGAAATGCTGGAGACATCAACAGAGAAGTAAAAATTTCCCAGAAAATAGCAGGGATAGCTTAAAAAGGGTAAAACATCTGAAAAAGCATTGACAAACAAAATATGCTTGTTTATAATAACATTTGCGTCACAAAAGGACGCTAATTGAATATTGGTAGAGGTTGTAATTCAGATTATGGAGAAATACTCAAGAGGCTGAAGAGGCGCCCCTGCTAAGGGTGTAGGTCGTTCACGCGGCGCGAGGGTTCAAATCCCTCTTTCTCCGTTTTAGCTACCAATTGAAGATGTGAGGAAGTGTTGGTTTTTCAACACTTCCATTTTTATTTTTTCCCCAATATTTAGTTACATTTTCAGTTTCACAGTTTGTCTGTTAAAAGGAAATAGGATTTATGGTAATTGACTTGTATTTAGCACTTTAGCGTGGTAAAATTATCCGCAAGCATCGAGATTATACAATAAATGATTCTTATTTATATTTTTGATATTTCTACAGTAAAAAGTTGTTCTAAAGAGGAAAAGAGATGGAAAAAGAGAGACAAAAGGGAAGTAAACATATCTTTATTATCGCATTTCTGGCATGGCATATAGTGCCATATCTGTTACAGTCGTTAATTGTGCTTATAACAAAACATAGTTTGCCCGGAATTATATATTTGTTATGTCAGGGTTTGGGAGTAGCGGCTTTATTTGGAATCGGAATACTTGCTCTAAAGAAAAGCGGCATCGTTAATAAAAAGGAATGGTGCTATGTGGGCGCATATTTTTTTGTATCTATTCTTGCATCTTTGACTTTAAGGGGTCCTGTAATTGGTTTGACATATAGTAAGATTAAGCTAATTCTGGAAATAGTGTTATTTGTCTTATCTGTTTTCCTAATGTCTTGTGCTGTTACAAGAGGACTTTGTAAGTTTAAGGTAGCAATGGTTGCTGCCTTGTTTGTAACTTTATTTTATGCAGGAGAAAGTATAATACGTGGTCTTTTTGAAATATTATATCTATTTATTAATGCATCAATTCTAACTCAGTTAATATGCATGCTTTTGTGTGCATTACTTGAAGGAACAGTTATCAATTGTAGCTTCGAATATGTTTCTTCTAAGGACGTAGAGCATGAGTGGAAAGAAGAAAAATTCCTGATACGAATACTTCCGGCACTTGTAATTGGTGGATTTTGTTTGATTGGTATTTTAAGTTCGATTCCGGGGAGCAGACCGGCAGCGAGGATGATAGAAAATGTTGAAAATCGTATGGAATCTTCTGTGAAATATTTATTGCAGGGTGATTTAAGTACGGCAATCGAAGAATATGATATTGCATTAGATTATATTAATGTGTTGAAGTATGTGAGTGGATTAGAATATGATGACAGTCGATTACGTCAATCACTGGAGCAGAAGGACCTGATTTTGGTTCAATATTTAGTGTGGGAAAAAGAGGAGAGGCTTGATGAGATAAAGAATTATTTTGACTCAGATGCCAGAAGCATTGATTTGGCAATTCCTTTGTTAGATTATTACAAACAGTTGGAAAAGGAAACAGAAAATACGGAATATTTTCAGTCTGCTTATGGAGACACAATTAAAGATATCGTTTTCTATATGATGGCAGAAAATCAGTTTGTTAATCATACAATATCTGTCCATGAGATTGAAAAGAAAGGAAAATACTTCGAAAAGAACTTTGACAAATATATCTCAGCAGAGGATTTTCTGACAGTATTGGAAGTGCTGGAAAGAATTAATGAGAAAGATGCAATAGAGTGGTTTGATATGGAAGATTTATTAGAATGTGCGAATAATCATCCTGATAACATCTATATGCAATTTGTGGCTGCAACTTGTGGAACGTCTTTTAAAATAGACGGAGGAAAACATTACGAAGGAACTTCTGTTTGTATAAACAGAATTGTAGATATATTTGATGAATATGAAGATAAAATTGATGTAGAAGCAAAAAATATATACTTGTGGGCAACTGATAGGCTATTAGATATAGGGTATTATGAAAATGCATTGGAATACATAGACTTGCTTTTGCAGATGGATGATAATGATGAACAAAACATTCTGCTTGCGGCGTTTTGTTATCAAAAGTTAGGGCAGAATGAATCGTGTATAGATATCGTTAATCGTTTGACTGAAGAAAATTATTATGCAACATATTATCGTGCCATGTCTTTGATTCAGGAAAAGAAGAATAATGAAGCGTTGGAAGAAATTATAAAAATGTGTGACGCTCTGGAAAACAATGTGGATGAGAAGCAAGATATAGAAACCCTTTTATATGAATTAATACAAAAAGTTGTAATATGTGATTGGGTTCCGGCTCATCAATATGGATTCTATAATCCTGAATCAGAGGAACAGCTACAAATAATTGGACAGAATGAGCTTCTTGAGCAATATTTGAATGCTATGTATTACTGTTATCAGAATATGAAATATGAAGAAGCAGAAAAGGCAATCGAGCGAGTACTTGAATTGGATGATGAACTGATAGAGGCTTCTTTTCTGGCCGGTGTAATTCATATGGAAATGCAGGAGTATGATGAGTCCAAAGCATATTTAGAAAAAACATTAGAGTGTAAACCGGATAATGCTTCGGCATGGTATGTTCTGGCACATGTTTATGATGTGACGGGTCAGTACCGGGAGGCTTATGAATGTTGTTTAAAGATAAAGGAATTAGTACCAAGTACAGATCATAATTTCGATGCATATGGAGTTGGCTACCATAATAACCAATTAGCGCTCAAATTAGAAAGAGAATTGGGGGTAGAATAATGAGACGGATAATATATAGAGCAGTTTCTTTACTCGTTGCGGCAAGCATGGTATCGTCATTGTTTGTTATGCCGGTTTGGGCCGTCGGCACTTCCTATGGAGATCAATATAATGAAGCCGGCGAATTTATAATAGATAATAATAAGTCGGATTCCAATGCGATAACAGAGCAAGGAGTAGAAAAAACGCAAAACGAAAACGAAGCATTGTATGAATTTAGCGAAGAAATTCTTCATGAAGGCACGAAAACTTTTCTTGATGATATCAGAATTGATTTTTTATCACAGTTTAAATTTGGACAATTAATCTTAGTTGTTGAGGAATGGGCAGGTTTTGTTAATGAGATAAGAGGGGAGGAGCTGGATGCTTCCGATTTTTTATCGGTAAGATTGCTGAGAACCATGGGAGTCCCGGATGAGAAGATTAAAGAACTAATGAGGGCAATTAATCTTCACCCGGAATTTAAAGATGAACTTGAATTGGCAGAATCCTTGTTTGCGATGGCAATATTATCAACACATTCAGAAAAAGCGGTAGAATTCTTTTTTGGATGGCTGGGGTCACTTTATGGAAAATCCGGTGGGAATGCAGGATCTGCCAGGACACTGAAAAATTGCAAGGAGAACTCTAAGACTGGGAATAGCACTGAAAATAAAAAGCCCAATATATATTTCTACGGTTTTGACGGTGAATTAACCTTAGATTTTGAAGCACCTCAATATTTAAAAGATACAATTCCCGAATATGATGATGGATGGGAAGTAAATGCGCTTCCGGATGGAACTCTTTTAGATGAGCATAATAATGCATATCAATATCTATTCTATGAGTTTTATACACAAAAAAGCTATTATCAGACAGAGTGTGGATTTAGTGTTCCGGCAGAACAAAGGGCAACACGATTTAAAGAACTGTTGGATGAATACGGATTTACAACCGAAGAAAGAGATGATTTTATAGAGTTTTGGACCAAAGAGTTGGAAGCCGGTGTGGATTATATAATGTATCCACAGTATACAGAAACGGCGGATTTAGCATACCCTGTTACTGTAACACCTAAACCGGATACATCTATTCGAATTTGGTTTGTATTTATGAGAGATCATGGACAGGAATATACTCAGGAAGAAATTGTGCCATTTGAACGCATAGGAAAAACCATGTTTGAATGGGGCGGAATGGTATTTGATTAAAAGTTTTACAGGTCTAGATAAATAGTTGTATTCTTTCCGGTAATTCATTACTATATCTTGTAGTTGACAAGCAAAATGGGAAATGGTACTATGTAATTCCACCGTTAAAAGATGGTGAATAGAAAAATTAAAATTTTCAAAAAAGTTGTTGACAAAGGGAAACACGCATGATAGTATAAACGAGTTGCGTGT
>JAEDCQ010000009.1 GCA_016294075.1 Lachnospiraceae bacterium | reverse complement strand
ACTGGCATTTTTCCTCCTTTTCCCTGAACGTAAAAAAGCCCGCCCAGATTAGAATCAATTATTATCTAATCTGAACGGACTTACCGTCAGGCTCGAAAATTTCCAAGCAAGAATATATTGTTATCATTTTCTTCCCATCTTTACTTTGTTTTACAACCCAAATCTTTCTCTACACTGTAGTTAAACTCTCCGGGTGGCAATCTCGAAAATCAGAATGGGTGGCAGATTTTCATTTTCGGTGGCAGATTTCATATCAATCAATGACTTTCGGTGGCAAGTTGCCACCCAAAATCATGCCTGAAAATAAAAATGCAGTAATAATTGTGGTCAACTATTACTGCAAAAATCGCTGTTCCCAGCGGGAATCGAACCCACAACTAGCGCTTAGGAGGCGCTTGTTATATCCATTTAACTATGAGAACGAATGCCGTATTTTCGGGCTTTTCAGCCACTTTGGAACCGGCAACCATATTTATGAATCCAATCACTTTCGTGATGAATTACCTCTATTTCTTATTCCGACATCTCAGGCGACATTCCTTGAATCGAACTCCAAGTTATACCCTTTTTGTTTCTCACGGGTCTAACCATGGTTGAACCTTAGGAGGCGCTTGTTATATCCATTTAACTATGAGAACGAATGCCGTATTTTCGGGCTTTTCAGCCTCTTTGGTATCGGCAACCATATTTATGAATCCAATCACTCTCGTGATGAATTACCTCTATTTCTTATTCTGACATCACAGGCGCCATTGCTGGAATCGAACTCCAAGTTTATCCCTTTTTCTTTCCAACGGGTCCAACCATGGTTGAACCTTAGGAGGCGCTTGTTATATCCATTTAACTATGAGAACAAATGCCGTGTTGTCGGGCTTTTCAGCCTTTTGACATCGGCTATACTAATTAAGATTATATCATATATTTTCACTGTCAGGATAATTAATAATACCCTGTAACCAGATAATTCCTTTAAATCTTCTGCCGGGTTTTGGTTCTCCGTACAAATCGGATTCATTAATGCACATATTAAATGTCAAATCGTTACACAGTAATTTCATTTTATAAATTTTTTCTTTTGAAACGCTGTTTTCTACCATTTCACAGGTTAATATTTCTCCCATGATGGAGTATTGGTCACATTCAACACCATACGGCATAAAATAGGTATCTACAATTGTATAGATATCATCCTGATGAATTTTTTTGGATATGGATGTATACATATCCATATCTTCCAGAGTCAGACTTTCAATAGCAGCTTCGTCTCCTCTTTTCGCAGCTTCTATCAGCCGGTTTCTGCTGATGGCAGCTTCCTTTGTTTTCTGTATATCCTGTTTGTCTTTCTTTAAAGGCATCATGATACTGCCGCTGCAGGATAAAGCAGATAGGGTAAGGGAAGTTCCGCTGACCGGAAGATTACCGGTATTTCTGGCTTTTATATATGGAATGATATTTTGAATATAAAATATTAAAGTGATTCCGACTTTTATATCATCACATACACCGGCATACGATTCTTTATCGGCATGACGTTCTACGGTAATATCTTCATAGGAGGTTATTCCTTCACCGCGAAGATAAGGGAAGCAGTAGTCATAGGAAAATCTGTTTTGCTCATCATATTCCCCACATACTGCCAATCCTAATCCATCTGCAAAATCTTTGTAAAAAACTGCCAGCATATCTTCTTCTTCTGAGTCGGCATGAACAGGAGTTTTTGTGGTATAAAACCGGTTTGTTGCATTCTGTGCACAAAAACGTATTAATTTTTCGTATTCTGTTCTTTTTTTTATGGATGAAAATCCTATCGCACGTAAATATTTATGCAATGATTTCTAAAGCCTCCCATTACATTAACGTATTTCTTTCATTCCACCCATGTAAGGCTGTAATACTTCCGGAATTCGTACAGAACCATCTGCCTGAAGGTTATTCTCTAAAAATGCAATTAACATTCTAGGTGGAGCAACTACTGTATTATTTAATGTATGTGCAAGATACTTTCCGTTTTCTCCGTTTACACGAATTTTTAGTCTTCTTGCCTGAGCATCTCCTAAGTTAGAGCAGCTTCCTACCTCAAAATACTTTTTCTGTCTTGGTGACCACGCTTCTACATCACAGGATTTTACTTTAAGGTCTGCCAAGTCACCGGAGCAGCATTCTAAGGTACGAACCGGAATATCTAAAGAGCGGAATAAATCTACTGTATTCTGCCATAACTTATCATACCACATCATAGAATCTTCAGGTTTACAAATAACTACCATTTCCTGTTTTTCAAACTGATGGATTCTATATACGCCTCTTTCCTCTAAACCATGTGCTCCTTTTTCCTTACGGAAGCATGGTGAATAGCTGGTAAGTGTCTGTGGCAGCTGTTCCTCAGGAATAATCTGGTCGATAAACTTACCAATCATGGAATGTTCACTAGTTCCAATCAAATACAAATCTTCTCCCTCTATTTTATACATCATGGCTTCCATTTCTGCAAAGCTCATAACGCCTGTTACCACATTACTGCGAATCATAAACGGTGGAACACAGTAAGTAAATCCACGATTAATCATAAAATCTCTGGCATAAGTAATTACTGCAGAATGAAGTCTTGCTATATCACCCATTAAATAGTAAAATCCGTTTCCTGCAACCCTTCTTGCCGCATCTAAATCAATTCCGTTGAATTTTTCCATTATTTCAGTATGGTACGGAATTTCAAAATCAGGAACAACCGGCTCACCGTATTTCTGGATTTCTACATTGCAGGAATCATCTTTGCCTATTGGTACAGAAGGATCAATGATATTAGGGATAGTCATCATTATTTTCGTAATTTTTTCCTGAAGCTCTACTTCTGCTGCTTCCAATTCTGCTAATCTGGAAGCGCCTTCTGCAACAAGAGCTTTTTTCTCCATAGCCTCGTCTTTTTTACCCTGTGCCATTAGTGCACCGATTTCCTTTGAAATCTTATTACGCTCAGAACGAAGATTATCTGCTTCCATCTGCGTTTCTCTTGCTTTTTTGTCCAGCTCGATTACTTCGTCTACCAACGGAAGTTTATTGTCCTGAAATTTCTTTTTGATGTTTTCTTTTACTACATCGGGATTTTCACGTAAAAATTTTATGTCTATCATAATAGGCCCCTCCTAATTTAATACTCTCTCAATGAATACGGAATTATACTTTAACAAATCCTTTATGACCAGTTTTTCCGGTTCTCTGCCCTCTTTATTTGTAATAACCTGTATTGCGGGTCTTTCCGGAAATCCTTTATTCTGGTGAATGACAATTGCGGTTTCTCCTTCATTTGTAACGACTTTACTTCCGCATGGATAAACCGCAACAAACTCTAAGAGTATATCAACAATTTTTTCATCAAATACAATTCCTTTTGTAGATTTTAGATATTCAACGACTTCATATACTTTCATCCGACTGCATCCGATACCGCAGATACATTCATCAAAAAAATCGCACAACCCAGCAATTTTTATTTCTTTAGACAAATCTTTTATCTTAAGTGGATATCCTTTTCCATCTATTCGTTCATGATGGGATAAAATAATATCTTTGCTCTCCTTTGAAAGCCATGTCTCATCTTTGACCCCCGTATATCCATATATGGGATGTTTTTTATATTCTTCTGTTTCTTTCTCTGATAATTCTGAATATGCAAGATGATCAAAATCAAATGCCAGATATCGAATTCCTAAATCATGCAACAGACATCCCACGCTGATATTATAAACGGTATCTTTTGGAAGTCTCATTTTTAGAGCTACCAAAGTAGCCATAGTACAGGTACTAATCGAATGCTCATATATATCTGCACTTCTTTCTTTAATATCGAATATTTGTTCGACAATATTATCTTCTTCCATTATATTCGAGATAATATTATCCGCAGTTTTTCCGATTTCTATCATATCATCCGTTCGGTGATAGGTATGCCTCGATATAATATTTTGCACCTTTTCTCTGTACTTTATCTTAACCTCATCTTTCAGGATAACAATTGCTTCTTGATCTGAAATTTTGTCTTTTACATATACCTCATTAATTCCCAGTTCTTTCAGCTTACAAATATATTCTTTTTTTAGTTTTGTTCCTTCAGATAACAGCTCTCTATAATTATCTGTTAATATAGAGCGTGCCAATTCTTCCGTTCCGCTTATTTCATCTACTTTTAAAAGCTTCATTTAATCAGACTCCCATTGCCTGGTCTAATGCTACTTTTTCCTCATTACTCAGTTCAATACTACATTCACCGTGATGTATTTCCTTTGTATAAGTATAGCATCCTTCCGTGCTGTGAACAGAATTAAGAATCAATCCGTTATTATCTTCATCTAACAACGCAAGTGAAAAACTAAGCAAACCTCCCATCTGCTGATATGCATCATACTTTACAATACCAATTTTTTGAAATGCCTTTGATAATTGTCTGTACAACTGCCGGATATCTTTCTTATTATTATCTACCATATTTTTAAGAAATTTATTATCCTCGTATAATTCGTTAATTTCACTTTCCAGACTCTGTGCATCCTTACCCTTCATGAAGCGGGCCAGTCTCTTATTCAATTTTGATGTTTTTATGAATAAAACAATTACAAATATAAATAATACTACAATTAATACTAATAATACAATCAGAAAATATGCAATATCCATATTTCCCAATCCAATTTGATTAAGAAGATTACTTGTCATTTCTTCTGTACCTTTCATTACTTAACTTAATAATTTTTCAATGATTCTTTCAAAATCATCATGGCTGTAAAATTCAATATCAATTTTTCCGGAGCCTTCTTTATCACGTGAAGTAATTTGTACCTTAGTTCCAAGTGCCTGCTTCAATTTTTCTTCCGTAGAATCATAAATTGCTTCTAAGGATTCATTTTTTTTCTTTTTAGGCTTTGCACTTTTTCCCATTCCTTTAATATACTTTTCTACTTCACGAACACTCATCTTTTCGTCAAAAATTTTCTGTGCCAGTGTATACTGCTCTTCGGGATCTTCAACCGAAATAATTGCTCTGGCATGTCCGGTAGAAAGCATGTTAGAAATAATCATCTGCTGCACTTCATCGCATAATTTTAATAAACGTAAGGAATTTGTCACTGCAGTTCTGCTTTTAGAAACCCGTTCCGCAACTTCATCTTGTTTTAAATGAAATTCTTCCAATAACCTTTTATATGCCTGTGCCTCTTCAATCGGATTTAAATCTTCACGTTGAATATTCTCAATTAAAGAAATTTCAACAATTTCCTGTTCTGATAAATTACGAATTATAACAGGAACTTTTTTTAATCCCGCCATTTTAGATGCTCTCCAACGACGCTCACCGGCTATAATTTCATAATATGTCTTTCTATCCTGAACTAAAATAGGCTGAATTAATCCATACTGTTTAATGGATTCTGATAATTCCTGTAAAGCATCCTCATCAAAATGTTTTCTCGGCTGTTCACGATTAGGTTCCACTAAATTAATGTCAACGAATGTATCAGGTGCTTCCGGTTTATCCCCCCGTTTTACATCTGCTTTATTTGTTACAGCCGCACTACTTGGAATCAAAGAATCAAGACCTTTACCTAAGCCCCTTGCTACTTTTGCTGCCATCCCTATACATCCTTTCTGTTGATAATTTCATCTGCAAGATTTCTATATGCTTCTGCACCCGCGGATTTCGGATCATACATACAGATAGGAATTCCATAACTTGGTGCTTCTGCAAGACGAATATTTCTAGGTATTACAGTATCAAAAACTTTCTGTTTAAAATGCTGTTTCACGTTTTCTACAACCTGAGCAGATAAATTTGTTCTGGAATCATACATGGTAAACACTACACCTTCCATATATAATTCCGGGTTTAATCTTTCTTTTACTAAATTAACTGTATGTATTAACTGACTTAATCCTTCTAACGCATAATATTCGCATTGAATCGGAACCAATACCGTGTTTGCTGTTGTCATGGCATTGATTGTCAGCATACTGAGAGATGGCGGACAATCAATTAATATATAGTCATACAGGTCTTTAACCCAATCTATTTCTTTTTTAAGAATATACTCTTTTTTTTCTACACCGATTAATTCTATTTCTGCTGCTGCAAGATTTACATTAGATGGAATAATTGATACACCATCAATAACATTTTTCAAAATACATTCTTGTACGGAACATTCTCCTAAAATTAATTCATAAACTGTATTTTCTAAATCGTTTTTATCTACACCTAAACCGCTTGTTGTATTTCCCTGCGGGTCAATATCAATAACAAGTACCTTTTTTCCTTTTTCGGCTAACGAAGCTGATAAATTAATAGAAGTAGTTGTCTTTCCTACTCCACCTTTCTGATTTGCAATTGCTATAATTCTTCCCATTTGTTCCTTTCCTAAGTATATTGCTTCTATACTTATTTGGATCTATATTTTTTCCAAACCCGACAATGCTCATTATATCATGAAGATGAAATATAATCTATTTTATTTGATTAATTTCTTATTACAAATTTATAAATAGAAATTTTATTTATAGATTTATTCTCTATATTACTTATTTTTCAGTGTTATTAATGTTTCACAACCGTATTTTATAATGTTTCACGCTATATTTAAACAATATGTAGGGTTTATATGTTTCACGTGAAACATTATCTTGTATTTTGTTTTTATCTATTTTAAATGTTTCACGTGAAACAATTAAATTTTTACAAGATTATTCTTAATTGCAAAAACCGCAGCCTGAGTTCTGTCCGCAACATCAATCTTTTTAAAAATACTAACCATATGATTTTTAACAGTTCTTTCACTTATATTGAGATGTGCAGCAATATCTCTATTAAAATTACCATTTGCAACTTCAATTAATACTTCAATTTCTCTTTTTGTTAAGGAATCAATTTTTTCTTTATCATCATCTTTATGAATCAGATAATGATTCAGAGCCGGTATTAAATTTGGTTGAATATATGACTCTCCGTTTAAAACTGCATGAATAGCTTTTCTTAATTCAACAGAACCGGAATCTTTTAAAATATATCCTTCTACACCCATATCAACTGCTTTTACTAAATATTCAACTTCTTCATGCACAGTAAGGATAAGTACTTTGATTTTTATTTTCTTCTTTTTTATTTCCTGTAGAGTTTCTAATCCATTTTTTTTAGGCATATTTATATCAAGAAGTAATACATCTGCTTTAACAGAAGATAGTTTTTCTAAACATTCCTCTCCATCATTTGCTTCTGCGACTACTTCAATAGTTTGGTCAAACTCAAGTAATTGTTTGATACCTTCTCTTAACATCACATGATCATCTGCTAATATCACTTTAATTTTCATATGAAACTCCTTTCTTATTTGGTATCGTAATTTCTATTTTTGTCCCTTCATCTTTATTTGATATAATATTACACTTACCTTCCAGATAAGAAACTCTTTCTTTAATAATGGATAAACCATAATGTTTATTATCTGATTCCGGATTAATGATATTAATAATACTATTATCTATTCCAATACCGTCATCTGTCACAGAAAGTATTATATCAGATTTATTGTCTTTTATTAACAGGTTTATTTTATTTGCATTTGCATGTTTTGCTGAATTCATAAGACATTCCTGGACAATACGATATATTGAGAGTTTTTTTTGTTCTTCAAGATAATCCAAATTATCTATCTGATACTCAATTATAATTGCATACTTATTTTGAATAAAATCAATATATTGAATAATGGCTTCTTCTAATCCTAAATCATCAAAAGACATCGGTCTTAAATCAAAAATAGTATTACGAATATCCTGAATTATTCTTCTTAGCTGATTATTTATATCTTCAAGCTCCAACTTAACTTTCGTAGGATCTGTATCAATATATAAACCGGATAATTCTATTTGATGAATTATGTGTGTTAAATCCTGAAGAGAAGTATCATGAAGCTCACTTGAAATTCTTTTTCTGTCTAACTCCTGATATTCAAAAAAATTCATATATTGATGACCTTTTTGCTCCATATCTTAATATGCCTTTCATTTTAATTAATAAATTATGATATACTCGTAAACAAAGAATACCACTTATGACGAGTCCTCTTTATACGAAACATATTTATAATTATGTAAACTAAGTTGACATAATTATAAAGGACGTTTTATAGGTATTCCTGCTTTTCTTGGATACTTTAAAGGTGTTTCCTTTACTTTTTGAATAATAATAAAGGTTCTTTGTAAATCAGCCCCCGGTAAAGTAAACGCATCACAAGATACATTTCCCCCTCCCAATAAAGAAATAGCATTTTGAGATAACACCAGTTCTTCCATTGCTTTTTCGGATTTATAAGATATAAATTTACCACCGACCTTTACATAGGGTAAACATAATTCACTTAAGGATGAAAGATTTGCAACAGCTCTCGAAACACAAACATCAAATTTTTCTCTGTATAATTCTTTTTTTGCGAAATCCTCTGCCCGGCCATGAACTGCTACAATTTTTTCTAAGCCTAAAGAATCAATAACCTGATTTAAAAAACTTACTCTTTTATTTAATGAATCCAACAAAGTAATCTCTAAATACGGAAATGCCATTTTAATTGGTATTCCGGGAAAACCGGCACCTGTTCCTACATCTAACAAAGAAACTATTTCTTTCTGTCTTAAAATCCGTCCGATAGATATGCTGTCTAAAAAATGTTTTTTTAAAACTTCATCAAAATCTGTAATTGCAGTTAAATTGATTGTTTCATTCCATTTTATCAGCATTTCATAATAATTATAAAATTGAGAAAGCTGCTCATCGGATAAATCTATATTGAATTTTAAAGCACCCTCTTTTAATGAATTCATAATTTTCAAATCCATATAAAATATCCTCTTTCTCAATAATTATAAAACATCAATAGGATTTTAATCATTTCATAAATACTATTGTTTAAAATGTTCTAAATATACTAGTAAAACGGAAACATCCGCAGGAGAAACACCTGATATTCTGGAAGCCTGTCCTACATTTACAGGTCTGAATTGTTTTAATTTCTGTACTGCTTCAATACGAAGGCTCTTAATCTCATCGTAATTGATATCCGAAGGAATACCTTTCTTTTCCATTCTTTTATATTGATTTACCTGACTGATTTGTCTTTTTATATAACCTTCATATTTTATCTCAATCTCAACCTGTTCAATTACATCATCAGGAAGAGATTCACGTTTTTCATCAAGTTCCTGTAATAAATCGTAATTCATTTCCGGCCTGCATAATAACTCAGCAAGATTACTTCCGGTTTTTAAGGAAGAGCTTTTATGCATTTCCAAAAAATCCTGTGTTTTTTTATTTGCACCGACGGACGTATTTTTTAAACGGATAATTTCTTTTTCAATCTGTTCTTTTTTTAATAATAACTTATCATACTGTTCCTTTGATATAAGACCGACTTTATATCCGATTTCTCTTAATCGAAGATCGGCATTATCCTGACGAAGAAGCAGACGGTATTCTGCTCTCGAAGTCATCATACGATAAGGCTCAAATGTTTCCTTTGTGACAAGATCATCAATCAATACACCAATATAACCCTGTGATCTGTCAATGATAATCTGTTCCTCTCCTTTTACAAATAAAGCGGCATTTATTCCGGCAATCAAACCCTGTGCTGCCGCTTCTTCATAACCACTGCTTCCGTTAAACTGGCCTCCGCTGAATAAACCGGAAATATTTTTAAATTCAAGTGTCGGATACAACTGAATCGGATTAATACAATCGTATTCTATTGCATATGCATTTCTTACAATTTTACAATTTTCAAGTCCCGGAACTGTTCTGTACATTGCAAGCTGAACATCCTCGGGCAGAGAAGAAGACATACCTCCTACATACATTTCATTTGTATGAAGTCCTTCCGGTTCAATAAATACCTGATGACGTTCCTTATCTGCAAATTTTACGACTTTATCTTCAATAGAAGGACAATATCTTGGTCCTGTTCCTTCTATTACTCCGGCAAATAATGGTGAACGGTTAAGATTCTGTCTTATTATTTCATGTGTTTTTTCATTTGTATATGTTAAATAACAGGGAACCTGTTCAATCTGCACATCTTCAGGATTAGTTGAAAAAGAAAATGGTACAACCTTTTTGTCTCCAAGCTGTTCCTCCATTTTTGAAAAATCAATAGAACGTTTATCCATTCTGGCAGGGGTTCCTGTTTTAAATCTTCTGATTTCTATTCCCAATGATTTTAAAGAATCTGTTAAATATGTTGCTGCCTGTAATCCGTTCGGACCGGTTTGGGTAATAGCTTCTCCGCATAAACAACGTGCTTTTAAATAAGTACCGGTACATAAAATAACCGCTTTTGCTTCATAAACAGCCCCTGTATATATCTTAACACCTGCAATCTTTAAATTAGATAAATCTCTTTCATATGATTCTACTTCATTTTGCTCATCCATATGAAGCAAATCTTCTATTGTTAAAAGCTGTGTCACTTCAGCCTGTTTAATTGTAAGATTATCCTGATTTTCAAGAACCTTTCTCATCTCTCTTGTATAATCAGCTTTATCTGCCTGGGCACGAAGAGAATGTACGGCAGGACCTTTGGAAACATTAAGCATCTTAGACTGTATAAATGTCTTATCTATATTTTTTCCCATTTCACCGCCTAAAGCATCCAATTCTCTTACCAAATGACCCTTAGAGCTTCCGCCTATATTCGGATTACAAGGCATAAGAGCAATACTGTCTACACTTACCGTAAAAATAACCGTATTTAAACCCATCCTTGCACAAGCCAAAGCAGCTTCACATCCGGCATGACCTGCACCAACTACACATATATCCACTTTTTCTCTGATTCTACTCATAAAATACCTCAATTTATTCAGACACAAACACGCCTTTAAAGCCGCATTTTACTTTATTTACCCATACAGAACTTACTGAAAATTTCATTTACCAAATCTTCTTCTATCTCTTCACCGATAATTTTACCTAAAGATTCATAGGCGCTCATCAAATCAATAGTCAAAAAATCCTCAGGCATAGACATCTTAATGCTTTCCGTAACAAGACGCAAAGATGCTATTGCATCAGAAATATTTTCCTTCTGGCGCATACTTGTAATCATTACTTCATCCTGAAGCTTTATTTCACCATTAAAAAACATCTCTTTGACTATTTTTACAAATTCATCCATACCTGCTTTTTCTTTTGCAGATATTTTTAAAAACCTTATATCTTCTTTTTTATGAAAATATTCCAACAATTTTTTTTCTATTTCATCTATTTCCAGAACCGGTTCAAGGTCTGATTTATTTAATAAAACAATCATTTTTTTACCGGCAGTTATTTTCATAATATCATTATCATTATCATCTAACGGAACAGAAGAATCTATTATATATAATAATAAATCTGCATCTTTTGAATAATCAAGTGCTTTTTTTACTCCCATTTTTTCTACAACATCCTCTGTTTTACGAATTCCTGCCGTATCAAAAATATGGAAAGTAATATCATTTATTTTAACAAAATCTTCTAAAGCATCTCTTGTTGTTCCTGCAATATCCGTTACAATTGCTTTCTCTTCTCCCAATAAAAAATTAAGAAAAGAAGATTTACCTGCATTCGGTTTACCAACTATAACCGTATTTATGCCCTGCTTTATTATTTTACCATTTTCGGCAGAAGACTCCATTTTAACTAAATCATCTATAATTGCATCAATATTTTTTTCCAGTTTCTCGGAATAACCATCTAATGAAATATGCTCCGGATCATCTAAAGCAGATTCTATATATGCTATTTCATAAATTATTTTTTCACGAATGGATGAAACCATTTTTGAAACAGAACCTTTTAACTGCTTCATTCCAATCTGCAGTGCAAACTCATTATCGGCATGGATAATATCCATAATTGCTTCTGCCTTAGATAAGTCAATCCTTCCGTTTAAAAATGATCTTTTTGTAAATTCACCCGGCTCAGCTAATCTGGCTCCGTTTCTTAAAACTAATTGTAATACTTTCTTTGTAACTAAAACACCACCATGACAATTTATTTCTACCGTATCCTCCGCAGTAAAAGAATGAGGTGCTTTCATAAAAGAAACCATAACTTCATCAATAATATTATCTTCATCAATTACATGAGCATAATGAATGGTATGACTTTTAAAATCAGACACTTTTTTTCCGTTTTTTGTCATAATCATTCTGTCTGCTACTTCTAAAGCCTCATTACCGCTGATACGAATAATGGATATTCCCGATTCACTTAATGATGTTGCAATTGCTGCTATTGTTTCCGTCTTCACAAAGATACCTTTCTACAAAAAACATTTTATTGAAAAAAGGGCTGTAATGATAAACAGCCCTTCTGTCATTTTTTACTTATCTCTTCATTGTAACAACAACATGACGGAATGGTTCTTCACCTTCACTATGAGTTGTAACAAATTTATCATTTTGTAAAGCAGAATGAATGATTCTTCTTTCATAAGGATTCATAGGCTCAAGAGAAACAGTTCTTTTTGTTCTCTTTACTTTAAATGCAATATTTTTTGCAAGATTTTCTAATGTATCCTGTCTTCTCTTACGATAATTTTCAGTATCTACTTTAACACGAATATAATCTGTTGATTCTTTATTTACAACCAAAGAAACAAGATACTGTAAAGAATCCAATGTCTGTCCTCTTTTTCCGATAAGTACACCCATATCATCACCGGACAAATCAATATTCAATTCTTTTTCATTTTCATTAAATTTTGCATCGATAACAACTGTCATATTCATTGCATGAAATACATCATCTAAAAAAATCTTTGCTATATCTGTAACAGATGATTTCATTTTTGCTTCAATAACTGCATCTTTTGCACCGATTCCTAAAAATCCTGAAGAACCTTCTTCTTTTACAACATAATCTAATTTATCACTGGTCACACCAAATTCTTTACAAGCTTCGGTAATGGCATCAGATACAGTTTTTGCACTAAATTTCTTAAAATCCATCGTAATGACCCCCTATTTATTATTTTTTTCGTTATATTCTTTTACCATATTTGCTTTTGCAGCAATACTTCCCGGTTTTGCGTTTTTACTGTAGTATTCATTTGCTTTTTTTAATGCTTCATCCTTTTCAGACTGAGACATTGAAGATTTTGAGGAAACATTTTTAGTATTCATAGAGGCATAATTATTTAAATTAGTACCTCTCACTCCGGATTTTTCCATCTTCTTTTTATATTTTTCTTCATTTTTCTTTATTACTTCATCAATATCCATTTTATCAATATGTTTATTAATAACAATCTGCTGGATACTTCTTACAACCGAACCGGCAATCCAATAAAGACCCATACCTGCCGGAAGAGTAAAACAGAAAAATGCCGACATAATAGGCATCATCATATTCATTGTTTTCATAGACTGTGCCATGGTATCAGATGTATCATTACCTGTATTTGAAGAAGCCTGTGGCATTAATTTTGTATTAATCCATTGTGTAAGAGCAGCTAAAAAAGGAATTAATAATGCAGCAATTACCAATAAATAACTTCCTGCAGCAAACGCATCCTTCATCATAAAAGAAGGTGAATTTGCCATATTTAAACCAAGAAAATTATTATATTCATTTAATTGTGTCATTGTTGAATTAATATCGGAAGACAAAGAAGGAAACTTGTCTGCTAAAGAAGTCCATTCAGCAGTAGAAGCTCTGTTTAAACAATCAATCAATGTATTTTCAATATATTCAACATTACCGTTTACAAATGCTTCATTATTAAATTGATTTGCAAACATTTTAGAATTAGATAATCCCTGAATAAATTCGGAAGCACCGTTTTCTTTTACTAATTTACTTACCAACGGATAGAATGCTTCTTTAATTTTACCTACATAAGCAGGCATAGCATAAATTACTCTGTAAAGAGCAAATAAAACCGGCATTTGAATTAATAACTGAATACAGCTTCCGGTAGGAGAAACACCATACTTTGCATATACAGCCTGTGTCTCTTCGTTCATTGCCATCATAGAATCGTTATCTTTTTTATTTTTATATTTTGCCTGAATAGCCTGAATCTCAGGATTCATTTTTGCAGATAATTTAGAAAACTTCTGTTGTTTAAATGTAAGAGGCATTAGTAAAAGATAAATTACAATTGTGAAAATTATAATGGATAGACCGATATTAGGAATTCCGATTATATTTAATACATTAAAAATTCCCTCCATCAATAATCCAAGTACCTTTGCAATAGGTCCTAAAATAGCACCATTATATTGCGTTAATAAAATACCTGACAATTTTATTTCCTCCAAAAAATAATATTAAGGGACAGGATCATATCCTCCCTTTGAAAATGGATTACATCTTATTATTCTCCATAAAGCAAGAAGACTTCCTTTCAATGCACCATACTTTTCCACTGCTTCCAATCCATATTGTGAGCAACTCGGAAAATAAGGACACTTTGTTCTTTTCATAGGAGAAATATACTTTTGATAAACCTTTATGGAAAAAATTATAATTTTCTTCATAATAATATACAAAATAACCCCATAATCATTTTATTTTAAAATGCCATGAAGCTTTCCAAGATGTAAAAAAGCGCTTTCTATATCATAATAATTACAATCCTTTGCGCCGGCTCTTGCAACGACTACAATATCCAAACCACTATTGAATATTTTTTCATGCAGTCTGTAACTTTCGCGGACAAGACGACAAAAATGATGTCTTTCCACACTATTTCCTACTTTTTTACTGATTGAAATTCCCAAACGGTTTATTTGTTGATTATTTTTCATTACATACATTACTAAATATTTGTTTGCAAATGATTTTCCTTTTTTATAAACCGCCCTGAAATCATCATTTTTTTTTAATGATTCTGAAAAAATCATAACAAACTCCATTTATAGATAATAGAAGATTATAAAATTTCTATTATTATCAATTAAGAGAAAAAAAGGCCACATTCTAATGCGGCCTAAATTCTAAGCTGATAATCTCTTTCTTCCTTTAGCTCTTCTGGATGCCAGAACTTTTCTTCCACCCGGAGTACTCATTCTTGCACGAAAACCATGAACTTTAGATCTCTGTCTTTTCTTTGGCTGAAATGTCATTTTCATAATAGGATGCACCTCCTTCTTCGAATACCTATATATACTATATAATAAGGTAGTTATTTTTTCATAAGATATTTTCTAATATCCTTTGCATACAACGTAATATATGCCAAAAATAATCGTTACAATTATATTAAAAGAAATTGTAAACGTCAAGCGATTTTATGCGTTTTCTCAGCCTCAAAAAATTTATAAAAAAATATATTTTTTATGAATCTATATATTGTTCTTTAGTTTTAAAAAAAATACTATATATAGAATCATATTTTGTGTACTAATCATTTTTTATTTACATAATTATATCCACATTATGTTTATAAGTTGTGGATAAATAAATAATAATTTTGATAAAAAATTAAAAAAAGCTGTAAAATATAATATTTGAAGAACAGAATAAGTTATCCACATTTTTATAAACATATCCACATTAATTATTTTTTATAATAACAAATTTACATAATATTTACTTACATAATAATCATTTGAAATTTTCTTCTAAATAGAGTAATATAAAATAGATTATTTATCTATTTTTTTATTAAAATAGCAATAATAGGGCTTCATAAAAAATGTCTCATAAATAATTAAGGAAGAAAATGGTTGATAATATGAATTTTATTCAGGAAAATTGGGAATTAATAAAACAAACCGTAAAAAAAGAATATGATCTTACAGATATTTCTTTTAATACATGGATTATGCCTTTAAAGCTTCATAAAGTAGAAGAGAATATAGTAAATATAGTCATTCCTTCCGATCAGGGACATGCCCTTAATTATATATCAAATAAATATAAAAGCTATTTTCAGGTTACTATTTCTGAAATGGCTGAGCATACATACGATATAAAATTTATTCTTGAAAAAGATGTAGATGATTTGGATAATTATGATTTTGAAAAAATAAAATCAAAAGATCCTGTTTATAATATTAATTTTGAAAATGCAAATTTAAATTCAAAATATAAATTTGATACTTTTGTAGTAGGAAGTAATAATAAATTTGCTCATTCTGCAGCATTAGCAGTAGCAGAATCACCGGGTGAAGCTTACAATCCTCTTTATTTATATGGAGGTGCCGGTCTTGGAAAAACCCACCTTATGCATTCAATCGGTCATTTTATTTTAGAACAGAATCCTAAAATGAAAGTTTTATATGTAACCTCTGAAGCATTCACGAATGATGTAATTGAATCTATCAGAAGCGGTAATGCAGCAGCAATGAATAAACTGAGAGAAAAATACAGAACTGTTGATGTATTAATGGTTGATGATGTTCAGTTTATTATTGGCAAAGAAAGTACACAGGAAGAATTTTTCCATACTTTTAATGTTTTACATACTGCAGGTAAACAAATTGTTATATCATCCGATAAACCTCCAAAAGAAATGGAAACATTGGAAGAAAGATTCAGAAGCCGTTTTGAATGGGGTCTTACCTGTGATATACAGGCTCCTGATTATGAAACAAGAATGGCAATCCTTAGAAAAATTGCTGAAAATTATGATAAAAAAGTAGATGACCATATTTTTCAATATATTGCCACAAATATAAAATCTAATATCAGAGAATTAGAAGGAGCATTTAACCGTATTATTGCTAAATCTAAAATTGAAAATCAATCTGAAATAACATTGGACCTGGCTGAGGATGCATTAAAAGATATTATTAATCCCGATAAAAAAAGAGAAATAACACCTCAGCTTATTATAAATACGGTTGCCGAAGATTTTAATGTAAATGCAGATGATATTACTTCAAAAAAAAGAAGTGCTGAATTTGTTCTTCCAAGACAGGTTGTAATGTATTTATGTCGTAATTTAACAGATGTATCATTAATTAATATTGCTAAAATATTAAATAAGAAAGATCATACTACTATTTTACACGGTTCAAATAAAATAGACAGTGACATGAAAACAAATTCAGAATTAAAGGAACGGATAGATATCATAATTAAAAAGTTGAATCCTCAATAAAAAAATAAATAATTTATGCACATTACACTGTGAATCAAATGTTAATTTCATGTTTATTGTTAAAGAATAAATTTTTTAAATTATATAATATGAAAAATTATATGTGTATAAATTAAGATTTATTATAGGGTTATTATTATATTATCAACAAGGTTATTACAGGTGAAAAAGTGGCTTAAAAAGAGTATAATAAAGAGTAATCCACTTAATCACAACTATTACTATTAATATTACTGAATTTAATTATTTATTAATCATAAAAAAAGATTTTTACACAAGGAAGGAGTTATAAACATATGAAATTAGTTTGTTCAAAATCAGATTTATTGAATGGTGTTCAGATTGTTTCAAAAGCTGTTCCAAGTAAAACAACTATGTCTATATTAGAATGTATTCTTGTAGATGCTTCTAAAGGTATTATAAAATTAACAGCTAATGATACGGAGTTGGGTATTGATACAATTATAGAAGGTAATATTATTGAAAAAGGAATTGTTGCTTTGGATGCAAAAATTTTCTTTGAAATTATAAGAAAGCTGCCTGACAGTGATATAACAATTGAAACAGATTCTAATTATAAAACAGTTATCACCTGTGAAAAATCACAATTTATAATTATAGGAAAATCGGGAGAAGATTTTTCTTATCTTCCTGTTATAGAAAAGAATAATCCTTTTATTATTTCCCAATTTACATTAAAGGAAGCTGTAAGACAGACTATTTTTTCTATTTCCGATAATGATACCAATAAGCTTATGACAGGTGAATTATTTGAAATAAATAATGATGAGCTTAGAGTGGTTTCTCTGGATGGACATAGAATTTCAATTCGTAAAATTAAATTAAAAAATTCATATGCATCTTCCAAAGTAATTATTCCCGGTAAAACATTAAATGAAATAAGTAAAATTATTTCAGGTGATCCTCAAAAAGATATCAGTATTTATTTTACGGATAAGCATGCTTTATTTGAGTTTGATAATACAACAGTAGTTTCAAGATTAATTGAGGGAGAATATTTTAAAATTGACCAGATGCTCTCAAATGATTATGAAACAAAAGTAAAAATAAATAAAAAAGAATTTTTAAGTTGTATAGACAGAGCTACCTTATTGGTAAAAGAAGGAGATAAAAAACCAATCATCATCAATATTACAGATCATGCAATGGAATTAAAGATTAATTCTACAGTTGGAAGTATGAATGAGGAGATTGATATTGAAAAGAACGGACGTGACCTTATGATAGGTTTTAATCCAAAATTTTTAATAGATGCTTTGAGAGTAATTGATGATGAAACTATTTCTATTTATTTGATGAATCCAAAATCTCCTTGTTTTATCAGAGATGATCAAAATAATTATATTTATCTAATTCTTCCGGTTAATTTTACAACTGTATCCTAAATTTTATTATAAAAATAAAGGAAGGTTATCTTTCATTTATGGAGATTATTAAATTAAGAGATGAATTTATAAAGCTTGGACAGGCATTAAAAGCAGTCGGTTTTACAGATTCAGGAGTAGAAGCAAAAATAGTGATTAAAAATGGTCTTGTAAAAGTAAATGGAATTACAGAATATCAAAGAGGTAAAAAGTTAGTAGACGGCGATGTAGTTACATTTAAAGATCATCAGATAAAAATAGAAAAATAAGGATAATAATTTATGATCATTAAGTCATTAGAGCTTTCTGATTTTCGTAATTATGAGTCTTTATCTGTTCATTTCGATAAAGGAGTTAATATTCTTTACGGAGATAACGCACAGGGAAAGACTAATATATTAGAAGCTATTTATGTTTCGGCTACAACGAAATCTCATAAAAGCAGTAAAGATAAAGATATAATAAATTTTGATAAAGAAGAGGCACATATTAGAACATACCTTGAAAAAGATGAAATTGAAACCAGAGTAGATATGCATCTTAGAAAAAATAAAACAAAAGGTATTGCAATTGATGGTGTAAAAATTAAAAAAGCAGCGGAATTACTTGGTTTATTAAATGTTGTATTTTTTTCACCGGAGGATTTAAGTATTATAAAAAATGGTCCGGCAGAAAGAAGAAGATTTATAGATATGGAATTGTGCCAGCTTGATAATTTTTATCTATATAATCTAAATAATTACAATAAAATAGTAAATCAGAGAAATAAATTATTAAAGGATTTGTATTATAACCCTTCTTTGAAGGATACATTATCTATTTGGGATTCCCAATTGGTTTCTTTCGGAAGTAAAATTATTGAAAGAAGAATTCAGTTTATAGAACAGATAAACAGTATTATTAATGATATACACAGTAATTTATCAGGTGGAAAAGAATTTTTAAGAATTGAATATGAACCTGATACATTAATAGATATTTACGAAGAAGAATTAAATAAAAGTCAGGAAAAGGATATTAAATTAAAACAGACCACAGTAGGCCCTCATCGGGATGATATTTCTTTTATGGTAAAAAGAAAGGATAAAGAAAAAGAGATAGATATAAGAAAATATGGCTCACAAGGTCAACAGAGGACTGCTGCTTTATCTTTAAAACTTTCAGAAATTGAACTTGTAAGAAAAGTAACAAAGGATACTCCTGTCCTTTTATTGGATGACGTTTTATCAGAGCTTGACAGTAACAGACAAAATTATTTATTAAACAGTATTGGTGATATTCAAACAATTATTACCTGTACCGGTCTGGATGAATTTGTTAATCATCGTTTTGAAATCAATAAAGTATTTAAGGTAACAAACGGAATTGTGGAGGAAAAATAAATGAGCGCTGAATACGGAGCGGACCAAATACAGATTTTGGAAGGTCTGGAAGCAGTTAGAAAAAGACCGGGTATGTATATTGGAAGTACTTCATTAAGAGGTCTTCATCATCTTGTTTATGAAATTGTGGATAATTCGGTAGATGAAGCACTTGCCGGATTTTGTAACATAATTGAAGTTACAATTAATGAAGATAATTCCATTACTGTAATTGATAACGGACGTGGAATTCCGATAGGTATCAATCATAAAGCAGGTAAACCTGCTGTTGAAGTTGTTTTTACAATTCTTCATGCCGGTGGTAAATTCGGTGGTGGAGGATATAAGGTATCCGGTGGTCTTCATGGTGTCGGTGCTTCCGTTGTAAATGCACTTTCAAATTGGCTTGAGGTTCAGATTTTTCAGGATGGAAAAATACATAAGCAACGTTATGAAAGAGGACACGTTTGTTATCCTCTTAAAGTTGTGGGTGAATGTGATCCTTCATTAACAGGAACAAGAGTTGATTTTTTACCGGATGATACTATTTTTGAAGAAACTGTTTTTGAATTTGATACTTTAAAGAACAGATTAAGAGAAATGGCTTTTTTAACAAAAGGTCTTAAAATTATATTAAAAGATAATCGTGTAAAAGATGAAGAGGGAAATAATAAGCCTCTTATAAAAGAGTTTCATTATGAAGGTGGTATTAAGGAATTTGTTGAATATCTGAATCATTCTAAAACTGCTTTGTATGATAATATTATGTATTTTGAAGGAAATAAAAATGATGTTTATGTTGAAGTCGCAATGCAGCATAATGATTCATATACGGAAAATGTATACAGCTTTGTTAATAATATTACAACGCCGGAGGGTGGTACGCATTTAGTAGGTTTTAGAAATGCACTTACAAAAACCTTTAATGATTATGCGAGAACAAATAAAATTTTAAAAGATAGTGATCAGAATTTAAGTGGCGAAGATATAAGGGAAGGATTAACAGCAATTGTAAGTGTTAAAATAGGTGAGCCTCAGTTTGAAGGACAGACAAAACAAAAATTAGGTAATTCTGAAGCAAGAGGAGCTGTAGATTCTATTGTAAGTGAGCAGCTTACTTATTTCCTTGAGCAGAATCCTTCCGTAGCAAAAACGATTTGTGAAAAATCTATTTTAGCACAGCGTGCAAGAGATGCTGCCAGAAAAGCAAGAGATTTAACAAGAAGAAAAACAGCTTTGGAAGGAATGGCTCTTCCGGGTAAATTAGCAGATTGTTCCGATAAAAATCCGGAAAATTGTGAAATTTATATTGTAGAGGGAGATTCTGCGGGTGGAAGTGCAAAAACTGCAAGAAGTCGTGCAACTCAGGCTATTTTACCGCTTCGTGGTAAAATATTAAATGTTGAAAAAGCAAGACTTGACCGTATTTTGGGAAATGCTGAAATTAAAGCTATGATTACGGCATTCGGTACCGGTATTTATGATGACTTTGATATCAGCAAATTAAGGTATCACAAAATTATTATTATGACGGATGCTGATGTGGATGGTGCTCATATAGCAACACTTCTTTTGACATTTTTATATCGGTTTATGCCTGAGCTTATTAAACAGGGGTATGTTTATCTGGCACAGCCTCCTCTTTATAAATTAGAAAAAAATAAAAAGGTATGGTATGCATACAGTGATGAAGAGCTTGCCAATATTCTTGAAGAAGTAGGAAGAGACCAGAATAATAAAATTCAACGTTATAAAGGGTTAGGAGAAATGGATGCGGAACAGCTTTGGGATACTACTATGGATCCTGAAAAACGTGTGCTTCTTCGTGTTATAATGGATGAAGATTCTGAATCAGAGTTAGATTTGACATTTACTACTCTTATGGGTGATAAGGTTGAGCCAAGAAGAGAGTTTATTGAAGCAAATGCAAAGTTTGTTAAGAACTTAGATATTTAGGAGACTAAAAATGGATGACCAGATTTTTGATAAAGTAAAACACGTTGACCTTAAAAAAACTATGGAAACCTCTTATATCGATTATGCAATGAGTGTTATTGCATCCCGTGCACTTCCTGATGTAAGAGATGGTTTAAAACCGGTTCAAAGACGTGTACTTTATTCCATGATTGAATTAAATAACGGACCGGATAAACCGCATCGTAAATGTGCGCGTATTGTCGGTGATACAATGGGTAAATATCATCCTCACGGTGACAGCTCCATTTATGGTGCTTTAGTAAATATGGCACAGGATTGGTCTTTCCGTTATCCTCTCGTAGACGGACATGGTAATTTTGGTTCTGTTGATGGTGACGGTGCTGCTGCAATGCGATATACGGAAGCAAGATTATCTAAGATTTCCATGGAAATGCTTGCAGATATTAATAAAGATACAGTTGATTTTGTACCAAACTTTGATGAAACAGAAAAAGAACCGGTTGTATTACCAAGCCGTTATCCCAATCTTTTGGTAAACGGTACCACAGGTATTGCAGTAGGTATGGCAACAAATATTCCGCCTCACAATTTACGTGAGGTTATTAGTGCTGTCGTTAAAATTATTGATAATCGTGTTGAGGAAGACAGAGATACGGATATTGATGAAATCATTCCTCTTATTAAAGCACCTGATTTTCCTACAGGAGCAGTAATATTAGGTACAAAGGGAGCGGAAGAAGCTTATCGTACAGGTCGTGGTAAAATTATTGTTAGAGGTGTTACGAATATTGATACCCTTCCTAACGGAAAGTCACAGATTATTATAACTGAGCTTCCTTATATGGTTAATAAAGCAAAATTAATTGAAAAAATTGCTGAGCTTCATAAAGAAAAAAAGATTGACGGAATAACAGATTTAAGAGATGAATCTTCCAGAGAAGGTATGCGTGTGGTTGTGGAGCTGCGCAGGGATATAAATGCAAATATTGTATTAAATAAGCTTTTTAAACATACACAGCTTCAGGACAGTTACGGTATGATAATGCTGGCTTTAGTAAATAATGAGCCAAAAATAATGAATCTTCTTGATATGTTAAAGTATTATCTGAAGCATCAGGAGGATGTTGTTACCAGAAGAACAAAATACGATTTAAATAAAGCAGAAGAAAGAGACCATATTTTACAGGGATTATTAATTGCATTAGATCATATTGATGAAGTAATTCAGATTATGAGAAGCTCCAAAAATACGCAGATTGCAAAAGAACGTTTAATGGAGCGTTTTGGTCTTACGGATGTGCAGGCACAGGCAATTGCTGACATGAGACTTCGTGCCCTGACCGGTCTGGAAAGAGAAAAAATTGAAAATGAACATAAGGAATTAGTTGCAAAAATTGCAGAATTAAAAGCAATTCTGGCTGATGAAAAGTTGTTGCTCGGCGTTATCCGTACGGAAATTATGGAAATATCGGATAAATTCGGTGATGACAGAAGAAGTAAAATAGGGTTTGATGAATACGATATCAGCATGGAGGATATGATTCCGAAAGAAAATACCGTAATCGCAATGACAAGCCTGGGATATATTAAACGTATGACAGTTGATAATTTCCGCTCCCAGAACCGGGGAGGTAAAGGAATTAAGGGCATGCAGACGATAGAAGATGATTATATTGAAGACCTTTTAATGACTTCAACTCATAATTATCTGATGTTCTTCACAAATATGGGACGTGTTTACCGTATGAAGGCTTATGAAATTCCGGAAGCAGGAAGAACGGCAAGAGGAACAGCCATCGTAAATCTTTTGCAGTTAAATCCGGGTGAGAAGATATCCGCTTTAATTCCTATTGAGAATTATGAAGAACGTAAAAATCTCTTTATGGTTACCAGAAAAGGTATTGTGAAGAAGACTTCTATAATGGAATACAGCAATATCCGCAAAAACGGTCTTGCTGCAATCAGTTTAAGAGATGATGATGAATTAATAGAAGTAAAAAGTACTGATAGTGAAACAGATATTTTCCTTGTTACGAAATACGGTATGTGTATTCGTTTTAAGGAAACAGATGTCAGAGCTACCGGAAGAGCAACAATGGGTGTAATCGGAATGAGCATTGATGATGGCGATGAAATTGTCGGAATGCAATTAGACCATCAGGGTGATTCATTATTGATTGTATCTGAAAACGGATTGGGAAAACGCACATATCTGAATGAATTTAAAATACAGCGTCGAGGCGGTAAAGGTGTAAAATGTTATAAGGTTACGGATAAGACAGGGTATGTAGTAGGTGTTAAGGCTGTAACAGATGAACATGAGATTATGATGATTACCACCGAAGGTATTATTATTCAGCTCCGCATGGATGATATTTCTACTTTAGGCAGAATTACTTCGGGAGTAAAAATGATTAATCTGGATGATAATGTAAAAGTTGCCAAGATTGCTAAAGTAAGAGAAAAAGTATCGGATGGAGAACAGGAATTAAACGAAGAAGAATTGAATCCGGGCGATTCAAGTGATTCAGAAGAATAATAAAAATGCCCTTTAGAATACTTCTAAAGGGCATTTTGGTTCGATAAGACGATACGCTTTTAGTGTTTAAATTTGATGAGGAACATTTTTATGAATTGGAATGATTTATTATCAGGAGAAAGAATAAGAAGCTATCAGAAAAGTACAACTTCAAGAGATTTGAGGACGGAATTTGAAAAAGATTATCACAGAATTATAGGAAGTGCATCTTTTAGAAGGCTGCAGGATAAAACACAGGTATTTCCTTTAGACAAAAGTGATTTTATCAGAACAAGATTAACTCATTCCCTGGAAGTTTCTTCTTTTGCAAAATCGTTAGGACAAAATGTGGGAGAAAAAATACTCAGGGAGAAAAAAGATAATTCCTTTAATATTCAGAAAAAAGAAGATATCTGTGCGATTTTGCAATGTGCGGGATTACTGCATGATATCGGAAATCCTCCTTTTGGGCATTTTGGTGAGACAATTATTCAGGATTGGTTTAAGGAACATCTTGATAAGGTTATATACCATGAGAAACCTTTGAGTGAAATTTTATCTGAGCAGATGCAGAAGGATTTTTGTAATTTTGAAGGAAATACACAGGCACTCAGAGTTGTTTCCAAGCTTCATTTTCTGGTAGATGAAAACGGAATGAATCTCACAAAAGCTTTGTTGGGTACGATTATAAAATATCCGGTTTCTTCATTGGAAATAAATAAAAAAAGCGGCGATATCCGTACAAAGAAAATGGGATATTTCTATGCGGAGCGGGATATTTTTCAAAATATCCAGACTTCCCTTACTACAAACGGAAAAAGACATCCTTTGAGTTTTCTTTTGGAAGCGGCAGATGATATTGCTTATAAAACAGCAGATATTGAGGATGCATTAAAAAAAGGATGCATTTCTTATAATATATTGATAGATGAATTAAAAAAGCGTATTATGGCAGATGAGGAAAATGAGGATTACAAGAATATGATTCGTATTCTCGAGCATAAATACGAAAAGGCAATAAAAAACCACTATGAGCAACCGGATATTTATGCAGTTCAAAATTGGATTGTGAGTATCCAGGGAAATATGTTATTTGCTGCATCTGACAGCTTTGTAAACCATTATGAAGAGATTATGAGCGGTACTTACAAGCATGATTTATTTTATGGAACAAACGTTAAGAAGATTATGGATGCTCTGGGTGATATTGCTTATCAATATGCTTTTACTTCTAAACCGATTTATAAACTGGAGATTGCAGCAAAGACAATAATTGATTTTTTATTGGACAAATTTGTAAATGCAGTATTATATTACGATACAGAAGAAAAGCTTTCGGATATTAACCAAAGATTAATTGCTTTAATATCAGAGGATTATAAGCGTATTTATCATCATTTTTCAAAAAATAGTACGGAAGAAGAAAAATTATATCTCCGTCTTCTTCTTGTTACGGATTATGTATGCGGTATGACGGATAGCTTTGCAAAAAATCTGTATCAGGAATTAAACGGAATCATATGTTAAAATTGTAATATTTTATGAGGTGGAAAAATGCAGTCATATGAAATACTAAAGGATTTGGCGATTATTGTAATCGCTGCTAAGTTTATGGGTATCCTTGCACGTAAATGTAAGGCTCCGCAGGTTGTGGGAGAAATTATTGCCGGATTAATTATTGGTCCCTGTGTACTCGGTCTCGTCCAGCAAAGTGATTTTCTGGTTCAGATGGCAGAAATCGGTGTTATTCTTCTGATGTTTTCAGCAGGACTTGAAACGGATTTAAAAGAATTGTTGAAGACAGGTCCGATTGCATTTGCGATTGCCTGTGCAGGTGTTTTTATTCCGTTAATAGGCGGAACTTTGTTATATATGGGATTTTACGGTGCCGCACCATGGGGCTCCGATAAATTTTATTCTGCGGTATTTATCGGTGTTATTATGACAGCAACATCGGTCAGTATTACGGTACAGTCGCTTAGAGAGCTTGGTAAATTAAAAGGAAAGGTTGGTACAACGATTTTAAGTGCCGCTATTATAGATGATGTTATTGGTATTATTGTATTAACATTTGTAATAGGTTTTAAAAATCCAGATTCAAATCCGACAAAAGTAATTTTCAACACAGTATTATTTTTTGTATTTGCAATTGTAGTAGGATATATCTCATACAAAATATTTAAATGGGTAGATAACCGTTATCCGCATACAAGAAGAATTCCGATTGCCGGTCTTGCTTATTGTCTTGCTCTTTCTTATATTGCGGAATCGTATTTCGGTATTGCGGATATTACGGGAGCATATGTAGCCGGTATCATTTTGTGCTCTATACGTGATTCGAATTACATAGCCGAAAAAATGGATATCAATTCTTATATGCTTTTCGGACCTATATTTTTTGCAAGTATTGGTTTAAAAACTAATATTGATAATTTAAACGGAGAAATTTTTCTCTTTTCTTTGGGGTTTGTAGCAGTTGCTTTGCTTGCGAAGATTATCGGCTGCGGAATTATGGCACGTCTGTGTCGGTTTAATACAATGGATTCATTAAAAATAGGTGTTGGTATGATGACAAGAGGAGAGGTCGCATTGATTGTATCACAGAAAGGTCTTGCAGTCGGAATGCTTTCACCGGTGTATTTTACATCTGTAATTTTATTAATTATTGTATCTTCTGTTTCTACCCCGATTATATTGAAATTATTATACGCAAAAGAAGATATGGGAGAAGCAAAACGCGATCATGAAACATTCTTATATAAGAATGAAAAGGAGGAGTAATAAATGAAAATAGGTATTATGGGCTACGGTAACTTAGGAAAAGGTATCGAATGTGCTATCAAACAGAATCCGGATATGGAGCTTGCTGCTGTATTCAGCAGAAGAAATCCGGAAACCGTAAAAATCTTGACGGAAGGCGTTAAGGTTTATCCCGCAGAGGATGCTTTAAAAATGAAAGATCAGATTGATGTTCTGATTCTTTGCGGAGGAAGTGCAACAGACCTTCCCGTACAAACGCCGGAATATGCAAAATATTTTAACGTAGTAGACAGCTTTGATACACATGCAAGAATTCCCGAGCATTTTGCAAATGTAGATGCAGCAGCAAAGGAAAACGGTAATATTGCCGTAATTTCCTGCGGATGGGATCCGGGAATGTTTTCACTTAACCGTTTGTATGCAAACTGTATTTTACCGCAGGGCAGGGATTATACCTTCTGGGGGAAAGGTGTAAGTCAGGGACATTCCGATGCAATCCGCCGTGTAGAAGGTGTTGCAGACGGAAAACAGTATACAATTCCGGTAGAATCAGCACTTGAAAAAGTAAGAAACGGCGAAAATCCTGACTTAACTACACGTGAGAAGCATATTCGTGAATGTTTTGTGGTAGCAAAGGAAGGTGCAGATAAAGCAAAAATCGAGCAGGAAATTAAGTCCATGCCGAACTATTTTGCAGATTACGATACAACCGTTCACTTCATTACAGAAGAAGAATTACAAAGAGACCATAAGGGAATTCCGCATGGTGGCTTTGTAATCCGAAGCGGAAAAACAGGCTGGAATGAAGAGAACAGTCATATTATAGAATATAGTCTGAAGCTGGATTCCAATCCGGAATTCACAGCATCGGTAATTATTGCCTGTGCAAGAGCGGCATACCGCATGAAGAAGGAAGGTATGGCAGGATGTAAGACCATTTTTGATATTGCACCTGCATATATGAGTCCGCTTTCAGGAGAAGAATTAAGAGCACATATGCTGTAAAAAACCTTCAGATTAGGGATTACGAAATGTTTATTGTATGGATAACTGAAGTGCGGGTAAGGAGAATGTAACCGATTATGAAAAGAAAAGTTGTAGTATTAGGCGGAGGAACAGGTTCTTCTACATTACTTCGCGGATTAAAGGAATTTCCTCTTGATATAACAGCTATTGTATCAGTGTGTGATGACGGCAGCAGTACAGGCGTGTTAAGAGAAGAGTTTAGTATTCCTGCAGTTGGGGATATACGAAGAGTTTTGGTTGCGTTATCAGAAACAGAGCCTTTAGTAATGGAATTATTTAATTACCGATTTCATACAACAAGTGATTTAGATGGACATACAGTAGGGAATCTGCTGCTCACAGCATCTTCTGAAATTACAGGGAATTTGTCGGATGGAATTGAAGCCTTAAGTAAGGTGTTTAATCTAAAAGGGAAAGTAGTGCCGCTGACGGAGGACAATGTTATTTTAATGGGTGAGATGTCAGACGGAAGCATCGTGGAAGGGGAACACCATATCACACAGACAAATAGTGGGATTAAACGTGTTTTTTATAAAGAAAAGCCGGTGCCTACGAAAGAGGCGGTAAAGGCATTAGAAGAGGCAGATTTGATTTTGCTCAGTATGGGAAGTCTTTTTACGAGCATTATTCCGAATCTGATTTGTGATGAAATATTGGATGCAATCGATAGAAGTAACGGTAAGATTATGTATGTCTGCAATATGGTAACACAGCCCGGGGAAACGGAAGATTTCAAGGTATCCGACCATCTCAGATTGTTAAATCAGTATCTTGGCAAACGCAAGATAGATGTAGTTATTGCCAATAATGGAAAAATTGATGATGACATGGCAAAAAGATACGAATCCCTGGAACAGAAAGATCCCGTTGTATTAGATAAAGAAGAGACGGAATCATTAGTGGACAGGGTAATCTGTGATGATTATGTGACTGTAAAAAATAATCTGCTCCGGCATGATGTGTTGAAGCTGGGAATGCATATATTTGGGTATCTGCTGGAGGAAAAATAATTATTAAACATTTATCTGCAGCTTAAATATTTCCCTTAAATTTAAATATTCATGCTCATACCCTGGATAAAAAGAACGAAATTTGTCAATGACAAAATCTCTGGGAAATTTTAATAAATAGCATTGTTCTTCCCAAATTGCGTCAACATATTGCCGGATTATATCGATTCCTTCGAGATTCATATCGAGTCCGAACACAGGATAATCCATGGTAATAATATTATCCGTTGGAGAGAATTTTGCATCGTAGTATAAGAAAAATCCGGGCAGCGCTTTTTCAACTGTATCTTTATAATTCCGATTATTATAATGGTCAAAGAAATTCAGTAACTTATTATATTTATCCTGTGTTTCTTTGACCTTTTCTATTACTGCAGTATAGCCAAGCCGGTATGCTTCTTCTGCCGGCAGATTATGATGTGCCGGTAATAAATTATTTTCATCATCAAAATGTGCAATACAATATATTACGGCTTCCATTAACTGCTTTGCCCTCTCATAAGTTACAGAACTGCTTTCTTTTGCTGTAAATGCTTCTGCCAGCTTCCCTACAATGGGAAGCAGCTCTTCCATTGAATATATATTTGTTACATCAGATTTTTTCATTTGTACTTGTATACCTCCCTATAAACTTATGGGTATTGGCCCGGATTTTTCTTGCAAACTGCTCTAAGTATGTTTCTTGCAGATATTCAAGGGAACCCTGACATTCTTTGTCAAAAGCATTTCGCATAATAGTTATCAATTCGTCATCTGTTAATTCATCCATTGATTCATTTTTATACAAATAGAAACTATCCTGCAGGTCTGCTATTGTTTCTGCATAATTCTCCTGATAGATAAAGGGTGAATCACAAAATGCAAATATGATTTTTTCGAGAATTCCTTTGCCGAATTCTACTCTTTGCTGTTCACATAAACATTCTTTACGTCTAAGCATTAGTTCCCGAATATCACCATCGCTTAGAGATAATCCGAATTGAGAGGTATATTCATTTGTTTTTTTTATTAAGTTCATCTGATTTTTTTCTGATAAAAGCATTATTAAATTATCATCCATAATAACGACTCCTTGTAATATAGTTTGTTGATTATACTTCACAAATCCGTTTATTACAATTCTTGAAAAAAAGCAGTTTTTGTGGTAATATAAGCACATAAAAAAGAGAAAATGATATTCAAAAACGCATCATTTTCTCTTTTTTAATTATTTTATCAATATAAACAATTATTTGACTATAATGAAGACCGGAACTGGCGCCATTTAGTATTAAAAATTTAATATTGTTCCATGGTATTATGACAAATTAAGAGGTTACTTGAGGTTATGGAATATGATGTTTTTACCAATTTACTGTTCAGCCTGAATGCTACCATGCCTATCTTTTTTATGATGGTATTGGGATTTTGGTTGAAAAAAATCGGATTTCTGGATGAGAATACGACAACAAAACTGAATCAATTAGTATTTCGGATTTTTCTGCCGGCTCTTTTGTTTATGGATTTGGCAAAAGAAGATTTTGTTACCATTTGGGATACGAAGATGGTAGTTTTTTGTTTTGTAGTTACGGTTCTTAGTATCGGAATTGCAGGTTTCCTATCTCTGCTTAGTAAGAACAAAGCAGAACGTGGCGAGATTATTCAGGCAGCTTATCGAAGTGGAGCGGCAACACTCGGTATTGTGTTTATGACAAATATTTATGATAACGCGTCGATGGTTGCCTTGATGATTATCGGTTCTGTTCCGCTTTATAATGTGGCAGCTGTAATTATTCTGTATTTGACTTCTCCACAGAATCAGCATCATTCAAAAAAAGAATTGTGGAAAAAGACAGCTAAAAATGTTGTTACAAATCCGATTATTATAGGCATTATATTGGGTATGTTGTGGTCCGTTTTGAATATTCCGCAGCCGGTTATGGTTGAAAAAAGCATTACATATCTTGGCAATATTGCATCACCTCTTGCTTTAATTGCGCTGGGAGCTTCCTTTGAATTTTATAATGTAAAAGAAAAGTATAAAGAAACAATAGGAATTACGGGAATAAAGTTATTTTTGTTCTGTATCATCTTTTTACCGCTTGCGGTTATGATGGGATTTAGGAACGAAAAGCTGGTTGCTATTCTTGTTATGCTGGGAAGTGCAACGACAAGCAGTTGTTTTATTATGGCAAAAAATATGGGACATGAAGGAAAAATATCTTCCTGTTCTGTCATGGTAACAACATTATTTAGTTCGTTTTCTTTAACTATGTGGCTTTTTATATTAAAAACACTGCAATATATATAAATCGTTTATATATAGGATGGGATAATCATATGAAAAATAAAAACAACCCGATTCAACTTCAGGAAGAAGATATTATGGTAAGGCAGCAGGCATTCGAATGGACAAAGGAATTGTTCCGATATGCGAAAGAAGACGAAGCTGCTGCGGAGAATTTTTTTCATAAACTGGTATTACACGATTCGGTATACAAAGAATATATATATTATATGAATCACGGACAGTTTTTAGGAGAATGTAATGTATGCGGTATGACTGTGATAGATATTATGATTTGGCAGATAGATCATTTCAAAGCCAACATGGATAGAGGAATGTATGATTTAGAGAGTAATCCGGATAAGATGTTGTTGAATGCGTTTGAAATAATGCTGGAAATGCATGAGAATCCGCAACCGTATTTGAGTCGGTTCATGCAGGAAACGGGAACAGATTACCCGGGAAAATTTTAAAAAATTATGAAATAATTTCTTGACTTATAAATAAAATGGTATTATATTGTACATTATCAAATACAAAATAAACCTTTGATCAGGAGTAGTATCCTTTTGAAACATTTACAGAGAGCTGCAGGTGGTGGGATTGCAGTAATGGGAAAATCGGAGAATGGACCTGTGAGGGCAAGCCGAAACATTAGGAGTAGGTACGACGTGACTGCACGTTATAGCAGAACATGTATGCTGGTACATGATTGAGAGCATTCGTAAGAATGAAGTTAGGTGGCACCGCAAGAGTATATTTACTCCTGTCCTATCGATTGATAGGATAGGAGTTTTTTTATGCTGAACTCTTTATTCTGAAATTGCGACAATCAGCAAGCTGCAAATTATTGTCAAAAGAAAGAGAGGAAAAGAAAATGGAAAAGACAATCCCTTACAAAATTTACTTAGAAGAAAACGAGATGCCGAAGCAATGGTATAATGTTCGTGCCGATATGAAAAAGAAACCGGCACCTATTTTGAATCCGGGTACATTAAAGCCTATTACGGCAGAAGAATTATCACATGTATTTTGTGATGAACTGGTAAAACAGGAATTAGATGATACAACAGCTTATTTTGACATTCCGGAAGAAATCAGAAATTTCTACAAAATGTATCGTCCGTCACCGCTGGTAAGAGCATATTGTTTAGAAAAGAAATTAGGGACACCGGCTCATATTTATTACAAATTTGAAGGTAATAATACATCCGGAAGCCATAAATTAAATTCTGCAATTGCGCAGGCATATTATGCAAAAAAGCAGGGACTTAAGGGTGTGACGACAGAAACAGGCGCCGGACAATGGGGCACAGCCCTTTCCATGGCATGTTCTTATTTTGATATGGATTGTCAGGTATATATGGTAAAATGTTCTTATGAACAAAAACCGTTCCGTCGTGAAGTAATGCGTACATATGGGGCACAGGTTACACCTTCCCCTTCCATGAATACAAATATCGGAAGAAAAATTAATGAAGAGTTCCCGGGAACAACAGGAAGTCTTGGTTGTGCCATCTCAGAAGCGGTAGAAGCTGCCACTTCACAGGAAGGATACCGTTATGTGTTAGGCTCCGTATTATCCCAGGTACTGCTTCATCAATCCGTAATCGGTCTTGAAACAAAAACAGCATTGGATAAATATGGAATTAAGGCAGATATGATTATCGGCTGTGCCGGCGGCGGCTCAAATCTCGGTGGTCTTATTTCCCCGTTTGTAGGCGAGATGTTAAGAGGCGAAGCAGATTATAAGATTATCGCAGTTGAACCTGCTTCCTGCCCGAGTCTTACAAGAGGCGTTTACGCATATGACTTCTGCGATACAGGTAAGGTTTGTCCTCTTGCTAAAATGTATACATTGGGAAGCGGATTCATTCCTTCCGCAAATCATGCCGGAGGACTTCGTTATCATGGTATGAGTTCAATTGTTTCTGAAATCTATGATCAGGGCTTAATCGAAGCAAGAAGCGTAGAGCAGACAGAGGTATTTAAAGCAGCACAGACCTTTGCAAGAGTAGAAGGTATTTTACCGGCTCCGGAAAGCTCACATGCAATTAAGGTTGCCATTGACGAAGCATTAAAATGCAAAGAAACCGGAGAAGAGAAAAATATTGTATTCGGTCTTACCGGAACGGGATATTTTGATATGGTTGCATACGGTAAATATAATGACGGCGAAATGTTGGACTATATTCCTACCGATGAGGAACTTGCAAAATCAATTGGAACATTACCTAAAGTAGAAAAGTAGAGATGTAATTTTATGATAGTAGATTTATCCAAATTTGCAAAAGAATGCAGTTGCGGTCATAAGCATACTATTACGGTAAAAGATATTTGGATTGAAGAAAATGCAGTATCGCATTTAGAAAATATTTTAATACCGTATAAATATCCTGTTATTATTTGTGACAAAAATACGAAAAGAGCTGCTTATCAGCAGATGAAGGAGTATTTTGATAATCTCGAGGTATTGGAAGTTACGGGAGAGGATATTCACGCAAATGATATTTATGTAGAAATAGTTTATAATGCGCTGAATATGAATGTGGATATTCTAATTGCGGTAGGCTCCGGCACAATACATGATTTAACAAGGTACACGGCATATAAAAGAGGGATTACATTTATTTCTGTTCCCACAGCAGCCAGTGTAGACGGTTTTGTGTCATCGGTTGCAGCAATGACCTGGAAAGGTATGAAAAAGACCATGACCGCAGTTGCGCCTTTATGTGTACTTGCAGATACAAAGATATTTTGCAAAGCACCGTTTCGGTTGACGGCATCCGGTATTTCCGATTTGATGGGGAAATATACAGCATTGCTGGATTGGCGCGTTTGCCATATATTAACAGGCGAATATCTCTGTGAAACAATATACAGTCTCGAACTGGAAGCCGTTAGAGAAGTAGAAAACGTACTGTCTGAAATTAAGGCAGGAACACCTGAGGCATCCGAGAAATTGATGTATGCATTAATTTTATCGGGGCTTGCTATGCAGATGATAGGAAATTCCAGACCTGCGTCCGGTGCGGAACATCATGTGTCACATTTATGGGAAATGGAAATTATTAACGATTATGTGGATGCACTTCACGGTGAAAAAGTTTCCATTGGTTTAATCCTTTGTCTGGAATATTACGAAAAAATACGAAAAGCAATTCTGGATGGGACATGTGAGGTTATCGATGGCAGAGCCTATGAGACGGAACTATTGCAGGATACATTCGGAACAAAAGGTAAGCTTAAGGAAGCACTGGAAGAAAATGACCCAAATCTGATGGAGGATTTGGATTTGGGAAAATTACAAGAGATGCTTCCGGTTATTGCAGAAGAATTGGGGAATCTTCCTTCTTATGAAAATATGCAGAAGCTTCTGTCGAGTACTGGCTGTATCACAAAAATGGAAGAGTTAGGCATGCCGAAAGAATTAAAAGATTTAACATTAAAATTATGTCCTTATGTCAGAAGAAGACTGACACTGCTTCGTCTGGCAAAGAACCTGCATTTTCCGGGTGGATTATACTAAATGAAATAAAAACAACGGGTGCCTTGCGTAGCATCCGTTGTTTTCTTCTATGGTAAATATTTTTATTTTTCCGGAATATAGGTCGGTGCGTTTTTGGGGCTTGTGCCTTTGATGACTTTGTGATAATAAGAATATGTCATCGGAATATCTTCATTTTTAACATCCCCGTCTATCATTTCTCCTAAAAATACCGTATGTGTGGAGGTTTCCATTTTATCAATTACTTTGAAAACAAGATATCCGCAGCAGTCACTCACAATAGGCATTTCACTTTTGATTTCATATGCAACATCATCAAATTTATTGGTATCTTTTCCGGAGAAAAATCCGAATTTACCGATAATCTGAGGATTTGACGAAGTGGAAAGAATGGAAACGGCAAATTTACCGGTTTTTTCAATACATTCATTCGTATAGTTATTGTGGTTGATACTTAAGGCTACGGTTGCAGGAGAGGAAGTAATCTGCATCAGACTGTTTGCAGTACAGCCGGTTGGACGTGTACCGTCTAAAGTAGAGATAACATAAACTCCATAAGATAAATTGCGTAAAACAGAAGTATTCATAAAAAATCTCCTTTCCGAATCAAATAAATTAGGTAAATACTTATTTAAGTATATTATACAGTTTTTTTGAAAATTAAAATAGTATTTTGTATTTTAATATTTAAAATCTTTTTAAATAAGTCTTGTTCAAATATTCCCGTATAAAAAAGGATATATCTGACAGGATTCCTTATATTGTGACAAAGTGCGGATTGTGATAAAATCGGGAGTATCTGTAGAACTGTTTTGAGAGGTCAATATACGAATGGAATTAACAAGAGAAGAAAAAATAGCAAAACGTAAAAAGGCAAGAAGACGCAGAAGAATACAAAATACGATAAGCATGCTTATGGTTATTTCTGTTCTCGCAATAGCCAGCTGCTGCATTTATCTTTGGATACAGGTTAAAGAGCAGGAAAATAAGGCGATGGAAGCGGTAAACATGATGAATGAGCTGGAAGAAGAAATGAATTCCGGGAATTATGTGACGGTAACGGAAGCAGAACGTATGGCGGATGAGGCAAGGCAGGAAGCCCAAACCGAATATCTGGCAAATATCCGCAGTATGATGGAAAACGGAGATTCTACACTTACCATGTTGGAGACCTTGTATCCTGATAAAATTATAGCTGCGGATAAAGGACGATATTATTTTTTTGATATCAATAAAAATCTTGAAAAAAACATATTTGATTTGGAGGATTTGGTTTATCCTGTTTTAAATGAAGAAACAGCCGATTACGAGGGAGAAGCCAAATGGGTACAAAATGGTGAAACTGCTTCTAAAAAGGGAATAGATGTTTCTAAATTTCAAGGGAAAATTGATTGGCAGAAGGTTGCAAATGACGGCGTAGATTTTGCATATATTCGTTTGGGATATCGTGGCTACGGAAGCGGCAAAATTGTAACCGATGATACTTACGAATATAATATCGAAAACTGTAATGCGGCGGGACTCGATACGGGGGTTTACTTTTTTACGGAAGCGATTTCCGAAAGAGAAGCGATTGAAGAAGCGGATTATGTATTGGAAAATATCAGGGATTATCAGGTTGATCTGCCTATTGTAATCGATGTGGAGGAATCGGCATCTTCGGATTCACGTACAAAGGAGCTGACAAAGGAAGAACGGACGGAAGTCATAATTGCTTTCTGCAATCGTATTAAGGACGCGGGACATGAGGTTATGATTTACGGTAATCTGAAAAGCATGATGATTATGATGGATATGGAAAAATTGGAAGGCTATGATAAGTGGTTTGCTTATTATAAATATCCTCTGCGTTTTCCATATAAGATGCGGATTTGGCAGTATACCGCAAACGGCAAGGTAGATGGTATTAAAGGTGGCGTGGATATGAATATTGCATTTTATTAGAGGATAAATGGTGGATACGATTCGTTTTGAACAGGCAAAAGAAAAAATAATCGGAAAAGATAGGCTGCGTCAGCAGATTGGGACTTTATCCGAAAAGACGATACATGCCGTGGTGAAAAATTATTATGAACCGGACGATGAAAAGCAGGAAGTACCGATTGAGGGAATGTATGCGGATATTTTCACGGGAAAAGAGATTATTGAAATACAAACAAGGCGCTTTGATCAGGTTCGTAAAAAGCTGGAGCGCTTTTTGCCGTTATATCCCGTTACGGTAGTTTTACCGATTCCGGATACAAAATGGCTGATATGGATTGATGAAGAAACGGGAGAGTTATCACAGAAAAGGAAGTCGCCGAAAAGAGGCAGTGCATATGAAGCGTTTAAGGAGTTGTATAAGATAAAGCCTTATTTGAAAAAAGAAGGACTTACGATTGTCCTTCTTTTTCTGGATATGGAGGAATATCGTTTATTAAACGGATGGAGCCGGGATAAGAAAAAAGGGAGCAGCCGCTACGATAGGATACCGGTTCGGATTACAAAGGAAATATTTTTTTCAAAAGCAGAAGATTATCGAAAGCTTTTGCCGGATACTCTTCCGGAAGAGTTTACGGCAGCAGAATTTGCAAAGTCAGCAAAAATTAATTCCAGACAGGCAGGGATAGTATTAAATATCCTATTTTATCTGGATGTTGTAATGCGTGTCGGAAAAAGAGGAAATGCGTTTGTTTATGAAAAAGTAATAAATTATTAAGACTTGGAAAATTGTAGTTTTACAGTTCTTTTGCTAATATATTCCATAAAATATACAGAAAGGGTAATGGTAAGAAACAGCAGAGTGAAAATAGCAAGTGAAACAATAGAAATTATAGAAAAGCAGTTTTCATTAGACTGCAATCTGGAGGAAGCAGAAGAAATCGGACAGGGAAAAGTTTTTCTTGCACCGTCAAAGCAAATTACGGGCGCGCGTATTGTAGAAAAAACGGAATTGTTTTTCCGGGCAATTATTTTTATGGGAAAAGCATATCTGATGACAGATGAGTCCATTTATGAGGGCTGTCGGGAAGTATTTAAGGATGTAGAGCCGAACTGGTTTTGTAAATTCCCGAATCTGCGGCTTCTTGACAGAATTTTGAATGAATATGACCATGAAATTGCAGATACACATATTTATTATCTTCCGGATAAGGATGCAGCTTATCAGGAAGAAAGTCATCCGGTTATCTGGTATACAGAAAAGGATATACAGGAGATGAAAGAGGATAATCCGTTTCATAATGCTCTTTGTTATTCGAAAACGCAACCGGATGTAGTTGCGGTTGCTGCCCCCGAAGACAGCGGGCGTTTAAAAGGAATGGCAGGGGCAAGCCGGGATGGGAAATATGTGCATCAGATAGGAGTTGATGTAAGAGAAGAATACCGCGGACAGGGATTGGCAACATACCTGACGATACTTATGAAGCAGCGGTTACTCAACAACGGCGTTCTTCCTTTTTACGGGACAAGCGAATCACATTCGTTATCAAGGAGTGTAGCAATTCAGGCGGGATTCTTACCGGCCTGGTGTGAAATTTATGTAAAAAAATCAAAATAACTAAAGGAGAAAGAAAAATGGGACTCTTCCAAAAGAAACGACAGAATGATAACATTGAACACATTCGTCAACGAAATACGGGCAGCATCTTTAAAACCATTGGAATTGTATTTGCAGTTTTATTGATATTGCTATTGGCATTTAACAGTACCTATCAGATTCGCGAGCAGGAGCAGGCAGTTCTTACCACATTTGGTAAGGCACAGGCGGTAACAACGCCGGGTCTGCATTTTAAAATTCCGTTTATTCAGCAGGTCAGAAAAGTAAATACCACTATTCAGGGATTTGCAATCGGCTATGATAAGGATACGGATGCGGTAATTGAAGAAGAAGCAATTATGATTACCAATGATTATAATTTCATTGATGTAGATTTTTTTGTAGAATATAAGGTTTCCGATCCTGTAAAAGCTCTTTATGCGTCAGAGGACCCGGTATTGATTTTAAAGAATATGGCACAGAGCTGTATCCGTACGGTTATCGGCAGTTATGATGTGGATTCTGTTCTGACAACCGGAAAGAATGAAATCCAGTCCAATATAAAAGAAATGATTATGAGTAAGTTAGAGCAACAGGATATAGGAATTCAACTTGTAAATATTACAATTCAGGATTCCGAGCCGCCGACAGCGGAAATTATGGAGGCATTCAAAAAAGTAGAAACAGCAAAACAGGGAAAAGAAACATCCATCAATAATGCGAATAAGTACCGTAATGAAAAAATTCCGACCGCACAGGCAGAAGCGGACCGTATTGTAAAAGATGCAGAAGCGTATAAAGAAGAAAGAATTAACGAAGCATCCGGCCAGGTAGCACGTTTTGATTCTATGTATGCGGAATATATTAAAAATCCTACCGTCACGAAACAGCGTATGTTTTATGAAACAATGGAAGAAGTATTACCGGATTTGAAACTCATTATTGATTCTTCTGACGGAGTAGATAAAATTCTTCCGTTAGAACCCTTCTCCACTACTACGATGAACGACAAAACCGTTTCATCCGATGAAGAACAAGAATAAGGGAGGAAACGAATATGAAAAAAATAGTCGGACCATTATTGGGAATATTGATTGCAATCGGATTATTTATCGGACTTTCCTGTATTGTTGTAACAGGAGAGGATGAGTATAAACTGGTTCGTCAGTTTGGCAAGATTGACCATGTAGAATCCGAAGCGGGGTTAAGCTTCAGGGTTCCGTTTATACAGACAGTAGATACATTACCGAAGAAGCTATTGCTTTATGATTTGGCACCGAGTGATGTTATTACAAAAGACAAAAAAACAATGATTACGAACAGCTATGTATTATGGCAGATTACGAATCCGGTTAAGTTTGCCCAGACCTTAAACGGTTCTATCGGTAATGCGGAGAGCCGAATCAATACGGTTGTTTATAATGCTATTAAAAATACTATCAGTTCCATGTCGCAGGAAGAAGTTATCTCCGGAAGAGACGGCGAATTGACGGAAGCGATTATTGAGAGTATAGGAACAACCTTTGAACAATACGGAATAGAGATGCTGACGGTTGAAACAAAGCAGCTTGATTTGCCGGCAGATAATAAAGAAGCTGTGTATACACGTATGATTTCCGAACGTGAAAACATTGCGGCAACTTATACCGCAGAAGGTACGGCAGAAGCACAGAAAATAAAGAATACGACAGATAAAGAAGTAACGATTATGCTGTCTGAGGCACAGAAGCAGGCAGAAATCTTAAAAGCAGAGGGTGAAGCAGAATATATGAAGATTCTTTCCGAAACGTATGCGGATGAAAGCAAGACAGATTTTTATTCATTTGTAAGAAGCTTGGATGCATTGAAGGCATCTGTAACAGGAGATAACAAAACGGTTATTTTATCTGAGGATTCACCGATTGCACAGATATTTAACGGACAATAAATACGGGAAAAGGCCGTTAAAACGGCAGAATGAGAGGGAATATGAAAACAGCGATTTGTTATGCAACTAAGACCGGCACAACAAGAGAGTGTGCAGAATTACTGAAAAAGCAGCTTAAGGATGCTATTTTATGTAATATTGAGACAGATAAAGCCGATTTGTCAAAATATGATTGTATAGTAGTAGGCGGCAGTATCCGTATGGGTAAGCTGCATAAAGCGGCATCAGAATTTATTCAGAAAAATAAATCCATCTTAATGGAAAAGAAATGTGCTTTTTTTATCTGCAACGGCTTTCCGGAACAGGAGGAAGCATTTTTGGTGCAGAATATTGATAAAGAGCTTCTTGCACATTCGGTCTGTGCGGCTTCTTTTGGCGGCAAGCTGGAATTAGATAAGCTGAAAGGTATGGATAAGTTCATTGCAAGGGCAGTAACAAACAGTATGAAAAATGACCCAAATGCGATGCCTAAAATTCTGCCGGAGAATATAAGTAAGTTTGCAGAAGCATTACAGCAGGAATAATAGTGGAAATGGCTTATGGAACTAATAAATCAGCTAAAAACATATGGGATTGATTTTACTTCATCGGTATATGAAGATGAAGTAACTTATATCGCTGACCTGAAACAATTTATTCATTCTTATGAATTTTTACAGCTCGGACAGGCTATTAAACGGAAGCAATGGCAGGCAGCCTCCATGAAGGTGCAGAAAATGTCTGCAAAAGCAAAAAATATGGGGATGACAGGATGGGAGCATTTATTCACGGGAATGAGGCAGAATATTAATCGAAAAAATGAGAGTGAGGCACTTCAGATAATGTCTGTTGTGACAGCAAAAAGAGTAAAATTAATGGAGCTTTTATAATGTAAGAGTTTGAAATGGCGGCTCGCTCTGCGTGCCGCCGTTTTAAATCACTGATAGCTGTCTCTAAGCAGCTTTATCTGAACATCTGTCATTAATGCAGTCGGAGAATTATCATCGCAGGTATTGCGGTTTTCTACAATTAAAACACTGCTGTCTTTTTCCAGTGTGTGTATGCCATACACCGGCCTTCACATTATACATCTTATAAGGCTCCAATTTAGTAGCAGAGACATCTCCTATTGTTTCACCACTGCCGGCACTGAATAAGGTACAGGAGCCTTTTAATAAAACAAAAACCTCGTCGCTCAACGTATGCTTCTGCATCGTTTTGAGATTCTGAACTTCTAACTCGTCAATATCGTTTAATACGGCAACTCTCCATGATTCATAATCAATTACAGGAGAATATTCCGGTTTCGTATACTCTTTAATTTCAATATCCATGAAAATTAGCCCTCCTGAAAAGATTTAAATATAATAATTCTGAAAAAATATATCACATAATACAAAGGAAAGAAATAAATTATAATAAACAGGTAAAAATCTTTGTCAATTCATATGGAAATGGTTTATAATCAAAAAGGTTTGTATATTTAAAGAGAAAGGTTTGACGTAAAATGGTTTGTAATAATATTTTGGAATACATCGGTCATACACCAATGATTCGATTAAACCGTATGAACGATCCGGAAGCCGCAGAGGTTCTGGTAAAATTTGAAGGCTTGAATGTAGGCGGTTCCATTAAGACAAGAACAGCGTATAATATGATTTTACAGGCAGAAAAAAATGGTGTTATTCACAAAGATACGATTATTGTGGAGCCGACCAGCGGAAACCAGGGAATCGGGCTTGCGCTGATTGGTGCGGTAAGAGGCTATAAAACAATTATTATTATGCCGGATTCCGTAAGTGAGGAAAGAAGAAAGCTGGTTGCGCATTACGGAGCTGAGGTCATGCTGATTCACGATGCGGGTAACATAGGGGCCTGCATCGATGAATGCCTACAGACAGCGATGCGTATGGCAGAAGAAAATCCGAATGTTTATGTTCCGCAGCAGTTTGAGAATCCTGCCAATCCGATGGTACACAGGCACAGAACAGGGTTGGAAATTATGGAACAGGTAGCAGGACCGATTCACGGCTTCTGTTCAGGTATCGGAACCGGCGGAACTATCAGCGGAATAGGGGAAGTATTAAAGGCACAGAATCCGGACATCGAAATATGGGCGGTTGAACCGGAGCATGCGGCGATTCTTGCAGGGGGTAATATCGGTACCCATTTGCAGATGGGAATCGGAGACGGTCTTATTCCTGAAAATCTGAACCAAAATATATATGATGACATTTATATTGTTACAGATGAAGAAGCAATAACGACAGCAAAGGATTTAGCGCGTCTTGAGGGTATCATGTGTGGTATCTCAAGCGGAACCAATGTTGCTGCAGCATTAAAGCTTGCCAAAAAGCTAGGGAAAGGAAAGACTGTTGTTACCGTTTTGCCGGACACGGCAGAGCGCTATTTTTCCACACCGTTATTTGAAAATGAATAAAGAGGACGGTATTGTACAGGTAATTGACGAATATATTTTATAGGATATAGGAGTACGGATGAGTATTTTAAATGTTGAACACTTAACACATGGCTTTGGAGACAGAGCCATTTTTAATGATGTATCCTTTCGTTTATTAAAGGGAGAGCATATCGGTCTGATTGGTGCAAACGGGGAAGGAAAATCTACCTTCATGAATATTATTACCGGAAAGCTTATGCCTGATGAAGGAAAAGTTGAGTGGGCAAAGCGTGTCCGCGTGGGTTATCTGGACCAGCACACGGTTTTAGAAAAAGGAATGACCATTCGGGATGTACTTTCGTCAGCTTTCAATTTTTTGTTTGAAATGGAAGCACAGATGAATGATATTTGTGACAAAATGGGAGACTGTACCCCGGAAGAATTGGACGCGTATATGGAGGAGCTTGGAACGATTCAGGACCTTCTTACAATGCATGACTTTTACATGATTGATTCCAAGGTAGAAGAAGTTGCAAGAGCGTTGGGGCTGACGGCGATTGGTCTTTCTAAGGATGTATCCGAGTTAAGCGGAGGGCAGCGTACAAAAATTCTGCTTGGCAAGCTTTTATTGGAGAAGCCGGATATTCTTTTACTTGATGAGCCGACAAATTATCTGGATGCAGAGCACATCGAATGGCTCAAAAGATATCTGAACGAATACGAGAATGCGTTCATTCTGATTTCACATGACATACCGTTTTTAAACAGTGTTGTAAATATTATCTATCATATGGATAATCAGGAACTGAATCGATATGTAGGGGATTATAATAAATTTGAAGAAGTATATGCCATGAAAAAATCACAGCTGGAGGCTGCATATAATCGCCAGCAGAAGGAGATTGCGGATTTAAAGGATTTTGTGGCAAGAAATAAAGCAAGAGTCGCAACGCGGAATATGGCAATGTCCAGACAGAAGAAGCTGGATAAAATGGATGTTATAGAGTTGGCAGCAGAAAAACCGAAGCCGGAATTTCAATTTTTGGAAGCCAGGACAAGTGGTCGGTTTCCGTTTATTACAAGGGATTTGGTAATCGGGTATGAGGAACCGCTTTCTAAGCCTCTTAATCTCACAATGGAGCGTGGTAAGAAAATTGTCATTACAGGTGCGAACGGTATCGGAAAGAGTACATTATTAAAAAGCATTCTTGGACTTACAAAAGCTTTAAAAGGAAGCGTAGAGCTTGGGGATTATCTGGAAATCGGTTATTTTGAGCAGGAAAGCAAAAAGGGAGCTGATAATACCTGCATAGAAGAAATATGGTCTGAATTTCCGGGATATTCGCAGTATGAGGTGCGCTCTGCTCTTGCAAAGTGCGGTCTGACCACAAAGCACATCGAGAGCAAGGTAAAGGTATTAAGCGGTGGAGAACAGGCAAAAGTCAGATTATGTAAGCTTATAAACCGCCAGAGCAATTTACTTGTATTGGATGAACCGACTAATCATTTAGATGTAGATGCAAAAGACGAACTGAAGCGCGCCTTAAAGGAATATAGCGGTAGTATACTTCTTGTCTGCCATGAACCGGAATTTTATGACGGATTGGCAGATGAAGTCTGGGATTTTACGGAATATACAACACGGATATAAAGATAAATGGCAGGAGAATGGATATGCTTCCAAAAGAATTCGTTGGTAGAATGAAACAAATGCTTGGAAAAGAATACGAAGAGTTTGAAAGCTGCTATGACAGGGAAAAGCATCAGGCATTGCGATTCAATCCGTTAAAAGGAGAGGTTTCTGCTTTTTTAAAGCAGGCGCCTTTTTCTTTAACACCTGTGCTCTGGTCAGAAAACGGTTACTATTTTACAGGGAAGGATACACCGGGAAAGCATCCGTATCATGCGGCAGGAGTTTATTATATTCAGGAACCGAGTGCTCAGCTTCCGGCAGTTTTATTGGATGCCAAACCGGGAGAGCGTGTACTGGATTTATGCTCTGCACCGGGAGGCAAGGCAACACAGATTGCCGCTGCAATGCAGGGCGAAGGTCTTCTTGTTTGCAATGAATTTGTTCCGTCACGTGCAAAAATTCTATCTGAAAATATCGAAAGGATGGGCATTCGCAACGCACTTGTTATAAATGAAACGCCGCAGAAGCTTGCCGGGATATTTGCCGGATTTTTTCATCGTATTATGGTCGATGCGCCCTGTTCGGGGGAAGGAATGTTTCGTAAAAACGAGGAGGCATATACACAGTGGAGTCCTGAAAATGTTAAAATGTGTGCGGACAGGCAGGAAGATATTTTAGAAGCCGCTGCACAGATGTTATTACCGGGCGGACGCATAGTCTATTCAACATGCACCTTTGCGCCGTTGGAAAACGAATGTGTAATTGCAAGATTTTTACAGAAACATCCGGATTTTTTGGTATGTGAGGTCCCGTTTACGGACGGAATGGAGCCGGGAAATCCTGCCTGGGCAGAGATGGAGTTGGGAGAAATAGAAGCTTCTGTCAAAGAGCAGCTTACAGGAACAATTCGTCTGTTTCCGCATAAGATAAAGGGGGAGGGGCATTTTGCGGCAGTTCTGGTAAAATCAGGAACTCTTATTGGAGCGGCTGACAGACTTCTTTCGCGTAATGGCACAGAAAAGATGGTTTCGTTAAAAGACTGTAAGGAATACGAAGCTTTTTTGAATACGGAAATAAAAGCCGATTGGTTGAAGACAGCAGATAAAAAAACATATTTTCGTTTTGGAGATCAGTTATATCTGATTCCGGAACAGATGCCGGGCCTAAAAGGATTAAAGGTTTTGCGTCCCGGTCTGCATTTAGGAACCATTTTAAAAAATCGTTTTGAGCCTTCCCATGCATTGGCGCTGGCACTTCGTGCGGAGGATGTCGCGCATACATGGAATCTTGACAGTAGCAGTACGGAAGCTGCCGCTTATCTTAAAGGGAATATATTTGCTGCAGAAGGAGAAAAGGGCTGGTATCTGATTACGGTAGATGGCTACAGCCTTGGGTGGGGAAAACTCGCCGGAAACGTTATGAAGAACCATTATCCGAAGGGGTTAAGAAAGAACTAAGAATTGGCAGATAAAATTGACTCTTAAAAAAGCTTTTGATAAAATGACGAGAATAATAATCCCGATTGAATAATTTTTTATTCGGATTAAAAATTTGTAAAATGCAGGAAGCGTTGGGAATTGATATGAAAAGGGTCAGAAGTCATAATATAATATATCTGATAATAATTTCAGTGATTATGATTTCAGGAATTTGTCAGGAAAAAATACCGGCAGGTTCTTATTTTTCGTGTAAAGAAGAAAAAGTGCTTCAGGTTTATGGGAATGATTTTGAGAGTGTATCTGCCTGTAAAACAGAGACGCTCAGTCAGAAAGAGGTTCTCTTTTCCATAAGACTTGCAAAAAGGCAGGAAGAAAGAAATAATATCAGAGAGAGGCATATGTTTATGCCTCTTATTTCAGGAGCGGATAGTCTTCCGCAGAATTTCCATTTTTACTTATCGGCAAAAGAAAACAGATTGTACTATGAAATGCTGTATTCGATTGCTATTCTTAACTACATCCATAATCAGGATGGAGAAAAAGTATAACATCACGCATAGATAAGAGTATCCTGCCTATGGAAACATAGGTTTATTTGAGTACAAAAAACGTGATGGAGAGAGAATATGAATATTGGAATGTTTTTATTAATAATTGTAGGTAGTGCTGTTGCTGTATTTACGACAGGTTATCTTGTTGTGTCTATTTTTGCGGTAATCGGATACAAAATTGTCCGTAAAATCCGTTATGGAATATCGATGTTTAATTAAAACATCGCTAAAAAAGAAGTTGGAGGATATGCATGATACTGATACAAATACTGTTATTGGCAATAGGATTTCTTATGTTGGTAAAAGGAGCGGATTGGTTTGTTGACGGATGCTCGGGAATTGCAGGAAAGCTGGGGATTCCGCAATTGGTTGTCGGACTTACGATTGTTGCCATGGGTACGAGTACACCGGAAGCAGCCGTCAGTATTAACGCATCGATAAAAGGAAATGCAGGAATTGCCATCGGGAATATTGTAGGTAGTAATATTTTAAATATCCTGATAATTTTGGGTATTTCTGCGATTATAGCAACCATGGTTATTCAGAGAACAACCTTTTGTTATGAAATACCCTACATGATACTTATTACAATCGTATTGATTGTGCTCGGCATGACAGGTGGCTATGTAACCAGAATAGAAGGTGTCATTTTGTGGATTCTGTTTCTGGCATATTTGGTGTATTTATTTTTTCTGGCTAAAAAGGGAGCGGAAGAAAGGGATACCGAAAAACGTCCTGTATGGAAGCTGATGCTGTTTATGATTATGGGAGGTGTTCTGGTTGTATGGGGAAGTGATGTTACGGTAGACAGTGCAACAGAAATTGCACATATGATTGGCCTGAGTGAACGTTTTATCGGTCTTACGATAGTTGCACTCGGAACATCATTGCCTGAGCTTGTAACAAGTGTTGTTGCAGCAAAAAGAGGGAATGCGGATATTGCAATCGGAAATATTGTCGGAAGCAACATTTTCAATATCTTATTTGTTATTGGAACGACGTCTATCATTGCACCTGTAATTTATGAAGCCGATTTCTTATTTGATGGAGTTATTGCTGTTTTTGCCGGCGTTCTTCTATGGATTAGTGTTGCAAAGACAAAGACACTGCGCAAACAATGGGGTATCATAATGCTGTTATGCTACAGCGGATATTTAGGGTACTTATTGATGCAGTAGAAGAAAAGTATATAGAATATTTGAAATTACCATCCTTTCACATATGCGCAAATCAAAATGCTTGATAATCAGCCGTGAAATGTGTAAAAAAATATTACACGGCTGATTATATTTGCTTGGAGGGCAGATTTATGATAGGACGCAAACAAGAAATTGCTATATTAAATAAATTATATGAGAGCGGTAGGTCGCAGTTTGTAGCTGTATACGGACGAAAAAGAGTAGGAAAGACATATCTGGTTAGTATATATGGCTTATTAGTACGCAATTCCTTTATGGGTGTGAGTTCATAGCCATTATATTATGAGCAACAATCATGACAGACACTCCATGTAAGAACCGGATATTTTTGGGCATATTTTGTCAGAGCAAAAAAGGGCAGACCCGCGAAGGTCTGCCCTTTATATGTATTGTTATATTTAGTTGTAATTAGGAAGACAACGCATGAACATGCTCTTGTCAATACCGCAAACAGGGCATACCCAATCATCCGGAAGGTCTTCAAAAGCGGTACCCGGCTTAATACCGTGTTCCGGATCACCTTTTTCGGGATCATATGTGTAGCCGCAGGGATTACAGAAATATTTGTCCATAGTATTTTAGCTCCTTTCCTAAATGGAATATGATTTTTATCAGAAATAAGAGGGTATGTCAAAGTGGTTTAACATACCCTGATATTTTACAGTAGAAGTGGTTAAAAAAACTTTTAACCAAAGTATCTCTTAAGAAGTCCTTCGAATGCTTTACCGTGTCTTGCCTCGTCGCGAGCCATTTCATGAACGGTATCATGAATTGCATCAAGGTTAGCTGCCTTAGCACGTTTTGCAAGGTCAAATTTACCTGCAGTTGCTCCGTTTTCGGCATCGATTCTTAGTTCAAGGTTTTTCTTAGTAGAGTCTGTAACAACTTCACCTAATAATTCAGCAAATTTAGCAGCATGTTCAGCTTCTTCCCAGGCAGCTTTTTCCCAGTATAATCCGATTTCCGGATATCCTTCTCTGTGAGCAACTCTTGCCATTGCAAGATACATACCAACTTCTGTACATTCTCCGCTAAAGTTTGCTCTTAAGTCTGCCATGATGTCTTCGCTTACACCTTTAGCAACTCCTACAACATGTTCAGCAGCCCATTCTCTTTCGCCGCCCTGTGCTGTAAACTTATCAGCAGGAACTCCACAAACGGGACATTTTTCAGGAGCAGAATCTCCTTCATGAACATAACCACATACCTGACATACAAATTTCATAATTATACTCTCCTTTTTTATTTAATTCATTTTAATAGTATCAACAAAAAATAATAACTTATGAGTGTTTTGTGCAGGAGGCACAGGAACCATAGAAATATGCTACATGTCCTTCAATCGTACCACCGAAGTTTGTTCCGGCAATATCATTAATCGTGTCCAGGCTGTTCATATCCAAATCAATAACCTGGCCGCATTTGCGGCAGATAAAATGATAATGCGGAGTAGTAGTAGCATCAAAATGATCCATACCATCTCCGACCCGTAACCTTAAAAGCTCTCCCATATCAGATAAAAGAGTAAGATTACGGTACACAGTCCCGAGACTGATGTTTGGAAATTCTTTTCTGACATTTTCGTAAACAACATCAGCAGTCGGATGATCCTTCCGAGTCATTAAAAAATTTTTAATGGCCTCTCTTTGTCGGCTGTATTTAAGTGGCATATTCCCTCCTTTCCAAAATAGGAATCATTACTGATATTGTTATATTAAGATATTTTCATTGAAAAGTCAATAAATTTATCAATTTTTTATAAGAAAATTGCAATCGCTTTATTTTTAGCTGTAAAACCTGTGGTATACTGTATATAAAATAAGGAGAACTGTGATGAATCTAAAGAAAAGATTGACGATTACATTTATAACGTTGACATTTTTACCGATTATACTAACAGTGGTTACATTCGGTTTTCTATACGGAATGGTATCGTATCGAGGAAATGATATTGAATTTTTAAAGGACTTCTCTTTAAAATACGCTTCAGAAATAACAGAGCTGGCAGAAGAAACGTATTATGAAATAGAAGCACAGCTGGGAATTGATCCTGACCGTTTTGCAAATGTTGATTATTTAAATGATGTTAATTTAAAACTTGAGGATGAAGCTTCTTATCTTATTGTCAGAAAAGGAACCCATATATTTTATATGGGAAATTCCGATGAAAATGACCCTCTGTTAAAAAAACTGCCTGCATACGGATTTTCAAATAAAGAAACAGAAGCCGGATATTACTTTAAAGGATTGAACAAAATTGTAAAGCAGTTTGATTTTCATTTTAAGGATGGCTCGGAAGGGAGCTTATTTGTTGTTACACAGGTAAATAACGTGATTTCCAGTCATCTTGTATTTCGAATATTTGTTATTATTGTGCTGGTACTGGTATTTACGAGTATTTCGTTAACACGATGGATTAACAGAGGTGTATTCTATCCAATCCGTCAGCTCAATCATGCAATGTCCTGTATTGCAAAAGGGGATTTTGACTATGCACTGAGAACGGAAGAGAATAATGGAGAGATTGGGCAGCTATATAAAAGTTATGAAGACATGCGCCTTAAGCTGAAGGAATCTACCGAAGAAAAAATCCAGAATGAAAAAGAAAACAGGGAGCTTATCAGTAACATTACACATGATTTGAAAACACCGATTACCTCCATTAAAGGATATGTCGAAGGAATAATTGACGGTGTGGCGGATACTCCTGATAAAATGAACCGCTATATTAAAACAATTTATACAAAAGCAAATGAAATGGACCGCCTTATAAATGAGCTGACGTATTATTCCGGAATAGATTCCAATCGGATACCGTATCATTTCCAACGTATTAATGTAACGGAATACTTTAATGATTGTGTAGAAGATGTCGGATTAGATTTAGAATCCAAAAATATTACGTTAAATTATTCAAATTTTTTATCATCCGAGACACAGATTATTGCGGACCCGGAGCAGCTTAAGAAGGTAATAAACAATATTATAGGAAACAGCATTAAATATATTGATAAGGAAAAAGGTGAAATTGATATCCGCCTGTTGGATGAGGTTGACGCAATTCGGGTAGAAATAGAGGATAACGGAAAAGGAATTGCAGCGAAGGACCTGCCCAATATTTTTGAACGGTTTTACCGGACGGATGCTTCCCGAAATTCCTCACAGGGCGGCAGCGGTATAGGATTGTCAATTGTAAAGAAAATCATAGAAGACCACGGTGGTTATATCTGGGCAACGAGTAAAGTAGGCGAAGGCACATGTATGCATTTTGTAATAAGAAAATATAGAGATGCGCAGGAGGAGTAGTATGAGCAAAATATTAATTATTGAAGATGAAGTAGCAATTGCAGATTTGGAAAAAGATTATCTGGAGCTTAGCGGTTTTGAAGTTGCAATTGAAAATGCAGGCGATACGGGATTGGAAAAAGCACTAAAAGAAGATTTTGATTTAATCGTGCTTGATTTGATGCTTCCTGGTATGGACGGATTTGATGTATGTAAAAAAATCCGTGAAGAAAAGGATATCCCTATTTTAATGGTTTCAGCAAAAAAGGATGATATTGATAAAATCAGAGGTCTTGGTCTGGGCGCCGATGATTATATGACAAAGCCATTCAGCCCAAGTGAACTGGTTGCAAGAGTGAAAGCCCATATGGCAAGATACAACAGATTGGTAAGTACAAATCAGAAGGTAAACGATATTGTTGAAATCCGCGGTATAAAGATTGATAAAACTGCAAGACGTGTGTATATTAACGGAGAAGAGAAGGCATTTACTACAAAGGAATTTGACCTTTTGACATTCCTTGCGGAAAATCCGAACCATGTATTTACGAAAGAAGAATTATTCCGTGAAATCTGGGATATGGATTCTATCGGCGATATTGCCACCGTTACCGTTCATATCAAAAAGATTCGTGAGAAAATTGAATTTGATACCGCAAACCCTCAATACATCGAAACAATCTGGGGTGTGGGATACAGATTTAAGGTATAAAAAATGATTTAATCAGGGGAGTATAGATTTATGTTGGAGCATTTACAGCCTGAACGGGTATTTTACTATTTTGAAAAGATTTGCGGCATTCCGCACGGTTCGCGTAATACAAAGCAGATTAGCGATTTCTGTGTGGATTTTGCAAAGGAGAATGGTCTTGAGTATCATCAGGATACAGATAATAATGTAATTATTATAAAAGAAGCTTCTGCCGGATATGAGAATGCAGAGCCTGTTATTATTCAGGGACACTTGGATATGGTATGTGAGAAGTCTGCAGAATGTTCTAAAGACATGGAAAAAGAAGGCCTTGACCTGTATATTGACGGTGAAGAGGTTAAGGCAAAGGATACGACACTCGGAGGAGATGACGGAATTGCCGTTGCGATGGCACTAGCCGTCTTAGAGGATAAAAATCTTTCACACCCGAAAATCGAAGCCGTATTTACCGTAGATGAGGAAATAGGTCTTTTGGGAGCGGGAAGTATGGATGTATCCTGCTTAAAAGGAAAGACGATGATTAATATTGATTCGGAAGAAGAAGGAATATTTACCGTAAGCTGTGCCGGGGGAAATACCGCAGACTGCAGGCTGCCTGTTCTGACGGAGGAATATGAAGGAGTGGCTTACAGCATCAAAATCACCGGCTGCAAGGGCGGTCATTCCGGAGTGGAAATTCATAAAGGAAGAAGTAATCCGAATGTTTTGATGGGACGTCTGCTGCAGGATATACAGAAGACTGCTTCTCTGCAGATTATTTCCGTAAGTGGCGGACTAAAGGATAATGCGATTCCCGTTCAGTCACAGGCGGAAATTGTTTGTGAATCGGAAGAAGCGGTAATAAAGTCGCTTGAACGGATGCAGAGCGTTTTTGCAAATGAATATTTTGCCGCAGATTCCGATATAAAGATCATAGTAGAAAAAGTATCGTATATAAAAGGGAAAAAAATGAACCAGGAATCGACAGACAATGTTATTTGTCTGCTTACCTGTCTGCCAAACGGTGTCCAGAAAATGAGCATGGATATAGAAGGGCTGGTACAAACCTCTCTGAATATGGGAATTGTGGAAACACATGAAGATTTTGTAAGGTTTTCTTTTTGTGTACGAAGCAGTGTTGACAGTGAACGTGAAATGCTTAACCGTCGGATGAATACTCTGCTTACAAGCCTAGGCGGAAGCATGAAGGTTGAAGGGGATTATCCGGGCTGGGAATATAAAAAGGATTCAAAGCTTCGTGAGTTAATGGTAGAAGTATTTAAAGAACAGTACGGAAAAGAACCGAAGATAGAAGCAGTCCATGCAGGATTGGAATGCGGTATATTTGCAGGTAAAATACCGGGGCTTGATTGTGTATCTTTGGGTCCTGATTTAAAACAGATTCATACAATTCGTGAAAGTATGAATATTGTGTCGGTACAAAGAGTATATGCATTTGTTTTGGAAATCTTAAAAAGGATGAAAGCATAATACATGAAAATTTTGTATGAGGATAAGGAACAGATTGTAATTCATAAGCCGGCAGGGCTTGCAACGCAGACCGCCCGATTAGGGGAATGTGATTTGGTCAGCGAAGTAAAAAATTTCATCAGTAAAGAAACAGGAATAAGCAATCCGTATACTGCGGTGATTAATCGTTTGGACCAGCCGGTAGAGGGTATTGTTCTGTTTGCAAAAAATGCAAAAGCGGCAGCAGGACTGACTGAGCAGCTTAAAAGCGGAACGATGAAAAAATATTATTATGCGGTCGTTTACGGTCATATGGACAGGCCGGACGGCCAATTAACAGATTATCTTATAAAGGATAAGCGCAGCAATCTTTCCCGGGTTGTTCCGGAATCGGATGCAAACGGGAAGAAGGCAGCTCTTCGTTACCGAGTAAAAGCAACCTTGGGTAAAATGCAGCTTTTGGAGATTCAACTTCTTACGGGCAGGCATCACCAGATTCGTGTACAGCTTTCCCATAACGGACATCCTTTGATTGGAGATGTAAAGTACGGCTCTTCGGAAAGCATTTCTTTCGGAAAAGAATTAAATGCAAGAGTTCCGGTATTGTGTGCACACCGGTTGATATGGCAGCATCCGGTGACAAAAAAAGAGATAAACATTTGTCTGAATCCGGCAAATCCGGTTTTACGACATTTATGTGAAGGATAATAAATGAGGAGGAAATTTTGTGGTTTCCGTTTATTTATTTGTTTTGCTCGGGTTTTTCCCTTTGTTTTATAAATATCAGTATACCGGAATGGGAGAGGCGAAATATAAGATATTTCAGTATTCGACCATTGCCTGTATAGTGATATTTTTTTTACTGTTCTGTATCCATGTTTTAAAAAAAATATTAAAAAGAGAAAAATTTTTTACTACAGAACGGGTACGATTTTCGGTTTTGGATTATGCGGTGTTAAGTTATTTTTTCTGCACAACGGCATCTTATCTGTTCAGTGATTTTAAGAAGGAAGGATTTGTCGGAGCTTCCGGATGGAATATGGGTTATTTAACCCAGCTTCTTTTTATGGCAGTTTATTTTCTTGTTTCAAGAGTGTGGAAATATCAAAAAGGGTTCGTATATTTATTGTTAGTATCTTCCGCTATCGTTTTTCTGGTTGCAATCCTGCACCGTTTTGATGTGGATGCATTATGGATATACGGAAATCTTTCGTTGGAATATAAGATTTTATTCTTATCCACGATGGGTCAATCCAGTTGGTATTCGAGCTTTCTCTGTACGGTATTTCCGATTGGACTGTATTTGTTCTACAGTGCGGAAGATAAGCGTATGCGAGTTTTGGCAGGAATATATTCATTTATTGCAATGAGTTCATTGGTAACACAAAATACGGATAGTGCATTCCTCTCTTTGTTTACGGTATTATTGCTCTTATTTTATTTGTCTTTTGATGGGACAAAAGAGATGCAGAGATTTTTAGAAGTGCTGCTGTTAGTATCGGGAAGCTTCACTTTTATGGGAGTCTGTCAAAGATTGTTTGCAGGACATATGATTCCGTTAGATAAGTTATCCTTATTTATGACACAAAGTCCTGCATCGCCGTTTTGTTTTGTGCTGCTTGCGATTATTTATTATGTGTACATAAGAAAAAAAAGCCACAGTGGAAATGAAGTATATCCGGAAAAGACAGGCAGGAGGCTTTTTTGGAGCCTGTCAGCGGTAGTGGGATTGGCGGTAGCAATCACGGTTATATTTATTACACTGAATTCATCCGGATTTCTTTACAGGCATTTTGGATATCTGAACGAGAATAATTACCTGCTGTTTAACGATATCTGGGGAAATGCCCGCGGCTTTTCATGGAGATTTACTTGTGAAACATATTTAGAGCTTCCGTGTTTACGAAAATTAATAGGAGTAGGACCGGATTGTTTTTCTTTTTATCATGCATCCGTGCCGGAATATGCACAAAAGATGAGAGCTTTCTGGGGTGAGCTTATTCTGACGAACGCACATAACGAATATCTGACCAAGCTTTTTAATTTGGGGATTTTGGGCTTGTTTTCTTATATTTTTATGCTCGGAAGCGGTATTTATCTGTTTGTAAAAAACAGAAAAGAATGCGGTCTTCTGCCGGCGTTTGCTTTATGCATCCTATCATATATGGCACATAATATTTTTGGTTATGAGCAGGTATGCTGTACTCCGTTTTTGTATGTTTTTTTGGGAATGGGAAGTAATTTAATTCATAATAAGGGGAAAAAAGCGCATACTAATCCTGTTTAAAAATAGTCCGGATAATACATCAGCTGCGAAAAGAGGCAGTTATGAAAGGCAGGAAATGGGTATGGATATGATTTTAAAATACAGAAAAGAAATGGTAACAGGAGTGATGCTTGCACTTCTGTTATTTCTTTTTTTAAAGTATATTTTTCCGTTATTGTCCCCCTTTCTTTTGGCGTATCTGACAGTTTATGCGTTTTATCCTCTGTTGTATAAATTGGAAGTAAAGTGGAAAATCAGAAAAACCATCACCATGTTTCTGGTATTAGGCATTCTTGCCATTATTATTCTCTCATTAATCTGGGTCATTATTGCAATATCAGGTGGGAGCGTGGAAGAAACTCTGCCGCATGTTTTAGAATGGAAGGACAGGCTTTTTTTGACTTCGGGAAATGCCATCCTACATGATCTTCTTCCGGAGATACTGAAAAATACAGTCTCTTATATACAGAAGGTTTTCCCGGTACTTGCATATATCGGAATTTATCTGATTGCAACCATCTTAATGGCAAAAGATTTTGACGGATTAATGAGTAAGGTACACAAAATAGGTGCGTTGGATTCATTTATGGACATTGTCGGGAAAATATTACGAACAGCCGGTATGTATCTAAAGGCGCAGATGATATTGATTATAATTATTATGGGTATCTGTATTGCAGGCTTTTATTGCATCGGTATCACATCACCTATTCTGCTTGGCATTTTAGCAGGAATTCTGGACGCGCTTCCGTTTATCGGAACCGGAATTGTATTGATTCCCACTTCTCTGATCTTCTTTTTGGAGAGAGAAATTATGAAAGGGGTCATTTGTCTGTTTATTTATATTGTCTGTATCGGAGTCAGGGAGCTTTTAGAGCCAAAGCTTGTTGGAAAAGGGCTTGGTATATTACCGGTTATTTTGTTAATATCTATTTTTGCAGGCATAAAATTGTTTGGGGTGGCCGGAATTGTCAAAGGACCGCTGGGAATTGTCTTATATAAAAATATATGGGTAATGCTTTTTAAAACAAAGCAAAATAACAATGAATAGTTTTATCGGGGAAGTTGATTTTGTTACAAAAAAACACTATAATGAAGCAATATGATAAAGGAAAGGAGAATCTCAAATGGCAGAGAAGAAGTTGGTAGAAGCGATTACTTCTATGGAAGAGGATTTTGCACAATGGTATACGGATGTAGTAAAAAAGGCAGAGTTGATTGATTATACCAGTGTGAAAGGTTGTATGGTGATTAAGCCCGCCGGATATGCAATCTGGGAGTTGATTCAGAAGCAATTGGATGAAAGATTTAAAGCAACCGGGGTAGAAAATGTTTATCTGCCGATGTTTATACCGGAAAGTCTATTACAGAAAGAAAAGGATCATGTAGAAGGATTTGCACCGGAGGTTGCATGGGTAACACATGGGGGGTTGAATCCTTTACAGGAAAGACTTTGTGTACGTCCGACGTCAGAAACTCTTTTCTGTGATTTTTATAAAAACGATATTCACTCTTACAGAGATTTGCCGAAGGTATATAACCAGTGGTGTTCTGTTGTACGCTGGGAAAAAGAGACAAGACCATTCCTTCGTTCCAGAGAATTCTTATGGCAGGAAGGACATACTGCTCATGCAACGGCACAGGAAGCAGAGGATCGTACCATTCAGATGTTGAATGTTTATGCCGATTTCTGTGAAGAAGTGTTGGCTATGCCCGTTATCAGAGGGCGCAAAACAGACAAAGAAAAATTTGCGGGTGCGGAAGCAACTTATACAATCGAGGCATTAATGCATGACGGAAAAGCGCTGCAGTCCGGTACAAGCCACAACTTCGGAGACGGCTTTGCGAAAGCATTCGGTATTCAGTTTACAGATAAGGATAATACATTAAAATATGTTCATCAGACTTCATGGGGAATGACAACCAGATTAATCGGAGCCATTATTATGGTACATGGAGACAATTCCGGATTGGTACTGCCGCCACTTGTAGCGCCTACGCAGGTTATGATTGTTCCGATTATGCAGAAAAAAGAAGGAGTTCTGGAAAAAGCCGCCGAATTAAAGGAATTATTGGCTGCGAAGGGATGCCGTGTAAAGGTAGATGACGCAGATAAGAGTCCGGGATGGAAATTCTCAGAACAGGAAATGAGAGGCATTCCGATTCGTGTGGAAATCGGTCCTAAGGATATCGAGGCAAACAAATGTATTCTGGTTCGTCGTGATAATCATGAAAAGATGGAAATTTCTTTGGATGAACTGGGCGATAAAGTAACAGAGCTTCTGGAAACGATTCAGAAGGATATGCTGGTAAGAGCAAGGGAGCACCGTGATGCACATACATATGTTGCAACGAACATGGATGAGCTGGAAAAGATTCTGAATGAAACTCCCGGTTTTGTAAAAGCTATGTGGTGCGGAGAGCAGGAATGCGAAGATATTATTAAAGAAAAATACTCAGCAACAAGCAGATGCATGCCTTTTGAACAGGAGCAATTAAGCGATACCTGTGTATGCTGCGGCAAACCGGCTAAGAAAATGGTTTATTGGGGCAGAGCATATTAAAGCAGACGGATTTTATTTCAGATATCAGTAATCAATATAAACGGAGGTTGTAACATGAATGTTTTAGTTATTAACTGTGGCAGTTCATCCTTAAAGTATCAGTTGATTTCTTCTGAGACCGAAGAAGTGCTGGCAAAAGGACTTTGTGAAAGAATCGGCATTGACGGAAGTGCTATTACGCATACACCGAAGGGCGGTGAAAAGAGCACAACAGAGATACCGATGGCAGACCATACCGATGCGGTCCGTTTGGTAATAGAGAAGCTGACGGATGAAAAAGTCGGTGTAATCAAATCATTAGATGAAATAGATGCTGTCGGCCACCGCATTGTACATGGCGGAGAAAAGTTTGCAAGCTCCGTTGTGATAGATGATGAGGTGCAGAAAGCAATTGAAGAATGCAACGATCTTGCTCCTTTACACAATCCGGCAAACCTGATTGGTATTAATTCCTGCAAGGCCATTATGCCAAAGATTCCCATGGTAGCGGTATTTGATACGGCATTCCATCAAACGATGCCGAAGAAAGCGTATTTATACGGACTTCCTTATGAATATTATGAAAAATATAAAGTAAGAAGATATGGTTTCCACGGGACAAGTCATGATTTTGTATCGAAACGTGCTGCAGAAATTATCGGGAAAAACAGAGACGATTTAAAAATTGTCGTTTGTCATTTAGGCAACGGGGCTTCCATTTCCGCAGTAGATCACGGAAAATCCGTAGATACTTCCATGGGTCTTACACCGCTTGAAGGATTAATTATGGGAACACGCTGCGGAGATATTGATCCGGCAATTGTCGGATTCCTTGCAGAAAAAGAGAATATGACAGCCGATGAAGTTATATCCGTTTGCAATAAGAAATCCGGTGTATTGGGATTATCCGGCGGAATTTCCAGTGACTTCCGCGACCTTGTGACAGCAGCAGACCGCGGAAACGAAAAGGCGAAGGATACTTTGGAAGCATATGCATACAGGGTAGCAAAATATATCGGAGCATATGTTATGGCTATGAAGGGCGTGGATGTAATCGCGTTTACTGCAGGTGTCGGTGAAAATAACCAGCAGATGCGAGTTATGATTGGTGAGTATCTGGAATGGCTGGGAACAAGCATTGATACAGAGAAGAATAAGCTTCGCGGAGAGGAAGTTATTCTTTCTAAGGACACAGATAAGGTCGTAACCATGGTAGTTCCGACAAATGAAGAACTCGCAATTGCAAGAGAAACCGTTCGTTTAATAAAATAATCGAGGTAGTAATGAAATTACCTGAAAATGTAAAGACAATTATTACAACTTTAGAAAATGCAGGCTTTGAAGGATATGCAGTGGGCGGCTGTGTCAGGGATACGCTTCTGCACAAAAATCCGGATGATTGGGATATTACGACAAATGCCTCTCCCATAGAGGTAAAGAAATTATTTCCGTGCACGATAGATACCGGGATTGCACATGGAACCGTAACGGTACTGATTGGAAAAGAGACCTTTGAAGTAACGACATACCGGATAGACGGAGAATATGAGGACGCACGTCATCCGAAGGAGGTTGTATTTACATCCTGTCTTTCAGAGGATTTAAAAAGAAGAGATTTTACTATCAATGCGATGGCATACAATGATAAAACCGGTATTGTTGACGAATTCGGCGGAATACAGGATTTGGAAGCAAAAATAATTCGTTGTGTAGGGAATCCGGAAGAACGTTTTACGGAGGATGCTCTTCGTATGATGCGTGCGGTTCGCTTCAGCGGTCAGCTTGGATATGAGATTGAATTTACAACGGGGCAGGCAATCAATAAGCTTGCTCCGACTCTTTCTAAAATCAGTGCCGAAAGAATTTGTACAGAATTGACAAAGCTTATGATTTCGGAACACCCGGATTATTTGCGTAAAGCGTATGAGCTGGGAATGACAGGCGTATTTTTACCGGAATTTGATGCAGCAATGGAAACGGAGCAGAATAATCCGCATCATTGCTACAGTGTCGGTGAGCATATTCTGCATTCTCTTTTGTTTGTACGTGCAGATAAAGTGCTTAGGTTTGCCATGTTGTTTCATGATATGGGAAAAGCCGTAACAAAATCGGTAGATGAAAAGGGAGTTGACCATTTTTACGGTCACGGAAAAATATCGGCGGAAATGGCAGACAGAATTATGAAGAGGCTTCGCTTTGATAATGATACAAGGCAAAAAGTAGTTCGCCTTGTCAGTTATCATGATTTAAAGATTAAGCTGACACCGGAGGGTGTCAGACGTGCCGTTGTAAAGATAGGAGAGGACCTGTTTCCGATTCTGTTAGAAGTAAAAAGGGCAGATTTTCTTTCCCAGAGTATGTTTAAAAGGGAAGAAAAAGAAAAAGAATTACAGCAATTAGAGGAAATATATCAGACAGTTTTAAAGAACGGAGATTGTGTTTCAATCAAAATGCTGGCTGTTACCGGCAGTGATTTGATTGCGGCGGGAATGAAGCCGGGGAAAGAAATCGGTGAAGCATTACAGGAAATGCTTAATCTGGTATTAAAGGAGCCTTCCTTAAATACAAAAGAGTATTTATTATCCTGCATTTCAAGAAAGGAATAATTCATACTTTCCGTGTCTTTTTCATAAGATAGAACATCCGAACCTACGGATAATATCTTATTAAGGAGCGGGAAAGATGAATGACCGGGCGGTTAGTATTTTAGAGCAGTATGATTTTGTTGTTGAGCGGACCTGGAAAGGAAGGGGTTCCATTCTTTTTGAGACAAAAGAAGGAATCTTTATTTTAAAAGAGTATAAAGGAACATTACAGAGACTTTCATTTATTGCGGAGGCTTTGAAACGAATCCGCGGGAACGGGTATCCTGATATAGAAGAAATCATTCCTAATAAAGAGGGCGAAAATGCCTGTATTGATTTTGACGGAACAACTTACATTGTAAAAAGCTATTTTAATGCAAAAGAGTGTAATATTAAAGAAAAGACTGAATGCCAAAAAAGTATCCGTGCATTGGCGAGGCTTCATAAAGCGATGGAAGGAGCAGCGGAGAATTCTCTTTTGGCTCCAAAGCAGTTGCCTCTTTTACGGGAGATTGAAAAGCATAATGCAGAATTACACCGTGTTCGTCGTTATTTAAAAGAAAAAGGACAAAAATCGGAGTTTGAACTTTTTTTGCAGCAACACTATGATTTTTTCCGGGAGAAGGCTGTTTCTGTTACGGAAAAATTATATCAGGAAGATTTAGACGGATGGCTCTCGTCCATTCTGCATGATAATACAATGTGCCATGGCGATTATCAATATCATAATATTCTGATAGAACCGGAGCATTGTAATATTATTAATTTTGAAAAAATATCCGTAGACAATCCGGTAAAAGATGTATACTTATTTGTGCGGAAGCTGTTGGAAAAAAATAATTGGGATGTATCACTTGGAAAAGAGCTGCTTTCTACATACGCAGAAGAAAGGACTCTGAGGGAAGAGGATTTTCTGCAATTAAAATACCGGTTCAGCTATCCTGAAAAATTTTGGAAGATTGTTAATTTTTATTACAACAGCCCCAAAGCATGGATGTCGTCAAAAAACGGTGAGAAACTGCAAAAGCTTTTGGAACAGGAGACTGCAAAAAACAGATTGATACAGGAACTATTTGAGAAGTATTGGTAAAACGTGGAGAATGAAATGAACAAAGTGATAAAGCTGATATGTCTTCTGGCGCTGGGCTTTATATTAACCGGATGTGGCAAATCTCTTGAGGAGGAGCCACAGAAGGAATTGGAAACCGGATTTATACCGGCACGCGCAGGCATGTATGACAGTGCAGATACGGCGGTAATTAAACGTATTAATAAACAGGAAAAGACGATTACATTTTTTAATATTGTACGAGAGCGCAATTATACTTTGAATTATAACGGAACTACCAACTTATCAGATAAATACGGCAGTTCTGTTTCCATGGAGCAGATTAATGAGGGAGATATTGTAGATATTACTTTTTTAAAAGAAAAGAAAATGCTGGCTTCCGTTCAGAAATCGGACTCTTCTTTTCTTTTAGAAAATGTAGCGGATTTTTCCATAGATGAAAGGACAAAGGAAATCTCAATCGGAGAGGATATTTACAGGTACCCGGAGGATTTATTTATTTATTCGGAGGGTAAACAGGTTGAAATCATGGATATTAACCGGGTGGATACTCTCAGGGTGCAGGGGATCGGTCATACTGTATATAGTATTTATATTGATAAAGGGCATGGGTATCTCCGCCTAAAAAATGATGAATATTTTCTGGGTGGATGGATTGAAGTGGGACAATCCCTTATTAAACCGATTGAGGAGGACATGCTGCTAGTTGTTCCGGAAGGAAAATATGATGTTTTATTTTCAACAAAGGGTATCTCCGCAACCAAAAAAGTAACAATTAAAAGAGACAAAGAAACGGAATTGGATATCGGAGATTTAAAAAAAGAGGATGTAAAAAAATATGGCAATTTAATATTTGCTGTTTCTCCGGATAATGCTGCTGTTTATATAGATGGTGAAGAGGTTGATATTTCGGCTCCGGTTCAAACAGAGTACGGTATTCATCAGATGATGGCAAAAGCAGACGGTTATCAGACGGTTATACAATATATAAAGGTGGGGCAGGAAAATGCTACAATTCAGGTAACGATGGAAAAGGAAAATAAGAACTCTGTTTCTTCCAATACCACTGAAACAACTACTGTATCCTCTAATGATGTTACATCAGCCTCGGGAGGAAAAATCACAATTGATGCCCCTAAGGGTGTAGAAGTTTATATGGATGGCTCTTATATAGGAATCGCCCCCGTCAGCTTTAAGAAAACAGCAGGTATACATGTTATTACATTGCGGCTTAGCGGATACGAAACCAGAAGTTATACGATTAATATTGAAAATCTTGTAACAAATGAGAATTTATCTTTTTCTGATTTAGTGGAGGAGGAAAAAACAGAAGAAAAATCATCCGAAGAAAATAAGGAAAACCCAGAAAACCCTTGACAAAACGGGCTAAAACAGATATATATGTATATAGGCGTTTAAAACGTACTTTGTAAATTAACTCGTTAAAGAGGAGGAGTTCATAATGAACAAGACAGAATTAGTAGCAGCTATGGCTGAAAAAGCTGGTTTATCTAAAAAAGATGCAGAAGCAGCATTAAAGGCTTTCACAGAAACAGTAGCAGATGAATTAAAAAAGGGTGAAAAGGTTCAGTTAGTTGGATTCGGTACTTTTGAAGTATCTGAAAGAGCAGCAAGAGAAGGCAGAAATCCTCAGACAGGTGCCACAATGAAGATTGCAGCTTCTAAAGCTCCTAAGTTTAAAGCTGGTAAGGCTTTAAAGGATTCTATCAACTAATTTTTGTTGAAAATCATGAGTGGGACAACAAGGTAAGTACCGTGGTACTTACCTTGTTTTATTATTAACATAAGGATGGCTCGTAAAGCGTGGCATCCATTGCTTGAAGATTGGAAAGGAAGAAAATGAGATTAGATAAATATTTAAAGGTTTCCCGTTTAATTAAGCGTCGTACCGTTGCAAATGAAGCATGTGATGCCGGAAGAGTTTTAATAAACGGGAAGACGGCAAAGGCTTCTGCGAATGTAGCAGTCGGGGATGAAATTACAATTTCATTCGGAAATAAAGAAGTAAAGGTCGAGGTTCTTGCAGTGGAGGAAACCGTCAGAAAGGAAGAGGCAAAAGAGCTTTTTAAATATATATAGGTTTTTTTGTAAAGTGGAATATTTTAAATGGGTGTCCAATATAATCTAAGGTAAACAAAGTAAGGGAGGCCCTTTTATGGAAGATTTGAATGCCGGAGGAAAACGACAGCACAAACTGATTTTAAATAATCGAAAGGATTGCACGATTAACGGAGTAACAGATGTTCTTTCTTTCGATGTAAATGAGATTCTCCTGGAGACAGAGCAGGGGATGCTGATGATTCGCGGAAGCGGTCTCCATGTGACACATTTAACGCTTGAAAAAGGGGAAGTGGAAATAGACGGCAAGGTGGATTCTTTGACATATTCCGAAAGCGGACTGCCCTCCGGCGGAGAAAATTCCTTTTTTGCAAAATTATTTAAATAGGGGGATAGATGGTGCTGAGTGAAAGTATCTATCAGGAAGTCCGCTTTTTAATTTATTCGTTTGCTTTAGGTATTATCATTACATTTGTTTATGATAATATTCGCGTATTCAGAAGAGTTATCCGTCATAATACTTTCTTTGTGTCGATTGAAGATTTGTTTTTCTGGATTGGGGTTTCACTTTCTGTTTTTCTACTTCAGCATTGGGAAAATAAAGGCATTTTCCGTTGGTTTTCCGTTGTTGGTGCCTTTTTAGGTATGATAATTTATAAAATGCTGCTAAGTCGGTTTTATGTAAAGGAGATGACATTTCTTTTTCAAAAGATTTTAAAAGGACTGTATATAGTTTTTTCATTTATCTTTACCCCGATTTATTTCATTGAAAAAAAAGTAGGTTCTTTTCTTAAAAAAATAGGATTTTATATCCGCCAAAGGACAGTAAAGCAAAAAATACGGTTGACGTCATATCGTAAAATGGTTAAAATGACATTATGTAAACATAAGAAGCGAAAAAGCCGTTCGGAAAGGAGAACACATGGGCAGAAGAATTGTAGTTCGTAAAAAACGCCAGAATGGATTTAGTGTCGCTCTTGTAATTATGGTTATTCTGATGCTTATGGCTGTAGTCACTTTTAAGAGGTTTGAGCTGTTACAAAAGCAGGAGGAATATACACAGAAAGAGGAGCTTCTGTTAGAACAAATAGAAGAAGAAGAATTACGGGCGGAGGAAATAGAAGAATACCGTAAATATACAAAGACACAGAAATATGTGGAAGAGGTTGCGAAAGAAAAACTGGGTCTTGTAAATGAAAATGAAATAATATTTAAGTCAGAGGAATAAAAACCCATTGCAAAATCGCAGTGGGTTTCTTCTTTTGACAAATAATGCATTAATAAGAGTGTATAATATGTCTTTGCCTATAGATTTAAAAAAGGAGAAGCTGTTATATGAAAAATACTTTTATTAAGGGTGCAGCAGAAGAATCCACTTATTTATTGGAATATGAAAAACAAAAAATTATGACTTGTGCAAAGTCATTTGAGGAATTGGCGAAGGTATTTGTATACCTTCCCGGAAAGGAACAGGATAAATCTATTTCGGAAGAGAGTCATTGTAAAGACAGACAGAGCTTGTTATGGAAAAAACGCCTGATGGAGAACCGGGAATTATTTGCGGATAATTTGAAGGAGATGGCCGGAATTATGGGACAGGTTGCCGGAAGAGATGTACATGCCGTCTGGTTCCCTGAAAAAAGAAGAAAGCAGATGATACATATGTTGGAGGAAGAGGGATTGTTGGTTCGGGATATTTACCAATTGGAGAATGCAACCGAAAAAAACTGTCTCGCAGTTAGTGTAAAATGCAGGAAGAATACGCAATGCACAAGTGAAGAGCTTGCAGGATATTTATCGGTATTGTTAGACCAGCATCTGCAACCGGTATGCGGAAGCCCGTTTTTTCTTCCGCAGGAATTTACAACCGTATATTTTGAAGAAGAGGCAAAGCTTACGGTATTGAGCGGGTATGCGAAGGCTGTAAAGGAAACAGAAAAGGTATCCGGCGATAATTTTTCTTTTTTTGAAACAAAAAACGGGTATTATATGGCAATTCTTTCCGACGGAATGGGCTCCGGAGAAAAAGCATGTGCAGACAGTGAAGTTGTCGTGGATATGGCGGAAAAATTGATGGACGCAGGTTTTTCCATTGAAATGACCGTACAAATGATAAATGATGCTCTGCTTGCGGGAGCAGAAAATCTGAATATGTCAACATTAGACCTGTGCGGTGTGGATTTATATGCAGAAACCGCGACCTTTGCAAAAATCGGGAGTGCCTGTACCTATATTAAAAGTGATAATAAGGTTGAGAAATTGGAATCTTCTTCACTTCCGCTCGGCGTATTCCATAAACAGGATATTGAGTTGATTCATCGTAAAATTCATGACGGAGATTACGTTATTATGCTCTCAGACGGAGTGATGGATTGTATTTCACAGGAAAAGGGGGAGGCGTTTATGAAGGAGCTGATAGGCGACTTACAATTTGAGCGCCCGAATGAAATCGCCGGCTGTATCATGAAATATGTCCTGAATCTTAGTAAGGGCAGAATCCGTGATGATATGACCGTTTTAGTTATGGGATTTTGGGAAAGTAAGTATGATGATTGATTTTTAGAATACAGTCAGATATATTGTAGATAGTATATTATAATATCAGGAAACGAAAGAAAGCAGTAAAAGAGGTTCGTGGTGATTAAAACAGTAGAAGAATATATGGAACAGTATCATATGGTTGAAGAAGGAGATACAATTGTTGCAGGTGTTTCCGGAGGTGCTGATTCCGTATGCCTTTTTTATATATTAAAAGAATATTGTAAAAAAAAGAATGCGGAAATTGTCGTGGTCCACTTGAATCACGGCATACGGGAGGATGCTGTTGCGGACGCTGCGTTTGTGCAAAAGCTCTGTGCAGAAAACAACATTAAATTTTATTTATTTAAAGAAGATATCAGGGCACTGGCGGAAGAAAAAAGTATCGGATTAGAGGAAGCCGGGCGAAATGCACGTTATGCTGCCTTTGAAAAAATCCGCACACAGTATGGAAAAAAGAGTAAGATTGCGGTTGCACATAATCAGAATGATTGTGCGGAAACTACGTTGTTTCATCTTATACGTGGCTCGGGAATTGCAGGTCTGTCAGGGATTATGCCGGTCAGAGGGCATATTATACGGCCGCTTTTATGCGTGGAGAGAAGGGAAATTGAGGAATATCTGACGCAGAATGAAAAAACATGGTGTATAGATTCCACAAATGCTGAAAATACTTATACAAGGAATAAAATACGGAATATTGTATTTCCGTATCTTGAAAAGGAAATATCTTCGCAGGCAATCCGCCATGTGTCTGCGGCGGCACAGGAGGCCGCATTGATACGCAGCTTTGTGGAAGAAACGGCATCTACTGCCGAAAAAACAGTTTTGGAAAGAGAGCAGGACTGTGTAAAAATTCGTATTTCCGCGTTCAAAAAAGAAAATATTGTCATTCAGAAGCAGATAATCCTGAATGCGCTGTCGTATCTTGTTTCTTCAAGGAAAGACATGGGCGCTGTGCATATCCGTTATATCCTGTCTTTATTTGAAAAAGACAGCGGAAAGCAGATTCGGCTGCCGTATAGTCTCTTTGCCATGCGGGAATTTGATTTTGTTGTTATCACAAAAAGCAAAGAAAGTAATAAAACAGAAATCAGAGTCTCCGTTCCCGGAAAAATAGAATACGAAAGTGGAAAGTTCATGGAATTTACTCTTTTTTCTGCAAATATTAATCGGAAGATTCCGCAAAAAACATATACGAAATGGTTTGATTATGATAAAATATCTAATTGTCCGATACTTAGAAACCGTGAATCAGGAGACTATCTGACAATTAAGGACGGAAAACATAAAACAATTAAAGAATACTTTATCGATGAAAAAATTCCACGTACGGAAAGGGAAAACAAGCTGCTTTTAGCAGATGGCAGCCATATAATATGGGTAGTTGGAATGCGTATCAGTGAAGCATATAAGGTTACTGAAAATACAAAAAACATTTTACAGGTAACCGTTTCGGTAGAGAGCGAGTAAAATAAAGTGTCCGAAAGAGGAAAGGAGTCATTATGGCAGAAAAAATACGAGTTTTATTGACAGAAGAAGAGGTTGATAAAAAAATCCAGGAAATCGGCGAACAGATTAGCAGAGATTATGCCGGCGAGCAGGTCCATTTGGTATGTGTATTAAGAGGCGGGGCTTTTTTTATGTGTGAATTGGCTAAAAGAATTACGATTCCCGTGTCCTTGGATTTTATGTCGGTATCCAGCTATGGAGGAGATACAAAATCAAGCGGTGTCGTAAAAATTGTAAAGGATCTGGATGATTCTCTGGCAGGAAAAAATGTTATTGTAGTTGAGGATATTGTGGATTCCGGAAGAACCTTAAGCTATCTGCTTGAGATGCTTCAGGACAGAGGTCCGAAGAGCATGCGTTTATGTACGCTTTTGGATAAACCGGAGCGCCGTGTTGTAGATGTAAAAGTAGATTACACCGGATTTAAGATTCCGGATGAATTCGTTGTAGGGTATGGCTTGGATTATGATCAGAAATATCGGAACCTTCCTTATATCGGAGTGGTAGAATTTGATGCATAAAAGGAGGTTCCGGCATTGACGAAAAACAATAAAGCCTTTAATATTTATTTTTTGATTATGCTTGGCATTTTGCTTGTCATGATTTGGTATACATCATGGGGCGCTTCAGAAAATAATTATACAAAGGGCGCTTTTTTAAATGATTTGAACGCAGGGAATGTAACACAGGTAGTAATCCAGCCGAATGCAGAAACTCCGACAGGTGTTATCAGTGTAGAAAAAAAAGGCGGCGGTACAAATGTTTTATATGTTACGAATGTTGATGAGATACAGACATTATTGGCACAGTATGACATTGATCCTGTTGTGAAGGATATTCCGCGTGAGAATTGGTTTTTATCCTATGTTTTGCCGATACTCGCCGTGGCAGCAGTCGGTTTGCTTCTGTTCTTTATTTTGAATGCGCAGAATGCCGGTGGTGGTGCAAATGCCAAAATGATGAATTTTGGCAAGAGCCGTGCACGGATGTCGGTAGACAGTCAGGTTACTTTAAAGGATGTTGCCGGTTTACAGGAGGAAAAAGAAGATTTAGAGGAGATTATCGACTTCCTTCGTCAGCCAGCAAAGTATACAAAGGTTGGAGCGCGAATCCCCAAAGGAGTGCTTCTGGAGGGGCAGCCGGGTACCGGAAAAACTTTACTTGCAAAGGCGGTTGCGGGAGAAGCAAATGTACCGTTTTTCAGTATTTCCGGTTCTGATTTTGTGGAGATGTTTGTCGGTGTCGGTGCATCCCGTGTAAGAGATTTATTTGCCGACGCAAAAAAGAATTCTCCTTGTATAGTATTTATTGATGAGATTGATGCGGTAGCCAGGCGACGCGGAACCGGTATGGGCGGCGGCCATGATGAAAGAGAGCAGACGTTAAATCAGCTCCTTGTAGAGATGGACGGTTTTGGTGTAAATGAAGGCATTATTGTCATGGCGGCAACAAACCGTGTAGATATTCTTGACCCTGCAATCCTGCGTCCCGGACGTTTTGACCGAAAAATCAGTGTTGCACCGCCGGATGTAACAGGAAGGGAAGAAATTTTAAAGGTTCATGCAAAAAACAAGCCGCTTGCTGATGATGTGAATCTCGGGCAGATTGCTCAGACAACAGCAGGATTTACTGGCGCGGATTTGGAGAATCTTTTAAATGAAGCGGCGATTGTTGCGGCAAAGGATGACAGAAGCTTCATTAAACAGGATGATATCAAAAAGTCATTTATTAAAGTCGGAATCGGAGCAGAAAAGAAGAGCCGTATTATTTCCGATAAGGAAAAACGGATTACGGCATATCATGAATCCGGTCATGCAATTCTGTTCCATTTGCTGCCCGATGTAGGACCGGTTTATACCGTTTCGATTATTCCGACCGGAAACGGTGCAGCGGGATATACGATGCCGCTTCCGGAGAAGGATGAAATGTTCTTAACAAAAGGAAGAATGCTTCAGGATATTATGGTACTTCTGGGTGGACGTATTGCGGAAGAAATTATCTTTGATGATATTACAACAGGGGCATCTAACGATATCAAGCGTGCAACGAAGGAGGCCCGCCGTATGGTAACACGTTACGGTATGAGTGACAAAATCGGTGTTTTAAACTATGATGATGACGATGATGAAGTTTTCATCGGGCGCGACCTTGCACATGCCAGAAGCCATGGTGAGTATATTACCGGAGAGATTGATAAAGAGGTTAAAAATATTGTGGATGACTGTTACGGCAGGGCGAAGAAGATGCTGCTTGATAACCGTGATGTTTTAGAGCGCTGTGCGGGACTTCTTCTTGAAAAAGAAAAAATCGGGCGTGAAGAGTTCGAGGGGTTATTTGTATAGATGGACTATTTCCAAAATGATTAATGGGGGTAGAAGTAGATAACACGGTCCACTTTTGTAGAATATAAACAAATTGAGGCGTATGTTTTTGTTAATTTTGTGAAACCTTAGTATTTACGATAAAAAACAGATTTGCTATTATACTCTTGTAACCTCCCCAATACATTTTGTAGTTTTATTTAAATACCCCATAAGAAATACCTTCTCTAAAAAGACAGCTCTGCTGTCTTTTTTACTTAACATAAGGATGACTCGCGAAGCGAGAAATCCGTTGTTTGTATGAATATAGATAGAAATTGTCTATATTGTTATATACTAACGAGGGGAGTCTAACGCGAGCGATAAGTGGGTGTAAAAAATGCTTGCGCTTTAGTGTGTAGTGTGGTATAAATATACAGTCGGTTAGAACAAAACATCAGCATGCACAACATGTAAGATGTGTATGGTATGGTGCCGTATTTAACTGATAAATGGATGGATTCCCGAGTGGCCAAAGGGGACAGACTGTAAATCTGCTGCAAATTG
>JAEDCQ010000008.1 GCA_016294075.1 Lachnospiraceae bacterium | reverse complement strand
AAGCTGTCCGTGGACACACCTGCATAGCAGGTGGTTTATTTTTATGCTGATACAAAAAGAAGCAAAAGACCTTTGGTCTAATGCTTCCTTCTTTATTTTTTCCCTTACTTTTCAAGAAAATTTTCATTCGAAAATTCGAACGATTTTGGAAAATCGGGGACGAAGATAATCAGTTTTCTCTATTCGAACTCAATCGTTCCCGGTGGTTTGCTGGTCAGGTCGTAGAATACGCGGTTTACGCCTCTGACCTCATTAATAATTCGGCTCATTACTGTCTGTAACACCTCGAACGGAATATCCGCTGCTTCTGCGGTCATAAAGTCAATTGTATTGACTGCACGAAGGGCGACTGCATAATCGTAGGTTCTTTCATCTCCCATGACTCCAACGGAGCGCATGTTAGTTAATGCTGCAAAGTACTGTCCAATGCTGCGTCCCAATCCGGCTTTTTCCACTTCTTCTCTGTAGATGGCATCCGCCTCCTGCACAATACGGACCTTTTCGGCAGTGATATCGCCGATGATACGTACGCCAAGACCCGGACCCGGGAACGGCTGACGGAACACAAGTTTTTCCGGAATACCAAGCTCTAAGCCAACCTTTCGTACTTCGTCTTTAAAAAGATTGCGGAGAGGTTCGATGATTTCCTTAAAATCAACATAATCGGGAAGTCCGCCTACATTATGATGAGATTTGATGACAACGGATTCACCGCCAAGTCCGCTCTCCACAACGTCCGGATAAATCGTTCCCTGCACAAGGAAATCCACAGTACCGATTTTCTTTGCCTCTTCTTCAAATACGCGGATGAATTCTTCTCCGATAATCTTACGTTTATGCTCCGGTTCGGTTTCCCCTGCCAATTTGATATAAAAACGTTCCTGCGCATTAACACGGATAAAATTTAAATCATAATTACCGTCCGGTCCGAATATCGCTTCCACTTCGTCGCCTTCATCCTTACGAAGTAGACCGTGGTCAACAAATACGCAGGTCAACTGATTGCCAATGGCTTTTGATAACAAAACAGCCGCAACGGAGGAATCCACACCGCCCGAGAGACCGCAGAGTACACGACCGTTCCCTATCTTCTTTCTAATCTCTATAATGGAATTTTCCACAAAGGAATCCATACGCCACGTTCCGGCACAGCCACATATATTTCTTACGAAATTATATAACATTTTCGTTCCCTCTTCGGTATGCAGTACCTCGGGATGGAATTGAATCGCATACAGATTCTTCGTACGGTCTTCTGCTGCCGCCACCGGGCAGTCTGCCGTATGTGCTATAACGGAAAATCCCGGTGCAACTCGGGAAATATAATCAAAATGGCTCATCCAGCAGATTGTTGTACTCTTAACATCTGTAAAAAGAGGGGAACCGTTCTCCACAAATACTTCTGTTTTTCCGTACTCACGTACAGGCGCTTTTTCCACCTTGCCGCCAAGCACATGCATCATAAGCTGTGCGCCGTAACAAAGTCCGAGTACCGGCACGCCAAGCTCAAATAACTCCTTACGATAAGTCGGTGCACCCTCTTCATAACAACTGTTTGGTCCGCCGGTTAAAATGATTCCCTTCGGATTCATGCTTTTTATCTGCTCTAAATCAGTCTTGTAGGAGTATATTTCACAATACACATTACATTCCCTGACACGTCTGGCTACGAGCTGGTTATACTGCCCGCCAAAGTCAATGACAATTACTTTTTCCTGTTCCATGTATGTTCCTCATTTCTGTAAAAAGTCTTCCCAACATTTCTAATCCTATAACCCCGAAATACGTTATCATTATAAAACCAGACTTTTTATATGACAAGAAAAAAGTATTATTTCATACATGAATAAACAGTTTAGTGGCTGCCCCGTCTATGCGTGCTGATGCAGATATCTTTCACGCATATATTTATCCTTTGTTGCCAAACCGCCCCTGATATGCCTCTCTGATTTGTTTATTTCCAGAACCTTTCTTGCCTCACCTGCAAGTGCCGGATTTATCTGCTCCAATCTTTCTGTTACGTCCTTATGTACAGTCGATTTACTGATTCCAAATTGTTTTGCCGTCTGCCTCACGGTTGTATTGTTTTCGATAATATAATTGGCAATATCGATTGCTCTTTCTTCGATATAATCTTTCAAAGGAAACCCCTCAGAACATTTTTTTACATTGTATGAAAAGATTTGTTCGGATATGACAGCCGGCCGGGAAGAAATTCTTTATCGAATATTTCAACAACATAATGCATTTTTCAGCATAAAATGGTATAGTGATGTGGATGGAGGTATGATAACCATGCTAAAGAAAAAAAATTCTCTACCACAGGGTTTAAATATTATTATTGTAGGTTGTGGTAAGGTTGGTTCGACTCTTATTGAGCAGTTGTGTCAGGAGGGACACGATATCACAATAATTGATAAGAATCCTCAGACAATCCAAACATTAACAAATATGTATGACGTTATGGGTATTGTTGGGAACGGTGCCAGCTATAGCGTACAGAAGGATGCCGGAATCGAAAACACGGATTTGATTATTGCCGTAACGGATTCTGACGAGTTGAATCTGTTATGCTGTACGGTTGCAAGACGGGTCGGTAACTGTGCCGCAATCGCAAGAGTCCGAAATCCCGAATATAATAAGGAAATCGGCTATCTTCGTGATAAGCTGGGGCTTGCGATGATTATTAACCCCGAATATGAAGTTTCAAGAGAAGCGGCGCGCATTTTGTATCTGCCTTCCGCTTTAGAGGTCAATTCGTTTGCTCATGGCCAGGCCGAGCTGATTAAGTTCAAGATTCCCGAGGGTAACCTCTTAGACGGCATGACAATTGCCAATTTAAGTAAGATGATTAATACGAAGGTGCTTATTTGTGCCATAGAACGTAACGGCGAGGTATATATTCCTTCCGGTGATTTTACAATGGTAGCCGGGGACGTAGCTTCTTTTGTATCCTCCCGTAAATTAACAAAGCAGTTTCTCGGAAACATTGGTTTTAAAACCAATAAGGTTAAAAGTACAATGATTATCGGCGGAGGCAAGGCAGCATATTATCTTGCGAAACGCCTCCTGCACATGGGTATTTCCGTTAAGATTATTGAAGTAGACAAGGCTCGCTGCGAGGAACTCAGTATTCTTCTTCCGCAGGCAATTATCATAAACGGTGACGGAACCGACAAGGATTTGCTACGTGAGGAGGGAATTGAATATGTGGAATCCTTTGTTCCTTTAACAGGAATAGACGAGGAAAATATTCTTTTGACGCTTCATGCAAGACAGGTTTCTAAAGCGAAGGTTATCACCAAAATTAACCGCATTAATTTTAAGGATGTTATCAGCAGTCTGGACTTGGGAAGTGTCGTATATCCGAAATACATTACCTCAGAGGCGATTATTGCTTATGTACGTGCAAAAAAGGATTCCATGAACAGCAACATCGAAACATTGTATCATATGTTTGATCATCGTGTGGAAGCCATAGAGTTCCGTGTGGATGAAAAATCCGCCGTAACCGATATTCCCTTCAAGGACTTGAAGCTTAAGAAAAATTTATTGGTGTCCTTTATCAACCGCAACGGCGATATTATCATTCCGAACGGTCTCGACTGTATCCGTCTGGGAGATACGGTCATGATTGTAACAACGCATACCGGTTTTCATGATATACAAGATATTCTGGCTGATTGATAAATTGATAAGGAAAAGAAATTATGAATCGTGCAATTATTCGTTACATTCTGGGTAATGTACTCAAAATCGAAGCGGCATTAATGCTGCTGCCATGTATTGTTTCGGTGTTTTACAACGAGACGGAGGGTATGTATTTTCTCCTTGTTGCTGTTTTAAGCGGCGTTCTCGGAATTGCCATGACTATAAAGAAAGCAGAAAATACTGTCTTTTATTTAAAGGAAGGCTGCATAACCACTGCACTCAGTTGGATAATATTGAGTATTGTAGGTGCCGTTCCTTTTGTTTTGACGGGTGAAATCCCTTCCTTTACCGATGCGTTATTTGAAACCATTTCGGGATTCACTACAACAGGGGCAAGTATTTTAAACGACGTGGAAGCACTGTCCCACTGCTCCTTGTTCTGGCGCAGCTTCACACATTGGATTGGCGGCATGGGCGTTCTTGTCTTTTTACTTGCAATCGTGCCTATGAGCGGCGGTTCCAATATCAATCTGATGAAGGCAGAAAGCCCCGGTCCTTCTGTCGGCAAGCTTGTTCCGAAGATGAAATATACCGCGCGTATTCTTTATCTGATTTATTTTGCTTTATCCATACTGGAGCTTGTTCTTTTATTAATTGGCGGCATGCCGTTTTTTGATGCAATAACCACTACTTTCGGCACTGCCGGAACAGGGGGGTTTGGTATAAAAAACAGCAGTATTGCCGGATATGCACCACATCTTCAATGGATAATAACCATCTTCATGATTCTCTTCGGAGTTAATTTTAATGCATATTATCTGATTCTTTTCCGTCAGTTTAAAAAAGCTTTTTCAATGGAAGAGGTTCGGGCATATATTCTCATTATACTTGCCGCAACAGGCATTATCTTTGTGGAATTGTTGAAAAGCTCGATGCAGGTTTTCGATGCGCTGACGCATTCTGCCTTTCAGGTTGCTTCCATTATTACAACTACGGGTTTTTCCACAGTGGATTTTAATGAATGGTCCGGTGCAAGCAAAACAATACTTGTTCTTTTGATGTTTATCGGAGCCTGTGCGGGCAGCACCGGCGGAGGTATCAAAGTATCCCGCTTTATTACAGTTATTAAAACAGTAATAAAAGAAATCAACAGCTATATTCACCCGCGAAGCATCAAAAAGATTAAGCTTGACGGAAAGCCGATTGAACACGAAGTTATTCGTGCAACAAATGTATATTTTATTACGTTTTTAATTGTATTCAGCTTTTCGGTTCTGGCTGTTTCTTTTGAAGAAAAGGACATGGTTACAAACTTTACGGCAGTAGCTGCAACCATTAATAACATCGGTCCGGGACTGGAGCTTGCCGGACCATCGCAGAATTTCAGTCACTTTAATCATTTTACAAAATATGTTCTGATGTTTGACATGCTGGCCGGGCGTTTGGAATTATTCCCATTGCTTTTATTGTTTGTGCCTTCTATCTGGAAAGAATTTTTACCGTGTAAAGAATGCAAAAAGAAAGCGTCATAGTTAATATAACAGCTTACCTATAAACCTTAAAAGAACGGATGCAGTCCGCACATGGACTGCACCCGTTCTTTTTATATCTGTTAATTTACAATTCTCCTTACAGCTACTATTTCTTTATATGTGGCGGTTCCGTATTTTATACCCGTTGCCGGTGTACTTGCATGTACAATCCGGCCGCCGCCCAGATAAATTGCTACATGTCCGGCATAACAAATAATATCTCCTGGTTCTGCTTCCGCATAGGTGACCCCTCTCCCGGCGCTTCTCTGTGCCGTGGAAGTACGTGGAATGGAATACCCGAATGCCTGATAAACCGCATATGTAAAGCCGGAGCAGTCCGCGCCGTTCGTTAAGCTTGTTCCGCCGGCAACATACGGATTTCCTACAAATTTGCATGCGTAAGAAGCGATTTCTTTACCGCCGGCACTTCCGTTAGCTCCGCTTATTATTCCGGCGGAATCTATACTGCCGGAAGAATTGTTCTTTTTAGCCTGCGCAGCCAATCGTGCTTTTTCCTCTTCCTCTAATTTCCGAATCTGGCTGTTTTGCTGTTTAATTTTAGCTTTATATGCCGCCGCTTCCTGTTTTGCCTTTGCTAATCTGTTTTCAAAATCCTCCTGCTGAGCTTTCTTTTCCGCAAGCAGCTCATCGAGAGCCTTCTTCTCTTCCTCCAGCTCATACATGTTCGCTTCCAGTTCGGATTGTTCTTCTTCCAGCTCCGTCTTTTTTGCCTCAACTGCCTGTTTTACCTCTATATATTCCTTTAACACTTTATCATCATATTCGTACAGCTTCTCAATATATTCTGCCCGGTTTACAACATCCGATAATTCGTCCGCTCCCAACAATAACGAAAGATAAGATGCCTCACCCTTTTCATACATATACTGAATTCTTTTCTTCATAGCCGCATACTGATTTTCTTCCTTCTGTTTTGCCTCTTCGTATTCGGCTTTTGTAACTTCAATCTGTTTCTCTACTTCCTCAATATCATCCTCCAGAAGACTGACACTCGCGATAACTTCAACAAGCTGATCATCTATTTCTCCGATTTCCTCCGTAATGCCCTTTGACTCCTGACTCAAAGAAGATATCTCCTGATTTACCTCGTTAAGCTTCTGTTCATTTAAAGCCTTCTGCTCCTTAAGCTCGGAAACAGGTGTTGCAAATACTTTTACCGGCTGCAGCATAAAATATGCCATAAAATATGTCAAATATAATGAAAAGCTTAAGAACAATAAAAAAATCCGTTTTCTCATTTCTTCCTCTTATTTTATTGTTACTGTTCCGTTTCACTGACAGGTTCCGTTACGTTTGCATTATCTATCAGGAAATCCAAAACCTTTGAGGTTAAAAGATAATCCCGGTAATCCTCTGCCGCACCGCTTTCCATATAAGCTTCCAATGAATCATAGCCAAAATTTGCATAATTTTGCCGGACTTTCTCATTGAGTTCTTCATCCGACACTTCAATGCCTTCTTTTTTTGCAATCAATGCACACGCCACTGCCTGTCTTGCAGAATTCTGTGCACCGTTTGTAACCTCTGCTTCAAACTGTTCCTGGGTCATTCCGTAATACTGGGATATGAAATCCGTCATTTCCATTCCGACGGCTTTGGCAGAATTCACAAAATTATCATTTATCTGGTTTTTATAGTAATCAACCAGTTTTTCCGGATATTCCTCCGAGAATTCGCAGATTTCCATTAATTTATCAATGGCCTGCGTCTGTAGCTCATTTCTGTAATTTGCCTCTGCACTATCCTCTAAGGATTGTCTTACAGCAACACGGAACTCTTCCACATTCTGACACTCTTCCATCCCAAGGCTCTGTACATACTCATCATTAAGCTCAGGTCTTACCAGCTCACTTATGGAATTAACCGTCACGGTAAATACAACCGGTGCTCCGGCAAGCTCCTCATTTGGATAGGCTTCGGGAAATGTCAAATCCAAATCCACTGTATCCCCTATATTACAGCCAACCAAACCGGCCTCAAAGCCATCAATAAAGGTTCCGGAACCAATTTCCAGGTCGTACCCTTCGGCAGTTCCTCCGTCAAAGGCAACACCATCCTTTTTACCGACATAATCGATATTTACAACATCGCCCTCAACAACGGCACGTCCTGTTACTTCAACAGGCTCTTTACTGTTTTCTAACATATAATCAATGTAAGATTCCATATATTCATCTGAAATTTCCTGCTTTTCGGCAGATAACTCCATCCCTTTATATTCGCCCAGCGATGTAACATATTTTTCAAATTTAATACTGCTTAAATTATCTTCCTCCTTACTGCTTCCGCAACCGGCCATTAATGTGGCGGCGAGAGCAACTGTCATAATAACTGCTAAAACTCTTTTCATTTCAAAACCAAACCTTTCATAAATCATTTATGCAATAACTCTTTTATATCACATTTTTATTGTTACATAAAGAACAAATTGTATTTTCACAATTATTTCACAATTTCTTTTGATATTGCGTAACCCTGAAAAAAATGATAGAATTGCCATGTTATCATATTTTAAGGAGGACACTCATGAAGACGTCTACAATTGTACTATTGGTGATTTTGATCATCCTGATTATTGCCGTGGTAGTACTTTATTTCTTAGGTAAAAAAGCACAGAAAAGACAAGCCGAGCAGCAGGAACAGATTGATGCAGCAAAACAGACCGTATCCATGCTGATTATTGACAAAAAGCGATTGAAAATGAAAGAATCCGGTCTCCCGCAGGCTGTAATCGCACAGACACCCCGTATCATGCGTTTTTCAAAGCTTCCGATTGTAAAGGCCAAAGTCGGACCGCAGATTCTCTCGCTTGTCTGTGATGAAAAAATTTTTGATATTGTTCCGGTAAAAAAAGAGGTTAAGGCTACCGTAAGCGGTATTTATATCACAGACGTAAAGGGTCTGCACGGAAAACCGATTATTGCGGAGCAAAAAAAGAAAGGCCTTTTCAAACGTGCTATGGAGCAGGCGCAGAGTAAGGCCGGTGCAAAACCGCTAAAATAGGTCTTATATTTCTTTTAATGGCGTTACCGTGATTGCTATCCTGCAATCCGCAAGAAAAACATAGTTGATGTCAAGCGCATATTCAACGTGAACGGCTATTTTTTCCTCGTTCATGTCAAGCGCAATCTGTTGTGTATTGATACCCATTACAAGATTACCGTAAGGAGTTGTGTAATTTGTCATATTCTTTTCATTTTGTTTAAAAGAAAGCATGGCATTTACCGCTCCTTTTTTTGTGACAATCACTTCTCCCTCCCTAAACTTAATACGATTCAGGATTACGTCACTGCTTCCCTCCACCGGCTCCTCATATACAAGATAATGGGAACCGTTTCTATGATAATACTGACCACGCTGGATAACCTCTATTTCCTCTGCATCCTCTGTTTCTTCAAACTGCAGGCCCTTAATCGCAATCAAAACATCTTTTGTCATGAATTCTAATACTCCTCAATATGAATAATCTGAGCTGATAATATTCCGTATTTCAATATCGAATTAGCAAATGTCTTAAATTTATCCGCACCATCCGATACAAAGAATTGATACTGATTTGTTCCCAATCTTTTGGTTGACGGATTTAAAAGTCCTTCTCCAGCCAATAATTCCTTTAATTCACGTGCTGTTTCGTAAGCAGGATTCACAAGTGTTACAGACTCTCCCATAATTCTTCCCAATGTAGAACGAATCAACGGATAGTGCGTACAACCCAGAATTAAGGTATCAATATCAATATCCTTTAATTCATTCAGATACCTTGTTGCAATCTCATCCGTAACCGGATCCTCTAAAAGGCCTTCCTCAACAAGCGGTACAAAAAGCGGACATGCTTTTCCGATGACCTGAATATCCTTTTGTATCCCCTGTATGTAATCAGTATAAATACGGCTCTGAATTGTACCGGCTGTTGCAATAACACCCACTTTTTTATTTTTTGTTACCTCTGCAGCAACACGTGCTCCGGGTTTTACTACACCGATAATCGGAATATCCAACTCTTTTTCAATTTCATCCAGTGCATATGCACTGGCAGTATTACAAGCTATTACAATTGCCTTCACACGTTGTGTTTTTAAAAATCTCACAATCTGCTTGGAGAATTTGGTAACGGTTTCTTTCGATTTATTACCATATGGCACACGTGCCGTATCTCCGAAATATATCAGCCTTTCGTTTGGAATCTGGCGCATAATTTCCCTTGCAACGGTCAATCCGCCGACCCCCGAATCAAATACCCCGATTGGAGCTGTAGGATCATTTAAGGCATATCCTGTTTTTCCGAGTTCCTGTTTTTCCATAATACTATTCCTTCATCTGTCAGATACTGCATAAAGCGGGATGAAATAACAATACAGTCCGGATTCGCAAAAAGCAGTTCTGTTAAACCGGCACTGTCGTTTTCATCCGTTTCATTCTCCTGCATCTCTGCCTGACAGCTTTTTTCTACTATATATTGGTATGTATCCGGCAGCAAAATATATTCCGGATACAGAATTCCAAACATTACTACCCCGATTACCGCGGTAAATGCTGAAAAAATACGTTTTTTCATAATTGACCATGCCCTTCTTTACTCTTTCAAAGTCTGCCTGCTATACAGGAACCTTGTTTATATAAGCATAGCCTCATATAAATCCCTTTAAACATCAAATATATTAATTTTAGATTTAATAAATCACTTTCTTTCCAGACGAATCTGCCGGATTATTGACTTTTCCTGATTCTCAATATGAACGCGGATTGCTTCCTTTGCGGCTGCTACATCACGGTTACTTATGCTTTCACAAATCCTGCGATGCTCTTCAATCAACATTTGATGCTGTGTTTCATCCTTAATATATTCAAACCGGTAACGATACATTTGTTCTGCGAGATTATTAATCATCTGTGTCAGACGAGGATTCCCGGCCGCTTTAAAAATAATATCATGAAATTCCACATCCGCTTTTGCAATCACATGTACCTGTTTGGTTACTGTTGCCTTTTCAAATTCTCCGCATGCATCCTCCAGTTCTCTCTTCTCCTCTTCCGAAATCCGTTCGCAGGCAAGCTCTACCGCAAGCTCATCAAGTGCGCAACGCACCTCCAGTACATCCGACATGCTCTTTTCCGTTATCTGTGCTACCTGTGCACCTCTTCTCGGCACCATAATAACAAGACCTTCCAATTCCAGCATACGAATTGCCTCCCGAATCGGTGTACGGCTGACACCGAGCTTATTGGCAAGGTGGATTTCCAGAAGTCTCTCACCCGGTTTCATCTCTCCTGTCAGAATAGCCTGCCGCAAAGTACGGAACACTACATCACGCAGCGGCAAAAAATCATCCATCATCGTTTGTTTAAAACCACCCATTCCATTTCCTCCTATTTCATAATCCCCGTTTCTTTTGCAAATGTTGTAACAAATCCCTGTTTCACAAATCCGGCTTTGTCCAAATTAAATAACGCATGTTTTGCTTTATTTTCTTCCTTAAAAATACCAAATACCGTTGGTCCGCTTCCGCTCATCAGAGCATTTTCAGCTCCGTCTGCAAGCAGGCACTGTTTCATTGTTTCAATCTCCGGATAACGTTTTATCGTGACTGTTTCAAGAACGTTACCCATTTTCTCTATGACACCGTCTATGCTCTGCTCATATATAGCCTTTACCATACCATCTATATCGGGATGTTCTTTCACGGTTTCAATATGGAGATTTTCATATACATATTTCGTCGATACACCGATTTCCGGCTTTGCAATAACAATATAACAATCGGGTGCATCCGGAAGCTTAGTCAGTATTTCTCCGATTCCCTCCGACAAATATGTCCCCCCGTAGATGCAATATGGCACATCGGCACCTATCTTAACACCAAGCTTTGCAAGTCCCTCTTTCGTTAAACCGAATTCATATAAAGAATTTAATGCTAAAAGTGTTGCTGCTGCATCCGTGCTTCCGCCTGCCATTCCGGCCGCAATCGGTATCCTTTTTTCCAGATGAATATCCGTTCCATACTCACATCCCACATACATAAATAAAATTTTTGCGGCCTTATATATAAGATTATTTTCATCAAGCGGAAGCTCACCTGTATTGGTTGTAATGGATATCGTCGTATCTTCTCTTTTTGTAAATACTAATGTATCATACAGATTTACTGTCTGCATCACCATCTTTACTTCATGATAGCCGCTCTCTCTTCGTCTAAGCACATCCAGACCCAAATTTATCTTTGCCATCGCCTTTATTTCAACTGAATGCATGTACTTTCCTCCAAGATTGCATATTGTATACATAAATTGTATTTAATTATATACAAAAATACAAAAAAATGCAATCCCGCCTATAAACTTTAAAAAAAGATTTACCGATAAAGAAGATAGAGAGTATAATCTATTACAAGGAGGTAATATGTATGAATGTAAATGGAGTTACAAACAGTACACCTGTTTACAATCCATCTTCTGCTTCAAAGACAGCACAGCAGAAGACGGCTGATAAAACAGAAACCGTTTCCGGAAGTGAATCCGGTGTTGTGTATGAGCCTTCCAATGAACAGGCCGATAAGGTAACAAAAAAGTATACACAGAACACGGAGATGATTAATAAGCTGAAAGCAGATGCGGAAGCACGTACAGCACAGTTAAGAAGCCTTGTAGAACAGTTGATTACCGGTCAGGGAAATTCCATCGGTACAGCCGATGACATCTGGTCCTTCCTAAGAAAAGGAAACTTTACTGTCGATGCGGCTACCAAAGCACAGGCACAGGCTGATATTGCAGAAGACGGTTATTGGGGTGTTGAACAGACTTCTTCACGTATTCTTGATTTTGCAAAGGCTCTGACTGGCGGAGACCCTGATAAGATTGAAGAAATGCGAAACGCATTCGAAAAAGGCTTCAAGCAGGCTACCAAGACATGGGGAGACAAGCTGCCCGATATCTCCCAAAGAACTTATGCCGCAACCATGGAGAAATTTGATGCATGGGCAAACGAAGAAAAATAATATAATAATATGGCGGTCTGCTTTATGCGGACCGCCTTTTATTAAACCATTTCTTTCACAATCAGTATTTTCTGACCTTCCTGTAAAACATCCGTATTTAGTTGATTAATATCGCGTATTCCGCAAAGAGGGACCTGATACTTTTTCCCAATCTCCCAGATATTTTCGTTGTCCTTTGCAAAATAAACTGCCATACCCGGCAATGTTTTTTCCGGATTGCTTTCTTCCCTCTTTATTTCCGTTAATAACGGTTCTGAAACAATCTGATAAACAAGAAGCTGATACATGAGAATTACTCTCGCTTCAATACGTTCGCCCTGCATCACTGCATTTATCTGTTCTATGCAGACCTTTCCGTAATACGGACTCTGCGGCATTGCTCCGTTTACAGTAAGAGAATGATGATACGGTATATCCATTCCGATACAGCGGTACGGATTCATTTCATCATTTACACTGCACAGTATTTCTACATGTACCACACCGTCAAGACCGGCTTCTTCTTCTCCAATCTGCACTTCTTCCTCGCTCAAATTGCCGTCTATGTGCAGAATCTGTAGTTCTTCTCCCGGATTCTCCATATTTTCCCACATATCACTGACTTTTATTTTTCCTGATTCTTTCTTTAATATACGCTCCGCGGTACTATCCTTCATAACAGGTACAATATTTTCTGAAATGCTATATGCATCCGCTACCAGAGAAAGAGTCATATTTTGATATATTTTAATATACAGCCTGATTTCCGCATCCAGCTCTATCTGCCGCTCCTCACCATCATAATCCGGCTTTGTCTCAATATATACCGGTTCAACCTCATAATCCATCCTGATCTGCATATTTTCTTTACACTCAGGCACTTCCAACACACCGCTGAACGGACGGTTGACTTCAAAATAACGCGGCATTGTTTCCTCTTCCTCGCCCTCATATAAGAAGAAAGCATTCACTTCTCCAGCGATGCCGATACGCCCTTCCATCGGAGTAAAGGAAAGACCGTCAATGCGTACATTTTTCCAGATTAATGAATATATATTGGGTAATCCGTCAGGCACCTGAATTTCCTCGCGAATTCTGTAAATATCGCGTGTATCCAATAAGATTGTAGTAATGTCCATTGGTTTTTTCAGGATTTCACAGTGCTCCTGATGATTTACATCTACCGCAACTTCCTCGTCGTACAATTCATCCTGCGTAATTTCAAGACCTATAACACTTCGTATATTTATTTTTCTGGAATTAATCAGCCGTATCGACAAATCTTCTGCTTTTGTCTGAATACGCATGGAATCTCCGCTTACATTCTTTTCCGTATACACCTTTTCCTCGAACGGAATCTGTCCCTCCATACTGCAAAGACGTTTTTCCTTTTCATCTGTCAGATACAGTACCGTATAGTCCAATACCCCTTTTACCCATACGGCTTCTTCCACCGGCTTTGCTTCTTCTACCTTTACACCGGCCTTTTTACAGATAATCTTAAATGCATCCGGCTTTTGGTCAGAAATATTCTGATCCTCTTCTAAACTAATCTGCGTTGATGCCCAGTTTATCCGATGCTCCATATGGATATTTTTTTTAATCAGTTCCACGATAATCCTCCTTAAATGGTAAGCCCTATCCATTTATATGAGGAAAAAAACCTGATTATGCACATATCTTAATAGTATTCGGCAATATAGTGTTGGAAACTATTCAATGTTTTCGATAAAATAATAAAAATAAAACACATGGAGAATGGAAAAATGAAAACACGAAGAATATTTATGTCATTATTTGGAGTAATTGTCTGCGCAATCAGTGTTGGAATATTCAAAATTGCTGCTCTTGGCGTTGACCCTTTTCAATCCCTGATGAGCGGTCTGGACAAATTAATCCCGATTTCCTTCGGCACCTTATATGTAATTGTAAACCTTGTATTATTATCCTTCAGTTTAATTGTCGACAGGCATAATATAGGCATTGCCACATTTATTAACCTGTTTCTGCTCGGTTATATTACCCAGTATACATATGAATTTTTACAGACGGTTCTGGTAAACCCTTCCATACCGGTTCGTTTTTTCTGCTTAATCATAGGCATTATAATCCTCTGCTTTGCATCTTCCCTTTATATGACTGCCGACCTGGGTGTATCCACCTATGATGCAATTGCGATTGTATTAGCCTACAAATGGAAGGTAGGTAAATTCAAATTCTGTCGTATCGGTACAGATTTAATCTGTGTTATTACCGGTACTGTTCTTTTCCTTATAGGAGGCGGTTCTTTGAGGGAAATATCAGCTCTTGTCGGTATCGGAACCATTATTACAGCATTTTTTATGGGACCTTTAATTGAATTTTTCAATGTAGAATTTGCCCGTCCGTTCTTATACAAACCCCATAAACAATAAAAATATCATGAATAAAACAGCAGGCCGTGCAATGCAACACAGCCTGCTGTTTTATTTTACACATCCTATAATATCACGGATGCTTTCGATTTTATGACGGTTCAGGAAATGCTCCATTCCTGTCACAAGTTCTTCGGTCAGATACGGATTGACAAAATTCATGGCACCCGCTGCAACCGCGGTTGCTCCCGCCATCATGAATTCGATTGCATCCTCAGCATTTGCGATTCCACCCATTCCAATAATCGGGATGGAAACCGCATTTGCGCATTGATAGACCATCCGAACAGCTACGGGTTTGATTGCAGGACCGGACATACCGCCCGTCTTATTGGCAAGCGCAAAGCTGCGTCTTTCAATATCAATCTTCATACCGGTAATCGTATTAATCATGGATAGTGCATCTGCTCCGGCAGCTTCCGCCGCTTTAGCCATCTCGGTAATATCCGTCACATTCGGACTCAGTTTCATAATAACCGGATGTCCTGCTTTATCCTTAATCTGTTTTGTAATGTCATATACACTTTCTGCCTTCTGTCCAAATGCAATGGCACCTTCCTTAACATTCGGACAGGAAATATTAATCTCCATCATATCAATGTCCGCATCGGACAGCTTTTCCACAACCTCAAGATAATCCGCAACCGATTTCCCGCATACATTAACAATTACTTTTGTATCATACTGCTTTAAAAACGGTAAGTCTCTTTCAAGAAATACATCAATGCCTGGATTCTGAAGCCCGATTGCATTTAACATACCTCCGTAGGTTTCTGTCACACGCGGTGTCGGGTTGCCCGGCCATGGTACATTGGCAACACCTTTCGTTACAACAGCACCTAGTTTATTCAAATCCACAAACTCTCCGTATTCCATACCGGAGCCAAATGTGCCGGAGGCAGTCATAACAGGATTTTTAAAATGTACACCGGCAATTTCAATACCCAAATCTGCCATTATATTTCTACCTCCTTTGCTTCAAATACCGGTCCGTCGGTACAGATTCTTGCATTATTTACATGGGAATGATGGTCTTTATGCGTTGTTTTACATACACAGCCGAGACAGGCTCCGACTCCGCACGCCATACGTTCTTCTAAAGAAATATATGCCGGAATGTTTAACTCTTCCGCATAATTTTTTATAGCCTTTAACATCATCATCGGTCCGCAGGAATAAATAATATCAGGTGTTATATTATTTTCCTTTATTGCATCCATTACATTACCCTTTGTCCCGACACTGCCATCCTCAGAAGCAACCAAAACATCCGCATACTGTGACAGTTCCTCTGTTAAAAACAAATCATTGCTTCGATATCCGACAGCGGCAGTGATTTTCATCTGCGGATTACATTCTCTAAGCTGTTTTGCCAATTCTACAAGCGGCGGAATGCCGATTCCTCCTCCCAGCAAAAGCACATACCCCTCTGCTTTTTCCAGAGGATACCCGTTACCAAGCACACCCAACAGCCATACTCTTCTGCCCGCTTTATAATGGGAAAATTCCCGCGTTCCTTTACCGACTACACGATACACAATGCGGATTGCAGTCTTTTCTTTATCCACTTCACAAATACTGATTGGTCTTGGAAGCAAAGTCGAATCTCCTGATGTAAAAACACCGACAAACTGTCCCGGCTTCGCATCCGCCGCAAGCTCAGTTTCAATCCACAAATCATAGATATCCATTGCCAATTCCTGTGCAGAACGAACTACTCCAATGCATTTTTTCTTCATTCCAGATTTAATTTCCTTTCTTCTTTTTGTATCTATCATTCCCAATCACAATATACAATTTTCCCCTGACATATGGTCAACTCTATTTTCCCCTTGAGATTTTGGTTTAAAAAGGGAGAATTTTGTGATTTTGATCTGAATTTTTCCATTTTCCACTCTCTTTCAGGGTCAAAAACGACCAAATCGGCAGGAAAATTTTCTGCAATTTTTCCTGCATTTATTCCATATAACCGAGCCGGATTAAGGCTCATCTTGCAAAACAATTGCAAATAGTCTAGTTTTTTTGTTTGAATCAGCTCTTTATTTACAATTGCAAACGCTGTTTCCAATCCAAGTATTCCACTTGGTGCTTCTGTAATCGGCTTGTCTTTTTCTTCTTTTGCATGCGGCGCATGGTCGGTGGCAATTAAATCAATTGTTCCATCCTGCAAGCCCATAATAATTGCCTGCCTGTCCTCTTCTTCACGCAAAGGGGGATTCATTTTCCCCAATGAACCATATAATATCGCCGCCTTCTGTGTCAATGCAATGTGATGCGGCGTTGCCTCTGCATGAATATTCTTACCTTCAGGAAGTTTCTTAGCTTCACGAATCAGTTCCACTGCTTCCTTTGTACTAAGATGCTGGAAGTTCACCTTAGCACCTGTCTTCCGTGCGAGTGCCAAATCACGTCTTACCATAGAGATTTCTGCCTGTCTGTCAGACCCCCCGATACCATAATAATCACTTGCCTCTCCGTGATTTATTCCGTTATTAACAATAAAGGCAGGGTCTTCTTCATGAAAACTCAACACTGCGTCATTTTCCACCGCCTGTTTCATGGCATCACGCACCAGCTCCTCCGACAAAAGCGGCACTCCGTCATCCGTAAAGCCTGCGGCTCCGGCTTGCAAAAGAGCAGCAAAATTATTGAGTTTCTTTCCTTTCATTCCTTCTGTTACGTTTGCGCAGGTATATATATGAATTCCCGTCTTATTTCCTTTTTCCAATATATAACGGATTGTATCGGCATTATCAACGGGTGGTTTTGTATTTGCCATCAGGATAACACTTGTAAAGCCTCCTTTTGCCGCTGCGAGGCTTCCGCTTTCGATATCTTCCTTATAAGTAAAGCCGGGATCACGGAAATGAACATGTACATCAACAAGTCCGGGACCGACATATTTGCCGAAACAGTCATATATCACTATATCCTCTGCATCAGATGCTTCCTGTTTCATTTTTTCCGTATCTATATCAGGGGCAAGTGTTTTTATCAATCCGTCTTCCACTACAACATCAAGCATTCCGATAAATCCGGTTTCCGGATTTATAACGGTTCCATTTTTTAAGATAATCATTTTTCTTACTCCTCTCTGCCTGTTTACCATTGCCAGCTAAGAAACGGTAGGCTATAATTAATTGCTGGAGGTATATATCTTATGATTCGTTTTATTCTAATTATATTATTTGTAGTATTATTTTTAATCCTAGGTCTTCCGTTTCTGTTTATACTCTGGATAATCGGTATGCGGTGGCCGGTCTTAAGGGATAAAGCATCCCGCTTCATTATCTTCTACGCTTTTCGTATCGTACGTTTTATTGCCGGCACAAAATTGGTTGTAATCGGCAAAGAAAACATTCCGACTAATCAGGCTGTTTTGTATGTCGGTAATCACAGAAGCTACTTTGATATTATCTTAAGCTATATTTCCGTACCGAGTATGACCGGCTTTATTTCCAAAAAAGAAATGAACCAAATCCCGATTTTGAGAAAATGGATGAAGTTTATTGGCTGCCTCTTTTTAGACCGCGATGACATACGCCAGGGATTACAAACTATTCTGGATGCTATAGAAAAAGTTAAATCAGGAATTAGCATTTTTATATTTCCAGAGGGAACCCGCAACAAATCAGATGATGAATTTCTTCCATTCAAAGCCGGAAGCCTTAAAATTGCTGAGAAAAGCAAATGCCCGATTGTTCCGGTAGCTATTAATCATTCCGATGAAATATTTGAAAAACATTTACCCAAAGTATTTAAAACAACAGTTGTTATTGAATTTGCAGTCCCAATTGATACTGCATCCTTAGACAAGGATGAGCGCAAAGCCCTTCCTGATACAGTCTTTTCAAGTATCAAAGCCATGTATGAGAAGAACAAAGCGTTACCAGTTCACTAAAGCCCATGCCGTGCGAGGCTTTAATCAGGATCGTATCTCCCGGTATAATAAGCCGGCTTATATCTGCTATCATTTCCTTTTTCTCAGGATAATAACAGCAAAGCCCACCGCCTGCTTTTACCGCTTTATAGATTTCTTCCGATAAAGCTCCGATACAGATAACAACATCTATACTTTTTTGTGCAACAAAGCTTCCTACTTCGTAGTGAAGCTTTTTCTCGTCCTCACCGAGTTCAAACATATCCCCGAGTATGGCAACCTTTCGCGTCCTTGCCGTATCCAGAAGTTCAATAGAGGCTTTCATAGAAACCGGATTCGCATTGTAGCAGTCATCTATAACAGTCAGCTTTTCATCGCGAAGAATATGGCTTCTTCCTCCTATGGATTCTGCCCGGGCGATTCCCTCTTTTATTTGATTATGGGTCAGCTCCAATACTGTTCCGACTGTAACAGCCGCCATGGCATTCAGTATCATATGCTCGCCCGGCACATGGATTTTAATCTGCCAGAGTTCATTATTTTCTGCCTGATTATTTTCTTCTACAAATGCAGCAGAGCCTTCCAACCCGTAATTTTCCACTTCAACTGCACGAATATCACAGTTTTCTCCTTTTCCGAAGAATACGGGGCGTTTTCCGTGCACCTCTTTAACGGTACAGAGTTTATCGTCATCACCGTTTAAGCATACAATACCCTTCGGGTTCATGAAGTCAAATATTTCAGTTTTTGCTTTCAAAATTCCGTCTCGATCCTTTAAATATTCCAGATGACATTGACCGATATTGGTAATGACACATACATCCGGCTTTGCAATTTGGCTTAAACGATGCATTTCTCCGAAATGATTAATTCCCATTTCAAGCACTGCCACCTGATGCTCATCCCGAATTCTCAGAATCGTCAAAGGCAGTCCGATTTCATTATTATAATTTCCTTCTGTCTTTAATACACAGTATTTTTGTGCCAATGTACAGGCGATAACCTCTTTTGTGCTGGTCTTACCAACGCTTCCGGTAATCCCCACTACTTTGATTTCTAACTGTTCTCTGTAATATGACGCAATATCCTGTAAAGCCTTAAAGCTGTCTTTTACCAAAATACAGGGACCCGCCGGGTTTTCGGGCAGTTTTTCGCATACTACACCCAGGCAGCCCTTTTCAAACGCCTGTGGAATAAAGGTATGCCCGTCTACACGCTCTCCTTTCGTTGCAATAAACAGATATCCTTTCTGTAATTTACGTGAATCCAGCTCAACTCCTGCCACAGTTGCTGTCGTTTCACTATCAGCAGACCCTGTTGCATACAGCTTTCCGCCGCATGAAGCAGCAACTGCTTCTAAAGTCATTCCTGTCATACAAATAACCTCTCTGAATTTGATTTGAAAAGTACACCTATAACTGCACTTAAAGATTGGAGAACTTTTCCTACAATGCCATATCTACAATTTTCTGACACAAATCCTCAAATCCGATTCCGACAGCAGCCGCCTCCTGCGGAAGAAGAGAGGTACTTGTCATTCCCGGTAATGTATTTGCCTCTAAACAATAGAAATTACCGTTCTCATCCATCATGAAGTCCAATCGCGCATAGTTTTTCAGACGAAGTGCACAATATGCCTTCTCGGCACATTTCTGCATTTCTTTTGTAATATTTTCCGGAATATCCGCGGGACATGTTTCCACTGCAGAGCCTGCCTGGTATTTATTTTTATAATCGTAGAATCCACAAATCGGAGCGATTTCAATAATCGGCAATGCCTTCCCGTCTATTACCCCTACAGAAAACTCCCTTCCTTTTATGTATTGCTCAACTACAACCTTATCATCATACCGTAATGCATCCTCAAGCGCCCTATGGTATTCTTCTTTAGTAACCGCAATGCTTACACCAATACTGGAACCTCCACGGCATGCTTTTACAACACACGGCAGGGCTATTGGCTCCGTAATCGGGTTTTCCTTTGTGAAATGCACGCCCTGCGGTGTAGGTATATCATATGCCTTAAATATGTCCTTTGTAATGGCTTTATCCATGCAGATTGCCGAACTCACTGAGTCGGTTCCCGTATAATGTATTCCGAATAAATCAAATGCTGCCTGAATTTTCCCATCCTCGCCGCATTCACCATGAAGTGCCATAAATACCACATCTGCTTCCTGACAGATTGTAAGCACATTCGGTCCGAAGAAATTCTTTTCTCCATCTTTTCGCAATGCTTTCACTGCGTTCAAATCGGGGCATTCCGCCGTAATATTCCCCACCTGTGCAATCCAGTCAACATCGCGGTTAAAGATATCGGAAGTATCTCCCTCGTAGCCCAGATATACATCCAAAAGCACAACCTGATGTCCTTTTGAAACAAGAGCCTGCCAGACATTTTTTCCCGTAACAAGCGATACATCTCTTTCTGTGCTGGTTCCTCCAGCTAATACAACAATTTTCATAATACTAACCAAACCTTTCTCTTTATGTTAATCTTTACGCTGAGCTTTGTTTTTATTATTATGAATAAAGATTACTGTAAATTACTAATAATTCAACCGCATCCGACCATTCATTTCCCTTATCGGTTTCCGAGAACACAATATCCTTTGACAAATAGTTTTTACACTTTCTGTTTATACCGGATAAGTAATGAATATAATTTTTCTGAATACCGGCATATTCCTGCCCTGAAAGCACATGATTTACCACACCCAGCACAAACATATCATCCAAAATCTCTTTATTACTCATTGTATCAATATTTGACGGAACGTAAAAGTTCTCTCTGAAAGAATTTGCTGAAATATTCTGTGCTCTCTCGATATAGGCATCTAAAAGTCCGGTACATCTTTTATAATCCGTAGCATAAGGCGTTGCGAGATATGTAAAATCGGCAAGCATTGTATATCCCTGAGGTGTACTGCTTCGTGATTCCTCAGAAAGTGTATCATACTCCCTAATCGCATTACGGTATTTATACTGCCCTGTTGCACGATATAGCTGAACGGCTGCAAAATACCATGCATCCGTATCCGTATTGTCACGATATTTTTCTACATACCGATATGCTTTCTGCGCCGCCTGTAAACATTGCCCGGCTAAAAGAGTATCTTTGTCTTCTCTGTATATATAGGAGTATTGTGCCAGAACACCGGCCATCTGCGCTGTTGTTGACAGCGATATCGTGCCCTCATATGTTTCAAAAGCTACCGGTTCCGTCAATATCTCACTATAAAATGCACCGGTTTTTGCATCCTGTGAATTTAAAAGCAGTGCGGTTTTCGTATGAATAAAGGAAGCATTTATCCATGCATCCTGAAACATTTCTTTAATAAACATGCAATTGGCAAGCATATAGGCGAGACTGCCGACATTTTCATGTTCCTGTTTAAGGAGCATCTTATTTAAATCCGTATACTGACGGGAGTAAATATTTTTTTCTATTGAAAAAGCATAGGAATCTCCGATTTTATTGTGATGCAGATAATAACATCCTTCCTTCGTAAAATCAGTAAAGGTACCGCTGTAAAGAGTTTTTCCGTCTTCCTCCTTTACTTTATGAAGCAGCCCGGTATATACTGTTTCCTCCGTTTTCTCATTCCGAATCTCAAAGTTTTCCTCCAACTCATTTCCATAAAAAAAAGCAATCTTTTTATCCATACTCTGATATCCCGTTTGGTCAACCAGAATATGAGGAAGCTGCTCTGTTATCTCATAAGAAAAGTCCGGCTCCATTTCCAATGTGTCCTGCTCCAAAGGAACCGTTGAAACCGGTTCTGACTTATCCTGCGAAGTCACGCAGGCCGGGCAAAACAGACAACATATAAAAATGTAAAACAGCCAGACTCTTCTTTCCAATTTTCTGCATCCTCCGAAATTCTTTCTATCATTATAACACATCAGAATTTACGGTAAAGATACAATCTTTTATGACATGCGGTTTAATGGGTCGCATGGTTCCCCATCTTTTGTTAATTTAAAATACACGTTTGGTCCTTCTTTGGAAAAATACTTTGTAGGTGATGCTACCGTTCCGATAATATCACCTGCTTGCATGTAGTCGCCTTCTTTAAACGAAATATTACCCAGTTGTCCGTAGGTAATCTCAAAGCCGTCTCCAAGGTCTACACTGATACAATTTCCAAATTGGGCATCATGAAATACACTGTTGACTCTTCCGTCTGCCGCTGCGGAAATATTTTCTCCCTCTGTAGCGGAAATCATAATTGCAGGATTATATTTATACTGCTCTAAGGTCGGAAAATAAACCGTTTTATCCATGCTGTAATTAATCAGCACTTTTCCTACAATCGGCCATATCAGGCCTTCCTCCTGTGAGAAAGAAAGTGTTGGAGCTGAAACGGAGGTTTTCTTTGTTTCTTCCTCCACTGCAGATTTAGAATCAGGCGTATTCTCCGTTTTTTCTTTTTCAACCTCTATACGGCTCTGATAGCTCCCGAAATCGCTTTCAAGCGCATCTTCCTTTACACCCGGATTAACGGCAGTTCCCACATTCACAGGTGAGCTGTTTTCCGCTTTCTGTTCGGTTTCCTCTTCCGTTTCTGCCTTTGACAGCTTTGCAGAATTTTCATTCTGAATACGCGTTCTTTCTTTTACATATACTCCTGTAAGAGTCAGGGCAGATAAAACAAGCAGGCTGGAAGCCAGCATAATAAATTTTTCCTTTTTTGGATTGTGTCGATTTCGCATTATTATCCCTCCATTCTATAAAGATAGTTTTTCCGTAAGGGATAACTTTATGCAGATGTTTTTAAAATAAAAATTTCAATTTCACTACGCGCTCTCGTATGCACGTTTTGCTATATCTACATGGGCAATACTTCCCGCCATACCATTTTCATATAGGAACACACCGCTTCTGCGGATTGCACCGTTAACCTGTAATGTTGTGTCGGAACGTAGTGTATAATCGGTAGATGCACTTCCGAGATAAATTGCACCTAACCCCTTTTCCTTTAGGGTGTACAGCTTATCTTCTCCGGAATCATCTTTTATCCAGATTTTTAATTTTTCAAACACGGAATCATTTTCATCAATCCAGCCATTCCCGTCTTCATCAAAGACTGCAAGCTCTCCAAACCCGTCTCCGCTCTTTGCGCCAAACAGTTCCGAACCGTCATTTATTCTTCCATCCTGATTTCGGTCAAGTGCAAGGAATGCATTGCCGGTTTCCAACGTAGAAATTTCTTCTTCCGTTCCGTCCGCATCCAAATCAAAGAAAAATTTCTGATCGGAAAGACCAACCACATTATCATCCAGATTAATCACAAGTGGGTCACACATTGCCGCAATTTCTATGCCCTCTCTTTTATAATACTCTGAAAAGCTACGGCTCATTCCGACATTCATATGAAACGAAATTTCGCGGCCGTCTGCGGTTTTGACCGTTCCGGTTGTAGAAAAATCCATTGTTTCGGTTTCAGAAAAAGAGTACTCTTCCGTTGCAGAAAGCTGTATTACCTTTAATTCACGCGGCTGCGCAAGTTCTACACCGCTTTCTTCAAAAGCATAGTCTTCGGACATTCTGGATGCCCGTTCTTTACCAAAAAACAACTCCCATAAGTATAAAATACATCTTTGTCTGATGCGTTCAATCGATTTTGTTTCTGACCCATTGGAAATTTCGCGGATTCTGTCGATAGCAGATGAGGATGTGCTCTTTAATTTTGCCATTGCATCCTCTTTTGCCTGTTTTTCTGTTGCATTGGTATTTTCTTTCGTTTGTTTCTCAGCTGCGTCGGCATTTTCCCTGCCTGTTTCTAACAACTCTTCCGAATTACCTCCGGGCAGTTCCTGATTTCCTAACGCATTATCCGCAAAAGAATACATAACAGCATTTGCGGACAGAGATAACTTCCTTGTTGTACTAGAACGATATGTTCTGGCAGATTCCATTCCTACATTTGAGGAATTAATAATCAATAAAGCTCCTTTCTCCACCCCTCTTATCATCGTCCGTGAACCAAAAAGGACAAAAAAATAGCATGTGTCCGAACCTCCTGTCCTGACATATGCCATCCGTGGCTCAAATTTTAAGCGCGGCCTTCGCTTGTACTTGATATATCGGCAATATTTTTAAAAACTTTATAGTAAATGGGACTTCTGTCTTTGCAGAAGCCCCATTTGTTTAATCTGTATTTAATAATCAGACTCTATTGTAGTTAATCAAACAACCATCCAAGATAATTTGACGTTCCTCGTTTGTCAAGTCTCCCAGTGTCATTTCAAATGCTTTCAGACTACCGTCAGCAACACAATAAGCCTTTATAACATCTGCTTTTTCTTCCACTGCATTACGAATATCCGGAAGGAAAATATAGTCTAACCGCTCAAACGGAAGGTCTCCCTCTTTAATAAGGAGCGGAAGCATGCCCCAGTTAATCAGGTTGGAGCGGTATCTCTTTGTCGCATATTCATTTGCGATATTTGCCCATCCGCCTAATACCTTCTGGCAGCTTGCAGCCTGCTCTCGTGCTGAGCCATCCCCCGGTTTCACGGCAAAGATAGTGGAACCATAGCCGATTCCCTCTGCTCTTGCCCCCGGAAATTCTTTTTCAATTGTTTCTACAACCTCTTTTAATTCCGGTTTAGCGGCAAATACGTCCTTATTTTCCATAAGAGCCGTCTGTGCTTTCTGCATATCCTTTGCAAGCCCTACATATTCCGGGTCTTTTCTGGATAATGTAAACTCAGCAAGCCCTAACGGATTGGAACGGTAAGAAGATGTCTCACCAGAAGGAATCAATTCATCTGTTGTTGTAACCGGATCATGAATTTCGGAAACAACACGAAGCACTAAGTTATTCGGAAGCTCACTCATCGCCGGCCAGTCTTTAATGTTCGGACCGAATTTGATTTCTACAGACGAATCTGTCACACCCTTAGAATCAAATACACGGTTTGCATAAATCTTCTCGTCAAAATGATACTGATATGTCTCAAATCTACCGTCAAAATCAGTAGCCGGTGTTAAATACCCCTTATTTGCTGCGGTTGCCGCAATGGAACGTGCATCCATAAGCGCAACGGAAGCAATCTGTCCGCTCTGAATCTTAGAGCCTTCTCTGTTCGGGAAGTTTCTTGTTGAATGGCGGATACTGAATGCATTATTAGCCGGTGTATCGCCTGCACCGAAGCATGGCCCGCAGAATGCTGTTTTTAAGATGGCACCGGTTTCAAGGAGTGTTGCTGCGCATCCGTTCTTCATTAATTCCATATAAATCGGAGTGGAAGCCGGATATACATTCAATGTGAATTCATCTGCACCAATGTAATGTCCTTTTAAGATGTCTGCCGCTGCACAGATGTTTTCAAATCCGCCGCCTGCACAACCTGCAATAACGCCCTGGTCTACATATAATTTACCGTTACGAATTTTATCCTGCAGAGAATACTCAATCTTATCTCCGAAGCTTACCTTTGCTCTTTCCTCTACTTCATGAAGGATATCCGTGAGGTTTGCATTCACCTCTTCAATCGTATACGCATTGCTTGGGTGGAACGGCATGGCTATCATCGGCTTAATGGCAGAAAGGTCAATTGTAATGAACTTATCATAATAAGCCACCTGTCCCGGTGTAAGAAGCGCATAATCTTCTTTTCTTCCATGAATTTCATAGAATTTTTCAATTTCCTCATCTGTCTGCCAGATAGAAGAAAGACATGTTGTCTCTGTTGTCATAACATCGATTCCGATACGGAAATCCGCGCTTAAGGCGGCAACACCCGGTCCGACAAATTCCAATACTTTATTCTTTACATAACCGTTTGCAAAAACAGCACCAATCAGAGCAATTGCAACGTCCTGAGGGCCTACGCCATGCATCGGCTCTCCTGTCAGGTAAATACCGACAACTCCCGGTCTGTCAATATCATATGTCTGGTTTAATAACTGTTTTACAAGTTCCGGTCCGCCTTCGCCCATTGCCATAGTACCCAGAGCTCCGTAACGTGTATGAGAGTCAGAACCAAGTATCATTTTACCGCCGCCCGCAAGCATTTCCCTTGCAAACTGGTGAATCACTGCCTGATGAGGCGGAACATAAATGCCGCCGTATTTTTTTGCACATGTAAGACCAAACATATGGTCATCTTCATTAATTGTACCCCCTACCGCACAAAGTGAATTGTGACAGTTGGTTAATACATACGGAATCGGGAACTTCTCAAGTCCTGAAGCCCGCGCCGTCTGGATAATACCTACAAAGGTAATGTCATGGGAAGTCAATTTGTCAAATTTGATTCTTAACTTGTCCATGTTATCGGATGTATTATGGCTTTTCAAAATGCCATAAGCAATTGTATTCTTTAATGCCTCTTCTTTTACGACATCTAATCCTGTTTTGCTCTTAATAAGAGCCGCCGCATCTGCTGTTTCCGGTACGATTTCTGTCCCGTTAACAAGATATGCGCCTGTTTCCATCAATGAAACCATCTGATTACTCCTCCTTGCGGTCATTGTCTCACTATTTTTTAAGTACCACCTTATCTAAGTGCCAGATATCATCTACATATTCCTGAATCGTACGGTCTGACGTGAATTTTCCGCTGCATGCCACGTTTAAGATTGCGCTTCTTGCCCATGCAGTCTCATCCTTATAGAAGGCTTCCACACGCTTCTGTGCATCCGCATAAGAACGGAAATCCTTCAAGATAAAGTATCTGTCTGCTACAGATGTATCCTTTGTATTTAACAATGAATTATACAGCGGTCTGAACAATTCCGCATCCTGTGGTGCATATGTGCCGTTTACAAGCTGCATTAATACCTGACGGATTTCCGGGTCGTTATTAAAGATATCCATCGGATTATAGTTTTTATTCTTTTCATAAGCAATGACTTCATCAGAGCTTAATCCGAAGATAATTGCATTTTCTTCTCCGACTTCTTCCACAATCTCAACATTTGCACCATCCATCGTACCCAGTGTCAATGCACCGTTTAACATGAACTTCATGTTACCGGTTCCGGAAGCTTCTTTACTTGCAGTTGAAATCTGCTCCGAAACGTCTGCGGCCGCAAAAATCCATTCTGCATTTGATACACGATAATTTTCAATAAAGACAACCTTCAGCTTACCGTTTATGGAAGCATCATTATTTACTACGTCAGCAACTGCATTAATAAGTTTAATCGTCAGCTTGGCATTGCGGTAGCCTGCTGCCGCTTTTGCCCCGAAAATAAACGTTCTCGGATAGAACTCCATCTCCGGATGCTCTTTAATCTGATTGTAAAGATACATTACATGAAGGATATTAAGAAGCTGTCTCTTATATTCATGAAGTCTCTTAACCTGCACATCAAAAATAGAACGCGGGTCAACGGTAACACCATTGTGCTCTAAAATATATTTTGCAAGACGGACCTTATTCTGATACTTAATATTCATAAACTCCTGTCTGCATTTTTCATCGTCTGCATAAACCTTAAGACGGTTTATATGGCTTAAATCCGTAATCCAATCATCTCCGATATGTGCCGTTACCCAATCAGCCAAAAGCGGATTGCCGTGAAGTAAAAATCTTCTCTGAGTAATACCGTTTGTCTTGTTGTTGAATTTTTCCGGCATCATTTCGTAGAAATCCTTCAATTCCTGATTTTTTAAAATCTCGGTATGCAGTCTTGCCACACCGTTTACGGAGAAGCCGGCTACAATGGCAAGATGCGCCATTTTGACCTGTCCGTCGTATATGATTGCCATCTTTTTGATTTTTTCCTGTGTAATACCGGTTGAATACGGATAGCGGCTTTCAATCTCAATAATAAATCTTCTGTTGATTTCTTCCACAATCTGATATACACGCGGAAGAAGTCTTGAAAACAGTTCAATCGGCCATTTTTCCAACGCCTCTGCCATAATGGTATGGTTTGTGTAAGCACAGGTTTTGGTTGTTACCTCCCATGCTTCATCCCATGTTAAGCCGTATTCATCCATTAAAATACGCATGAGCTCTGCTACCGCAACAGTAGGATGTGTATCGTTTAGCTGGAATGTAACTTTTTCATATAATTTACGCACATCATCATGCTTACGCATATATTTTGCCACTGCTTCCTGTACGGAGGCTGAGATAAAGAAATACTGCTGTTTTAAACGTAATTCTTTTCCGGCATAATGATTGTCATTCGGATATAATACTTCAACAATATTACGTGCCAGATTTTCCTGTTCAACCGCTTTCTGGTAATCTCCCTTGTCAAAGGAATCCAACTGGAAGCATTCTATCGGCTCGGCATCCCAGATACGAAGGGTATTCACGATACCGTTACCGTAGCCCACAATCGGAATATCATAAGGAACCGCTTTCACAGACTGGTAATTTTCCTGTGTAAATACGCTTCTTCCGTTCTCATCCATGGAAACACGGATATATCCGCCGAATTTTACTTCTTTTGTATATTCCGGACGACGCAGTTCAAACGGATTGCCGTTTTCCAGCCAATGATCCGGAACTTCAATCTGATAACCATCGCGAATCTGCTGCTTAAACATACCATAACGATAACGGATACCGCAGCCGTATGCGGCATAACCAAGTGTCGCAAGTGAATCAAGGAAACATGCTGCCAATCTTCCCAAGCCTCCGTTACCTAAGGCGGCATCGGGTTCCTGGTCTTCCACAACATTCAAATCCACACCCAGCTCATCCAATGCCTCTTCCACATCCTTATAAGCTTTCAGGTTAATCAGGTTGTTTCCCAAAGCACGTCCCATCAAAAATTCCATGGACATGTAATAAACCATCTTCGGGTCCTCTTCCTCAAACGCTTTCTGCGTATCCATCCAACTATCCACAATTACATCTTTAATCGCATAAGACACTGCCTGAAAAATCTGCTGTTCAGTCGCTTCCTCAAGTGTTTTACGATATAAGGTCTTAACATTGTACAGGACACTGCGTTTGAATAGTTCCTTGTCGAATCTAGCTATTGCCGCCTTTTTCTTCATAATGTTCTCCTCTTCCTTTAAATACCACTTGAACACCTGACAGGCTGCCAGGTGTTCCATGTGTTTTTATCATACTCGTTTTTCAATAGAAATTGTAACACTTTCTCCGTTAACATTCCATTCTTTCTTAACAGAATACTCTGCATCAAAGTCAAAGCTGTCAGCCAAAACCTTTGTTGCAATGCTTTCTTCGTTTTTCTTTACAATTTCTGCAAGCTTCTTATTCTGAAGGACAGATACCTTGATATGGTCCATTACCTCAAAATCAGCATCCTTACGCATGGTCTGAATCTTGCTGATGATTTCATATACAAAGCCCTCTTCAATCAGTTCCTCAGAGAGTTTTGTATCCATAACTACCGTTACGGTGTTATCTGCTTCTGTTACAAAGCCTTCCTTCTGAACCATTGTAATTAACAAATCCTCTTCAGCCAGCGAAATAGATGTTCCGTTATCATCCAATACGATTGCGCCGTTTGATTTCAAATCATCCATTGCGCTGTTTCCGTCAAGCGCCGCAAGACTCTTCTGGATAAAGCCTAGATGCTTGCCATACTTAGGGCCGACTGTCTTAAGCTGCGGTTTGAAGGTGTATGTGGTAAAATCTCTTACATCCTCCGTGAAAATGACTGACTTTACATTCAGCTCATCTTCAATGATTTCTTTATAAAAATCAGAAAGTGTGAAAGGCGCTTTTACAAACATGGTACCGACTGGCTGCCGATTCTTAATGTTAGCCGTATTACGACATGCACGACCCATAACAACGATTTTCAAAACCGCTTCCATAGCTTCTTCCAGCTTCTTATCAATCATTGCTTCATCTACAGCAGGGAAATCACATAGATGGATACTCTCGGGCGCATTCTTATCCAGACTTCTTACAAGATTCTGGTAAATTTCCTCCGTCATAAACGGAATCATCGGTGCTGCTGCTTTAGAAACCGTCACAAGTGCCGTATACAGAGTCATATAAGCATTAATCTTATCCTGCTCCATACCCTTTGCCCAGAAGCGTTCTCTGCCGCGTCTTACATACCAGTTACTCATTTCATCTACGAAATCCTGTAATACTCTGGCTGCTTCCGGAATACGGTAATTTTCGAGATTTTCATCTACCAGTTTTACCATGGTATTCATTTTTGACAGAAGCCACTTATCCATTACGGAAAGCTTATCATATTCCAGTTTATACTGTGTTGCATCAAAGTTATCAATATTGGCATACAGTACAAAGAATGCATAGGTATTCCAAAGGGTACCCATAAATTTACGCTGACCTTCCACAACCGCCTTGCCATGGAAACGGTTCGGCAGCCACGGTGCGGAGTTGATATAGAAATACCAACGAATCGCATCTGCTCCGTAGGTCTCCAATGCATCAAACGGATCAACGGCATTTCCCTTCGACTTACTCATCTTCTGTCCGTTTTCATCCTGCACATGTCCCAATACGATTACGTTTTCAAACGGTGCCTTATTAAATAACAGTGTAGATTCTGCCATTAAGGAATAGAACCAGCCACGAGTCTGGTCAACAGCTTCGGAAATAAACTGTGCCGGGAACTGTGCCTCAAACAGCTCTTTATTTTCAAACGGATAATGATGCTGTGCAAACGGCATTGCTCCTGAGTCAAACCAACAGTCAATTACTTCCGGCACACGCTTCATTGTCTTACCGCACTTCGGACAGGTACATGTGATTTCATCAATATACGGTCTGTGTAATTCTACCGTTTTCGCCGCGGGATTGTCACTCATTTCTTCTAACTGGGCACGGGAGCCGATTGCTTCCTGATGACCGCAGTCTTCACATTCCCAGATATTTAAAGGAGTTCCCCAATAACGGTTACGGGAAATTCCCCAGTCCTGAATATTTTCAAGCCAATTACCGAAACGGCCTTCTCCGATGGATTCCGGAATCCAGTTTACCGTTTTATTGTTACGAACCAAATCGTCACGAACAGCTGTCATTTTGATAAACCATGACTCACGCGCATAGTAAATCAAAGGTGTATCGCATCTCCAGCAGAACGGGTAATCATGCTCAAACTTCGGCGCACTGAATAATTTTCCTTCTTTATCCAAATCGACTAATACATCCGGGTCTGCATCCTTGACAAATTTGCCGGAATAAGGAGTTTCTTCTGTCATTTCACCCTTACCGTTTACAAACTGTACGAACGGAAGGTCATATTTTCTTCCAACCTGTGCATCATCTTCACCAAATGCAGGTGCAATATGAACAATACCGGTACCGTCTGTCATTGTAACGTAATTGTCACAGGTTACAAAATGACCCTTCTTATGCTGTTTTGCTGCTGATTCACCGGCGCAGGCAAATAACGGCTCATATTCCTTGTATTCCAAATCCGTACCTTTATAGGATTCTAAAACCTCATATGCCGGTTTATCTTCCTCTGCCAAATCACCAAGCACCTTATCAAGCAGAGCTTCTGCCATATAATAGGTATAGCCGTCTGCCGCTTTTACTTTCACATAAGTCTCGTTCGGATTCACACAAAGTGCAACGTTTGAAGGCAGTGTCCACGGAGTTGTGGTCCATGCCAAAAAGTGTGCATCCTCATCTTTTACCTTAAAACGCACTACTGCGGAGCGTTCTTTTACTGCCTTATATCCCTGTGCCACCTCGTGGGAAGAAAGAGGGGTTCCGCAGCGAGGACAGTAAGGAACAATCTTAAATCCTTTGTATAATAAGCCTTTGTCCCAGATTTCTTTTAATGCCCACCACTCAGACTCGATAAAGTTATCATGGTATGTAACATACGGGTCATTCATATCTGCCCAAAAACCGACTGTACCGGAGAAATCCTCCCACATACCTTTATATTTCCAGACACTTTCCTTACATTTGTCAATAAACGGATCTAATCCATACTCTTCAATCTGTTCTTTTCCGTCAAGCCCGAGTAATTTCTCGACCTCGAGTTCAACCGGAAGACCATGTGTATCCCATCCGGCCTTTCTCGGCACCATATAGCCCTTCATCGTGCGGTATCTCGGAATCATATCTTTAATAACACGTGTTAAAACATGGCCGATGTGCGGTTTGCCGTTTGCTGTCGGAGGCCCGTCATAAAATGTATAGGTCGGACCGTCTTTACGGTTTTCCATACTTTTTTCAAAAATTTTGTTTTCCTGCCAGAACTTACAGGTTTCTTTTTCCCGGTCTACGAAGTTCAGGCTCGCGTCAACTTTCTGATACATAGCGTTTTCCTTTCTTTCAAATAAATAAACCCCATCCTTGTAAAAGGACGAGGTTTTAGTCAGCTCGTTATACCACCCAATACACCGTACAATTAATTAAAATGATACGCTCTTCTGTTAACGGGGAAGACCCGGCCTGCGCTTACTCGTCTCCTTTCAGCCGGCAACTCGGAAGTGATATTCCCATATTTTCTATCAGCATCCGCTCCCACCTGATACGGACTCTCTGTGGCCTTCAAAAACAGGTACTGTCTTCGTCATAGTCTTTTTTTATTCTTTCGCTATTATATAGCTCAAATAGTGTATTTGTCAATGAAATCATAAAACAAAACACTCCTAGTCTACTTGGAATAGTCTGTTTTTGAAACAGTAACCGCCAAATCCAGAATGAGGGCAAATAAAATACATCCCAAGAAGAAATAATTAAAGTGTAGCATTAGTGTATTAATCATTCCTTCCGCAAATAGCCCGGACACGGAAGCAGCAAAGTCTGCATTTATAATGGCAGGGTTTTTAAGCCAGCCAATGCAAAGCATTGCTGATACTATATCCACTACTGCCGTTACAACAAGCAGACGCTTTGAGTATCTTGCATCAATCAGCTTTACACTTTCACGTATAATGCCCAGCAATGCAAATAATACAATAAGGTACCATGTTTTTTGAATATATTCCACTGAAAAAATCGGAATCATTTCTCCTGTATTACCATCAAACATGCAAAGTATCTGCGGACATGCCAGAAATAATATCCAGAAGATTATCGAAAAAGCAATCCCGAAGCCGGACGACAACCTTGATATTTTGGCATTTTTCTCAGGCAACTTCGGCAGATTATCAAGCGAATCAAATATGTTATCCATTTTTATACCTTTGTGATAGAAAATCGCAAATATCAGTGTTACAAACGCAAAAGAAAATAATGCTCCGCCCAGAATTACACCTGCCAGTCTTGCCATAATCTCATAAAAGCTTACCGTCTCCGTAATGCTTATAACCAAATGCGCAATTACCATTCCAAATATAACACAGCCCAAAACAATTTTCATGATATATTTGTAAACACCATAATAAGGTGCACCTATTAAACAGTCCTTTCCGTCTGAGCTGTATTTTTCATATAACTCCTGCGGACTGCCGAGACTTTCCAGAACTGCCTTCACGGTTTCCTCATCCGGCATTTCGGAAGATTCCCCGGAATATTCTTCTCCCATTCTCTCTTCCAGCATATCTGCAATAATGGAACGGAGTTCTTTTGCAATATCCTCACGTTCTTCTTTTCTTATGTGACGCGTAACAGCGTAAATATATCGTTCAATCAATTCCTGAGACTGCATATTGTTATGTCCTTCTACTGTCTTCATATACTTTACCTCCTTATTCTTCCAAAAGTCTACTGATATTGGAAGAAAGCTCCATCCAATACTTCTTTATTTTTTCAAGTACAACCGTTCCGTCTTCCGTAATCATGTAGTATTTTCGCGGCTTTGCTCCATCCGTCTCCCATTCGCTCTTTAATAGTCCCTGACTCTCCAAACGCCTCATCAGAGGATACAATGTATTACCTTCTATGGGAATACTTGCCTCCTCCAGAATCTTAACCAGATTATATCCGTACATTGGTTTCTTAAGCTGGCTTAGGACCAGCATAATCAGAGTTCCTCGTCGAAACTCCTGTATCAGTCCGGACACCACTTCATCATAATTCATTGTCTTTTACTCCTTCCTTTTACACAGTGTAATACGCGCAACTATGTACGATATGCAATACAGTGTATCACACACCTATGTTTGATTATTATCATACAGTGTCACGTACAGTATGTCAATACTTTTCTAAGATCTTTTTTCATTGTTTTTCGTTGTTTTCATTGTCTTTACATTTGTAAAATCATTGATTTTTTTTGCTGAATACCGTATTATTTGTTTAATGCCATCCTTTAGGTGGTATTCTACCTAATGATAAATGCTTCCGGCATTTACATAACTTTTACACGAAAAACGGAGGTCTTCTTTATGGACAGACAAAATCTGACATTAATGACCGATCTTTATGAGCTCACAATGATGCAGGGCTATTTTAAGCATAAAGACCGCAATGAAACTGTTATCTTTGATGCATTTTTCCGGAATAATCCGATGAACAGCGGTTATTCCATATGTGCCGGCTTAGAACAGGTAATAAACTACATTAACCACCTTCATTTTGGCAAGGAGGATATTGATTATTTAAGGAGTCTTGGGATTTTTGAAGAAGACTTCCTGCAATACTTAAGTGACTTTCATTTTTCCGGTAATATTTATGCTATTCCGGAGGGAAGTGTTATGTTCCCTCGTGAGCCGATGATAAAGGTCATTGCTCCGATTATGGAGGCCCAGTTAATCGAAACGGCAATACTTAATATTATCAATCACCAGAGTCTGATTGCCACCAAGGCTTCCCGTGTCTGCTATGCTGCAAAGGGCGACGGCATCATGGAATTCGGTTTAAGACGTGCTCAGGGTCCGGACGCCGGAACATACGGTGCAAGAGCGGCCGTAATAGGCGGTTGTGTCGGCACAAGCAACGTACTGACCGGACAATTATTTGATGTCCCTGTCAAGGGCACACATGCGCATAGCTGGATTATGAGTTTTCCGGATGAATATACAGCCTTTAAGACCTATGCAGAGATGTATCCGAATGCATGTACTTTATTGGTAGATACTTATGATACACTGAAGTCCGGTGTGCCGAATGCAATCCGCGTTTTTACGGAAATGCGCCGGTCCGGTATCGAATTGAAAAATTACGGCATACGTTTAGACAGCGGCGATCTCGCTTATTTATCAAAAAAAGCCCGGAGAATGCTGGATGCGGCAGGATTTACAGATGCCGTTATATCTGCTTCCAATGATTTGGACGAGTTTTTAATTGACAGCTTAAAAGCACAGGGGGCAACAATAACCTCATGGGGTGTAGGGACTAACCTTATTACCTCTAAGGATTGGCCGTCCTTTGGCGGAGTATATAAACTTGCCGCCATTCAAAATGAAGACGGTGTTTTTGTTCCCAAAATTAAACTTTCCGAGAATACGGAAAAAATCACAAATCCCGGCAATAAAACCATCTATCGTGTATACGAAAAAGAGACCGGAAAGATTAAAGCCGATTTGATTTGTCTGGTCGATGAAGTATTTGAAGAATCCAAGCCGCTTCTTTTATTTGACCCGACAGAGCCGTGGAAAAAAACGAGAATGGAGCCCGGCACATATACTCTTCGAGAGATGCTTGTTCCTGTATTCCTAAACGGCAAATGCGTATACGAATCGCCAAAGGTCATGGATATCCGCGAATACTGCCAAAAGGAGCTGAATACCTTATGGGATGAAACAAGGCGTCTTATTAACCCGCATCAGATGTATGTTGACCTTTCTGCTAAGCTCTATGACATTAAAATAGATTTATTGGAACAGATGGGAAGAATTCCGAGACGATAATGGATAAAAATAAAGAGGCGCATGCATTAATGCAGCGCCTCTTTATTTTTATAATTACTGTATTTCTTCGTTAAAAACAGTAATGAATTTCTTACTGCTCCATCTGTCTTCCGAGAAATCCGCTTGCCGACTGAATCAGCTTCTGCTCTACCTCACCCATTTTCTTTTTGGAATCATTATTCAGCAGAATAACAGAGCCTATCACATCCCCTTCACTTATAATCGGGCAGATTGCCTCCTGTACATACTCTCCTCCGTCATCTTCTGCAACAGCAATAAATCCTCGTTCTCCTCTGCCGGACAATACCGCCTGCCTTTTTTCAATTTTATCCTCTAATTCATTTGAAATATTTTTGGAAAGCAGATTTTTCATTCCTCCTGACACAGCAATAAACTGATCTCTGTCCGTTATCAGTGCAATATGTCCGGAGACCTGTGCAAGACTTTCCGCATACTGCTTTGCAAAGGTACTCATCTCCCCTATCGGCGAATATTTTTTTAATATAATCTCGCCTTCACGGTCTGTAAAAATTTCAAGCGGGTCTGCCTCACGTATCCGTAATGTGCGGCGAATTTCCTTCGGAATCACTACCCTGCCCAAATCATCTATTCGTCGAACAATTCCTGTTGCTTTCATATAAAAAACCTCCATTTACTTTTCTTTCCATTGTTGGAATTAGTATCTGTAAACGGAGGTATTTTATACCTTATTATCATTTTTCTGTTTATAAAAAATAGTGTGGATGGTTATGCATTTTTATGTATTTAATTCTGATTATTGTTAATCAGATTTACAATTCCCACCACAACAGCAAATAATACACCGGCTACCGGCCATATTATCCAACTGCTATGCCATGAACCTCGTGTGAAGCTTATAAACAAATAGATGGCTGTCACGCTGCACCAATAGACACTGCTAATCTTGCCAATCAGCTTACTGTTCTTTTTCTTCTCCGGCTCGTAATCACCTTCCTGAAGCAGCTTGGTATAGCTTCCGTATATCATTCCTCTGCTTACAAACAGGAATACACCTCCCGATACCGCGACAAGCAGAATACATACACAGCATACAGCAACAAAATCCTCTTCAGAGAATCCCATACACAGAAACAACGGAATAACACTTGCAATACAAAGACTTACGCCACCGACTATTGCTTTCCGGAAGGTATCTTCAAAATCCGCTTTTTTCTTCTCTACAACGCCCCTTACACCATATTGTAATGAAAAAATTTCTTTTTCAAGATATTCATACTTGGAAAGACGCATTCCATTTAAAATAAGCGGTGCTACACCAAGAATTACCATACACATCAGAAGGACAAGCCCCAATCCGCCTGCCATGTTCTCTGATATAAAATCAGGATACACCTCGGATAAGCCTCCCAGCAAAAGCAATGGAATAGGTGACAGAATCAAAACCGAAATGGCAAGTGCCATATTCTTAGATATATCCTGTATCAGATTCATATATGTATTTGCCTCTTCTAAAGATACCACACGATTTCTTTCATTATCTGCTTCTAAAGTTTCAGACGGAAGCTCGTCTTCTATTTCATCCTTTAATAAGTAGTCTGTGCTTACTCCAAACAATGCACTCATTTTTACAATTTTTTCCAAATCCGGAATCGACATGCCTGACTCCCATTTGGAAACGGATTGCCTTGAAATGTCAAGCTGGTCTGCCAGTTCCTCCTGTGACCATCCGCATTTTTTACGTAACATCATAATCTTATCTGCTAATATCATTTTTTTCTCCTCTCTCAGAACCTAATTACAATAATTTCAGAAAAGCTTTTCTTGTTTTGATGGTGAAAATATAGCATTTTGCCCGGTTGACAACTACCAAGTGCGCTTGGAAATCTGTCAACTATGGGTTGCAAATGCTGCTTTTGAAAGAGGTTTGTAAAAAAAGTGCGATTCCAACGAACCACACTTTTTTATTTATAAAATATTTACACCATGCTCTTTTGCATATGTATATACTTCATCCGGCCAGATAGATGACTGAACCTCTCCGATATGGGCGCGCTGTAAAAAGAACATACAGATTCGTGACTGCCCGATACCTCCTCCGATTGTGTATGGCAGATTACATTCCAAAACATCCTTTTGGAACGGCAGCTTTGCCCTATCCTCACAGCCTGCAATTTTAAGCTGGCTTGCCAGGGACTTTTCATCTACGCGAATACCCATGGATGAAAGCTCCAATGCCATATCAAGTACCGGATAATATACAAGAATGTCACCATTTAATTCCCAATCATCATAATCGGGGGCACGACCGTCATGACGCTCTCCGGACTTTAATGCTCCGCCGATTTTAGAAAGAAATACCGCACCTTTTTCTCTGGTAATCAGATTTTCTCTTTCCTTCGGTGTCTTATCCGGGAACCGGTCTTCCAATTCCTGCGTTGTCACAAATGTAATCTCATTTGGCAGAAACGGGTCCATAAAGTGGTATTTTCCACACATGTAGTATTCTGTCTGCTTAATCGCCATATAAATACGGAATACCGTTTCCTGCAGTGTTTTTTCATTTCGCTCGCTCTTATCGATAATTTTTTCCCAGTCCCATTGGTCTACATAAATGGAATGAATATTATCGGTCTCTTCATCACGTCTGATGGCACTCATATCGGTATATAATCCTTCTCCATGAGAAAAACCGTACTTTTTCAATGCCATACGCTTCCACTTGGCAAGAGAATGAACAATTTCAACCTCCGTGTCATTCTGTTCTTTTATTCCGAATGTAACCGGACGCTCCACACCATTCAGATTATCATTTAAACCGGATTCCGGCTTTACAAAAAGAGGTGCCGATACACGTGTCAGATTCAATGCATCGGAAAGTGCACGCTCAAAATAATCTTTTACTTCTTTAATCGCAATTTCTGTTTCTTTAATCTGCTGAGGGCTGTGATAGCCTTCGGGAATAAATATTCTGCTCATATGGCTCCTCTTTGCTGTCTATTATAATTCACAGTTGTTTACGGTTCTTGGGAACGGAATTACGTCACGGATATTACCCATTCCGGTCAGATACATAACACAGCGTTCAAAACCGAGTCCGAATCCTGCATGTCTTGCAGAACCGTATTTACGAAGGTCCAGATAAAAATCATAATCTTCTTCCTTAAGACCAAGCTCCTTCATACGTGCAGACAGTTTTTCATAATCATCTTCACGCTGGCTGCCGCCGATAATTTCTCCGATGCCCGGAACGAGACAGTCCATGGCTGCGACCGTCTTATCGTCCTCGTTCAGCTTCATATAAAATGCCTTGATTTCCTTCGGATAATCGGTAACGAAAACGGGACGTTTAAATACTTCTTCGGTCAAATAACGTTCATGTTCTGTCTGCAAATCACATCCCCAGAATACTTTATATTCAAAATTGTCATTGTTCTTTTCCAAAATTTCAATTGCTTCCGTATAAGTAACGTGACCAAATTCGGAATTCATAACACCTTCCAATCTTTCAATCAGACCTTTATCAATGAAATTATTGAAAAATGCCATTTCCTCAGGCGCGTTTTCAAGTACATAACGGATAATATATTTAATCATGCTTTCTGCAAGTATCATATCGTCTTTTAAATCCGCAAAAGCAATTTCCGGCTCAATCATCCAGAATTCCGCCGCATGACGTGTGGTATTGGAATTCTCTGCACGGAATGTCGGTCCGAATGTATATATATTACGGAATGCCATTGCATATGTCTCACCGTTTAACTGTCCGCTTACGGTAAGATTGGTGGGTTTATTAAAGAAATCCTGCGAAAAGTCTACCCTTCCGTCTTCTGTCTTCGGAACATTGGAAAGGTCCATCGTCGTTACCTGAAACATTTCGCCGGCACCTTCACAGTCACTTCCGGTAATAAGTGGCGTATGAACATATACAAAATCTCTTTCCTGAAAGAATTTATGAATCGCATATGCACATAATGAGCGGACACGGAATACCGCCTGAAATGTATTGGTTCTTGCACGAAGATGTGTAATCGTACGAAGATATTCCAGCGTATGACGTTTTTTCTGAAGAGGATAATCCGGTGTGGATTCTCCTTCTATCAAAACTTCTTTTGCCTGAATTTCAAACGGCTGCTTTGCCTGTGGCGTTGCCACTAATGTACCCTTGACAATCAATGCAGCACCTACGTTCAGTTTTGATATCTGTGCAAAATTATCCATGCTGTCGTGATATACGACCTGGATCGGTTCAAAAAAAGTACCATCATTTAATACAATAAATCCAAATGTCTTGGAATCACGGATACTGCGCACCCACCCGCCTATTTCAATTTCCTTATCTAAATACTGCTCTTTGTTACGAAAAATTTCTCTTACTGATAAAAGCTCCATATCTGCTCCTCCTGCCAAATACTTTTTTGATTATACCGCAGAAATATGCGGTTGACAAATGTTTTTCATTCATCCTCCATCTGTTTTCTTACATTTATCAGTTCCACCTCACGAATCCAATTTTTATCTTCATCCGAGATGCGATAGGATTCAAGGCACTTTCGCAGCGTTTTATGATAAGTTTCCGTATCAATAGGATGCCTTAGCAGGTATTCCTTTGTTTTTTCCGGATATTTCGCCCACGCAGTTGCATATGCCCACGCAATACCCATAGTTGTATAATAGCCGGCTGTATGCAAGTTGCCAAGCACCGTAAGCACACGGTCAATATAAGCATCCGTTAAAAAGTGGCTCATCAGCATAACAGCTACCACCCGTGTTTCAAATTCATCCCTGCTGTCCTTGTAGGACATTAAAAAATCCCATACCTTTTCGGGTTCTTTTTTTGCCATTTTAAAGTTATTACAAAAAGTATCATTGATTGACCAGTTATTAATTTTAGGTATAAATTTTTTTGCATAGGCAAGGATTTCTTCAACAGGTGCCTTCGCATAGCCCAGAACAAGCCCCTGCAGCATGGTTTCTTCAAAATAGACCGTATCCTCCCATTCCATGCAGCTTTTCCAGTCCTCTTTTGCTATCTTTTTTGCCATATCGCGCAGAATCGGAATACGGATTCCGAGCATATTTTCCACCCCCGGAATCAGACTTGCAGAAAACTCTTTATAATCCTTCTCCGCCATTTCTTCCAATCTGTTTCTAACCTGTAGCAATACATTCCGTTTTTCTTTTGTGTTCATAATTCCCCCTGTTTATCAAAGCTCATTTTATGAGGTCATCTGCTATTCTTTGAATATTTCCTCTGCTGCCTTTGGAAGCTCTGCAAAGCAGGAAATTCTTGCAGTCTGCTGTGCAATTGTACCGAAGCCGTATGCCGCATGTATAAAAGTAATACCTGCCTCCATCGTTGCATCGTAATCACCCTGGATATCACCGACATAAATTGCATCCGTCAGCTTGTTTCGTTCCACGACATTACGGATATTTTTTCCCTTCCCGAAGCCGTTATTACCAAAGCACTCAATGTCTTCAAAATATTTTGCAAAGCCATAGTATTCTAAAAATGCTTCAATATATCCGCTTTGGCAGTTGCTGACAATATACAGATGATAATTCTTTTGCAGTTTTTCCAACGTTTTTTCCAAATCCGGATACAAAGTCCCCCCGTGCACACGCAGATAATCGTTTTCCTCCATGCAGCACCGCTCCATCAATTCCATGCGTTCCTTCTCCGGTAATTCCGGGAAAATTGCCTCCGCGAGTTTATCCATCGTTTTTCCCATTACGCTCTGAATCTCTTCTGTCGTAATAATACGGTTTTTATCGTAATCACGGTTTACAACGAATGTCCACGCCTTTGCGACTCCTTCTGCGGAATCCCATAAGGTTCCGTCCATATCAAATATAATACCTCTCTTATTCATTGCGTTATCCTTTCTGTCCATCCGTTCCCATGCCAAGATATATTTCCATATCCTTTAAAAGCTGTTCTGTCAATTCCAGCAGTTTTTCCTCATCCTTTTCCACCATTCCTGTTTTTTTGTAACGGTATACAAAGCAGGGATTCTTTCCGGGTATAAAACGGAGTTTTTTCTCATGCAGTTTCAGGAAATCAGGAATACCTTCTACCCTTAGTTTTGCATCCGGGCGCAGCTGTAATCGTATCTGTTCATTTTTTCCTCTGCACTCCGTAATATACAGCTTATGTGCAGCCACACGAATCAGGGAAATGCGAAGCAGATTTTGTACGGATTTCGGTACGACACCGAAACGGTCTTTTAATTCCCCTTCCATGTCCTCACTTTCCTGTAATGTTTCAATCCCGGCAATGCGCTTATAAATATCAAGCTTCTGTACTTCGTTTACAATATATTCTGCTGGAATGTATGCATTCACATCTAAATCCGCCAATGTATTAAAGTCTTCGAGTTCTGTTGAGATACCCTTCAGATTTTTAACAGCTTCGTTTAACATTTTACAGTACATTTCATAGCCAACCGATTCCATATGACCATGCTGTCTTTGTCCGAGAAGATTTCCGGCACCCCGGATTTCCAAATCCCGCATGGCGATTCTGAAACCGCTTCCCAAATCCGTGAACTCCCGAATAGCCTCCAGACGTTTTTCTGCTACTTCACGCAGCATCTTGTCACGCTTATACATCAAAAATGCATAGGAGGTTCGATTAGAGCGTCCGACACGTCCGCGAAGCTGGTATAGTTGGGATAAACCGAGCTGATCCGAGTCATGAATAATAATGGTATTGACGTTTGAGATATCCAAACCGGTTTCAATAATTGTTGTGGACACAAGCACATCTATTTCATGATTAATAAAGTCATACATAATGTGCTCCAGTTCACTTTCCTTCATCTGCCCGTGTGCAAACGCAACCGATGCCTCGGGAACCAGATTTTGAATCCTGACAGCTATATCGGCAATATTATTTACACGGTTATATACATAATACACCTGCCCGTCACGGGAAAGCTCCCTTACAATAGCCTCACGTACCAATTCCTCATTATATTCCATAACGTAAGTCTGAATAGGAAGCCGTTCATTCGGAGCTTCCTCCAATACGCTCATATCACGAATGCCGACAAGAGACATGTGCAGCGTTCGGGGAATCGGTGTCGCAGAAAGTGTCAGTACATCAACGTTTTCTTTCAGTTTTTTTATTTTTTCTTTATGGGTAACCCCGAAACGCTGTTCCTCATCCACGACCAAAAGCCCTAAATCCTTAAATGCAACATCGGCAGACAATAAACGGTGTGTTCCGATAACAATATCTACATGCCCTTTTTTTAAATCCTCAAGCGTTTTCTTCTGTTCTGCAGTTGTACGAAAACGCGACAGCATATCGATTCTGATCGGAAAATCCTTCATTCGTTGCACAAAGGTCTGATAATGCTGCTGTGCCAGAATAGTCGTCGGAACCAGGAATGCTACCTGCTTTGACTCCGATACGGCTTTAAATGCCGCCCTGATGGCAATCTCCGTTTTTCCGTAGCCTACATCACCGCAAATCAGACGATCCATGATTTTAGTACTTTCCATATCCGCCTTCGTATCTGCAATTGCATGCAGCTGGTCATCTGTTTCCTCATAAGGAAACATTTCCTCAAATTCCCGTTGCCAGACAGTATCTTTCCCGTACTGATAGCCTGTGTTCTGTGTTCTTGCGGCATATAGCTGTACAAGGTCTTTAGCCACCTCATTCACAGCCATGCGGACTTTTTTCTTTGTCGTTGTCCATTCCTTTGAACCGAGCTTATTAAGCTTTGGTTTTCTCGCATCAGCCGATGCGTATTTCTGTATCAAATCAAGTCCGGTAGCCGGAACATACAAATTCCCGCCATCCCGGTACTCAATTTTCATATAATCCTTTACAACACGTTCTACTTCTATTTTCTCAATACCTTTGTAGATACCGAGTCCATGTGTTTCATGCACTACATAATCACCGATATGCAGTTCATTGAAATCCTTAATCTTCTGACCGTCGTATTTCTTTTTTAGCTTCTTCTTTTTTTTCTCTGCTCCGAAAATATCGCTTTCTGAAATGACAACAAATTTAATCAGCGGATATTCAAAGCCTTTTCCCACATGACCGTATAATACGAGAGTTTCCCCTTCCTTTGCCTCCCGAAAAGCATCCTCCGTATAGACTGCCGTTACACCCCATTCACGCAAATCCGCAGCAAGCCGTTTTGCCCGTGTACGCGAGCCGGATAACAGAATAACGCGGTATTTGTTCTTTTTATAATGAAGTAAATCCTTTACCAAAAGCTCAAAGCTGTTACGATACGGTGCGATTCCCTTTACAGTAACCTGCAATTTCCGATCGGGCTTAATCAGGGCTCCCTTTTCTTCCATTGTGGAAATTGTCAGGACATGATGTCTCTGCAGACCGGCACTGGCAGCCTCAAAGCTTATAAATATACCCATCTGGCCCGGAAGCATAAATCCTTTTGCAATACGGTTTACCATGCTTTCCCTAAACTCAGTTTCGATTGCATGCGCATGTTCCGCAATTCTTGATGGTTCATCCAGAACAAGTAATGTTTTATCTTTCGGGAAGAGTTCCAAAAAAGAATGACATTTTTCATAAAAATATCCAATATAGCTTTCTAGATTTGTCATTCGGCCAAGCTGAGTCAAATTCTCCTTCAGCTCCTCAAACTGCATCTTTAAACGATGAGCCTCTTCCGTCTGAAAAGCCTTGCGGAAGCTCTCACAATTATGCTCTGTTTCTTCTTTAATCCGCTTAAGCCCGGCCTCTAGTTGTCCCTTTGATAAAATAATCTCCGTTGCCGGATAAATGGAAATCGATTCGAGGTTCTCTATTGAACGCTGGCTTAAAATATCGAAGCTTCGGATAGAATCCACCTCATCCCCCCATAATTCAATACGGCATGGATTTTCCTCTGTCAAATCGAATATATCGACAATACCCCCTCGGATAGAAAACTGTCCCGGCTCTTCAACCTGATAACTGCGGGTGTAACCCATTGCAACCAGCTTTGCAGCCAGTTCGCTCTCCTCAAGCACAGCCTGTTTTTTCACGGTCAGAATATTCGACGAAAAAACGGAAATTGGGACCTGTGCATTCATCAATGCATCAAATGTTGTGACTACCGTAATAGGGAGTCCCTGTGCTATTCGCCGCAATGTTCGGATTCTCTCCGTCATAAGACGATTTCCGTGAATATCTGCCTGATAAAAGATTAAGTCCTTGGCCGGATAGGAATACACATTCCGTTCATACAGCCGCATATCTTCAACAATTTCCTTTACTCTCTTATCACTGAAAGTAGCGATGACTTTCATTTGAAATTCATCGCCCAGTCCTTCCAACATATGTACTTTTTGAGAATCTGTACAGCCGGATACGGCAACACAGATTTCTTCGTTTATTAATGCCGATTTTGTATCCTCAAAATCAGCAAGCTCCCGTAAAGGTTTAATAATTGCATTCATATTCTGACCTTAATCTGCTAATTAAAATAATTCATTGCCTTGTCTGTTTCTTCTTTTACCAGAAAAGAAACTGCCTGCACAGCCTTTGCACATGCAAGATTGATATCCTTCTTTTCAGCATCGCTGAAATGCCCAAGCACATAATCCGCCAAATCAAATCCGGCCGGTTTTTCTCCCACACCTATCTTAATACGCTTAAATATGTCTGTTCCCAATTTGGAAATAATATTCTTAATACCGTTATGGCCTCCCGCACTTCCCTTCTTTCTGATACGAAGAGAGCCCGGTGCAAGTGAGATATCATCATATATCACGATTAACTGCGTATCCGGTTCTGCTTTATAATATTGAAGAATTTCCCATACACTTTCCCCGCTCAGATTCATAAATGTCTGCGGCTTTACCAGAATAACCTTTTCCCCTTCTATATATCCTTTTCCGATAAGCGCTTTATGCCTGCATTCCAATATGGAGATGTTATGCTTCCGGGCAATCATATCTACACATTGAAAACCAATATTATGGCGGGTATTTTCATATTGTCTGCCCGGATTTCCCAATCCTACTATTATATACACGTCAACAACCATGCCTTTCCGTTTGTATGTATGCATAATCAGCATACCACAAAATACTGCGGGATGAATAGAAAAAAATTCATCCCGCAGTATCATTATATCTTTTGTTAATTTAATTTATTCTTCCGGCTCGGAAAGGCTCTTTAAATAACTCTCCAAGATAATCTTTTGAATATTTTCTCTTGTCTCAGAGTTAATCGGATGAGCAATATCCCTAAATTCCCCGTCTGCAGTTCGTTTGCTCGGCATTGCAATAAACAATCCTCTGTCGCCCTCTATTACTTTAATATCATGAATAACAAATTCCTGATCAATCGTAATGGAAACAACCGCCTTCATCTTGCCTTCTTTGTCCACTTTCCTTACACGTACATCCGTAATGTTCATTCTTAAGTCCCCCTATACCAAATAAAAGTATTATTGAATCAGATAATATACCGTTCGCTGCGCTCTAAAACAATTTCAATATTCCCTTCACCCTTGTGATAAGAATTCGCCCTGATTGTTCCGCGGCTTTCCACAATACAATTCTCTATATACGTGTTATCCCCGATATATACATCATTTAATATAATGGAATTCTTGATCACGCAGTTGTTGCCAATAAATGTTTTCTTAAATAAAATAGAATTCTCAACCGTTCCGTTTACAATAGAGCCGCTACTAACAAGGCTGTTGCTCACATGTGCGCCCATATTATATTTTGCCGGCGGCAAATCGTCTACCTTTGAATAAATATCCGGATATTGTTTAAAGAAATAATCACGGATTTCCGGTTTAAGAAAGTCCATATTGGTATCAAAATAATCATTTACCGATGCAATATTTCTCCAATAATCTTTCATCTTATAACCGTATATTCTCTTCTGGCTTTTATAACGAATCAGCACATCCTTAACGAAATCAAAGCGGTCCTCCTGAGCACATTTCTCAATCATCTCAATCAGAAGGCGACGGCGGATTACATAAATACCACAGGAAATCGTATTGCTCTTTGCAACAATCGGCTTTTCCTCAAACTCTTCGATGCGACATTCCTCGTTCATTTTAATCGTACCGTAACGCTCCACATTGGTACCTTCCGGCATATCCTTACATACTACCGTGATGTCAGCCTTTTTCTCTATATGGTATTCCAAAACCTTACCGAAATCCATTTTGTAGACGCAGTCCCCGGAAGCAATTACAACATACGGCTCATGACTTGTTTTTAAAAAATGCAGATTCTGGTAAATTGCATCTGCCGTTCCTCTGTACCAAAAGCTGTTATCGGCAGTCTGTGCGGGCGTAAAAACAAACAGCCCTCCCTGCTTTCTTCCGAAATCCCACCATTTGGATGAACTGAGATGTTCATTTAAGCTGCGCGCATTATACTGCGTAAAAACAGCCACCTTCTGAATATGGGAATTAGACATATTGCTTAGTGCAAAGTCAATACTTCGATAGCTTCCGGCAATCGGCATAGCTCCTATTGCCCTCTTCTGAGACAATTCTCTCATGCGATGGTTATTACCGCCTGCTAAAATAATACCTATTGCTCTCATGCCTCATCACCTGCCTTAATAAGATTTTTACCGCTCGGAAGATAATTATTTTCGTAATCCTGTGGCGTTGTCACCCCAAAAATACAAGCATTCTTTCCAACGGTAATGCCTTCCGGAACCTCACTTTTTTCTCCGATGCACACAAGTCCGCTGTTGTAAATATGCGGGAATTCCTCATTGCTGACCTCTTCCCCAATACCAAAACGGCTGTTGTCCTTAATCTCAACGTTCTCCGCAACAATCGTTTTATACAATTCACAGCCTGTTCCTATCCGGCTGTTATTCATGATAATGGAATCTCTCACAACGGTATCTTTTCCAATGGTAACTCCGCATCCGATGACGGAATTGTAAACCTTTCCGTAAATATCAGAGCCTTCTCCGACAATACTCTTTTCCACCACACTGCCGGCTGCAAAATACTGCGGAGGAAGAATATCACTTTTTGTATAGATTTTCCAATATTCTTCGTAAAGGTTAAACTCCGGAACAATATCTATCAATTCCATATTGGCTTCCCAATATGAATTCAAAGTTCCGACATCCTTCCAATAACCATTAAATTCATATGCATACAAAGGAGCACCGTTTTCATGGCAATACGGGATAATATGCTTGCCAAAATCAAGTGCCGGCTGGTCTGCCTTAGCAATCAATGCTTCCTTTAATGTTTTCCAATTAAATATGTAAATACCCATTGAAGCCAGATTACTTCTCGGATGCTCCGGCTTTTCTTCAAATTCGGTAATCTTACGGTTTTCATCCGTAATCATAATTCCGAAACGCTTTGCCTCCTCCATCGGAACGGGCATAACGGCAATGGTACATTCAGCCTTGTTCTGCTTATGAAAATCAAGCATCACTTCATAATCCATCTTGTAAATATGGTCACCGGAAAGAATCAGCACATACTCCGGGTTAAAGCTTTCCATATATTCAAGATTCTGATATATTGCATTGGCAGTACCGGTATACCACTCACTGTTTGTACTCTTTTCATAAGGAGGCAGAACCGTCACACCGCCGATATTGCGGTCCAAATCCCACGGAATACCTATGCCGATATGTGTATTCAGTCTTAGAGGCTGATACTGTGTTAATACTCCTACCGTATCTACTCCGGAATTAATACAATTGCTGAGGGGAAAGTCAATAATGCGGTATTTTCCCCCAAATGACACCGCCGGCTTAGCCACCTTCGATGTCAGCACGCCCAATCGGCTGCCTTGTCCGCCAGCTAACAGCATGGCAATCATCTCTTTTTTAATCATGTCATCACCTCTGAGTATATTTATTTTCACCAAACATAAATAGTTCTAAGGTATTATTAAAGTCATTATATCATACCGTTACAATAAAGTGAATGTTTTTTACTAAACAAAAAAGGTTTTTTCCACTTGCGTTTGTGCATATTTAACATGTTTTTTTCTTCTATTTTACATTGTTTGTACGTTTTTACAGCTTTTTTGTGCTGAAAAACAGATTTTTTCGTAATTTCTGGTATAATTCTCCTTTTTTCCTAGACCATATAAAAATAAATTGTTTTTTTTATAACATTGCGATAAGATAACTATCAGAATGGATTATAAACTATAGATTGGAAGTATTTTTATGTATCAAATCGATTTTAACAATCCGGTTTCCGTTTATTTTATAGGTATTGGCGGCATAAGTATGAGCGGTCTTGCCGAAATTCTTCTTTCACGCGGTTTTACCGTCTCCGGCTCCGACAGAACACGTTCCCATCTTACCGAGCTCTTAGAGCAGAAAGGGGCTGTTGTTCATTATGGACAGCGTGCGGAAAATATCACCTCCGATATCGATCTTATTGTATATACTGCGGCCATCTCAAAAGATAATCCGGAGTGGATTGCCATGGAGCAGTCCGGTATTCCCTCCTTATCCAGAGCAGAGCTTTTAGGCGAAATCATGTGCAATTTCAAGCTCCCTGCAGCCGTCTCCGGCACTCACGGGAAAACTACTACCACGTCCATGATTTCCGAAATTCTTTTGAACGCCGATACCGATCCCACGTTATCTATCGGAGGTATTCTTAAATCCATAGACGGCAATATTCGGGTCGGGCACTCCGAATATTTTGTAACGGAAGCATGCGAATATACCAACAGCTTTTTGCATTTTCATCCTAAAATTTCAATTATACTGAACATAGAAGAAGACCATCTTGACTTCTTTAAAAATATAGAGGAAATCCGCGGTTCCTTTCACAGATTTGCTTTACTTTTACCGGAAGACGGCAGACTCATAATCAATCACGAGATTGATTGTGTGGATGAAATTACCTCCGGCATTTCCTGTCCATTTATCACATATGGCTTTGATTCCTCCTGTGATTATTATGCTACAGACATTGTTTACAATGAGCTTGGCTATCCTTCCTTTATTATTCATTCGAAAGAGTTCCCCGACAGTCCTGTCACTCTGGCAGTCCCGGGAAAACATAATGTATCCAACGCCTTAGCAGCTATTGCATACAGTGACTGCATGGGAATTGACCGGGAAACCGCTTTAGCCGCATTAAACGGCTTTACCGGAACAGAACGCCGCTTTGAAAAAAAAGGAGAGGTAGCAGGTATTACCATTATAGATGATTATGCACATCATCCTACAGAAATTACAGCAACCTTACATGCGGCTTCAAATTATCCCCACAGGAAATTATGGTGCGTATTCCAGCCCCATACTTATACAAGAACCCAGGCATTTTTAACAGAGTTTGCAGATGCATTAACGCTTGCAGACCATGTCGTACTTGCTGATATTTATGCCGCAAGGGAGAAAAATACAATTGGTATCAGTTCTCTTGATTTATGCAAATTAGTACAGAAAAGAGGAACTCCCTGCGATTATTTTTCTTCTTTTGACGAAATTGAAAATTTTCTTTTAGAAAATTGTACACAGGGTGATTTGTTGATAACTATGGGGGCCGGAGATATTGTAAAAGTGGGCGAAAAGCTTTTAGGCAAATAGTTATCCACGTAATCCACAAATTTTTTCTTGTTTTTCGCGAAAAAAATTTGTGGATTTCTTTTTGAAAAAAAGATAAAAAAAGCTTGTATTTTTCTATTTTTTATTTTTTATCCACATATTCCACATTATCCACACAAGCCGAAAACCTTGTATTTTCGGGCTTCCCGCCCATTCGTCCTGTTTTCTTTTTTTGGATTCTGTGTTATAATCACCTTTGCTTTGAAATAACAGAAATCAGGTGAATTTATGGGTGAGTTAACACTGTACAAGGAAAGCGGCGACGGAAATACCGTAGTCTCTAATTGTTTTATTGACCATTATCTTGCTGATGCAAATGATGCACAGATAAAAGTATATTTGTATCTGTTGCGTACCATGGGCTCCAACCGGGCTACAAGTATATCAGCAATTGCAGATAAATTTAATCATACGGAAAAGGATGTTCTGCGTTCTTTATCCTATTGGGAAAAAAAGGGGCTTTTGTCATTAGATTATGACAGCAATGGGCATCTTTACGGCATACGTCTTTTATCTCCACGCATCCGTACAAAGGAAGAAGCCGCTTCGTTTACTCCCTTTGTTACCCTGATGCCTGCCATGGGGCACAATTCCCCTGCAACACCGGCGCCTTCGGATTTGCAGTCCCCTGCCGCTTCTTATCAGAAGCCGGAATATACCCCCGATGACTTAAGGGCATTTCAGGAAAGCGAACGAACCGCAGAGCTTCTGTTTATTGCAGAACAGTATTTGAAAAAAACATTAAGCGCAAATGATATTCGTTCTGTTTTATTTTTAACGGATACGCTGCACTTTAGCAATGATTTAATTGACTACTTATTACAGTATTGTGTTCAGCGCGGCAAAAAAGATTTCCGTTATATTGAAAAAGTGGCTATCAGTTGGGCAGAGGCAAATATTACTACGCCTAAGGAAGCAAGCGAATACGCTGCCCGTTATGACCGCAATATCTATACCATCATGAATGCACTAGGGAAGAGCAGTACACCAACCTCTGCGGAGGTCGATTTCATGAAACGCTGGTATCTTGAATGGGGTTTTTCGTTAGATGTCATTCTGGAGGCATGCGAGCGCACGGTTCTTGCAACCGACAAGCACCGTTTTGAATACGCTGACAAAATTCTTTCCAGCTGGAAAAAGAACGGTGTCCGCCACAAAGCGGATATAGAGAAAATTGATTCTACATACAGGAAAGGTAAAAAACCTGTTGAAAAAAATATGTACTCAAATATGTTTACACAATTTGAACAGCACGATTACGATTTTGATGCTCTTGAAAAGAAGGTTTTAAGCAAAAAATAAGGAGTTTGTCGTGGCTTTATCCAATTCTCAGTTTACAAAAATCAAAAAAATATATGATGACAGACAGCTTGCACGTCATTATGAGAAAGAGCGCCGTCTTGCATATGTAAATGAACATATAGACGGCTTTCGGGAAGTAAATGAAAGTATTGCCTCACTTTGTGTAAAGCAGGCTTCGCTTTTATTGGACGGACAGGCTTTTGCTTTATCGGATTTAAAAGAATCCATCCGTATATTGAAGGAACAAAAGGCACTTTTGCTAAAAAATGCATCGCTTCCCGAGGACTATCTGGACGTTCCGTATATATGTCCGGACTGTCAGGATACCGGTTATCAAAACGGCGAAAAATGTCATTGCTTTAAGCAGGCGGCATTATCTTTACTGTATGACCAGAGCAATCTTAAGAACCTTTTGGATTCTATGGATTTTTCTATTGCATCTGATAAATACTATAAAGGAGAAGACTTACAAAACTACCTTGATTCTTACAACAAATCCGTCAATTTTGTAAATAACTTCAAGAATGACTATCAAAATCTTTGTTTTTATGGTACAGTAGGTACCGGCAAATCGTTTTTATCCGGCTGCATCGCAAAAGCACTTATGCAGGAGGGTCATTCCGTCATCTATTTCAGTGCATCCGGATTAATGGATTTCTTATCCCGTTATGCTCTCGATTACAAAAGCCGGGACGAATACGGGGAAGCATATCAGGATATATTTGAATGCGACCTCTTAATTATAGACGACTTAGGTTCTGAAATAACAAATGCCGCTTCCATTTCACGTTTATTTACATGCCTGAATGAACGGTTTTTGCGTCAAAAGAGCATTATTATTTCGACGAATCTCTCCATGCCGGAGCTGCGTACACGTTATTCGGACCGCATTTTCTCCCGTTTATATAACAATTTTGTTTTCTGCAAAATGACGGGAGCTGACATTCGTACAATATAGAACTTTTTATAAATGAAAGCGAGGACTTCTTTTCATGAATACGCGTGAAGAAACAAGAAACCTAGAAACAATTCCGGTAGGCCCCTTAGGTCTGATTCCGCTTCCGAGTTGCCGTGCACTTGGCAATAAGGTCAATGACTATCTCGTAAAATGGCGTGAAGAAAGAGAAAATGAACACAAAAATACTCTTTCATTTACAGGGTATCAACGCGATACTTTTATTTTAGAGCACAAGCTTCCGCGTTTTGGTTCCGGGGAAGGAAAAGGCGTCATCTATGAATCTGTCAGAGGGGATGATCTCTATTTAATGGTGGATGTCTGCAATTACAGCCTCACATATACGGTTGCCGGACACGAAAATCATATGTCACCGGACGACCACTATCAGGACTTAAAACGAATTATTGCGGCAGTTGAAGGTAAGGCCAAGCGAATTACTGTTATTATGCCGTTTTTATATGAAAGCCGTCAGCACAGACGCACTGCCAGAGAATCTTTGGATTGTGCACTTGCTCTTCAGGAGCTTATTAATATGGGGGTTGACAATATTATTACCTTTGATGCGCATGACCCTCGTGTACAGAATGCAATTCCATTGCACGGATTTGAAACAGTCCAGCCGGCTTATCAGTTTATTAAGGGCTTATTAAAAAATGTAAAAGGTCTGCAGATAGACGCAGATCATATGATGGTTATCAGCCCTGATGAAGGCGGGATGAGCCGCGCCATCTATATTGCCAATGTATTGGGTCTGGATATGGGTATGTTCTATAAGCGTCGTGATTATACACGTATTGTAAACGGACGTAATCCGATTATTGCACACGAATTTCTGGGTACGGACGTTGCCGGCAAGGACATGATTATTATTGATGATATGATTTCTTCCGGTGAAAGTGTGTTAGAGGTTGCTGCCGGTTTAAAAGCAAGAAAAGCGAACCGAATCTTTATTTTCTCTACATTTGGTCTTTTCACAAACGGGCTTGCAAAATTTGACAAGGCTTACTCAGATGGTTTGGTTACAAAAGTTCTTACTACTAACCTTATTTATCAGACACCTGAGCTTTTAAAACGCGAATGGTATATCAACTGTGATATGAGCAAATATATTGCCTATATCATTGATACACTGAATCATGACCAATCTATCAGTGATTTGTTAATTCCAAGCGACCGTATTACAAAAATTGTTAAGAAATACAAAAACAACGAATTATAAAAAAGAAAAAGAAGGCGGGATATCCCGTCTTCTTTTTTATGCCCCTATCATCTTTCCGGTATATAATTGGTAATATCGTCCTTTTTCTTCTATTAACTGTTCATGCGTTCCGCGCTCTATAATTCTTCCCTGCTCTAATACCATAATACAATCCGAGTTGCGTACTGTGGACAACCGATGCGCAATTACAAACGTGGTCCGTCCTTTCATTAATCTGTCCATACCTTCCTGTACCAGTTTCTCCGTACGGGTATCAATAGACGATGTCGCCTCATCCAATATCAATACAGGAGGATTTGCAACCGCGGCTCTGGCAATTGCTAAAAGCTGTCTCTGACCCTGGCTTAAGTTTCCACCGTCTCCCGAAAGCATTGTCCGGTAACCTTCCGGCAGACGTTTAATAAATCCGTGTGCATTCGCAAGCTTTGCAGCTTCAATACATTCTTCATCTGTTGCATCCAATCTTCCGTATCGGATATTGTCCATAACCGTACCGGTAAATAGGTGTGTCTCCTGCAATACGATTCCCAATGAGCGTCTTAAATCGTTTTTCCTGATTTTATTAATATTGATGTCATCATATCGTATCTTTCCATCCTGTATATCATAAAATCGGTTTATAAGATTGGTAATCGTTGTTTTACCCGCACCGGTGCTTCCCACAAATGCAATTTTCTGACCGGGTGTTGCGAACAGCTTGATATTGTGAAGTACCATTTTTTCATCATTATAGCCAAAATCAACATCGTCAAAAACAATATCGCCTTCCAGACGTGTATAAGTAACTTCTCCCGTCTGCATATGCGGATGCTTCCATGCCCAGATTCCGGTTCTTCTTTCTGTTTCGACAAGCAATCCGGCTTCATTTTCTTCTGCATTTACCAATTCCACATATCCGTCATCAACTTCCTGTTCAGCGTCTAACAACTCAAATACCCGTTCTGCCCCGGCCAATGCCATAATAATACTGTTCATCTGCTGGCTGACCTGCGAAACAGGCATGGAAAAATTCTTATTTAATGTCAGGAATGAAACAAGCCCGCCTATTGTCAATGAGGTTATCTGTTTTAAAGTCAATATCGCCCCTATAACCGCACATAATACATAACTTAAATGTCCGAGGTTATTGTTAATCGGCCCCATAATATTTACAAACATATTCGCATTATATGCACTGTCCCGAAGCTCATCATTCAATACACGGAAGGCTTCCATACTCTTTTCTTCACGGCAGAATACCTTGACTACCTTCTGGCCTTCCAGCATTTCTTCGATATAGCCATTCACTTTTCCCAAATCACCCTGCTGCTTTGAAAAATAATGAATGGAACGTCCCCCCAGCTTTGCTGTCACAAACAGAGTAAGGCCAATCATCAGGACGGTAAGTATTGTCAAAGGAATGTCAAGTACAAGCATCATGATAAAGGTAGAAATAATTGTTACAAGCGAGCTGATTAACTGCGGGATACTCTGTCCGATTAACTGGCGGAGTGTATCCACATCATTCGTATAAACGGACATAATGTCTCCATGGGCATGTGTATCAAAATATTTAATCGGAAGCGACTCCATATGTGTAAATAAATCAATACGCAGCTTCTTCATTGTTCCCTGGCTGATGCCAACCATAATACGGCTGTATGCATACGAACAGACTACTCCCGCTGCATAAACCGCCGCCAAAGAAATAAGTGCTTTTAAAAGCGGAATAAAATCAGGAGTCTGCATCTTAGTAAGAGGAAGAATGTAGTCATCAATCAATTCCTTCATAAACCAGGTTCCGCGAAGCGTTGCCAGAGACGATGCCAGAATACAGATAATTACAACTGCAAAATGAAGCTTATACCCCGAGAACGTATACTCTATCAGACGCCTGAAAGTTTTTCCCGGATTTTTTACTTTTGGTTTGGGACCCATAGGGCCGCCCTTCATATGTCCCTTTACCGGTTTAACCGTTCTGACTGTTTCTGCCATCCCTATTCCTCCTCTCTTCCGTTTTTATTATCATGCGGTTCATCAAAATCACCGCCACCCTTTGTCTGTGTTTCGTAAATTTCCTGATAAATCGGATTTGTCCGCAGTAATTCTTCATGTGTATCGAAAGCATCTATTCTGCCGTCTTCCATAACCATAATACGGTCTGCATTCTCTACACTGGAAATTCTCTGTGCAATAATAAGCTTTGTAGTCCCGGGGATTTTTTTAGCAAACGCTTCCCTTATTCTTGCATCCGTTGCGGTATCAACCGCGCTTGTGGAATCATCCAGAATCAATATCTTCGGGTGCTTTAATAAAGCCCTTGCAATACAGAGACGCTGCTTCTGTCCCCCGGAAACATTGCTTCCCCCTTGTTCAATCCGGCTTTCATATCCGTCCGGCATTTTCTCAATAAATTCATCCGCACATGCCGAAACACAGGCTTCCTTACATTCCTCCAATGTCGCATCTTCTTTTCCCCAACGCAGGTTTTCCAATACGGTTCCGGAAAAGAGTACATTTTTTTGCAATACAGCCGCAACCTCATTTCTGAGAACATCCAAATCATATTCCCTTACATCTACTCCGCCTACACAGACAGTTCCCGTATTCACATCATATAAACGACTGATTAGATTCACCAAAGTAGATTTACCGCATCCTGTACCGCCGATAATACCGATTGTCTCTCCACTTTCTATCGTAAAATTTATATCCGTCAGCGTGTTTTCACCGCTGCCTTTTTTATAGGAAAAACTTACATCTTTAAATTCTATTTTCCCATCTGTAACCTTCATCACGGGATTCTTCGGATTTACAATATCCGCCTTTTCCTCCAATACCTCTGCAATTCGTCTTGCGCTTGCCGCACTCATTGTCAACATAACAAAAATCATGGACAGCATCATAAGTGACATAAGCACGCTCATCACATATGTAAATAAAGAAGTCAGTTCACCGGTTGTAAGCTCTCCTATCACAATATACTGTGCGCCAAACCATGATAAGCCAATCATGCAGCCATATACAACAAGCATCATTATGGGGGCATTTAATACAATCGTACTCTCCGCTTTAATAAACATTTTGGCAAGCTTCTCTGCTGCATGAATAAATTTTTCATTTTCAAATTTTTCTCTTACAAAAGCCTTTACAACGCGGATTGCCGAAACATTTTCCTGTACGGACGCATTTAAGTCATCATACTTTTCAAATACCTGCCTAAAAAGATTCATACAGCTTTTAACAAGGAAAAACAGGGCAATCCCCAATACTACAATCGCAACCAAAAATATCCTGCTGAGTTTTGCATTGATTACAAAGCACATCACCATACTGATAATAAGTGTCATGGGAGCGCGTACCGCAATACGCAGAATCATCTGATATGCATTCTGTACATTTGTAACATCTGTTGTCATTCGCGTTACAAGACCTGCTGTACTGAATTTATCAATGTTGGAGAATGAAAAAGTCTGTATATTACGATACATGGCTTCCCGCAGATTACAGGCAAATCCTGATGATGCTTCCGCTCCGAATTTTCCACCCAGACAGCCGAATATAAGACTGCATAATGCCATCAAAAGCATTATGGTTCCGTAAAGCAGAATTTTTTCCATATTTCCGGCTTCAATTCCTTTATCGATAATAGATGCCGTCACAAACGGAATAAGCACCTCCATCAAAACTTCCATTATCATACAACATGGTGTTAAGAAAGATGCTTTTTTATATTTCCCGATATTCTTACTTAAAATCTTAATCATGTTTATCCACCCTATTTCACTCAGACTATGTATCAATATAAATTTCCTACTTTATTTAGAAAATCCTTATATAGTATATCACGCCTTTTTTATTTATAATAATGAAAGAAATCTAAATTTCACAAAGAATTCATAAATACAGTATGTATGGGGCTCATTTGTTCTTGACATTTGAAAAACAAATGGTATACTTGACAGCGTTATGTACTTCATAGCAAAACCGTGTGTTCGAAACCATCCACACGTAAAACAAAACTAAGGAGAATCAAAATGAGAAAAAATGTTACCTACCTCACACAAGCGGCAATAATTGCCGCACTCTATGTCGTATTGACTTTTTTTGCCAATTCACTTGGGCTCGCAAATTATGCCGTACAGGTCCGTTTCTCGGAAAGTCTCTGTATTCTTCCCTATTTTACACCTGCCGCCATACCCGGACTTTTTATCGGATGTCTTCTAAGCAATATCCTGACAGGATGTGCACTGTTAGACATTATTTTCGGAAGCATTGCAACCTTGATTGGTGCCATCGCAACACATCTGTTGCGGAAAAATAAGTGGCTTGCCCCGGTTGGTCCTGTCTTATCAAATGCACTGATTGTTCCCGTTGTACTTTTCTATGCGTATGGCATACAACCTATCTGGTTCTCATTTATTACTGTGACGATAGGTGAAGTCATTTCATGCGGAATATTGGGTATGTTATTGTTGACCGCTCTTACAAAATACAAACAAATACTCTTTCCGATACAATAAAACAGAGAAATATTATAAACGGCAGTCAGTATTTATTTACTGACTGCCGCATAGGTCATAAAGCAATTACCATTCTCTTCAAACATCTCTCTCGAATCATTAAGCCCTTTTTTATAAATCTTACCGTTTTCGGGGTCCATAAGCACCACATTCTGCTGATTAAATCCGATTATCAACACAGCCGTTTGTGCATCCTTTAATGCAAGCACCGGGATATCCTGATTAACATAATACAACATGGCATCCAATGTGCAGCCCTTCATATTCAATATGATACAGTCCTTTAAATTATTTTGCAGAATTTCCTTTGTGCTCTGCCCCTGTTCCAGCATAAATTCCGTATTTCTGGAAATTCCCTCATATTGAAGAATAGTATCCAGACAGACTGCCAGAGAATTTTTTTCCTCCGTTACTGCTGCTTCCTTAATTGCCATAATCTGGTTTCGAGCAACCAGCTCTCCACGACGGTATATTTCATTCCCGCGGTCATCCAAAACCGTACCGGCATTATCATATGCATATAATACTGCTTTGCCGGGGTCAGAATATATATCTGACAGTCTTCCTTTTGTATATACATAATAACGGTTTGAGATATTTCCCGGCTCCAACGTAAGGCTTCTTGCCCCTTCATACATGACTTCTTTAGGAGTCAAAAATTTCAATGCCTTTACATCTATTTCCTTTTTTAACTCAATCTGTTGGATTGTCTCAAACAAATCGGTAACTGCGGCTGCTATTTTATTTGTCCCTTCTTCTTCCTCCATATTACTGGTAATCTGATCATCCGTTGCAGGAGTCAGTTCCAAGGGCACAAATTCATTCATTCCGTCAGTTTCTTTGTCTTCGCCCTCATTACGAGACCCTTTTGCTCTTTTAAGATTTAACTGATTTCCGTTTATTTCCCCTTCCAGAATATAGATATCTTCGTTACGATAGTTTTTAAGCTTCTTCCCGTCCTGAGCCTGTATGATTAATTCTTTCATCGGAATGATATATGTTCCAAAGCTGTCAACACTTATATCATTTTCATTTACAAGGCCATAGATTATATCCTCGTTCATGAAACCGATTGCTTTACAATATTCATCCTGTGAAGCTGCAATACGCATCATTTCTTCGGTATTTAGATTCATTAACGTCAGGCTCTTTGCCGCCGGTTTCTCATTGTCATCCTGCCACACAGCCATCATATTACTTTCGGACACATAGAAGTTCTCTTCATTCAGTCCGGTAACAATGCCCGTGCATTCCTTCGAGTCAATTCCGACCTTATAAATAGCAGCATCCATAAATAGAAACAATTCATTCTTTCTGTTCCTATAAGACAGTTTTTCCAAATCACTCATAAGAATCTGTGGTGATTTGTCATAAGAAATGAAAATCTGCTCCTCAATCGTATTTAATAAACTATTGTAATATGATACTTCAATTCCGACTTCTCCCTCATGAGTTCCTCGATTCATATATCCATACACCATAAAGGATACATTACCGTTTTCCTCCACATCCAGAATTTTTATGTCTGACATATTATAATATGTCCGGGCATCGAAATTATCATCATCAAAAAAAGCATATAGCTGCGCGAGTTTATTTTCGGATACATTATAGCAATAAAGCCTTCCTGCATTGACAAATGCCAGAATATCCCCGCCATCACTTTCTGCTATTTTAATATTCTCCTTTTGAATGCCAAGGACAATTTTATCATTGGCAAAGGAGTTTTTTTCCATTGAAAAAATTTCTTCCATTGTACGATTAAAATTTAAGAGATAAAATCGTTCCTTTGTATATCGTATCCGGTAAAACTCCGCAATCCGATATAAACTTGTATTTTTCCCGTTTTTAACCTGTACAATCGATTCCAGTCTGACAGATGCCATATTCTGACTCAGTTCACATATGCTGATTGACGGCTCACTTATTTCGTTAATATCCATATTCCCCCAGCTTACCTGGTTCAGGTTACTATGAATATCCACGTTACCAAAATTCGTATTATCACCCTCAGAACCGGGTTCCAGATAAAGTGCCAATTCCTTTGCCGCCTCTTTATCAAAGGTTTTTCTATGAAAATCCGAAACAAAGCCCAGCTTTGCCGAAGTCAGGGAATTATCACACTGGATTACCCTGGTATAATAATAGACTTCTCTTCCGTCGTTTAAAGTCAGGATTAAAATGAAATTGTATTCTTTATTTTCGCTGATTAAGTCTTTTAGGCTTACTGCAGCAGTCACTGCATCATCTGACTTAACATAATCCGTCACACGGGAATCTTCTATCAATCGCTCTCCGTCAATACTCCTGACCTCGTATCTGATTTCCTGTAATTTCTGTCCGTATAAATCAATCTGCAAGAAAATTTTTCTATCCTCTCCGATTGGAGTCAGTACATCACGTATTGAGTCTGCTTCCATACGCTGCACATATCCATGCATCTCATTTACCTTCTGTTCCTCAATAAACACACAGGCTGTCGGCAGAGATGCCGGGGGCATTTCCATTGTCATATCCGTATTTCCCTGATTCAAAACAATAGAAAAAATAAACAGCGCTGCAATAAACACTACTATGATAACAATATATCTAATCCAGTTTCTATTCATAATTTCTTTCCTTCAATGTATATTCCCATCTCTTCTAGTGTACTGTTTTTTTCTTTTTTTCACAACAACATTCTGAAACTTCTCCCAATTCCATTATCCCTTAGTAATATTTTTTATCACATCTTCTTTTAAAAATTTCCAGATACAGTACCAGCTTAATCATATCCTGCATCCACATCTCTTTCTCTTTACTCCACTGTTCTCCTTTATTTTTTGCATCCTTTTTCATCTCCTCCCAAATGGATGCAACAACTCTGTACATCATAAGCTGATCCGGATACTCATCATACAAAAAGCTTCCCGAATAATCGATAGGCTCCAGATGAAGCATTACCTTTTTTAAGATATTTTTAGCTTCTTTCGGATATAGCTGCTGTAAATATTCTAAGTCCTGCATTCTCTTCATTTGCTCATCATAAGCATATGGATATGGATATGCCATATAAAAAGGTAAAATAACGTCATTTTTCAAAACAATGCTCCTAAAAAGGTTCTTGTTATAATATATGAGGGGCATCACATGAATGTGATGCCCCTCATATGGAATTAGCTTTTTTCCGGCTGTTTATTTTAAAACATTAATTCGTGCCATAGCACGAAGAAGCGCAGTTTCTGCACGTGCCATATCCGTTTTTGGATCTTTATTGCGAATACGCTCCTGCGCTCTGTCTAATGCTGCTTCTGCACGCTTTTCATCAATCTCATCCGGCCATTCAATAACTTCTGCAAGAATCGTAACCTTATCCTGCAGAATTTCAACAAATCCGGAATGCAGCGCTGCATGCTTTACTTCTTCTCCTTCCGTAATGGACAGAATACCGGGTTTAATAATAACGGTCATCGGAATATGGTTCTTATAAATTCCGATTTCTCCTTCCGTTGTATTAAACTCTACCATTTCTGCGCATCCCTCGTAAAACATACGGTCAGGAGTGATAATTTTTAGATCAAATTTTTTATTCTCGTCTGCCATATTTTCCTCTACATAATCCCTGAAAGAATAATCTAAATCATTCTTCCCCAGATAAACACGTTTTATTTGGTGCGGGCTAATACGTCATCAATTGTTCCGGCATTAAGGAAATAACTTTCCGGAATATCATCATGCTTTCCTTCGATAATTTCTTTAAATCCGCGAATCGTTTCCTGAATGGGAACATACTTACCTTCCGTACCGGTAAACTGTTCTGCCACGAAGAACGGCTGAGATAAAAATCTCTGTACTCTTCTTGCTCTCGCTACTATCAGCTTATCCTCTTCTGACAATTCATCCATACCTAAAATTGCAATGATATCCTGAAGTTCTTTATACTTCTGTAATATTTCCTGAACACCTCTGGCCACCTGATAATGCTCTTCCCCAACCACACGCGGGTCAAGTATACGGGAAGTGGAACCAAGCGGATCTACTGCCGGGTAAATACCCATTTCCACGATACCACGGTCAAGTACGGTCGTTGCATCCAAATGGGCAAATGTGGTTGCCGGAGCCGGGTCCGTCAAATCATCCGCAGGCACATAAACCGCCTGAACAGATGTGATAGAACCATTTCTTGTAGAAGTAATACGCTCCTGAAGTGCTCCCATTTCTGTCTGTAATGTCGGCTGATAACCTACTGCGGAAGGCATACGTCCGAGTAAGGCAGATACTTCGGAACCTGCCTGTGTAAAACGGAAGATATTATCAATAAATAATAATACATCCTTTCCACCCTTATCACGGAAATACTCCGCCATAGTTAGTCCTGTAAGACCAACACGCATTCTTGCTCCGGGCGGCTCGTTCATCTGACCGAACACCATGGTTGTCTTATCGATAACCCCGGATTCCTTCATTTCATAATAGAGGTCATTTCCCTCTCTGGTACGCTCACCAACTCCTGTAAATACCGAATATCCGCCATGCTCCGTTGCAATATTACGAATTAATTCCTGAATCAATACAGTCTTTCCTACACCTGCACCACCGAATAATCCGATTTTACCACCCTTTTGATAAGGACAGAGAAGGTCAACGACCTTAATACCTGTCTCTAAAAGCTCTGATTCTGTTGCCTGCTCTGCAAATTCCGGTGCAGGTCTGTGAATCGGTTCGTAATACTCAACCTCAGGTGCCGGCTGATTATCAATAGGCTCGCCTAATACATTGAACATTCTTCCCAATGTATTTTCACCGACCGGTACAGAAATCGGTGCACCTGTTGCCTCTGCATCCATTCCTCTTACCAAACCGTCTGTCGGACCCATGGCAATACATCTGACGGTATCATCACCCAAATGCTGGGATACTTCTACAACCAATACACTGTTATCTTTTCTCGTAATCTTAATTGCTTCGTTAATTTCCGGAAGCTTACCTTCCTGAAATTTCACATCAAGAACGGCACCGATAATCTGTGTAATTTTTCCGATTGTCTTTTCTGCCATTTTTGTTTTCCTTTCTATTTTCCATTATCAAACTGTGGAGTGCAATCTTCATCAGGAGATTGCATTTGCCCCAGCTATAATTTCTGTTAATTCCTGTGTAATAGAACCCTGACGTGCACGGTTATATTGTAAAGTCAGCTTACCAACCAATTCCTCCGCGTTACTCGTTGCAGAATCCATTGCCTGCATTCTGGCTCCGTTCTCACTGGCGACAGATTCTACCATGCCGCCATATATAAGGCTTGTTACATACTTCGGAATAATTAAATCCAATGCTTCCTGTTCCTGCGGTTCAAAATTCATCGGAACATCATCTGCCACACCGGTTTTATCACCACTCTCTACAGCCATATTTTCTGCAAAGCTTTCCTTTTCAGAACTTGCTTCCACCGGCAACAGTTTCATCAGAACAGGTTCATGAACAACCGTATTTTTAAAATGTGTGTACGCAAGGTATATTTCTCCAATTTCACCTTTTTTAAAGGCATTCAGAAGATTGGCACTCAGCCTCATGGCATCCACATATTCCGGTTCGTCAATCATCTGTGAATAATCTTCTGCCAGCTCATAGCCATATCTTGCCATTGCTTCTCTACCTTTTGAGCCAAGCGTGTAAATAATCAAATCCTCTTTTTTAAGATTACCTCTTGTTATTAACTTAATTACATTAGAGTTATACCCTCCTGCAAGACCGCGATTACCTGTAATCATGATTACTGCTTTTTTACCGCTTTCCTGAGGGGTAATATAGGGATGTTTGATTGTTCCCGCTTTTGCTAACATTGACTGCACGGTACGATACATATATGAAAAATATCCCCGTGCGTCCATAGCATGCTGCTTGGACCTCTGAAGCTTTACAGTAGAGACTAATTTCATGGCCTTCGTGATTTGCTGGGTACTTTGGATACTGCCCTTACGTCTTTTGATATCTCTCATTGACGCCATATCATATCACCTTTTCCAATCTCTTAGTTAAACTTTTCTCCGAATTCAACAAATGCTTTCTTTAACAATTCTTCTGTTTCTTCCGTAATTTCCTTCTGCTTGGCAATCGCTTCGGGTATTTCGGGATACTTTGTATCAATGAATGCAAAAAGTTCTTTTTCGTATCTTGTAATATCCTCGACAGGTACAGAAAGCAGGTACTTTCTGGTTGCAGCATAAATAATAATTACCTGATACTGAACCGGCATCGGCTGATACTGAGGCTGCTTTAAGATTTCTTTAATCCTCTCACCCTGATCTAATTTTTCCTTTGTATCAGCATCCAATTCGGAGCCAAACTGTGCGAATGCCGCCAATTCACGATACTGAGCAAGCTCTGTACGAATCGGTCCTGCAATTTTTTTCATTGCTTTAATCTGTGCGGAACCGCCTACACGGGATACACTCAGACCGGCATTAACAGCCGGGCGGAAACCGGCATTAAACATTTCTGTTTCCAAATAAATCTGACCGTCTGTAATGGAAATAACGTTTGTCGGAATATATGCCGATACGTCACCTGCCTGCGTCTCAATTATCGGAAGTGCCGTTAATGAACCTCCGCCATATTCGTCACTCATTCTTGCCGCACGCTCCAACAATCTGGAATGCAGATAGAATACATCACCCGGATATGCTTCACGTCCCGGCGGTCTTTTAAGAAGTAAGGAGAGGGTACGGTATGCCATAGCATGTTTACTTAAGTCATCATAGATAACTAATACATCTTCTCCGTTTTCCATCCACTCTTCACCGATTGCACATCCTGAGTACGGTGCAATATACTGTAATGGTGCAAGCTCACTGGCTGTAGAAACAACAACAGTCGTGTATGCCATAGCACCAAATTCTTCTAATGTTTTAACGATGTTGGCAATGGTAGATGCTTTCTGTCCGATGGCAACATATATACATTTTACGTTCTGTCCTTTTTGATTAATGATTGTATCAATTGCAATCGCAGTCTTACCTGTCTGACGGTCACCGATAATCAACTCACGCTGTCCCCTTCCAATCGGAACCATGGAATCAATTGCTTTAATACCGGTCTGCAACGGTACACTTACAGATTTTCTGGTAATAACACCGGATGCAACTCTCTCAATCTGACGGAATTTATCAGTCTGAATCGGACCCTTACCATCAATTGGCTGACCAAGAGCGTTTACTACTCTTCCAAGCAAAGCATCTCCGACCGGCACCTCTACAACACGTCCCGTAGTTTTAACCAGGTCTCCCTCATTAATGTTTTTACTGTTTCCCAATAAAACAGCACCAACATTATCTTCTTCCAGGTTTAACACCATTCCGTAGATTTCTCCGGGGAATTCCAGTAATTCGCCCTGCATTGCATTTTCCAAGCCGTGAACACGGGCAATACCATCTGCAACCTGAATAACGGTTCCTACTTCCGAAACCTCAAGTTCACCCGCATATCTCTTAATCTGATCCTTAATCACTGAACTTATTTCTTCTGGTCTTAAATTCATGGATCTGTTTCCTTTCTTTATTCTGCCAAGATTCATCGGCAGAACTGATTCATTATAGCTGGATTTGCATTAAGTTCTGCTGCATCTTCAGAATTTTAGTCCGGATACTGCTGTCCACAACACGGTCCTTTATTCTGATCTGCATACCGCCAATCAACTCCGGTCCAATTATATAATGCATCTCCATCTCTTTATATTGAGTCGTCGATAGAAGTTTTTCTTCTACCGCTTTTTTCTGGTCCTCATTCAATTCCATCGGCGTCGTAACATATGCAACACCGATTCCTTTGAATTCCTTCGCACTGTCCAGAAAATATTCTAAAATATCATTAATAGCAAAGTAACGCCCTTTTGTTACCACAAGGATAAGAAATCCTACAAGCTCGTCACTGATACGTCCGGTAAATATCTCTTTTACAAGAGTCGTCTTTTCTTCTACCGGTATACGGGGATGATTCATCAGTTTGGAAAAATCCTCTTCTTTTTTAAGAATATCCAAAAGCTGGGAAATTTCCTCAACCAGTTCATCCGTCTTGTTTTCCTCAACCGCTAACGTAAACAGGGCGTCTCCATATGTTTTTGAAATTAGCTTAGCCATGTGCCGTCACCTATTTCCTTTAATGTTTCTTCAACCAGGCGATCCTGAATCGCATAGTCCATTGAAGCGCCAACTGCTTTTTGGGCAAGAACGGCTGCAACAGAAATCATTTCTTTTTTTACATCATCCGTTATTTTCTTTTTCTCAAGCTCAGCTTCTGTATGCGCATGTTCGATAATTCCCGCAGCATCTTCCTTTGCTTTCGCAATAATTTTTGCTTCATTATCCAGCGCCTTTTTACGTGCTTCGCTTAAAATTGCTTCGGCTTCCTTGTTGATGTCTTTTAATTTTGACTCATATTCCAGCTTTAGTGCTGCTGCCTGTTCCTGACTGTTTTTAGCCTCTGTAAGTTCATCCCGAATTTTCTCGCTTCTTTTCCGAAGCATTTCTCTTGCAGGATTGAAAAGAAAATATGACAAACAGAAAAACAACACAATTACCGCAAGTAATGTAAGCAGTGAGTCGCTTAAAAGCTGCGGCGTCAGGTCAAACAAATATTCCAATTCACCGGCTGCCAGTATAAACTGGCTTCCAACAAAAGTATTCAACATTCTGCCTCCTTTCTGTTATTTTTTGAAGGCATTATTTTGCCAAAGGCTGAACAAATAAGAGTAAGAATGCGATTAACAGACCATACAAACCGGTTGTTTCTGCTACCGCCTGTCCCAATAACATGGTACTTGTAATATCAGATTTGGCACCCGGATTACGTCCTACTGCTGATGCAGCATGTCCTGCGGCAATACCCTGTCCGACACCGGGACCGATACCTGCGATAACAGCAAGTCCTGCACCGATTGCTGAACATCCTAAAATAAACTCTCTGTTAAATTCCATTATAATTTCCTCCTAAAAAATATTTTCCTTATTCTGTTGTCATTGCATCAGAAATGTATGTCATCGTTAACATACAGAATACATATGTCTGTATGGCTCCTGAAAACATATCAAAATAAACATGCAGCACAGCCGGCCAGAACAAAGCAATCTTATTTAACAAACCATAAATAAGTGCCATCATAACAGTTCCCGACAATACGTTTGCAAATAAACGCAGAGATAATGAAACCGGTACTGCAATATCGCCAATTATATTGATTGGCGCCCAGAACGGCCACGGGTCACAAAGTCCCTTAATAACACCTGACACCTTCTGGTAACGGAACTTGTTTACATGAATCAGTGTAAATGTCATAAGACCGAGTGGCAACGTCACACCATAATCTGCTGTCGGCGGACGAAGACCAAACAATCCCGATATATTACTAATCAGAATAAAAATGAAAATGGTTCCGATATAATTGCGGAAGTTCTTACCGTTTTTGCCCATGGTTGCATCAACCATGCCATCCAGCTTCTCTACAATCAGTTCCACTACATTTTGAAATCCTGTAGGAACCTCTGTTGCTTTTAACATAGCCCGCCTTGCAAAGATACCAAATATTATCAGGACAAGCAGCACAATAAGCATTGACATATGTGTCGTTGTAATCCACACTTCTGTTCCAAAGAAATTGTACGAGAAAACACCGTGTATCATAAAATCAATTTCATTTTCTGCACTCAGCAAAATCCCCTGTGCCATACACTCACCTCCTTATCCGGCTATTTTTATATGGTATCTTCCTCGTTATGAAAGATATATTTATGAGTAAAAGGCTGGATATATGCACCTGCCTTCAATCCCATAATCCCAAGAAAAACTGCCAACGGATATGCAAAATCCGTCAGACAGGTTATGAAAAACACGACAAGAATCACCGCATACCGAATCATACCGGCTTTAACGGAGTATGCATTCGCCGCGCTTTCTTTGCCTGTATTTATTTCGAGATTTTTCCGTATCGATACATACATATGAATTGCGGAAAAAACTGCCAGAAGCATCCCTATGGCGAGTCCTATTAAATACTTTACAACAGATTCTGCAAACCATATGCCGATTCCCAAAGCAAGAAGTTCAAAAAACAGAATCCCTGTCAGCAGTTCTTTAAGAGTCTCGTCCATCTTTTCTGCTTTTATATTCACCTGAAGACTCTCCTTTTTTGTCTGAATAAATACGCCTTGCCATATGAAAAATATTTCTAAAACCGGCCAAAGCTCCTACAAAGAATAAAATAATAAAAAAGAAAGAAGTATTAAAGTGTTTATCAAGCAGATATCCGGCAACAGAACATAAAAAAATAGGTACCAGCATGTTAATGGTAAATTGCGAAAAAAAAGTTAGTGCTTTATAAACGCTTTTATCATATTTCACATGTAGTCCCTTTCCTCTTTTTTATTATATTCTTCCCAATCTTTCCAAAAAACATCATTGTCAATTATAACTTGTTTTTCTTGCTGTGTAAAGGTTTTTACCCGTTGTATACACAAGTGTTTTTTCATTAATTCCAAACTTTAATTTTTTCTCTGACTTTATAAATATAAATTGACTTCCTGACATAAGATGTGTACCATTAAACCATATATTAGTATTTTTTACCGCCTTATCAGAGAGAAGGACATGCCTATGAAAACATGGAAAATTTATCGGAAACGTCTGATTCCGGACGAATGCATTCCTCTAAAAAATGACATTATTCTGCATTCAGATGAGGAGCTTCTAATTACGAAATGGAACACACTTAAGCCACGTTGTGATTTCCACCACGGTTATTCCTGCTATTATCTCAAAGAAGGCTTCAAAATCAGCCGCTTTTACAAGGAAGACGGTTCACTCGTATATTGGTACTGTGACATTATTTCTCACGCAGTTCAAAATGAAGATGAGTTGGTTATTACCGACCTTCTTGCTGATGTTATCATTTATCCGGACGGATTTGTGCAGGTCATGGATTTGGATGAATTATGCAGAGCAAGAGAAAATAATTTGATTACGGAAGATGAGTTTTTCCTCGCCGTAAAACAATTGGGCGCTTTACTTGACATCATATACCGTGGACATTTGGAAGAATTTGTAAAACCACTGCTTGATGCGATTGAAAGAAATCTCGGATGAAAGTGTCGGAATATTCCAATTTCATTCTTAAAACTCCGTTTTGCGTTATGTAAACTAAAAATTACCTACTAATGCCCAATATTGGGCAACTTAGTAGGTATTTTTGTTGTAAAAAGTTTAATAGAAAATATGTCCGCCGATTTGAATTCCGGTCAGGCCTTCTATCGGTGTACGGAAATATACACAGTTGCCGACGTTTGTCTGCCCGCTCATTGCTTCGTCTGCCGCTTTATAGCAGGCTGCCGTCGCACGGTTTTCAGCAAGGGCAAGGGCAAGTCTTCCGCTTGCAACAGGTGAAAATTGTTTGTTCTGATAAATTACACCAACCACCGTATTCGGATATACAGAAGAAAGAACACGATTGATGACGACTGCTCCGACCGCAAGCTGTCCCGCATACGGTTCGCCACCTGCCTCACAATATATCAGATTGGCAAGCAGATAACGGTCTTCTTCTGCAAACTGCACTTCCGAAATATCACGCCATTTTGACTGTGCCGCCAATTTGGATAATGCAATTTCTTCTGCAAGCTTTTTCTTCAGATAAGCAATATTTTCTTCGTTTTTCTTTATTTCTTCCTCATATGCTGCGGCCTGCGCTTCCGCATCTGCTATCTGTCCTGAATACTGGTTGATGCTGGAGCTTGTGGAATTCACATAGCCCGTGACTTTTTTCTGTTCCTCCGCAGCCTCATCCCTAAGCTTATCCAACTCTTCCTTTTCAGCAATCAGTTCTGCCTCTTTTTCAGCGATTCTGATACGGTTCTGCTCATATTCCGCAAGAAGATTTTGGTCATATTCCGATAATTCTTCAATATAGCTCGCCTTATTAATAAAATCACCGAATCCGCTTGCGTCAAACAAAATTTCAAGATACAAGGTATTTTTTTTCTCATACATGTACTTGATTCTTTTTTTCATATTTTCATATTGGGTTTTCTCTGTTTCTTTGGCTTCTGCGAGGTCAGCCGATGTCCGTTCAATCTCTTTTTCTTTTTTGTCGATCTTGTCTTCTAAGTCTGCGAGCCTGTCACTTACCTTAGATAAGTCTTCATTTAATTGGGAAAGCTTTGTTTGAAGTGATGATTTTTCTTTCTCCATCCCTTCAATATTTTCTTCTGTCTCCTCTAATTTTCCTTTTACTTCTGCCTGCTCTTTTTCCGCCTGTTCCAATTGTTCCTTGGTGGTCGCTGCATACGCATCCGTAACGGGCATACACGATATGTACATTGTAATTGTCAAAATCACCGCTACAATGCGATGCGCACCTTTCCTTTTCATAAAAACTCTCCGACCTTTTATACTTCCACTACCAGTTTCCTCCCGCTGGAGTCATATTTTTCACATACAACTCCCGCTGCCTGAAACATTTTCTTCGCCGCAATATCGGTATCCGTTCCGCTATATTTCTCACTGTCAAAGATAATTTTACGGATACCGCTCTGAATAATTGCTTTAGCACATTCATTACAGGGAAACAGGGAAACATACAGCTTCGCCCCCTGAAGACTTCCCCCACGGTAATTTAAGATAGCATTCAACTCACTATGCGTTACATATGCATATTTGGAATGAATGGTATCCCCGGTCCTATCCCACGGAAACTCTTCGTCGGAACAGCCGGTAGGAAAACCGTTATAGCCGACTGATAATATCTTATTATCCTCACTGACAATGCAGGCCCCTACCTGCGTATTCGGATCTTTTGAGCGCATTCCCGATAATTTGGCAATTCCCATAAAGTATTCATCCCATGAGATATAGTCTTCTCTTTTCATCCCCTCTTTATAACCTCTCTACAGTATATATCCGGCATTTTTATTTTGTTCCGAAAATACGGTCTCCGGCATCTCCGAGTCCCGGAACAATATAGCCGTGATCGTTAAGCCTTTCATCCAAAGCACCAATGTACATATCTACATCCGGATGTGCCTCTTTCATTTTTTCAATTCCTTCCGGTGCTGCAATAATACACATAAAATGTATTTTTTTACAGCCCTTATCCTTAAGCATCTGAATGGCAGCAACAGACGAACCTCCTGTTGCCAACATAGGATCAACCACAAACACTTCTCTTTCTGCGCAGTCTGCCGGAAGCTTGCAATAATATTCTATCGGATTCAATGTTTCGGGATCACGATACAATCCGATATGGCCAACCTTTGCAGCAGGAATTAAAGATAACATTCCGTCTACCATACCGAGTCCGGCACGAAGTATCGGAACAATTGCCATTTTCTTTCCTTTCAGTTCTTTTACGGTTGCTTCACAAATCGGTGTTTTAATGGAAACATCCACAAGCGGAAGATCACGGGTTGCTTCATAACAGATCAGCATTGCTATCTCTGAGATGGTCTGTCTGAAATCCTTTGTTCCCGTATTTTCTCTCCTGATATATCCGATTTTATGCTGAATCAACGGATGATCCATAACTACTACCTTTGCCATATTCTGTTCTCCTTTTCATTTTCTTCATATTCTTTTGTTCTTAGATGCACGCCGGACTGTTTTCCGGAAGCCTTTATAATTCAATAAGGTCCACACGTTTTTGATGACGTGCTTCTCCTGAAAACGGGGTGTTTAAAAATGTATCTACAATCTCATTTGCCATATTCGGTCCAATCAATCCTGCCCCCATGGCAAGTACATTGGCATCATTGTGAAGTCTCGTCATTTTAGCAGACAACGGCTCAGAGCATAATGCACAACGGATTCCCTTTGTTTTATTTGCTGCAATGGAAATTCCGATTCCGGTAGTACAGATTACAATACCTTTCTCACATTCACCGCTTACGACTGCTTTTGCTACTGCATGTCCAAAGACCGGATAATCGCAGGATTCCTTGGAATAACATCCCAGATCCTTTACTTCCACACCTGATTCCTTTAAATGTTTAATTACGGATTCTTTAATGTCAAATCCGCCGTGGTCACTTCCGATTGCTATCATACCGTGCCTCCTCCTGATTTTGTTTTATACATATAATATTTGATGTCCCGCCGCTTTTAACAGACGGTTCATAATAGCCTGGCCCATCCCTCCTGTGGAAAATGATTCTGAATAGATGAGAGTTACATTTTCATCATCAAATTCTCGCAGGATACGATATAATCTTTTTGCAATAGACACTTCATCATCATGCTTTCCAACACTTTTAATACTATCTCCATAATAAAATGAGATATTCTCATCTGTGCCGATAATACCGACCTTTTCTCCCTGCTGCATCCCGGTTTTCGCCAGCTCATTAATCCGCTTTATAACTTCTTCCGGCTTTCCTGCAATAATTGTAAGTTCACCTTTCGGTGCATAATGCTTGTATTTCATACCGGGGGCCTTTGGTCTTCCTGCTATATTACCGGCAAGTATTGTCTTATCTGTTTCCAAATCACCCAATACCTCTTTTAGCATTTCTGCCGTAATCATACCGGGACGAAGAAGCATCGGAATTTCACATGTCATGTCTACAATAGTGGACTCCAGTCCTATTTCCACATCACCATCATCGATAATCATATCGATGCGCCCATCCATGTCCTCTTCTACATATTTGGCGCTGGTCGGGCTCGGCCTGCCGGATAGATTTGCACTGGGTGCTGCCACATATCCTCCCGCGGCTTCAATAAATGATAAGGCAATCGGGTCAACAGGCATCCTCACCGCCACGGTATTAAGCCCTCCCGTCGTTTCCTTCGGAACCTTGTCTGACTTAGGCAGTACCATGGTAAGCGGTCCCGGCCAAAATTCCCTCGCAAGTTTTTTGGCTTTCTCAGGAAAATCCGATACAATCCTGTATATATCTTCCAGCTTACAAATATGGATTATCAACGGATTATCACTCGGTCTTCCCTTTGCCGCATAAATCTTCCTTGAAGAATCCGGATTCAAAGCATCCCCTCCAAGACCGTATACGGTTTCTGTCGGAAATGCAACCAAACCTCCGCTCTTAATAATGTCACCGGCTGTATGAATTATCTCATCATCCTTTATTGTATGCGATATTTTTGAAATAATCGTTTCCATGCTACTGTTTTCCTCTGTCCTACCCGCATTTTATCATAAAACTTTATTTTAGCAAATAGGAGCGCCTACTTTGCAGGAGGATACTCCGTACATAAGAGACGATATGGTTTCTCATCCTCTTCAATTGCCGGGAAACGCCCAACTTTTTCATAGAACCGATTATCGGTTTCATCATCATTACACATGGAGACTTCTCCCAACAGCACATTTCCGCTTCCTTTTTCGACTTCAAAATCGTGATACAAACCCTGCGGAATCGTAATAGACTGTCCCGGCCGCAGACGTATCTGAGTTCCCGCCGGTACGGTAACCTTAACACCATCACAGCTAACTGTAACATCTGTTGTCGCAAAATCCTCGTTTTCGTCCGAATTATATACACGAATCAGGATGGTTCCGCCGCCTCTGTTAATAATATCCTCCATCTTTTTCCAATGGAAATGCATTGGTGATGTCTGATTCTCTTTAATATAAATCAGTTTCTCAGCATATGGCTTTTTATATGTATCATTATTTATATTTCCGTTCCGAATCGTAATCAGGGAGAATCCCACTTCCTCAAACTTTCCCAGTCCATAATCCGTAATATCAAAACCTAACAGATTATCACGTATCTCATCATATTCATGCCCCGCTTTTTCCCAATCTTCCGGCGTCATATTGCAAAACGGCGGAAGTGCAAATCTGTACTCTTTTATCATAGCTTCCATTTCTTTTAAAGCATTATTGACTTCAGAACGTTTCATATGGATATCCTTGCCTTTCACATCATAAATTTGACTTTATTATATTTTCTTTTAGAAACAATGTAAATACCGCCGCCTATTTTTGCAGTATTTTACACCACAAAAAGGGTGCACTTCTGTGATATGATCCTCCTAAAGTAAACAAGGTAAATAACCAAATCTACTTTAGGAG
>JAEDCQ010000001.1 GCA_016294075.1 Lachnospiraceae bacterium | reverse complement strand
TCCGAAAGGAACGGTGCTTGTAGAGTGTGGAAAAATGCTGTTAAAGAACGGGTACAAAGTCAAAGTTCTGAACACCATTAACTTTAAAAAATCAATGCACTACAATCCTTTCGCTTATATCCGGAGTGAAAAGGACATTTTGAAACTCGTAAACACAATTATCTTAAACACCAAAGGAGAGGGACAGCAATCCGGTGAAGATTTCTGGGTGAAAGCCGAAAAGCTCTACTACACAGCCCTTATCGGATATATCTGGTATGAGTGTGTGGAGGAAGAACAGAATTTTACCACCCTGCTTGACATGATCAATGCCAGTGAAGCAAGGGAGGATGATGAGGAGTTTAAGAATCCTGTCGATTTGATGTTCGATGAGCTTGAGGAGAGAGAACCAGACCATTTCGCAGTAAAGCAGTACAAAAAGTACAAGCTGGCTGCGGGCAAGACAGCTAAAAGTATCTTAATTAGCTGTGGTGCAAGATTAGCACCATTTGACATTAAGGAGCTTCGTGATCTGACAAGCTATGATGAACTGGAGCTTGATATGTTAGGGGACGAGAAGACAGCTTTGTTTGTCATTATCTCCGATACGGACGATACATTCAATTTCATCGTGTCAATCATGTATACGCAGCTCTTTAACCTGCTCTGTGACAGGGCAGATGATGTGTATAACGGAAGGCTGCCGATTCATGTGCGCTGCTTATTAGATGAGTTTGCGAACATCGGGCAGATACCAAAGTTTGAGAAGCTGATCGCTACAATCCGTAGCCGGGAAATTTCAGCTTCTATTATTTTGCAGTCAAAGTCACAGCTTAAAGCGATTTATAAGGACAACGCCGATACCATAGAGGGCAACTGTGATACCACACTATTCCTCGGTGGGAAGGAAAAGACCACGCTCAAAGAGCTGGCAGAAGTTTTGGGTAAAGAAACCATTGACCTTTATAATACCTCGGATACGAGGGGTACGAGCCAGTCCTACGGTCTGAATTACCAAAAGACCGGAAAAGAGCTTATGAGTCAGGACGAGATTGCAGTCATGGATGGCGGCAAGTGTATTATGCAGCTTAGGGGAGTAAGACCGTTCTTTTCCAATAAGTTTGATATAACAAAGCATAAGCAGTACCACTTGCTTTCTGACTATGACGAGAAGAATGCCTTTGACATCGAAAAATATGTAAAGAACCTGTACCATGCAAAGATCAGGAACAATGACACCGTTGATGAGGTGGAAGATGTCGGGGAAATCGCAGCTTAAAACTTTTGGACTAAATGTCTAAAAGTGAAAAGGAAAACTGAATATGGAACTATTAACGCAACTTCTGGACAAAATGTCCAAAAGAGGAAACGGAGTTTTGAATGTACTTTAGGATAGAAAAAGCACCCGATACCGCAGTCGGCAAACTTGAAGGTATCGGATGCCCGTCAGGGTAATCCTAAAGGAATGCCCTGTCCTTATTTTATCACAGGGCGGGGCATTTGACACAAAAAACTCTTTCCAAAACAAATCAAATTTAAGGAAAGAAAGAGGTAAATTAAAATGTCATTTTTTACAACAGCAGTAACAGGATTAAAGACCGTAGTAACAGCAATCGGAGCAGGTGTAGGCGTATGGGGTGTTATCAACCTTCTGGAAGGTTACGGTAACGACAATCCCGGAGCAAAGTCACAGGGTATCAAGCAGCTTATGTCCGGCGGTGGCATTATCATTGTGGCGCAGACGGTGATTCCACAGCTCTCCACATTGTTCTCATAAGAGATAGTCCTTCATGGGTGGAATCATTGACAAGATCACTGATTTCATAAAGGAAATGCTGCAAGGGTGGGTGCTGTCCAACCTTGAAACCATGTTTACCGATGTGAATGACAAGGTAGGCACGATTGCAGGGGAGGTCAGCAAGACACCCAGTTCATGGAACTCCGGTATTTTCAGCATGGTGCAGACGTTATCGGAAAATGTCATTGTCCCCATAGCGGGAATGATTATCAGCTTTGTGCTGGTCTATGAGCTGATCACAATGGTTATCGACAAAAACAACATGCACGACTTTGATACGAGCCTGTTTTTCCGTTTTTTATTCAAGGCTTGTATCGCTGTCAGCTTACTTTCTAAGACCTTTGATATTGTCATGGCGGTCTTTGACGTGGGAAGTCATGTAGTGACACAGGCGGCAGCTTCCATATCCGGCTCAACGAGTCTGGATGTGCAGGCTACGCTTACTTCCATGTTCAACAGCCAGATTGACAGCATGGGGATTGGGGAGCTGATAGGACTTGGCATGGAAACCATGATCATCAGCCTGTGTATGAAAATCATGTCCGTCCTTATCACCGTCATTTTATACGGACGTATGATTGAAATATATCTTTATGTATCAGTAGCACCAATTCCGGCGGCAACCGTAACCAACAGGGAATGGGGAACAGTCGGAACAAACTATCTAAAGGGACTTATCGCTTTAGCATTTCAGGGATTTTTCATTATGGTATGTGTGGCAATCTATGCTGTGCTTGTGGCAAGTGTGGCAGTGGCAAGTAACCTTCACAGCGCCTTATGGTCTGTGGCAGCCTATACCGTAATCTTATGCTTCAGTTTATTCAAGACAGGTTCCTTATCAAAATCAATATTTAACGCCCACTAATTCATGGTGGGCGTTGCCCATATATGGGTATGCACACGAAAGGAGCAGACTATGGCAATATCAGTACCAGTGCCAAAAGACCTGAGTGGCATCAAAACGAAAGTAGCATTAAATCTTACCAAAAGACAGATTATCTGTTTTAGCGGAGCTGCCATTACCGGAGTTCCTTTGTATTTTCTTACAAAGGGAGTTTTGGGGACGCAGGCGGCAGCCCTGATCATGGTGGGAGTGATGCTGCCATTTTTCTTTTTGGCAATGTATGAAAGGGACGGGTTTCCGGCAGAAAAAATTCTGTACTTTATGATACGGCAGAAGATGCTTACACCGGGGATACGTCCGTATAAATCGGAAAACCTCTACGAGCAGTTGGAGGAAAGAGAAAAAATAAAGAAGGAGGTGCGCTACCTTGAAGAAAAGGCAAAAGGCGCAAGCCGGAAACCGCAGAATGCCGGAAAATAAGCAGGCAGCAAATAAAACCGGACTTACATTTTCTGAAAAGAAGCGGTTAGTGGAGCTTAGACGTATCCTTGCCGGAAACGGGAAGGAACAGGCAAAGCCGGATACTGCACAGAAAACCATTACCTTCAAGAAGATGTTTCGTGATGGTATCTGTCAGGTAACACATAATTTTTACACGAAGATGGTGGAGTTTTACGACATCAACTATGACCTTCTGGAAGTAGAAGACCAGGGAGATATTTTAGAGGAGTACAGCAAGCTCATCAATTATTTTGATCCGTCCATTAAGTTTGAACTGTTCTTATTCAACAGGCAGGTCAATGAACAGGCACTTGCGGAGCAGTTTGACATACCTTTGCAGGATGATGATTTTGACGATATTCGTGAGGAATACACACAGATGTTGAAGCATCAGTCGGCAAAGGGAAACAACGGTATCATCAAGTCAAAGTATCTCATTTTTGGTGTGGAAAGCACCGGATACAAGGAAGCTAAAAACAAACTGAATAATATCGAGAAAGATGTTATCCGAAACTTAAATAACATTGGCACGAATGCCCGGTCACTTGACGGAAAGGAAAGACTTCGTATCCTGCATGAGTATTTTAATCAGGGAACGATGGAGCCTTTCCGTTTTTCATTTAAGGAACTGTCAGAGTCCGGAAAGAGTGTAAAAGACTATATTGCACCGCCGGGGTTTGATTTCCGCTATCCGAGCAGATTTAAGTCTGGAAGTATGTACGGAAGTGTTCACTATCTGGATATTATCGCACCGAGATTTAATGACGAGCTGTTAAAGAAGCTCCTTGACATTGATGATAACCTTACCATTACCATGCACATGCAGACGATGGACCCGGTAAAGGCAATCAAGATGTTAAAGGGAGCTTTGACGAACATTCAGAAAATGAAGATTGAGGAGCAGAAAAAGGCTGTCCGCAGCGGTTACGATATGGACATTCTACCTACGGACATCATCACTTATGAAAAGGATACCTTAGAGCTTTTAGATGATCTGAACACGAGCAACCAGAAGATTGTCAAAATGACCTTCCTGATTACCTGTTACGGAAAGACAAAAAGGGAGCTTGAGAACATCACGCAGAGAGTGTCCGGCATTATCCAGCAGGCAAACTGCAACTTACGATGCTTGCAGTATTTACAGGAGCAGGGGCTTATGGCATCTGCACCGATTGGCTGCAATGATACCGGAATTGAGAGAGTGCTGACAACGAAAAGCACTGCTATCCTTGTTCCGTTCTGCACACAGGAGTTATTCATGCCTGCTCCGGCAATTTATTACGGGTTAAATGCCCTTTCAAACAACATGATTATGGCAGACCGCAAAAGGCTCCGTACACCAAACGGTGTGATACTCGGAACACCGGGTTCCGGTAAGTCCTTCAGCGCAAAGAGGGAGATTTTATCCTGTTTCCTTATGACAAGGGATGACATTATTATTTGTGATCCGGAGGGAGAGTATTTCCCATTGGTACAGGCATTAAAGGGACAGGTCATAAGACTTGCCACCGATTCCAAAGACTATTTGAATCCAATGGATATTCAGTTATCCCACAAAGGGGACAAGGAAGCTCTGAAATTAAAGAGTGACTTTCTCATTACCCTGTGTGATCTGATTGCCGGAGGAAAGGACGGTCTGGAGAATGATGAGAAGGGTATCATTGACGAATGTATCCGTCATATCTACGATACCTATTTTGAAAACCCTGTGCCGGAAAATATGCCTATCCTTGAGGACTTATACAATGCACTCTTAAAATATGAGCCGAAAAACGTGGAAAAGGAGCTTGCAAAGGAAGCAAAGGCAAAGGCGGTCAGAATTGCCAACAGCCTTGTGCTATATGTAAGCGGTTCACAGAATTATTTTAACCACCGCACCAACGTGGACTCACAGAACCGTATTATCTGCTTTGACATCAGGGACTTGGGAAAACAGTTAAAGGAGCTTGGTATGCTGATTGTACAGGACGCCGTATGGAACAGGGTATCACAGAACAGGGAGCGTAAGATTGCCACCCGTTATTACTGTGATGAGTTCCACCTTCTGTTAAAGGAAAAGCAGACTGCCATTTACTCTGTGGAAATCTGGAAGCGTTTCAGAAAGTGGGGAGGTATCCCGACAGGGCTTACCCAGAACGTGGGTGACTTTTTACGTTCAGAGGAAATCGAGGGTATCTTGGGTAACAGTGATTTTGTGTATCTGTTGAACCAGAATGCAAAGGATCAGGCGATACTTGCGGATAAGTTAGGACTTTCCGAAAAGCAGCTTGCCCATGTAACCAATTCCGAGCCGGGGAGCGGTCTGATACTGTTTGACAACGTGGTTATCCCGTTTGTTGACAAGTATCCGACAAACACCAAGACCTATGCGATTATGAACACCAAACCAGAGGAAGCAGTTAAGAAAGATGAGGCGAGTTAATGGCAGATAAAAAGACAGAAAAAAGTGCCGCTTCCCATAAAAAGGATGTAAAAGAATTTCAGAAGAAAGAGAGTCCAGACTTTCAAAAAGGCGGCGGTTCAGATTTTCAGCCGAGAGCATCCAATGCCGGAAAGGAGAAAGCTGGAGCTTCACAAAAGCCCGGCGCATCGAAAAGCCATGCGAAAAAGGAGTATGGGGAAACTTTTGGACAAAATGTCCAGAAGTCCGGTGCCGATAAGGGACAGGAGGAAAAGGTGGCATTTACCAAAGCCGAGAACACGTTTTCAGGACAGGATAATTCCGGTCAGACGGAGGAAAACGGGAAAAGGCAGGAAGAAAAAGAGGATTACCACCGCAGGGACACTTACAGGCAGTCACAGGAAAAGGGCAAATACCACAAAAAGCGTGTGCAGCGAGAGCATAAACACAGGGAAAAAGCCAAAGATACCGTTTTTACGGAAGATGCTGGAAAGGTCTTTACGGAGGATCGTGCTTCGGAGTTTACCGGAAGCGAGAAATTAAAAAAGAAACAGAAACAGGCGCAGAAAGCCGCAGAGAAGGTCAAAAAGGCTAGAGGAAAACTTCCCAAGAAGCGGGAATATACCTTGCAGAGAGTTTTTGACGAGGAAACGGGCAAAGGGAAATATGTGGTTGTTCCGCTGGATAAGGAGAAGCCTTTTAAGCAGGAGAGCCTTTCCAAGACTACGATGCGGCGAATGCAGACGGAAAGCAGAAATTTCGTACATGGTAAGATTGCCGAGAACGAAAAGGAAAACTCTGCTGTGGAAGGTGCCCATAAGACGGAGCAGAAAGCTGAGGAATTGTTTGGCTTTGTAAAAAGGCACTATAAGGGAAAGGAAGCAAGACAGCGGGCGAAGATAGCGAAGCTGGAAAAGAAGCAGTTTCAGAAAGAGGTCAACTTCCAGTACCAGAAGTTCTTGGAGGAAAACCCGCAGATGCAGAAAAAAGCATTGCAGAAGCGTTTACAGAAACAGCGTATCAAGCGGGAGTACCTGAAAGCAAGACAGAAGGGAGCTGCCACAAAAGCGGCACAGGAAGCAGTGTCAAAGACCGCCAATACCGCAACCGCCATAGCAAAGAAGTTACAGGAGATTGCAAGCAAAAATGTGGGTGTTCTCATAACAGTTGGTATCATGGCGGTGCTTCTTGTTATGATTATGACCTCGGTATCGTCCTGTGGGGCGATGTTTGCAGATACGCAGTCTACGGTGCTTGCGGCAAGCTATTTGAGCGAACCGGCAGAGATTGATGCGACAGACTTGCAGTTTACCAGACTGGAGCTTGACCTTCAGAATGAGATTGACAATATTGAAACTGATTATCCGGGATATGATGAGTATTCCTATAATCTGGGGGAAATCGGGCACAATCCGTTTACGCTGATTGGGTATTTATCGGCTGTCCATACGGAGTTTACCGCAAGTGAGGTGGAAAGCGAGGTACAGGCTCTTTTTGATGAGATGTATACGCTGACTCTTACACCGGATACGGAAACAAGGACAAGGACAGTAACCAAGACAGGCACACGCACTGTCACTGATCCGGTAACAGGAGAGGAGACAGAGGAAGAATACGAATACGAGGAAGAGGAGGAATACGAAGTCAGCATATTAAGGGTGGTGCTTACGGTCAAACCATTGGAAACCATTGTTGCCGGAAAGATGGATGCGGAACAGACAGAGATTTATGCCATGTATGCAGAAACAGGTGGGCTTTTACAGCAGTTTGCTTCTCCGCTTGATCTGTACTGGTATAACTACATTTCAAGCTATTACGGATACCGCAAGAACCCGAACACAGGAAATGAGGAACTGCATCGGGGCGTGGATATAGCAGTGCCCACAGGCACAACCGTTTATGCAGCCCATGACGGTACAGTCACGACAGCAGCTTATGACAGCTATTATGGGAATTATGTGGTCATCGAAAAAGATGGTTACACCACAAAATATGCCCACATGGACAGCCTGAGTGTCAGTGCAGGTCAGAGCATAACCAAAGGGACGGTAATCGGAACTACGGGAAACACCGGAAGCAGTACCGGAAGCCATCTGCATATTGAGTGTTTGTATAACGGAGAGTATTACAATCCGTTATTTTACTTTGATGTAGGCGAGGGAACGCTTTACGGGGAAAGTCCGGGAGGTGGCAGCGGTGCGCCGGGAAATGCCATACCACCGGATTCCTATGATGATGCAACCGTACAGGCACTTATGGAGGAAGCAGCCAAGTATTTAGGATATCCGTATGTATGGGGCGGTTCGTCTCCGTCCACAAGTTTTGACTGTTCCGGTTTTGTGTGCTGGGTATTTACCAACAGCGGCGTACACAATCTGCCACGAACAACCGCACAGGGCATTTATGACCAGTGTACTCCTGTATCGGCAAGCGAAGCGAAAGCGGGAGACATTATCTTTTTCACAGGCACCTATAATTCAGCAGGTGCAGTCAGTCATGTAGGCATCTACTGCGGCAACGGGGTAATGATACACTGTGGCGATCCAATCAAATATGCTTCCATTAACACTCCGTACTGGCAGAGCCACTTTTACAGTTTTGGAAGATTGAATTAGAGGAAGTGAGATACTATGACAAAAAGCCAGAGAATAGAAAAGGAAATCACAAAGACAAAAGAACAGCTCGCCACCATACAGGCAAAGTTAAAGAACCTGGAAGAAGAAAAACGTATGGCGGAAAGAGCTGAAAAACTGGATATTATCGAAAAGCATAAAATCTCGTCCGAGAAGCTGCAATTACTTATCAAATTCAGCGAGGACGAGATTTTGCAGTTATTAGCACAAAAAGAAAAGGAGAGAACAGGAAATGAAGAAAAAGTTATCAGTTAAGGTGATCATGTCCCTTATCTTGTCGGCAGTATTGTTCTGTATGCCGATTGGGGCATTTATGGCAAACAGCGACAATACCGTATCGGTACAGGCACAGGATACGGATACAGCAGAAAATGAAAGTGAAGCAGAAACATCGCCTACGGAAACGAAAGAAGAAAGTGAACAGGAAAGCTCAACGGTGTCCGGCAATGACATTCCCACACCGGAATGTACCTGTAAGGAAAAATGCTCACAGTACTCAGTGGATAAGGAATGTGAGGTCTGTAAAGAGGATTACAGTCTTTGTGAGTATGTGAATCCCAACGTGAAAATCACAATCAATACACCGACAGGGTGGCACAATGATACCACAAAGGTACATATCTTAGTTGAAGATGTGGCAAAGTCCGGCAACTTTACCGTAAAAAGCGTACAGGCGAAAGTCGCACAGAATGGAAGCTGGACAGACATCACAGAGGATATGTATGTGGAGATTTCGGAAAACTGCACCGTCTATGTGCTTGTGACAGACCAGAAGGGCAATACCTATGAGAAGAACCGTTACATTAAGTGCTTTGATTTTACCAAGCCAACCTTAAATGCGGCGGTCAGCGATGGTCTGTTAAGCGTACAGGCACACGATACGGATTCCGGAATCAAGGCAGTCTATGTGAATGGTTATGAATTTACAGAGCTGACGAATGGCGTTTTGAATATCCGTCTGCAACAGTTTGATGCAGGGTATCAGTATTTTACCATTTCTGCAATGGACAATGCCGGAAATATGTCGGAGGTCTATAAGACAGCCAACCCGTATTACACCGATCCGGAAGCGAAGGACAGTAACGAAAGCGATCCGGCTAAGCAGCTCCCGGTCAGTGCGCAAGCTTCCAAGCCTTCCTCTGCTACCGGACAGGTAACGGAGCATACGAAAACAGACAGCGAGGGCAATACCACATCGGAAACGAGCCTTGCAGATCAGAAGAAAGCCGCCATGCAGGAAGCAGATGCTTCGGAGCAGGCAGAAAATAATGCAGAACAGTCGGAGAGGGGGAAAGAGTTTTATACCATTCAGACTGCAAGCGATAAGGTGTTTTATCTGATTATCGACAGGGACGGAGATGAGGAAATGGTCTACTTCCTTACAGAGATCAGTGAAAATGACCTGTTAAATACGACAACGGATAACAGCGAGACACTTCCGAAAAATTCCGCAGCACTGGAGTCTGCAATCCCGGTAAGTGACAGCGCATTGCCGAACAACAACACAGAAACGGATACTGAGGAAACAGAAGAATTACCGGAGGACGGCGAAGAAAGTACGGAAGAAAGTACCGAGGAACCGGAAGAACAGCCTGCACAGACTGACAATCCGATGGGAACCTATATCGTGCTTGGTATCATTGCAGTTATTGGCATCGGCGCAGGCTACTATTTCAAGGTAGTCAAGAAAAAGAAAGAGCAGTTCCTTGATGAAGATGATGAGGAGGACGAGGAAGAAGAAGTCTTGGAAGATGAGGACGAAACCGAGGACACAGAGGATGATTTCTTTGAAAAAGACGATGAGGAGGACGAATAAATGCAGTTAGTAATCGCAGAAAAGCCGAGTGTGGCGAAAAGCATAGCAGATGTATTGGGAGCATTAGACAGGCAGGACGGATATTTTGAGGGCGGCGGCTATCTTGTAAGCTGGTGCGTGGGACACTTAATCGAGCTTGCAGAACCGGAAAGCTATGGAGAGCAGTGGAAGAAATGGACTTACGAGAGCCTTCCCGTTAATCCGGAGCATTGGCAGTATGAGATCAAGGAGGATACCAAAGAGCAGTATGATGTGCTCTATGGTCTTTTGCATGACAGCAGAGTGGACGAGGTAGTGTGTGCCACCGATGCCGGACGGGAAGGAGAACTTATCTTCCGTTTGGTCTACAACATGGCTTCCTGCAAAAAGCCCATGAAACGCTTATGGATTTCATCTATGGAGGAAAGTGCCATAAGGGAAGGCTTTGAGAACTTAAAGCCGGGAAGTGACTACGAACATTTATACCATTCTGCACTTTGCAGACAGGAAGCGGACTGGCTTGTGGGTATCAACGGTACAAGGCTTTTTACCGTTTTATATGGCGGCAAGGTGTTAAAGGTGGGCAGAGTACAGACACCTACCCTTGCCATGCTTGTGGAACGTGAAAGCAAGATTATGAATTTCAAGAAAGAGCAGTATTTTATGGCTCATATCCTCTGCGGCGGCGTGGATGCGGTCACAGAGAGGATTGACAGTAAAACAGAAGCAGAAAATGTTGCAGGAGCTTGTCTGAACGGACAGGCTCTTGTTACGTCTGTGGCAAAGGAAGAAAAGACGGTGGCACCGCCGAAGCTCTATGACCTTACCACGCTTCAGAGGGATGCCAACCGCTTATTCGGTTTTACTGCAAAGCAGACTTTGGAGTACACGCAGAGTCTTTATGAAAAGAAGCTGTGTACCTATCCGAGAACGGACAGCCAGTATTTGTCTGACGATATGGAGCAGACAGCCGGAAATGTGATTGAAGCAATTTTTGGTTCCATTCTGTTTGAGGAAAATAGGATGTTCAATCCGGATATTAAGCGTGTGTTAAACAGCAAAAAGGTTACAGACCACCATGCGATTATCCCCACAATGGAGATTGCCAAAGCTGACCTTGCAGCACTGCCGGAAACGGAGCGAAAGATTTTATCCCTTGTGGCCAACAGACTGCTGTGTGCTACGGGGGAGAAACATCTTTATGAAACGGTCAAGGCAGAGCTTTCCTGTGGTGGTTACACCTTTGCTGCTTCCGGCAAGTCAGTCTTAAAAAACGGGTGGAAAGATTTTGAAGATGCCTTTAAGCGTTCTTTTAAGACAACGGAAGAGAAAGAGCAGGAGGAGAAGAAACTGCCGGAGCTTTCCGAGGGGCAGACCTTTGACGGGGTACAGACAAAGATCAGTGAGCATTACACAAATCCCCCAAAACACTTTACGGAAGATTCCCTTTTGTCTGCAATGGAACGAGCCGGAAACGAGGATATGAGTGACGATGTGGAGCGCAAAGGACTCGGTACACCTGCCACCAGAGCAGACATTATCGAGAAGTTAGTCAAGGACGGTTTCGTGAAGCGTGAGAAGAAGCAGATGATCCCCACAGAGGACGGAATGAAGCTGATTACGGTGCTTCCCGATGTGGTGAAGTCCCCGAAACTTACCGCTGACTGGGAAAATGCCCTTACCCTTGTTGCAAAGGGGGAGATGGAGCGTGAAGACTTTATGGCAGATATTGAAGCAATGGTATCTGACTTAATCCACACCTACCACGAAGTCAGTGATGAGCAGAAAAAGATGTTCGCACAAGAGCAGAAGGTACTTGGTAAATGTCCGAACTGCGGTGGAGAAGTAGTAAAGGGAAAATACGGAGCTTTCTGTAAGAATAAGTGCGGAATGAATGTAAGCCGGCTCATGGGCGTTGCCCTGTCAGATGAACAGGTGGAAAGCCTGCTTGCCGGGAAAAAGACACTGTTAAAGGGGCTTACAAGCAAGGCGGGCAAGAAATACGATGCCTATATCATTCCGAGCGGTACGGAAGAATACCACTACACAAAGGATGAAGAAGAAAAGTCCGGTGTACAGTTTAAGTTTGTCATGGAGTTTCCAAAAAAGAAATTTACAGGAAAGAAAAAATAAAAGGAGGACGCAACAATGGGAGCAGAAGAAACAAAGAAAGTACAGGACAATGAGAGCAAGGCGGACAAGTTTGTCCGTCTTGGGGAGTATCGTGTGAACAAGGTCATTGATGCAATCGGCAGGCTTGAGAACCTTTCTAACCGCACCAATTATGAGTACACACAGGAGCAGGTGGAAGCCATGTTTTCCATTATGGAAAAAAGGCTTTTGGAAGTCAAAGGCAGATTTGCCACGAAAAAGGAAAAAGAAGATACATTTTCATTTGGAAGAAAAGCAGAGTAGGGAGGAAAGCCAGAATGAAGCAGTTAGAAAAAGAAATCAATGTAACAAGCCAGAGAAACATGATGAAGAGGTACAAAATGTATGGTGCCACAGTATCAAAGCTGACAGAGAAATCACAGAATGACACCAAGAAGGGAGAGAAAAAATAATGGAATACAGAGATTTTGTAGAACAGGTAAAAGAACAGATACAGGATTTTCTTCCTGAAAAGTTTGCAGATGCTGCAGTTGAGGTCAATCAGATTGTAAAGAATAATGACTGTGTTCTGGACGGTCTGATGGTAAGAACAGAAGAAAGTAATATTGCACCTACCATTTATCTGAATCCATATTTTGAGCAGATGCAGGATGGAGCTGAATTGGATGATGTATTAGCTCAGATCGCAAGTGTGTATCAGTCACATTATATTGACCACGATATAGACGTATCGGCAGTTACCGATTTTGACAAGATTAAGGAAAAAATTGTATGTAAACTGATCAACGAGGAAGCAAATCAACAGTTCCTTCAGGATAAACCGTATTCCAAACTGGAAGATTTAGCAGTTGTGTATCAGATCTTAATGGATAAAACAGGAGAAGGGACTGCAACCATAACCATTACAGATAATCTGATGGATGGATATGGAATCACACTTGAAGAACTGCATGACCTGGCGTTACAGAATATGGATACTTTGCAGCCACATAGTTTCAAAGGAATGAATGAGACGGTTGCGGAGATGATTGCAGTTGATATTGCAAGAGACCAAAATGTTGGTATGGACGAAGCAAAAGAAATGGCAATGCAGATGATGCCGGATATTCACGATACCATGTATGTACTGACAAATGATACAAAAGTAAATGGTGCGGCTGCAATATTAAACGATGATATCAGACAGGAGATCGCTGAGAAGGTAGGAGATTTTTATATGCTGCCTTCTTCAATCCATGAAACGCTGATTATACCGAAAGATGCGGGAATGGAGTTTAAAGAACTTGAGCAGATGGTGCAGGAAGTAAATCAAACACAGGTGGCGCCGGGAGAACGACTTTCGGATCATGTGTATGAGTATGATGCCAAAGAACATGAACTGTTCCGCAGTGACCGGGCAGAGGAACGTGCCAAGCAAAAAGAGGAAAAAAGAGATAACCGCCATGAGCGTGTTTCAGTAAAGGAGAAACTTGCGGAGAAGAAGGATGCTGTTATTAAGATGAATGCCGGGAAAGAGCATTCTGCACCGGAAAAGAAAAAGGAAGCCGTAATATAGGAGGAGTGGGATATGTATACAACAGGAGATAAGTTATTAAACGTGATGAAAGAGGAAGAAATCGGGATTGCGGAGCTTTCCAGAATTTCCGGTGTGCCGGAGAGAACTATCCTTGACATTATGGCAGGGGTTAAGGAGCCGGAACTTGGCGTTATGTGCAAGATTGCAGAGGGACTTGGCATCTGTGTCCATGAGCTTCGTGCGGATGAGGAGAGTTATGCGGTATCTGTTCCGAAAGATACTCTTGCAAAGCTGATTGTTGTCAGTGAGATTAACAATGTGGAACTGGAGGAACTGATCAACTGTATTTTAGAAAAAGGCATTGAGGAGCATGGTTTTTATGAGTAAATAAGACTTTTTAACTATATGGTACAAAATTTATATCCTTGTACCATATAGTTTAGCAAAATAAAAGGGACTAGTTGGTTTAAGTTATCAGGTGTATAATTGTAACATGTTCAGAAGTATTTTAGAAAAGGAGTATTGAATATGCACCAGTGTTGTGAGCAATGCTTTCTACAAAAGAATATTAGAGAGTATATTAATAATAGACGAAGAATAGGAAAATGCTGTTATTGTGGTAGGAAAAATGTTGCGATTGCGCAAACTCGAGAGGTTGGAATCTTTATAAGAGAGTCACTCGATAAAGAGTATGAAGTGTTAGGGGAAGATACGGGCTCAATGTATGATTCAGAAGATGATATGTACATAGATCGATATGGGGAGGAAGCAGGTATGTCTATTAGGGACATATTATTTGAGAAAGAAGATATTTTTAATTATAATGCAGGAACGGAACAATTATTTGTGGATTTATTTTTAGATTCAGCGGTGAGCCAAGAAGATATAAAAAATGGTGAAGTTGATAAATATGAAGATATTGAATCCGATTTGTTTGTAGTAAAAAATGCACTGTATGGTAGTGAAAGCATTACGGAACATTATAAATGGGAAGAATTTAAACACTTGGTTAAATACTATAATCGTTTTTTTGATATTAATCCAAAAATAAAAAAAAGAGATGAATTACTTGAGGCATTAAAACCATATTTTGAAAAAATGTCGGAAATATTACCTCGAGGGACTGAGCTTTATCGAGTAAGAAAGATGGAGATTCAGAGTGCAAGTCACTTGAATTCGTTGGATATGTATAAAGAGCTGTCTCCAGCACCACCCCAATTTGCAACTAATAATAGGATGAGTCCGGCGGGGATTTCTTACTTATATGTTGCTACGCAACCGCAAACAGCATATTTGGAATGTCGTTTGCATGATGGAGATTGTGCAGTTCAAGCAAAGTTTATTACAAAAAAGAACCTAAATGTATTAGATTTATCTCAAGAAGTAGATTTTAATATAAGTAATAGCATTTTTTCTGTTGATTATAATTCGGATGTTTTGTGGATTAATGAATTTTTAAATCAGTTTGAAGATGAAATAAGTAGACCAATAAATCCTAATAATGATAGGTCATATGAATATATTGCGACTCAAATGGTAGCGGAGTATGTTCGGTTGTTAGGATATGACGGAATAAAATATAGAAGCAGTGTGAGCTCTGAGGGATTAAATTATGTATTTTTTTGTGGACCAAACAGTAAAATTAGTGGATATATATATGATTCGTGTTATGGAGCAATGGGATATGAAGAATTGAGATATTTTACGGATTGGTTCTATATTGATGATGTTAAGGCAGTAAAAATAAGAGAAAAGGTTATTTCATCTATAAGAAATGAGGATTTGTTTTTTATGTCAAATGTTAGTAGGAGTGATATTAATGCAAGTGATGTTTTTGGGATAAGTGGTGGAAACTTTACATATAGTTCTTTTGTTGATATCAAACAGTTTATAAAAGATATTCCAAAATGCATGATGGAGGATGGATATGGAACAGATATTTCAGATGATATTATTATGCATTTATTGGAAAGTCTTAAGAAAGGCGAAGGAGAAACGCACTATTTTTCATGCTCTATCGGATTTGGTTTTTTGAATGTACGAATTGATAACGAAACATATGAGTATTCTAATGGAAAAAGTTTTGATGATTATATAAAGCCAGTTGTTTTTCATAATAAATAATAGAATCTGTGGCTATTTAAGCATTTTTGGGATCATCCAAAGTGCTTTTCTTATATTTGAAATAGAGTAGAACGGAAAGGAGAAGATAAAAAATGAATAAAGTTTACCGTCACTGGTGGCAATGGCTCATGAACGAACCATAGCCACCTTTTTTGTTGCAGAAAATCAAATAAGAATGGAGGTTTACCATGAGAAAATATAAATTGATTTCCGCACTGGCAGAGGAAACAGCAAAAGAAGTCGTGCGGAATGAAGAAAGCTGGAGACGGTACTTAAATACTGCTTCCAAACTGTATAAATATCCGTTCAAGGAACAGCTTTTAATCTATGCCCAAAGACCGGAGGCAACCGCCTGTGCTTCCATAGAGATATGGAATGAAAAGATGCACTGCTGGGTAAACAAAGGTGCAAAGGGCATTGCACTGATTGATGAGGATAGTTTTTCCGGTTTGAAATACGTCTTTGATATTTCAGATGTGCATAAGGCAAGAAGAATCGGACAATTCCCTAACCTTTGGGAAATGCGTGAGGAACACATGGAAGCGGTGCTTTCACGTCTGGAACAGACTTACGGGGACACCGACATGGAAGCTGGGTTTGTGGGACGTATCCGGGAGATTGCCGGACGGATTGCAGAGGACTGTTATAAAGAGCTTGCTTCAGATATGGAATACTTAAAGGAAGGGAGCTTTTTAGAGGAATTGGACGAGCTGAACGTGGAAGTAAGGATACGGGAAACCCTTGCCGACAGCATTGCTTATACCGTTTTAAAACGATGTGGCATGGCGGAGAGTGAGCTTGCCGAGGAGATAAACTTTCCTTATATTCATGAGTTTAACACAGTGGAAACGCTGTCACAGCTTGGCAGCAATGTGTCTGATTTATCCAAGCCAATCCTTATGGAAATTGGAAAAGCAATCGGAGCGTATGACAGGCAGATTGCCCCAAATCGGGAAGAAACGAGAGTAGGCAGGGAACATATCGACACCCTTGAGAAAAATATCGAAAAAGGACTTGCAAATGCATCTGAAGCAGACTATAATGCGTTAAAGCGTGAAAGCGAAAGCCAAGACGAACAATCTATCACACAGACCGGAGAAATCGGGGAAAGGAGCAGATATGATGAATCTGACATACGAGAAGAACGGGGATTATCAGATACCGATGGTAGCAATGGACGAACAGCCGAAGGAGGTACTGACGAAGTACGGACTGATGAGAAAGAAGTTCTTACAGGAACACAAGAACGGAGTATATACGGGACTTCTTCTGAGCGGGAAGCTGAAGGAACACCTGTTAATGATACAGGAGCAGGCAGAGGAGAGAATGGAGCTTCTGACCGGACAGATGAAGGAGAGAGAGGGGATAACGGAGCAGATGAAAGCAGAGAATCAGATGCTCTGGGTAGCGAAGATGAACAGCATCGTACACTCGGCAGAGGAGATCGTGATGACGGAACTAATCTACAGTTAAATATCGAACAGCCGGAGGGAACCTATCAGCAGTTAAGCCTGTTTCCGAGCTTTGAGGAACAGGTTGGCACAATCGCAGCAGCGGAAGCAAGTATTCAATATACCATGCCCGCTGCTTTTTCTTTGCCACAGGAGCAGATTGACAGTATCTTGCGTAGTGGCGGCGGTAGGGATAACAGCAGAAAACGTATCTATGCCAAGTACCAGCAGGGCAAATCCCCGGAGGAAATGACGGAGTTTTTAAAGAACGAATATAAGACCACCGGAAAAGGCTTTGAATTTGACGGAAATCCCGTGTCCTTATGGTTTGATGAAATGGGTATGCGTATTGGTTATGGGACATCGGCAAAGGAAAATACCCTTGCAGTGATGGGCTGGAGCAAAGTGGAGAGCCATATCCGTGTTATGGTGGAGAATGGTACTTATATGAGTGCCAATGAAGTATTCCTTGTGGATGCGGTGGAGCGTGAGAGAATTGCTACGGACATTAACAATTTCTTCCGTGATGGTATATCGGAAATGCCGGAGAGTCTGGAGCTGAAATTTTCTAATTACCCGGCAAGTATGGAAAGGTTATGCGAGCTTTTATCTACAACTGAGGGCAGAGAACTGATTAAAGATGAGCTTGAAAAGGCAAAGGCACAGCTTGACAGTGGAGAAAAGCAGATTAAATGGCGGTATGTGAAAAGACCGGATTATTTATTAGAACAGCTTGCGGATTTAGATGTGGTAAAGAAAGAATTTCCGACACCTGATACGGTGGAAGTAAGGAATGAGGACTTTATCACACAGGACGAGATTGATTACAGGCTGACAGGTGGAAGCGGCTTTGAACATGGAAAATTCCGTATCTATGAGTATTTCATGGAAGGGCATGACAAGAAAGACAACATTGCTTTTCTGAAGAATGAATATGGTACGGGCGGCAGCTCCCACGCACTTCCGGGAAGTGACAGAGCGCACGAGGATCACGATGCCAAAGGTATCCGTCTGGAGAAAGGTAACTATGGCAGTCCTTACGCAAAGGTGCTTTTAAACTGGAATGTAGTGGAGAAACGTGTCCGGGAGCTTGTGCAGGCAGATAAATACCTTTCACCGGAGGGAAAGAAAGCCTATGCACAGTACAAACAGGAACAGGCAGAGAAAGCCATGCAAAAAGAACAGGAGAAGTTGGAGCATGGTGTAACCAATCAGGAATTAGATAGAGAAACAGGAACTGTTGCTGAAGGAGAACCAACAGCACCGGAAACCGGGAAAGCAGACATAGATCAGTTAAATGAAAGGCTGTCTGAAATGTCGGCTGTGGTTAAAATCTGCGGAGCATTAGACCGGAAAGATGTGGTTGGCTGGAACGAGGAAACACAGGCGGTCACGATTGCTGACGATGAGCGAGCTTTGGAGGGAAAAGAGGTCTATGATTTCCTTTTTGCAGAAGCGGCAGACTATGTAATGATGCAGACAATCAGCGGCGAGACAGAAAAAGCTCTGGAGATGGACGGTTTGTTAAAGGATGCCAGACAGTATGCGTCACGTTATGAGGGCGAGCCTTCCATAGAGCAGGAAGAAGAACAGCCTTTGACTGCGGATGATGTTCAAAACCTTGTATTGATAGACCGGGAATATATCAGAGGTACACGAACAACAGTCTATGATTTTGAGTGTGATATTCGTGGAGAACATGATAAGCTGCAATATACGCTTGAGTACCATGATGACGGAGAAGGCTTTACCATTCATACGGAGAAGGATGATATTTGGGAACGTATGCCGGAACCTGAACTGGCACGATTGGAGGGCATTCTTGGCAGGGAAGCATTATATTATAAGTACCATGATAAAATAGCCGGGGCAAAGAGCCTTGAGGACATGGAGGAGATTCGCTTCAGCATTATGGAAGAAGAATCTCCTTATTTTTCTGCTGTTTCCCAAAGAGTATGGGGTGAATATGAACAGAAAAATGAAGAATTGTCCAATCCAATGCAAGAAAGTGAAGTGATTGCCGAACCAGAGCCGCAGAATGAAGCAGAAGCGCCAAAGGAACAGCCACAGATTGACAAATCGGGTGCAGTCAACTTCCACATTGCTCCGGAAACAGAGGAAAGTGCCGGAAAAGGCTTTGCGGCAAAAGAAAAATTCCGTCAGAACGTGGAAGCTATCAGAACGCTTGAAAAGATTGAGGGCGAAAACCGTATTGCCACACCAGAAGAACAGGAGATTTTAGCAAAATATGTAGGCTGGGGTGGTCTTGCCGATGCCTTTGATGAAACCAAAGCGAACTGGGCAAGTGAATATCAGGAATTAAAGAGCCTGTTGTCAGCCGAGGAATATGATTCAGCAAGGGAAAGCACCTTAAATGCCCACTACACAAGCCCTGTGATCATCAAGGCGATTTATGATGCGATGGAACGAATGGGCTTTTCAAAAGGCAACATCTTAGAGCCGGCAATGGGTATCGGTAACTTTTTCGGTATGCTGCCGAAAAATATGCAGGAGAGCAGGCTTTATGGTGTGGAGCTGGACGGAATTACCGGAAGAATTGCAAGACAGCTATACCCGAATGCCGATGTGAAGATCACAGGCTTTGAAAAGACGGACTATCCAAATGATTTCTTTGATGTGGCAATCGGAAACGTGCCTTTCGGTCAGTACAAGGTGGCAGACAGAGCCTATGATAAGCATAACTTCCTCATACACGATTACTTTTTCGCCAAAGCTTTAGATAAGGTCAGACCGGGCGGCGTAGTGGCATTTGTCACCTCAAAGGGAACAATGGATAAGAAAAGTCCGGAAGTCAGAAAGTACCTTGCACAGAGAGCGGAGCTTCTTGGAGCGATCAGGCTTCCCAACACAGCCTTTAAGGAAAATGCAGGGACGGAGGTCACTTCGGACATTCTTTTCTTAAAGAAGCGTGACAGGGTAATCGACATCGAGCCGGATTGGGTGCATCTTTGTGAAAATGAAGATGGCATAGCCATGAACCAGTATTTTGCAGACCACCCGGAGATGATCATGGGAAGAATGGAAATGGTCAGCGGGCAGTTTGGCATGGAAGCCACCTGTACACCGGATACAGCCATTCCTCTATCCAAGCAGCTTGAAAAGGCTATATCCCATATCGAAGGAAGCATTGACGAGGTAGAGTTTGATGAGCTTGACGATGAGCTGACAAGAGAAGCAATTCCCGCCGATCCGAGCGTTAAGAATTACAGTTACACTATCGTGGACGAGAGGGTGTATTACCGGGAAAATTCCATTATGAAGCCTGTGGATGTATCAGAAACGATGGAGCAACGTATGAAAGGCATGGTACAGATTCGTGACTGTACACAGGAGGTGATTGACTATCAGTTGAATGAATATCCGGAAGATATGATTAAAAGCAAGCAGGCAGAGCTTAATGAGCTGTATGATGCGTTTTCCAAGAAATACGGTCTGATCAATTCACAGACCAATAAGAGAGCGTTTAATCAGGACTCAAGCTATTGTCTGCTTTGTTCATTGGAGAAATTAGACGATGAGGGCAACTTCAAAGGCAAGGCGGATATGTTTTCCAAGCGAACCATTAAAAAGGCAGAAGTTGTTACAAGCGTGGATACCGCAAGTGAAGCACTGGCGGTGTCATTAGGGGAAAGGGCAAGGGTAGACCTAGCCTATATGTCGGAGCTTACGGGAAAAAGCGAGGAAGATGTGGCAAAGGAACTTGCCGGAATCATTTTCCAGAATCCGGTCACAGAAAAGTGGGAAACCGCAGACGAGTATTTAAGCGGCAATGTCAGGGAGAAGCTGGCAACCGCAAGGATTTTTGCAGAGAACCGTCCGGAGTTTGCAATCAATGTCACAGCCCTTGAGGGCGTTCAGCCCAAGGAGCTTGATGCAAGCGAGATTGAGGTGCGTATCGGTGCCACATGGATAGATCCGAAGTACATCGAGGATTTCATGCGGGAAACCTTTGAAACACCGGATTACCTCTTTGACCGCAACCTTGTCGGGGTGCAGTATTCCGATGTGACAGGACAGTGGAACGTAAAGGGCAAAAATGCGGATCGTGGCAATTCACTTGTCAACATGACATACGGAACGAGCCGGGCAAATGCCTACCGTATTCTGGAGGATTCCTTAAACCTTCGTGATACTCGTATTTTTGATACGATTGAGGAAGATGGAAAAGAAAAGAGAGTTCTTAACAAAAAGGAAACCACACTTGCCAGTCAGAAACAGGAAGCTATCAGGGAAGCCTTTAGGGACTGGGTATTTCGTGATCCGGAGCGCAGACAGACTTTGTGTGCCAAGTACAACGAGCTTTTCAATTCCACCAGACCGAGAGAGTATGACGGTTCCCACCTAAAGTTTCCGGGCATGACACCGGACATTACATTAAGACCGCATCAGCTTAATGCGGTGGCACATCAGCTTTACGGCGATAATACCCTGCTTGCCCATTGCGTGGGTGCAGGTAAGACCTTTGAAATGATTGCTGCAGCAATGGAGAGCAAGCGGTTAGGGCTTTGCCAAAAGAGCTTATTTGTCGTACCGAACCATTTAACAGAGCAGTGGGCGAGTGATTTCCTGCGCCTGTATCCGGGTGCAAATATTTTAGCTGCCACAAAAAAAGATTTTGAGCCTGCCAACCGGAAGAAATTCTGTTCCCGTATTGCAACCGGGGATTATGATGCGGTCATTATCGGGCATACGCAGTTTGAAAAGATACCGCTTTCAATGGAAAGACAGGCTGCCATGATTGAGCGGCAGATAACGGAAATAGAAATGGCAATCGAAGCGGTCAAGGCGGAAAAGGGCGAGCGTTACACCATTAAACAGATGGAAAAGACAAAAAAATCATTAAACGCAAGGCTGAGCCGATTGAACGATACTTCCCGCAAGGACAACGTAGTAACCTTTGAACAATTAGGCGTTGACAGGCTGTTTGTAGATGAGAGCCACAATTATAAGAACCTTTTCTTATACACCAAGATGCGGAACGTGGCGGGTATTGCACAGACAGAAGCACAGAAGTCTTCGGATATGTTTGCAAAGTGTCAGTACATGGACGAGCTGACAGGCGGCAAGGGCATTACCTTTGCCACAGGTACACCAATTTCTAACAGTATGACGGAGCTTTATACGAATATGCGCTATCTGCAATACAATACGCTCCAGAAACTCGGTCTTGGCAATTTCGACAGTTGGGCGGCTACTTTCGGAGAAACGCAGACAGCCATAGAGCTTGCACCGGAGGGAACCGGCTACCGGGCAAAGACAAGGTTTGCCAAGTTCTTCAATCTGCCGGAGCTGATTTCACTTTTCAAGGAAAGTGCGGATATTCAGACACCGGATATGCTAAAGCTTCCTGTACCGGAAGCAGAGTACGAAAATGTTGTGTTAAAGCCGAGCGAGTACCAGAAAGAAATGGTACAGTCCCTTGCGGATCGTGCGGAAGCTGTTCGTGATAGGAAGGTAGAACCACACGTTGACAATATGCTCAAAATCACGAATGACGGAAGAAAACTTGCATTAGACCAGCGTTTGATCAACGATATGCTTCCCGATGAGGATAATTCCAAAGCCACCACCTGTGTGGACAAGGCATTTGAAATTTGGGAGGAAACAAAGGAACAGAAGTCGGCACAGCTTATCTTTTGTGACTTATCGACACCGAAAGGAGATGGTACATTCAATGTTTATGAGGACATTCGCAACAAACTGATAGAAAAGGGTGTCCCACCGGAAGAAATCGCATTTATCCATGATGCCAATACGGAGAAAAGAAAAGCGGAGCTGTTTGCAAAGGTAAGAAGCGGACAGGTTCGTTTTTTATTGGGTTCTACTGCCAAAATGGGAGCCGGAACCAACGTACAGGACAGACTGATTGCATTACACCATTTGGATGTGCCCTGGCGTCCGTCCGATATTGAACAGCAGGAAGGTCGTATTTTACGACAGGGCAATATGAATGATAAGGTCAAGATTTTCCGGTATGTGACGGAAGGAACTTTCGACAGCTATTCATGGCAGCTCATTGAGAACAAGCAGAAGTTTATCGGGCAGATCATGACGAGCAAGTCCCCGGTACGTTCCTGTGAGGACATTGACGAAGCGGCGCTTTCTTATGCAGAGGTCAAGGCACTTGCAACCGGAAACCCGTATATTAAGGAGAAGATGGACTTGGATATACAGGTGTCAAAGCTGAAGCTCTTAAAGGCTAACCACACAAGCCAGCGTTACCGTCTGGAGGACAATATCGCAAAGCATTACCCGATGCAGATTACAGCCTTAAAAGAAAGGCTTGAGGGATACCGGGCGGACATTCAGACCTATGCGGCGCATAAGCCTGAGGATAAGGACGATTTTTTCATGAAGATAGGCAACCGTACCTATACGGACAAAAAGGAAGCGGGTGCGGCGTTGATTGATATGTGCCGGAGTGCCAAACAGCCAAACATGGCGGTCACAATCGGAGAATATCAGGGCTTTAAGATGAGCGTGTCTTTTGACTCGTTCTTCTCCAAGTTTACGATCAGCTTAAAAGGAAGTCTGAGCCATGAGGTGGAAATCGGAGCCGATCCGTTTGGAAATCTGCAAAGACTATCAAATGCTTTAGAGGGAATGACCGGGAAAATGGCAGATGTGGAGCAGAAGCTTTCCAATGTGGAACACCAGCTTGAAACTGCAAAGGTGGAAGTCACAAAACCTTTTGCACAGGAGCAGGAACTGGCGGAGAAACTAGAGCGCCTTGCTGAGTTAAATGCGCTTCTCAACATGGACGAAAAAGGCGATAATGCGCTGGATATGGGCGATGATGAGCCGGAGGACGAAAACGGAGAGCAGAGCGCACAGGCACAGGAGGGTGAGCCGGACAGGGCGGAAGATATACAGGCGGTGGCTGAGGAACCGTTAAAGCCTGTTGCAAGTTTTCTTATGTCGGAACGTATCGCAGAGCATGACAAGGAGCGGATGTTAGCAGACGGTTCCAGAGGGCGGGTATCCGTTAAGGAGAAACTTGCCGAGATGAGGCAGAAAATTTCCGATCAGAAGATACCGGAGAAACCGGAAGTAACAAAGAGCAAAGGAAAAGAAGAAAGTTTATAAAGTTTTACGGAAAGAGCAGGTAGCAATCTATCTGCTTTTTCCTGTTTTTATGATAAGGAGGACATACAATGGCAGATGCGAAAACAGAAAAACAGAAAGTACAGGAAATAACGGAGAAGCTGGAGCAGGGTATCAAGGAGCTTTTTGAAAGCGAGAAGTACAAGACCTATCTGAATACCATGTCAAAATTCCATAATTATAGCTTTAACAACACCATGTTAATTGCAATGCAAAAGCCTGACGCTACGTTAGTGGCCGGATTCAAGGCTTGGCAGAAGAATTTTGACAGGCACGTTAAAAAAGGGGAAAAGGGTATCCGTATCCTTGCCCCGGCACCGTACAAGATTAAGGAAGAACAGGAGAAACTTGATCCGGTAACAGGAGAGATCATGCTTGACAAGAACGGAATGCCCATTACGGAGGAAGTGGAGATTAAGATACCCGCCTTTCGTGTGGTTCCGGTTTTTGATGTGTCACAGACGGACGGAAAGGAACTGCCGGATATAGGGGTAAATGAGCTTTCGGGAAGTGTGGAGGACTACGAGGACTTTATGCAGGCACTTACGGAGGTTTCCCCGGTTCCCATTATCTATGAAGATATAGAAGGGGAGGCAAAGGGATATTTCCATACCACAGACCACCGGATTGCCATACAGGAGGGCATGAGCCAGAGTCAGACCGTAAAGACCGCTATCCATGAGGTGGCACACGCAAAGCTTCATGACCGGGAACGGAATCAGGATATAGATGCGGTCTTAGACAAAGACCGCAACACAAAGGAAGTGGAAGCAGAGAGTGTCGCCTATACGGTGTGCCAGCACTTCGGTATTGATACCTCGGACTATTCCTTTGGGTATATCGCTGGATGGAGCAGTGACCGGGATATGAAAGAACTGAAATCTTCCCTTGATACCATACGAAAGACCGCTTCGGAGCTGATCACAGGCATTGAGGACAGATTAGCAGAGTTACAGAAGGACAGGGCAGTGGAGCAGGAACAGAATAAGGAGAGTATTCTTCTGATACAGAATGATGATCTGACAAAATACAGTCTTGTGAGTGTTGTGGGCATGGACAGACAGGAGCTTATGGACGTTCTTTCAGCCATGAGTGAGGACGATAAGCTGAGTATTCAAGCATATCTGGAGAGCAAAGGGGCATGGACTACCGAGATTGCCAATGAAGATACAAAAGAATTTGGAGAATACCACCTTGATGTCCGTTACAATACCGACACAGAGGAGCTTGTGGATATGAAAGAACGAAAGGAAATCTATGATAGAGCAATGGAGTCTGTTGCCGCCGGAGATGTAGTGGTAAAATTCTCCGGTTCGATGGGAAGTGAATGGGAGATTTCCAAAATCACAAATATGTCCCCGGACGAAGTTAAAAAGCTGCTTTATGATATGGCTCTGCTTAATGAGAATGAATGGGACGGAGATTATAATGCGTATCTGAAAGAACATGGGGCAGAAATGACTTTGATTAGTTCCAGTGCCGGACTGAATGAACACGCACCGCAGTTTTTTGATTTTGCATACGATGCAGATACAGGCGTGAGTGCATCAACGGAATTATCTGCCATACAGCAGGCAGAGAACCTTATCAACCGCATGGAGCATGGGGCAACAGTCTTTACGGATGATGAGAGAAATCTGATTGTGAATTACAATTACAAGCTCGATGACATGGAAAAGACAAGAGAATTGGCGGAGAAACTTGCATACATGATAGAAAATCAGCCTGTCAATGAAGCGCTTCCTGTCATAGATGCACAGGCGGAGATTGATGCACTTCCGGATGGCATGATAGGTCTTTCTGAGATGCATGAGTATGGTTATTCCTGGAATGAAATGCTGCCTTTGACAAAGGATAAGGCAACGGAGCTTTTCGGGGAAGATGTGGCTGTGTATCAGCTCCATGAGGACGGTTCCGAAACGCTCATTGAAGATTTGGAAGAATTAAAGGAGCATGAGGGCATTTTCGGCGTGGAAAAGGACGATTGGAGTGCCTATCTGGAACACCAGAGTATGAAACAGGAGTTAGAGGAAAGTCCTGCAAACAGGGAAGCACAGCTTTTGTTTGGCAGCGAGGACAGATTTGGCATATATCAGCTCAAAGATACAGAGGAAGCAAGTGACATTCACTTTATGGGAATGGACTATCTTGAAAGCAAGGGCATTGCGGTCACAAAGGAGAATTATGATCTGCTTTATACCGCACCGTTAGAGGAGGGCACAAGCCTTGAAGATATTTACACCCGCTTTAATATAGATCGCCCGGCAGACTTTAGGGGACATTCCCTTTCTGTCAGTGATGTGGTGGTGCTTCATCATAACGGGGAGAACACAAGCCATTATGTGGATTCCTTTGGTTACAGGGAAGTGCCGGAGTTTACAAAGGAGCTTATGGCAGAGCATACAAAAGAACAGACTTCGGTCATTGATGAAACAGCGGAGATTCTTTCGGAGATTGCAAAGGAACACGCAGACGTTGAACCGGACAGGGAAAATGAAGTGTTCCTCGTCAATTACAACGAATGGCGTGAGGTCAGTACGCTTGACTTGGAACAGAATTACTTTGCCATTGACGATCCGTATGCGGACGGGGATTTCAGGCTTTTGCATTTGCAGAACCAGATCAAGGACATCACACCTGCAGGAGTGCATTACGATACCTATGAGGAAACTGCGGCTGCCCTTTATGAAGCAGAGCGGGAAATGGCGAATATGCCTTTCAACAAGGAAAATAACATCGGTTCCTACATGGTAAACGGAAGGGCACAGCTTGAGCGCATCATGGAAGCAAGACAGCTTCAGAAGTACATGGATATAGAAAATGACAAGGTATCCTATTACGTCATTGCCGATTTAAGCACATGGGCAGAGAACAGCTCGGAAATGAGCAAGCTGGAGCGTTTTGACAGCATTTCTGGAGCAATGGAAGCATTTCAGGCTTATCGTGGCAAGGATGCACAGTACAGCGATGACAAGGCAAGGACAACCTTTGGTGTCAGTGTACATGGCATTGAATTTGATGTGATCCATGTAAGGAATAACGAAAATGTCCTGTCCCTTGATTTTACCCACAGCAGTGAAGCAAAGGAAAGTAAGCATTTCATGGACGATTTGCAGATGTTGAGTGACAGTATCGGCATCGACAAGGTAAGAGTACACCGGGATATGACACCGGAGGAAGTGAAAGACTTTGTGAAGCAGCGTTTTGAACATCAGTTAAAACAGGGCGGTCTTGATGATATTTCCCTTTATATGAGCCGGTTTGATACGCTCTATGAACAAGGAAAGATGGAAAAGTTAATGCCTACTGCAAACCAAAAGCACATCGAAGAAAATGTACCGATTACGGAGTGGGACAATCCGTATTTTGAGGTAAAGGAGCCGGAGCAGATGGCATTTTCCATAAAAGATAAATTTGTCTGCATACAGACCTGTACGGAGGGCTATGATTATTCTGTTTTTGATGCGGATTACAGGCTGATTGACGGTGGTGTGTATGACAATCCTGACATTTCCATTCATGCGGCATTAAAGGACGTGCTGGAGGACTTTGGACTGTCAGAACAGGATAAGCGTATTCCGGTGGACTATGAGGAGCTTATGGAGAAAACAGAAGCGGTGGAGCGTGAGCAGTTAAATGAGCGTATACGGGCAGAAGCACCGGAAGCAGACAGTGTTGTTGCTGATTTCAAGGCAAAGACAGAGCAATTATTTAACGGGATCAACGGACAGAAACAGGACGAAATAGAGCAGACGGTATGGGCATATCTGCAATCCAAGATTGACGAGTATGAGATAGATGTTGAGCTTGTGGATGTGGTGGTGTCCGGAAGCAGATGCAGAGGTCTGGAAAAAGCAGACTCCGATCTGGATGTGGTTGTGGAGTATAAGGGCAGGGAGCATGAAGATACTCTGTTCAATGCCTTTAATGAGGACGGTCTTATGATCGGCGGCATAAAGGTTGACATCAATCCTATCACAGAGGGCAAGACCGGAACACTTGCAACTTATCTTCCGGGAGTGGAGAGTTATCTTGCAGAGAAACAGGCAATGCAGAAAGCACCTGCTGTGGAAGTTATACCGGAGAAAACCGTTACCTTAACGGTTGCAGAGTGCGGCGAATTTCACAGTCTGGGAGAGTTCCATGAGAATATCGCAAGCGTGGAGGAAGCAATCGCTGTGTGGAAAAGCATACCACCGGAGCGCATGAACGGGATTCCGAGCATCGGCATTAACATACACACTGAGGGAACTGAGCGTTATGAGGACGTGGAAATGGATATTCTCTCCGGCAAGGTCATTGATCTGGAGGTCTTGGATTATGTACCGGACATAACAGACGATCCGAAAGCAATCGAGGTTATAGAGGAGCTGATTGACAAGTTGCCGGACATTGAGGTGCGTGGTTCACTGGAGAAGTGGCAGGCGGCTATCCTTGCTTCTCAGATAGACCAGTTTTCCTACGATTATGACACCTATCAGTTTCGTGATACGGTTGAGGACAGGGAAGCACAGGTTGCCAATATCACTGAGGACATCAGAAACGGAAATACCTGGTATCTGAATGACTTTCTCAATGCGGTCATTTCTGAAGGCGTCAGAGAGGGCATTACGGACATTTTCGGACAGGGTGTGGAGATTGATGACAGCGAAGCGGTTCAGACTGCGAGAAGGGCAAAGGAGCTGCTTGACAAGCTGGCAGAATACAAGCCGCTTGCAAAGGTGGAGGAGCTTACCGAACAGAATTACAACATGATTGATAATGTATTAAACAACGGAGCCGAGAAAAAGGAACAGGAGCAGACCAAAGGAAGAATTTCCATAAAGGAGAAGCTGGCAGAGAAAAAGGCAGTCATAGAGCAGAGGGACAAGACGGAACGTACTTCACCGGAAAAGGAAACCGAGAAAAAATCACAGAGGGAGATGTAAGAAGATGAGTAAATTCACAGTAGAAGAAATCAATTTCATGTGTGTGTTTGAAACACAGAACAGGACGGATATGATTGGGCAGATCAGACAGATAATGCCGCACATAGAGGACAGCGATATGGAGGAGCTTGGAGAGCAGGTGTTAGGCAAGCTCCAGAACATGACCGATGAGGAATTTGCAGAAATTTTTCTGGAAGCGGCAGAATGAATATGAGTCGGTACTAGCAAAATTCGACACCACATGATATAATGTTTTTCAGTCAGATTAGAGCAGTAGGGATAGTCTTGCGGTTGTCCTTTCTGGAAACAGAAAGGAGGTCGGTATGAATACTTTAGAAGTGCTTACACTTTTACTGGTTGTATTTGCAGCCTTGACATACATAGACAATAAACGTAACCGCAAATAAACGGAAAGGCTATCCTCTACGCCAATAGGGGATAGCCTGTAATCCGTTAATAAACTTAACGCTTTATAAGTTTCCGATTGTGCAACCGTTGGACACTCCAATATCCTTCGGTTTTCTAATCTGATTATAAACCAGCCTTGCAGATTTTGCAAGAGGTTTAGGATAGGGGTGCCTAGCGCACCTCTATTTTTTTTGCCCATTTACAGGTTCGGAGTATCTTTTTTCTCCTGTTGATCCTGTGCATGATCGGGCTGTGTCCGTCCGAGATACTGATTGAGATTTTCCTGTTTCCGTTTCAGCTCACGCACTTCCTTTTCGCAATCCTTATAGGTGGAAGTCAGCTCACTTTTCTGCTTCATCAGTTCCTGATACTCTGCTTTCAGTTTATCGACATTCAAGCCCTTTAAGTTTATGCCCGCCTGTTCAAGCATACGTCTGGCGCCGCCATAAAGAATGATCTGGCTTTCGTATCTGCGGAAATATGCGTCCGGGTTCTTGGTTTTTTTGTAGCCGATATGATAGGAGCGGTTGTCTTTGTACTGCTGTGCGTATTTGATGATTTCTGCAAGGTCTTTGATACGGTGTTCCAGTTCCACCACGCTCTGCTTTGCAGACTTTCCGGCTTCGGTTTTTACCGCAATTTTGTGTTCCAGTTCTGACAGGGAACCGACTTCATTATAGCTCTGTGCGGCAATCTTTAAATTCTCAATGGCAGCCCACCTTTGCAGTCCCGGACTGTTCTGAAATTTTTCGTCAGAGGTGTCAATGAGCCTGCGGGCAGAGTAGTCCCTTTTGGGGATCACTGCCTTTCGCTCTCGTTTCCTTTCGATGCGTTCCTTGATACGTTCTTTTGTGTATTCTTTACCCAAAGACCTTGTACTGCCACGCACAAAACGCTCTTTATCCAGAGGGCGGAATGAGATGTATTTGGCAGCTCCTTCTTCAAAAGTTTCCCCCTTGATTTCATACCCTTTGGCTCTCATCAGAAGCAGAAATTCTTCGTAAGTGGAAGCCGACTTGATGCAGAAATTGATGTCCTTTCTGATCTGCGTTTTCCATGCAGAACCGTTCTGGTTAGACTGCCATTCTTTGTATTTTTTGCCACGCTGCGCATCCGGAATGATGACGGAAAGATTGTGTTCCTTGCATAGCTCATCACTCAGATTCCGGATGTGGTAATAGGACTGTTTGCAGTCGTGATATTTGTTGTGTTCGATGTTGTCAGCGGCACAAAAAATGATGTGATTATGAACGTGTCCTTTGTCAATATGGGTGGTTACAACATACGAATATTTCCCCTCTAAAAGTTTATCTGTAAGCTCCTTTCCAATGCGGTGCGCTTCCTCAAAACCAACTTCTCCCGGAGCAAAAGCCTGTATCAGATGATAGGCTTTGTTAGGACTGTTTTCCCGGCAGTGGTCGAGAGTATATTTGAAGTCATAAGCTGCGGTTTCCGGAGAACAGGCATAAGAGGAAACAAACATTTTTTCATCGGTCTTTTCGGGGTTGCAGATGTAGTCTATCGCTTTATCAACGGTTGCTTTGATAGCATGGATTTTTGTGTACGCCATACTTCATTCATCAACTCCTTTACTTCGTCCATATCTTCCTTATAAATGTTTCCGGTGCTGTTTACCCGCTTGGCAATCTGGTTCAGATTTGAGCTGATCCGTCCAAGCTCCGTATTGTAATTTCTAAGATAACTGTAATCCACGTCATAGACATAGCCATACAAAATGAGCTTGCGTAAGAAAGCGGACTTGCTTTTCATGCCTGATACTCTGAACTTCTCGTCCAGGATATACTGCTCCTCATCATCGAGATAAAATTGCACCGGATTGGTGCGTTTTCTGTTTGCCATTTCTTTAACTCCTTTCTGGTTTTGGGTACAAAAAAACTGCTGTAAAATGTTCGATGTTTTACAACAGTTTGTTTCAAAGTGTATTCGATTTTTGGATAAAGTTATCCAAGAAAAATTGTAGCAAAATTGCAGAAGAAGGTCAATGATTTTGCTGTGAAAAGTGGCTCAAAAAATATAAGAGGGTTAGGGATACTTCCCTATGGAAATTTACGGGATATGCCTGTGGCATAAACGTAAATTTCAGCCCATGTGTCATGACATGGGCAGTGCTTGCTAAGGTTGTTTTTGGCACTCCCGGAGGGTGTGCCGGATGTTTTAAAATGTATAAAACTATAGAATCGTGATACATTTACATTACGTTTACATAGTTGCCCTAACTCACACGGCCCTAACTCACAATTCATATCTTGCTATTGTTCGGCTATCCGAGTATAATCATGCTGAAACCATAAGAGAAGGGATAGATGAAGCTATGGAATATATGTCTGCACCGCAGGCAGCGGAAAAATGGGGCATTTCAGAAAGGCGAGTACAGATACTTTGCAAAGAAAACCGAATACCGGGTGCTTCTAAACTTGGGTATATGTGGCTGATACCAAAGGATGCTGAAAAGCCTGTTGATGGACGCAGGAAGTCTTTCGGAGACAAGAAAGAATAGCACGCTTCATCGGAAATTCAAAAAACTATGATACACTACAGACTTGGAGGTGAAATAATGCAGAAAATTTTAGTTGTTGAGGACGACTTGGATATTCAAGATATACTGAAAAACCATTTGGTTGATGCAGGCTATGAAGTTGCCGTTGCGTCTGATGGCGTGACTGGGATTGCAATGTTTGATGATACAATCGACCTTGTGCTGTTAGACATTATGCTCCCTAAAATCGACGGTTATGGTGTATGTGAGGTCATTCGCAAGAGGTCACAAGTTCCTATCATCATGCTTACTGCACTTTCAGATGAAGAAAACCAGTTACGGGGTTTTGAACAGCAGATTGATGATTACATTCCAAAGCCCTTTTCACCCAAAATCCTGCTATGTAAGATTGCGGCTATTTTTCGCCGTAGGACTGCGGAAAATCAAAATCAATCCCTGCTCACCTATAAAGAATTGAGTATGGATAATGACGGGTTTCATGTATATCACAAAGGAAACGAAGTCGTTTTGACCAGCAAAGAGTTTATGCTTCTTCGGCTTATGCTTGAAAATCAAGGGAAAGTCTTTACTCGGCAAATGTTGCTTGAACGATTGTGGTCGGAGGATTTGGAGGTCGAAGAACGGATTGTTGACAGTCACATAAAGAACATTCGCAAAAAGTTAAATGCTGACTATATAAAAACAATCAGAGGGGTGGGATACAGAATTGACAAAGTACATTAAGCAACGGTTATCCGTCAAGATTTTTATAATTACATTTCTTCTACTGGGTGCAGCTTGCAGCGGAACATATTTCTTCATCTCAAAGTTGTTGCCTACGACATATTCCAATTTGATAAATGCGGCTACGGAGAAAGCCGCTATGCACCTTGTTGAGCAAATGATATCCTTTGACAATATATCTGATTGCGAAAATGATATATCTAATTTTTCAAAGGAAACAAATGCTGCTTTTTGGATTGAGGATAGTAATGGCTCTATTATATATCCGAATGAGACATCAACGGAAACATCTACTATTTCGGCAGACCACACAGTTACATTTGATGAAGATGAGTCGTTCATAGATATGCAACCATCCGGGGCAACTACGACGAATTTTTATCCGTTCACGCTAAAAAACGGTACTGCTTATACATTGGCAGTTCAAACGGATTTGTTCGTTGTACAGCAGGCAACAAAGGTATTGCTGTCTATACTTCCGTATGTCATCCTAATGGTTTTTCTGCTTTCTCTCCTTTGTGCATGGCTCTATGCAAGGTACATCACTCGACCTATTGTGCGACTGAGCAAGATTTCAAAGCAAATGGCGGAACTGGATTTTTCCGGTCAATGTAGTACAGGACGAGAAGATGAATTAGGGTGTTTGGCGCGAAATCTAAATTCATTGTCTGCTTCGCTATCCTCTGCATTGAACGATCTTCAAACTGCAAACCAACAGCTCAAAACAGATATTGAAAAGGAACAGGCGTTAGAAAGACAGAGGGTAGACTTTTTCTCAGCAGCATCCCATGAACTGAAAACACCATTGACCATTTTGAAAGGACACTTAGCGGGGATGCTGAACGGAGTCTGCGGCTATGAAAACCACATAGAGTACATGGAGCGTTCCCTTGCCGTTGTTGATAGGATGGAAAAGTTGGTAAAAGAGCTGTTGTATGTTTCTAAAGCAGAGGGAACTCAAGAATCCGAATATAAAACCGTTGATTTTGCGGAAATATTTCGGGTACAGGTTGCCACAGTAACAGATTTATTGGAAGAAAAGAAACAGCGTCTTGAAGCAAATATTCCTACCCGCCTTTATTGTGAAGTGGAACAAGCGCAGATGGAGCGGGCAATTCAAAATATATTGGTAAACGCAATTCGCTATTCGCCAAGTGGTGAATTGATTCGTATATCTTTGTCTGATATGCATGGTACGGTTCGTGGTGAAATTGAAAATACAGGTGTCCATGTGTCTGATGATGCTATCCCACATTTGTTTGAAGCTTTCTATCGGGCAGACGCATCTCGTAACCGCAATACAGGCGGAACCGGATTAGGACTTTATATTGTTCATAAAATTATGAAAATGCACCATGCAAAGTACGGCATTTCAAATACAAGCAATGGTGTACTGTTTTGGTTTGAATTGCCCTGCACGCAGCCGATAGACAACTCCATCTAAAATCCATAATCCATGCAAACTATATCCAAGTTGCTTTGTTATATTATAGCTGTCCTCAATAGGGCAGCTATAATTTTTAGAAAGCGAGGTCTTATCTATGAAGAACAAAAAAATTTTGGCAATAGGATTGTGTGGAGCAATCTGTTTAAGCATTGCAGGAGTTACTTATGCAAGCGCATTGGCTTCGGACACACCAAAGGTTTCAACATCCGAAACAGGAAACGCATCCGGCGCAGATATTCTTTATCAGGATACAGACGGTGGACAAATCAGTGTTGACGGTAAAAATTGGGTTGACGAGGCAGATTATGAGAAGAACAATGCGGCACCGGATGTGCAGTGGTGGACAGCCGATGAATACGAGGCGTGGATGAACGAACAGAAAAAAGAAATGGAATCTTTGATTGGAACCGGAGATGGCTGGTATGATGGGCAAGGCGTATTCCATGAATTTACGCAGGAAAGCGTAGATGCCATGATTGCCAGCTATAAAGAAACTCTGAAAAGTATAAAAAATGGAGTATTGTATTCCAAAGACAACGGTGACGGCGATACCTACTCCATGATTCCACCTACTGAAGATGTAGTTTCCTCTTATAGTGTTGATGTAACAAAGGATAACGGAAAAACAGTACACATTGGCAATTATTCCACAGTTGAGGAATTAGATAAAGCCATTTCTGATGCAGTTAAAAATGGTCAACTCACACAAGAAGAAGCTGACACCGTTCGCCAATAACAACTAAACCAATCTGCCGCACGACTGCAAAAAAGCCGTCGCAGAGCAGACATATTTTCATGTGCCTATGAAACGAATGCTTAGATATTCTCTAAGGGGTATCGTTTACTTTGACTGATACGATTGCAATATTGCTGATTATAGCCGGTATAGGACAATTGGTTATTAGAGAAAATGCAAAACGGAGGTGCTGCATAAAAAACAAGAACCTTAGAGATGGAAAGTAATTTGCAACAATTCCAAGCATAATGGGAGGTGGTTCTTTTGGGAAGGTGCTGATTTTATCATTTAGGGATGATGAGGAATATATTATTAATCGCATTTTATCCTGTATGAATAGAGAAATAGAGATTTTGCATCAGGGAGATGTCCCAAACGGGCAGCTTTATTTTGAAGGACTTTATATTGATGAACAGAAACGGATTGTGGTTCGTGAAAATAATGAGATTGAACTGACCTATACAGAGTTTGAAATACTGCTTTTGTTGGCACAGAATATTGGCAAAGTGTTCAGCAAAGAGCAGATATATGATAGAGTCTGGAAAGAACCTTATTTTGGTGATCACAATATTGTCATGAGCCATATCCGTAATTTACGGGAGAAAATAGAAGATAATCCAAGCAAGCCTGTTTACATTCAAACGGTCTGGGGAGTCGGCTATCGGTTCAACAAAAATTTAAGCAGCGGTCTGTAAAGAAGAAATACAGATCACTGCTTATTTTTCGTTTTTAACTCCTAAAAGATATTCACATGATACTTGGAAATATTCAGCAAGGGCAACCACTTCATAATCCGGTACAAAGCGTGTTCCTTGTTCGATTCGTAATACGGTTAAATCGCTAAATTCATATCCGGCAAGCTGGAGCTGTTCTGCCAGTGCTTTTTGCGATAGCTGCCTTTCAGTTCGCAATTCCTTTACTCTCTGCCCTATCAGATTTTTGGAATTGTTTTCTTTATTCCAGTAAATTTTCAAATCATCACCAACTTTCTAAAGATGAAGTGCCACATGATTGATTTTACGGAATAATCTTGATAATATACTTCTAAAGATGAAGTGAACGAAAATAATGTTGTTACAAATAATTTGGGGATTGATAATACTGCCTGTAAAATGCAATACTTATATAGAGAAAGGTGGACACAAAATGAATGAAGTATTTGAAAAGCTATCTGAAGTTTTTGAGGAGCTTCGCAGTGAAGCAGACGAACGGGAGTATTCCATACAGATAGAGGAAACAAAGAAAGCTGATAAGGAACTGAAAAAAGCAAACCGGGAATATGAAAAATTCTTATCTGAGCTTTCTGCAGAGCAGAGAATTTTTTTGGAAAACTATATGGATATTGTAGATCATGCACACTTTCAGGAGCAACAGAGAGCCTATTATCAGGGTATAGTAGATGCAGTACAGATACTTGCTGGACTTGGGATTGTTAAAGAGAGTGTTAAGGTGAAAGAGTTATTGAATACAATAATGAAATAAGTAAGCAGGGTGGAGCGTTCCGGTCATGGAACTTCCACCCTGTTTTTCTCCAGAATAATTCAGAAAAAATCAAGTTAAAATCAAAATCTTTCTGCTATTCTAATTTGTGGGTTTGTTATATGTCCGAAGATAGGCTTCCACAATGGCAAGAATCGTTGTTATCTGTTCTTCCGTACATTGTGAGAGATAGACCAGCAGCCTTTGATAATCCAAATTATCGGTTGGAGCTGCCGGATAAAAGAAAGGATCAGCGGAGATATGTAGTGCACGAATCAGTTGCCCCAATTTCTCAAGGCTTGGAATATTGCCATGATTTTCAATTTCCTTGATATACCTTGAGGAAACACCGGACATTTCTGATAACTCATCGTATGTCAGCTTTTGATCCAGTCTTGCCTTTTTAAGACGAAAACCCATGTCTTTATCAATTTTCTTAGATTTAGCCATATATGCACCTCCATGTATAGTGTATAGTGCACGTTTTAGTTTGGAAATGCACTAATAATTCACTTTGATAAAGGGGTATAATGCACTAATAGAATATAGGAACTTTGGATATTGCATATAAAAAAACGCAGTATTCAAAGGTTTTTTCACGTTGTTTTGTCCTTTGAATATGTTTGGGAGAGTTATGTGTTCTGAACAGTTTAGAGGATATTTTTATGTTATTAGGAACCTGTCCGGCATTTTGCGTGGAAAGGTAATTTTATAGGTCACATCTTCGTAGATGCGGCAAAGTATATCATTGAAAGTGCACTATACGCACTTGTACTGTGTGGTAAAAATTTAATATCGGATATAGGAAACGTCCTGTGGGTATGTACCTGCAAGGGCGTTTTTTATATACATAAAATTTTTTTCAAAAAGTTGTCGATTTTTCGACGCTGCTCATATTTCCATTCGTGCTACGGAGTGAAAGGGAGATATTTCACTCTGTTCCAAATGGGTGCGGAAGGAGGTGAACTCTTATGGAGCAATCTTCTTCCGAAAAGCAGTTAAGAATAAGGAAACAGTTTGACAGCTTTTGTAAAACCCTGTTAAAGAATGAAATGATTGACTATGAACGGGCAAGAAGCTATCGGCAGAAGCATGAAGTTTCTTTCTCGGAACTAACGCAGGAGGAGTTGAGTCGGTTGAATACTGAGGATGATTACATAGCAGAATCAGAGGTATTTCGTGTCCTTGATTATGATGTTGAGGTAAAGGACGAGCTGATTAGTGAAGCATTGAAGTATCTGCCGGAAAAGAAGCGGAATGTTATTTTGCTGTCTTTTTTTCTGGATATGACAGATACGGAGATCGCAAAGCACATGAATCTTGTCAGAAGTACCATTCATCATCACCGGGTAAGCTCACTCCAGGCATTAAAAAAGATTATGGAGGGAATCAGGAATGGAGAAATCAAGTAAATGTTCAAAGTTGCTGCCTTACCATATCATTGCGGCAGCAGCTTCCGGCGATGTGGAAGCAATCAATGAGGTTTTAAAACATTACGAGGGGTATATTGCAGCTCTGTCTACAAGAAAGCTCTATGATGAGTGCGGGAATCCGCATTACTGTGTTGATGAAACTTTGCGTCGCAGATTAGAAACAAAGCTGATTACAAAAATATTGGCTTTTGAAGTTGCATAGCAGTCGGTCAGCGGTGTCCCTTTCCATTCGCTGATCGGTGCGTATGCACCATGTACCTTGACAACTGAATATTGATTGCATACAGGACGTGAGGATATGCGGAGCCACTAGGCAGGTTCGCCAAGAGATACCTGCTCTTTTTGAGTGAACGTGAGGAAATGTTGAAACACTACATTGAAGCAAAGGTATGGAGCGAGAAGAATTTGGCAAAAAGTGTAGCAGTTGCACAGGGCGATGAAGCATATCTGTGATAATGATACTTCCGGAGAGATCCGGTCAATTTGAATGACGGTGCAAGACCGATGTGGGCAGAGTAATGACCTGCCACCTGTATGGATTTTTTGTTATCTGCTGATGAGAAATAGGAGCATAGATTCCTGTTTGTCATGGGCGGATAAAGTGCTGCCTATTATGAGAAAGATGGAGGTGTTGAAAATAGATAATACAGAGGCAAAAGTGAAAGGAAAGATGGTTCCAATATGGGAGAAATATATGCTAACAGTTGATGAGGCTGTTCAATATTTTGGAATTGGAGAAAAGAAGATAAGGCTGCTAATTTCTGAGAACGTTGATTCCGATTATTGCTTTACTGTTCAGGTGGGGAATAAATCATTGATAAACCGACATAAATTTGAGGAATTCCTTAATCAGACAACTTCTTTGTAGTAATAAAAGAAACACAGAACTTTATCACTTTAAAGTGGTAAATTCCGCCCTAGTATGATATAATATGACTGTCGTGCTAGGGCTTCTTCGTAGAAAGGAGCGAAGGCGTTTGAGTGAAAGAAATCGCAATCAGAAAAGACGTGATAAGAAAGGACGTATTTTACGAAACGGAGAAAGCCAGCGAACGGATGGAAGATATGCATTTGTTTATACAGATTGCTTTGGGAAGCAGAAATTCCTTTACAGTTGGAAGTTAGAATCGACAGATCCACTTCCGGCAGGAAGAAGACCCTGTCAGTCACTTAGAGAGAAGGAAAAAGCCGTTTTAAAAGATATAAATGATGGTATTACTCCATATGGTGACAATTTGACAGTTCTTGAGTTAGTAAAGAAGTATATAGGTCAAAAGACAGGTGTTCGTCATAATACAGAAGCGAATTATAACTTTGTTATCAACATTATTAAGAAAGAGGAATTTGGTGCCAAAAGGATTGATAAGGTAAAACTATCAGATGCAAAGGCGTGGTTGATTAAGCTTCAGGCAGATGGTAGGGGATATAGCACCATTCATTCAGTCCGGGGAGTGGTAAGACCTGCTTTTCAAATGGCTGTAGACGATGATTTGATTCGTAAAAATCCGTTCGAGTTTCAACTATGTACAGTAGTTGTAAACGATAGTGTAACAAGAGAAGCCATAACCAGAAAACAAGAAAGAAAGTTCTTGGAATTTATTAAGAATGATGAGCATTATAAACGATACTATGATGGTATGTTTATCCTCTTTAAAACCGGGCTTCGTATTTCAGAGTTTTGCGGATTGACACTTTCCGATATTGATTTTGAAGAAAAACAAATAAGTGTAAATCATCAGCTTCAAAGGACCAGAGGAATGAAGTATATTATTGAGGATACGAAAACATCAAGTGGAACCAGAATCATTCCTATGACCGAAGAAGTGTATGAATGTTTTAAGCGTATTGTTGAAAATCGGAAAAAACCCAAGAAGGAACCTGTGATTGATGGATATAAGGGATTTTTGTTTTTGGATAAGAAGGATATGCCGGAAGTTGCCTTGCATTGGGAAAAACATTTTGAGTGGGCATTGGCAAAACATAATCGAATCTATAAGGAACAATTACCTAAGATCACACCTCATGTTTGCAGACATACTTATTGCAGTAACATGGCAAAAAGCGGAATGAATCCCAAGACACTTCAATATCTAATGGGGCATTCTGATATAGGAGTTACCCTGAATACATATACGCATCTGGGAGCAGAGGATGCCAAGGAAGAACTTGGCAAATATGCTAAAATGGCTTAAAATTTAAAAATATTGATACAACTAAAAGATAACCTAAGTGGAAAAAGTCTTTAGTAAAATGAGAAAATCGAGCTGTTTTACTAAGATTTTTACTAAATTTGGATGACAAAATATACGAATTTATGCCACGATATGCGACGAAAACGAAGAAAACAATCTATCACAGCAAATCGTATAAAGTGGCGTAAAATCAAGGAAAATCAGCATTTTCAAGGAGTTTTTTAAGGCATGATTAAAATATTATTTGTGTGCCACGGCAACATCTGTCGTTCACCGATGGCGGAATACATTTTAAAGGACATGGTCCGAAAGAACGGGCTGGAGGATAAGTTTTATATTGAGTCAGCGGCGACAAGCTATGAGGAAATCGGCAATCCGGTGTATCCGCCGGCAAGAGCGGAGCTTGCTAAGCACGGTATCGGATGCAGAGGACATGCCGCACGGAAGCTTGTTAAGGCTGATTTTGAAGAATTTGATTATCTGATTGCGATGGAAGAATATAATCTGCGCAATATCAGGCGGGAATTCGGGGAAGCGTTGGCGAAGAAGGTATCCTTGTTATTGGATTATACGGACATGCCGGGAGATATTGATGATCCGTGGTATACAGGTTCATTTGATGTGACGTATAATGAAATTGTTATGGGCTGTGAGGGTTTTTTGGCAACAATAGAATAATAAAGAAAACATCAGGAGAAAATAGGAAATTAACATGTGTAATAGTAATAAAACGGTTAAGCTGTATGACATTGATGCGTATGCAACTGAGTTTGAAGCAACGGTGTTATCGTGTGAAGAAATACAAAAAGACGGAGAAACATCATATAAGATAATTCTTGATAAAACCTTATTTTTCCCGGAAGAAGGCGGACAAACACCGGATAAAGGGATGATTGACGGAATTAACGTTCTGGATGTCCGGATTCAAAAGGATATTATAAGCCATTTTTTGCCGGAACCGGTTCGGGAAGGTACACAAATATCCGGCAAAATAGACTGGAACCACCGTTTTTCCAATATGCAGCAGCATTCGGGAGAACATATTTTTTCCGGCATTGTAAGCAGGGAATATCATTTAAATAATGTCGGCTTTCATTTAAGTGACAATATTGTTTCGATGGATTATGATGGGGTACTTACGGCAGAACAGATTGAAGATATTGAGTGGAAAGCGAATCAGGCAATTATTGAAAACATTGAGATTGATACCCGGTATCCGGATAAGACAACGCTTTCAAAACTCGAATATCGAAGCAAGATTGAGATTGACGGACCGGTGCGTATTGTGACGATTCCGGGATATGATGTATGTGCCTGCTGCGCGCCTCATGTAAAGCGGACCGGAGAAATCGGTATGTTAAAGGTTATGAGTGTACAGAATTACAAGGGCGGTGTTCGACTTACGATTCTGTGCGGTTTTCGTGCACTGCAAGAATATCGAGAAAAGAATAAAATTATTTCTTCTTTGACGAATCTTTTTTCCACAAGTCAGGATACGCTTTTAGAAAGGGCACAGCAGTTAAAAAATACAAATCAGGAGATAAAATTACAGCTTGGTGTCTTGAAACAGGACGAAATACTTGGTAAAATAGAAATGATTTCGGAAGAACAAAAAAATGTCATTCTGTTTGAGGAAAATCTTGAAACGGCAATAATGCGTAATGTGGTAAATGTGCTTGTTAAGCAGCATAACGGAATCTGTGCCGTGTTTGTCGGAAATGATGCGGACGGATATCAATTTATTCTAGGTAGCTCTGCTCTGGACTGCAAAGAGATTGCTGACAGGATGAGAAGTGATTTTGGCGCAAAATGCGGAGGGAGTCGGGCAATGATACAAGGCTCCGTTATGGCACGGAATATACAGATTATGCGTTTTTTCAATGCCGACTAAACTCATAAAATAAATATAGATACTATGAATTTTTCATAATACCAATGAAATAAATGAGTAGGATATAGCGTATGGTAAGAAGATATTTTGTGCCAACCAGATTATTGGAATGCGGAATGCGGATAGACCAATCAATTATTGATAGCACCAATCGTATTTTAATTGCTCGGGGAACTGAGCTGGATGAATATTTGATCGGGTCTTTACGAAAACTTGGAATATCGGGAATCTATATCAGAGAAGGCGAAGAGAATATAGACAAAAGTCTGCTTATGGCAGAAAACGAACCGGTTGCCCCTGCAACTTTAGAAAAAATTGAGAAACTGAAGGTAGCAGACCGGACCAAGGTACAGTTGGATGAAAGTGTTCGTGCCAGAGTAGCGGAAGGGATTTCTTTTCTGTATAGTAATACAAGTTCGCCGGACTTTACGACGGCAACAAAGAGTATAGCTGATGATTTAATGAAGGCAATCAATGAAAATGATGCACTTGCCGTCGATATCAATGTTTTAAAGGTCAGTGATGAATATACCTTTAAGCACAGCGTGGATGTGGCGACAATGTCCATGATTATTGCTAAGAAAAAAGGGTTGTCACGGCAGGAGGTTTATGATATCGGAGTATCAGGTCTTCTTCATGATATCGGTAAATCCAAAATTCCGAATGAAATATTGAACAAACCGGGCAAGCTTACAGAAGAAGAATTTGCGGTTATGAAGCAGCATCCGGCATACGGATATCAGATTTTAAAAGATAATGAAGGCTTGTCGGATATGATTAAATTAGGTGTTCTGCAGCACCACGAAAAAATTAACGGCAAGGGTTACCCCATGGGAGTCGATGCTTCCAGACTTTCACCGTTTGCAAAAATCATATCAGTAGTAGATATTTATGATGCACTTGTTACGGAGCGTCCGTATAAACATGGTTTTTCACCGCGTGATGCTGTAGAAATGATTATGGCGATGACCTTAGAACTTGATATGGATGCGCTAATGGGCTTTTTAGGGAGCGTAATCCTTTATCCTGTCGGCTCCACGGTAGTGTTAAGTAACGGAGAACGTGCACGTGTCGTGGAAAACTTTGAAGAAGCGATACTGAGACCGAAGGTAGTGGGACTAAAAACTGGAAGGGTTTATGATTTGGCAAGGGATTTATCCTGTGCAAATATTATTGTTCAATAGTAATGAGAGGAAATATGAGTTCGTCTTTAAATGAAATAATACATTTTATAGAGAAAAGTCCTACGGCATTTCATGCTGTAGATAATGTTAAAAAGTTATTAGAAGATAACGGCTATTGCAGATGCAGGGAAGGAAGACTCAATGAAAAAGAGGGTTTATCGGGATTTAAGGGTGGCTATTTTATTCGCAATGCTTCCTCTTTGATTGCCTTTTGTCTGCCAAAGAAAGAAGCCAAAGGCTTTCGTATTATGGCATCACATGCGGATTCCCCCTGTTTTAAAATAAAGACAAAGCCCGAAATAAAGGTAGAGGATGCTTATGTTAAGCTGAATGTGGAAAAATATGGCGGGATGATTTTGTCAAGCTGGCTTGACCGGCCGCTTGGAATTGCAGGAAGGGTAATTGTAAAAGAAAAAGGAAAGTACATCTCACGGCTTGTAAATCTGAAAAAATGTGCGGTGATTCCGAATGTGGCCATTCATTTTAATCGTGAGATTAATAAAGGCTTTGAGTATAATCCGCAGACAGACCTGTTGCCGTTATTTTCCGGTTCAAAAAATAAAAAGCTTTATTCGGTTATTGCTAAAGAAACAGGGATACCGGAAAATGAAATATTGGGTGATGACTTGTATTTATATGCGGACCAGACTCCGGTAACGGCAGGGTCGGATAACGAATTTATTATTTCTCCGAGATTAGATGACTTAGAGTGTGCATATAGTACATTAAAAGGATTTTTGAAAGGAAATCCGAAGGAATATATTTCGGTATATTGTCTTTTTAATAATGAAGAGGTTGGAAGTTGTACAGAACAGGGAGCGGACAGTGATTTTAGTCAGCGGATTTTAAAGGAAATCTGGAGTTTTTCAAAATGCAGTAAGAACTTTGAACGTGCTCTTACAGACAGTTTTCTTCTTTCTGCGGATAATGCACATGCTCTGCATCCGAATCATCCGGAAAAGTCTGATATTACAAATAAACCTTATTTAAACAGTGGAATTGTGTTAAAATTTAACGGAAATGCACACTATACAACGGATGCATATTCACAGGCATTTGTTACGGATATCTGTAGGCAAAATAATATTCCGCTTCAGACCTTTGCAAACCGTTCCGATATTCAGGGAGGTTCCACATTAGGAAATATTATGATGTCTCATGTATCACTGCCTTCAGCCGACATTGGGCTGCCGCAGCTTGCGATGCATTCGGCAGTTGAGACAGCAGGGGTAATGGATATCCAAAATATGATAAAGCTGTCTGAAAAATTTTACAATAATTAAAAAAATTTGCAAAAAACAATTTACAAAAACATATATTGTGCTATTATAAAATTATAATATAAGTACCAAAGTACCATCAAAATAAAGGGGATATTGATTTAATACGTATGGGGAATAATATTAATAACGGAAATGCACAGGCATTATTGCCGATTGGCGTTTTTCTGGTTGTGTTTTTAGGCTCCGGTGTCTTAACAGGAGACTTTTATGCAATGCCTGCTATTGTGGCCTTTCTGATTGCATTATGTGTAGCTTTCATTCAAAACAGAAAAGTCTCATTTAATGAAAAGCTTGCAATTATTGCAAAGGGGGCAGGAGATGAAAATATAATAACAATGAGTCTGATATTTTTGTGTGCCGGTGGTTTTTCCGGTGCTGTGACGGCTGCGGGCGGGGTAGAAAGTACGGTTAATCTGGGACTTTCGGTTCTTCCGTCACATTTTGCTGTTGTCGGCTTATTTATTATCGGGTGTTTTATTTCTGTTTCTATGGGGACCTCCATGGGAACAATTGCCGCACTCGCACCGATTGCGGTGGGAATCAGTGAGAAAACAGAATTTCCTATAGCAATATGCATCGGAGCTGTCCTGTGTGGTGCAATGTTTGGTGATAATCTTTCAATGATTTCAGATACTACAATTGCAGCTGTTAAGACACAGGGTTGTGAAATGAAGGATAAGTTCCGGGAGAATTTTTTTATTGTCTTACCGGCGGCCATTATTACGATTGTTTTGTTTCTTGTGATTACAAGAAATGGTGAATTTCATATATCGGAAGAATTAACCTATAACTTTTTCCGGGTAATTCCATATATTCTTGTATTGGTCGGTGCTTTAATCGGGATGAATGTTTTTGTTGTGCTAATCGGAGGTACGGTTATTTCTCTTCTGATAGGTGTTTTTACAGGTGCAATTCTTCCGAATCAGATTTTTCTTGCAGTTGGCGGCGGAGTAATAAACGGACAGAACATTGGCGGTGTAATGGGGATGTATGATATTACGGTTATTTCCATTGTTGTTGCCTGTATTGTTTCACTTGTCAAGGAAAACGGCGGAATACGATATATTTTAGGCTTTATTCGCACCCGTATTAAAGGGGAAAAAGGGGCTGAGCTTGGAATCGCTTCCTTGGCATTGTTGGTTGATATGTGTACCGCGAACAATACGGTAGCTATAGTAATGTCAGGACCGATTGCAAAAGAAATCAGTGATGAATTTGAAGTTGATAAAAAACGATCGGCATCATTACTTGATATATTCAGTTCTGTCGGGCAGGGACTTATACCATACGGGGCCCAGCTTCTGACAGCAGCAGCACTTACGGGATTAACTCCGTTCGATATAATGCCGTATCTATATTATCCGATATTAATGGCAGTCAGTGCAATTTGTTTTATTTTTTTAAGGAAGAGAAAATAACGGTTGTAAAGAGGGATTTTCTATGTTTACTTATTTTAAAAACCTACTTTTAAGGGATGTAAATAATCCGAACGAATCATCAGGGGGTGCAATAACCCTTCGGATATGTTCCCTTATAATTATGGCATATCTGTTGTTTTTATCAGGGGTTTTAGTGTGCCTGCAAAGTGCTTCCCTGATTTTATGCAATATTTTCTTTATTGCTTTGTACGGATACCTTTTATGGCTTACCTATTGTGATATGACAAAAGGAGCTGTTTTATGGTTCAACCTTGCTACAATAGGTTTTGTTTGCTTTAATGTTATATTCATCGGATGGAACAGCGGTATTCAGCATTTTCTGTTTATGCTGATTCTGCTTAATTTGATTTTTACCTATGTGAGTAAGAATGCACAACTGATTGTGACAGCATTACTGTGTATTATACGTTTGTTTTTATATTTCTTTTGCCGTGCATACAAGCCGCGTGTGCATATTTCCGGTATTCTTGATCCGGTGCTTCAGTGCATAACAACGATTTTTATTTTTGCACTCCTTTTTGTATGCGGAACCATGCTGGCACGTGACTCACAGAATATGGAGCGTAAGCTTATCAGCTACAATAATGAATTAAAACAGCTTGCCAATACAGATACGCTGACAAAATTATGGAACCGCCTTCATTTAATGCACTATATCGAAAAAAAGATTCGTGAACCGTATCAATTTATGTCCATTGCAATCGGTGATATTGATTTCTTTAAAAAAATAAATGACACATATGGTCATGAATGCGGAGATGAAGTTTTAAGGTCGCTTGCAAAGGTCTTTGTTGAAAAAATGAACGGTAACGGAGTTGTCGCACGCTGGGGAGGCGAGGAATTCATTTTTGTTTTTGAAAATGCAAACGGAGATGAGGCCTTTGATAAATTGGTAAAACTGAGAGATGCAGTAAAAGATAATGTGGTTATCTATAATGATTTAGAGATAAAAGTTACCATGACATTCGGTTTGGTGGAATTTGATCATGACCTGAATCTGGATGAAAACATCAGCATTGCAGATCAACGTCTTTACCAGGGTAAAAGTGAAGGCAGGGACAGAATCATATATTAAAATAATGGCTGTTTGCTAAAACGGATGTATAGTAAAAAGATGTAGGAAGAGTATTCTTCGTACATCTTTTTGTAAGGGGAGAAAAAATGGAAATGGTATTGTTAACGGCGTTAGGCGTCGGAGGAGCAACAATTGTCGGTGCGGTAATCGGATTTTTTGTTCGTGATGTAAACCATAAGACAAATGATATGATTTTAGGATTTGCTGCGGGAATAATGCTTGCGGCAGCGATTAACGGATTGATTCTGCCTTCATTTGAACAGGTAGGAACAAGCGGGCTGCTTATACCTGTTGTCGGAATTTTTGCAGGAGCCTTCTTCCTGAACATAATGGATCGTTTGACACCACATCTGCATAAATTATCCGGCGTGGATACGGAAAAACATCAGGATAGTAAGCATTTAAGCAGAGCACTTTTGTTTGTAATGGCAGTGGCACTGCATAATTTTCCGGAAGGCCTGGCTGCCGGAGTCGGATTTGGCAATGAGGATATTTCAGCCGCAATCACAGTGGCGGTCGGCATAGCATTGCAGAATATTCCGGAGGGAATCATTACGGTTTCACCGCTTGTAATGTCCGGCGTTAGGAGAAAACGTGCCCTCCTGCTGGCTTCCATAACCGGATTGATAGAAGTGATAGGAACATTCCTCGGATTTTATGTGTCTGCGCTTTCTAATCGTATACTTCCGTTTGCACTTGCATTTGCAGGTGGCACAATGCTGTATATTATCAGTGATGAAATGATTCCCGAAACACACAGTCATGGTTTTGAAAGAGCGGCAACCTATTCGATTTTAATTGGATTTACCCTGATGCTGATATTGGATATGGTTATTTAATGGGAAAATTTATTGACGTATAAGAAATGGTGTATTAGTATAAATAAGGCGGTTTTCAACCGATTTAGAAAAAAGGAGATAGAGAAAAATGGGTGGTTTTTTTGCTGTGGCATCAAAAGAGTCCTGTGTAATGGATTTGTTTTTTGGAACAGATTATCATTCCCATTTAGGCACCAGACGGGGTGGAATGGCAGTCTTTGGCGAGAAAGGATTCAGCCGTGCCATTCATAATATACAGAATGCACCTTTTAGGACAAAATTTGAACGCGATGTAGACGAGATGGAAGGTAATATGGGAGTCGGTTGTATTTCCGATTTTGAACCCCAGCCATTATTGGTGAATTCTCATCTTGGAAGCTTTGCAATTTCTACCGTCGGTAGAATGAATAATCCGGATGAACTTGTAAAAGAATGTTATAAATCCGGTCACACTCATTTCCTGGAGATGAGCGGAGGGGTTATTAACCCGACAGAAATAGTTGCAGCTATGATTAATCAGAAGTCCTCCATTACGGAAGGCTTGAAATATGTGCAGGAAAAAGTGGATGGTTCCATGACGATTATTTTAGTGACACCGCAGGGAATCTATGCGGCACGCGATAAGCTTGGACGTACACCGGTTATTATAGGTAAAAAAGAGGATGCTTTCTGCGCTTCTTTCGAGAGCTTTGCTTATCTGAATCTGGGATATCAGGATTATAAGGAACTGGGACCCGGTGAAATTGTCTTCTTTACCGCCGATTCCTGTGAAACAGTCAGTGAACCCGGTAAGGAAATGAAAATATGTTCCTTCCTTTGGGTATATTATGGATATCCGACTTCCTGTTATGAAGGTGTAAATGTTGAGAAGATGCGCTATGAATGTGGCCGCCTTCTTGCTAAGAGAGATAATGTTGAGCCGGATAGTGTAGCAGGTGTACCGGATTCGGGAATTGCACATGCCATCGGCTATTCAAACGAGTCAAGTATTCCTTTTACAAGACCGTTTATTAAATATACGCCTACCTGGCCGCGTTCTTTTATGCCGACGAGCCAGGCACAGCGTAACTTAATTGCCAGAATGAAGCTGATACCGGTTCATGACTTGATTAAAGATAAGAAATTATTAATGATTGATGATTCCATCGTAAGAGGAACTCAGCTTCGTGAAACCACTGAATTTTTATACCAGAGCGGGGCAAAAGAGGTGCATATCCGTCCGGCATGCCCGCCTATTTTATACGGATGTAAATATTTGAATTTTTCGCGTTCTTCTTCTGAAATGGATTTAATCACAAGACGAATTATAAAAGAAAGAGAAGGTGAAGTAACGGAAGAAAAACTGCAGGAGTATGCGGATCCTGACAGTACATGTTACAAAGAAATGGTAGAAGAAATCCGTAAACAATTGAATTTTACAACATTACGGTATCATCGTCTTGATGATATGATTAAAGCAATCGGTATTTCTCCATGTAAATTATGTACTTATTGCTTTAACGGTAAAGAATAAGAACATACAAAAGACCTGTTATCGATAGAATAACAGGTCTTAATTATATAGGATATGGGGGTTAAATGAAAAAATTATTTATTATTCTTCTTGTTACGCTGTTTTTGTCCGGATGTGCGGCAGAAGAAGGGACGGATACAGGTGAAATAATTGATTGGGAAGATAAGTATGTATCCATTCCAGAGATTACAAAAGAATATGAAATATGGTTTATCTCGGATTCACATATTATCATTCCGGATGAGGATGAGTCTGATGAAATAAAAGAATATACTGCAAAGAGAATACCTGTCTTTTCAAATGATGCAGGAGTGGCTTCCTCACAGGTTTTTTCGGAATTTATTAAGTCGGCAAATGAAAATAAACCTGATTTGATTTTATTTGGCGGAGATATTCTGGATTCCCCATCGGAAGCGAACATAGCCTTTTTAAAAAAAGAATTGGAAATACTGACGGTACCATATGTTTTTGTATTTGGAAATCATGATTGGACCTATCCATGGGAATATATGACAGAAAACGGAATAAAAGAAATACGACCATTGTTTCAGAATGTTTTGCTGGGTAATATGGGACCGGATATTAATGTGATTGAAGAAGATAATGGGTATGGAAGTGTTTTGGAATTTGAAGAATTTACCGTACTGGCAATAGATAACAGTTCAAACCAGATTCCTCCCGAGGCCGTATCAAGTATGGAAGCTGCCTACAGTTTAAACAAACCGATTATTTTGCTTCAGCATGTGCCTTTATCTACAAAAAACTTAATTAAAACAGCTAAAAAGCATTGGGGAAATCCGGTTGTCCTTGGTATGCAGATACATGGCGGAATTGCACCAAACCACGATTCGGCAAAACTTCTTGAAAAAGTATATCATGACCATTCGCTGATTCGTGTGATATTATCCGGACATGTGCATTTTCCTTATGAGGAAAATATATCGGAATCCACGGTTGAAATTATAACGGATGCTGCTTATAAGAGAAAAGCAGTCAGATTATATATAAATTCCAGATAATTTTTAAAAGAAATGGTGTTGATTAAATAAAAATATGAGTTATTTAGAGAAAAACAAAGCAAAACTGATTCAATATTTACAAAGCGGATGTAAGTCTGATACCATGCCAATGCGTTTTGGTATAGAGCTGGAGCATTTTATTGTAAAATGTGATACAAAGGAAGCAGTCTCTTATTATGGGGAAAATGGTGTTGAAGCAATTCTTAAGGAATTGCAGCCCTTATATGAAAAGAGTGATTATAGCGAGGGGCATTTGATTGCGCTATCACGAAAGGATATTGTTATTTCATTGGAACCGGCTTCACAGCTTGAAGTCAGCATTTCACCGCAAACGGATTATTTATTCATTGATGCGGTATATCAGCAATTCCTTACGGAAATAAAAAAAATATTGGACTGTCATTCCTATGAACTGGTTACATTTGGGTATCAGCCGCATTCGACGGTTGATAGCCTTACATTAATTCCGAAAGAAAGGTACCGTTTTATGGACAGATACTTTGCCCAAATCGGTCCTTATGGGAAGCAGATGATGCGCGGAACAGCTGCAACACAGGTTTCCATAGATTATTACAGCGAAGAAGATTTTAAACAAAAATATGAACTTGCGTACCGGCTAAAAGATTTTTTCGCTGAGTTGTTTGACAATACACCGATATATGAAGGAGAAGAATATAAACAGCATTTTCTCCGTAAAAAAATCTGGGAGAAAACGGATAAACGCAGGGTAGATATAGAACCTTTTATGCATAACGGCACCTTATCATTTGAAGATTATGCGCATTTTGTCATGCAGACACCGATTATTGTAAATATATCCAGTGAAAATGCATCCTATGATGAACGAACAATAGGAGAATTATTTAATGAACGTGAATTAGATGAAGAAGAAATCATACATTGCCTTTCTATGGTATTTCCTATGATTCGTGCAAAACAATTTCTGGAAATACGTTATGTGGACAGCATGAAAATGGAGAAGGCGCTGGTATATGTTCTTTTAATAAAAGGGCTCTTTACGGATACAAAAGAAACGCTTAATTGGCTAAGAAACAAGGAACTTTCTCAATATAATACTAACAAGCAGAAAATGGAATTTTTACTAAAAAAAGCTTCCGGATATCTATCGGATAAAGAAATACAATATATAAGGAGCAGATAATACGATGAATGAGTCAGACACAAAAAAAGCTGTTGAATCAAAACAGCTTCCTTCCCTGAATGATATTGAAGAAATGTATAAAATAGATATTAAAGATAATTTTGATGAACACAGGGAAAGCGGCAAAGCAGCGTTGGAATATTTAGAGAATTCTACTGCAAAGTACAAAGGACAGACAATATATTCTTTATATGTTCCCAAAATCTTAAATCCAAAGACAACACAACATTTTAAAGAGATTGCGGAAACAATGGCAGGGATTATGCAGAAGGTAATCAGGGCTTATCAAAAGGATGAGCAGTACCGCCGGCTCTTTGATTTTAGCAGAGATGTTGAAAGGTTAATCCTTCATAATCCGTTGTATGAGAATATTCTTCCGGTATGTCGCGTTGATATTTTTTATGACGAAAAGGATGGTTCTTTCTATTTTTGTGAATTTAACACGGACGGCTCAAGCTCAATGAATGAGGACAGAGAGCTTTGTAAAGCATTTGAATATACACAATTATACAATGTACTGAATAAAGATTATGAGATAAAGAGCTTTGAATTGTTTGATTCACTTGTGGATGCATTTTTGGAAAATTACCGGTCATATCTGTATAAGGTAGAGAAGCCTACCGTTGCAATTGTTGACTTTTTAGAGCTGGGTTGTTCCGTTCAGGAGTTTGAGCAGTTTCGTAAAAGCTTTGAAAAGAAAGGATTATCTGCGTTTGTCTGTGATATACGTGACCTGTATTTAGATAATAATAAGTTATGTACGAAGGATGGAACTGTAATTAATCTTGTATATCGAAGGGCGGTTACCTCTGATATTTGTGAACATGAATCGGAAATAGCAGATTTTATTGATGCGGTATTAACACATAAAGTATGCTGTATGGGCAGCTTCTGTACACAGGTAGCACATGATAAATCCCTATTTTATATTCTGCGGCATGAAATGACAAAACAGTTTTTGACGGAAAAAGAGACTGCATTTATTGAAAAACATATACCATATACAGCAGAATTAACGGATTCGGTTATAGAAGAGAATTCCGTTATTGAAAATAAGGATAATTGGTTGATAAAACCTAAAAATTCATATGGTGCCCGGGGCATTTTTGCAGGTGTAAGCTCAACACGGAATGAATGGGAAAAGGCTGTCTCTGATAATAAAAACAAAAATTATATTTTACAACAGTTTATTACTCCGTATCAGACATATAATATTGATTTCCATAAGGAAAGTCCGGAATTAAAGAAATACAGTAACCTGACAGGCCTTTATGTATATAACGGCAGATTTGCCGGTGTATATTCCCGTCAATCCGTAAGCTCAATTATTTCGAGTTCCTATGATGAGAATGATATCGGAACGGTCTTTCTTGAAAAACGGAATTAAGAAAATCATAAGATTGTAGTAAGAATTCCTTTTAGGCTTACTGTTATGATAAAATAAGTCGGAGAAAAGAAATGTTTTCGATAAAAATTCAAAAATGATTAAAAAGGATGTCTTATGAAAGAACTGAAAAACAAAGAAGTCATAATTGGTCTAATTGTTTTAATTCTGCTTTGTGTTATTGCACTCTGCTTAATTGCCAGGCGAGAATTTCCTACAAAAAATAATATAAAGGATAATGCTTTGGCCTCAGTTGAAGAAATACCAATTGCGGAAAATCAGGGAAACTCCGTTGCAGGGCTGAATGAGGGATTAACAGAAGAAAAAGGTGCTGTAGGGGCAGAGCAGAATATAAGCGGAGCTGCTTTGGATAAAGAAGCTGCGATGACGGATGAGGGATTGACAAAAAAAGAATCATCATTGGGAATCAGTACGAAGATTTCAGGTGAATATCATTCCGAACCTGTGATGACAGAATATACAGGTGATGATTTATGGCAGTTGGAAGAATTATACACATATTGGGATGAGTATAAACTGGATGCCGTAGATGATTTAATTCATCTTCCGAGAGTCAGGACAATTACAAATGAATTAAGCGGAACAAATTATTTCTATTATTACGGAAGTAAAAATGCAGATGGACTTCCAAACGGAAAAGGTCTTGCCGTATATGCGGATAACGCATATTACTGTGGTGAATGGAAAAACGGTAAAAGAAGCGGAAAAGGAATGTGGCTGCAAATCTATCCGGATAAGACTGCAACCTTAAACGGCGTAACCGGAGTAACAGAGCACAGCTATAACGGCTCATGGCAGAATGATTATCCAAACGGTGAAGGTCAGGAGCATATCAGCTATGATTTTGAAAAAATGAAGGGTGAATACATTATCACAAATGTTATCGGCGGCTTTAAAGACGGATATTATGACGGTGAATTATATATTATGACAATCGAAGGAGAAAATAATACGACGGAATGGGAGGCAGTTGCAAAAAAAGGTGTATACAGCTACTGTGATGAGCGTATAAATACAAGTGGAAAGCGTACCGTATGGGATAGAATGCGTCATCTGGAAAATCAGGATAACCATCGTTGGATGAGCGAAAAGGAAAATACAAACTTCGGAATTTATGGTTTGAAGAAAAAGAATTAATGCATTAAAAATAACAAAAGCAATAAAAAGGATACAATATGGTAAAAGAAGAAATACGCATTGAAAAAATAATTGTACACATTTTAGACAGTACGGTAGGCATGCCGGTGCTTTCCGATACGGAAATAGATTTCGGCTCTGACTTTGCAGATTTTATAAAAGAACATATTTATAAGGTTTCCTCGGGAGATGATGTAAGAACCTGTTCCTTTTATGAAAATGAATCGGAAATCTGTCAAATGCTCAGGGAGTACCGGGACGAAGATTTTATTAACCTTAGCAAAAAACTGGCAGAATCCTTATATACGATTATGAACAGTAATGTGGATATTCCATCCGCGGATCTGGTGATTGTTCGTTTCCGTGACAGAGACCATGAATATCTGGGAATATTAAAAATTAATTTACGTTCAAATTATACACACCGTACATCGGCGGTAGGAGAAGGAAACGCAAATCAGATTGTAAAATACAAAGCTGTTTTTCCCACGGAATCGCAGAGACTGACGGAGGCCGCTATCATTCGTCTTTCGGATTTACAGATTCGTCTTGTAGAAAAGAAGTATGAGATTAATGGTGAAAAAGTAAATTATTTTTCATATCTTTTCTTGAAATGTAACAGTAGTCTTTCTCCAAAGACAAAGCTTAATATTGTAACAAGAGCAATTGAACGTGTTCAGGATGACAATTTGGATGAATATACCGCTTGTGAAGCAAAGATGCGTGCGAAGTGTATTATTCAGGAGGAACTGGAAAATAACGGCGGATTTGTCGTAGAAAGTCTTGCTGACCGTATTTTTGATGAACAGCCGCAGATGCGTAATGAATTTCAAGAAAAAATGGAGCATTACGATATGGTAAAGCAGGAGGTTACTCCGCAGAATGAAACAACTGTACGAAAATATCAGAAGCAGTGTTTATATACGGATACCGGAATAGAGATAAAAATTCCGATGGAGCGGTATAAAGACAGCAATAGTGTTGAATTTATAACAAATCCGGACGGAACTGTATCGGTCTTAATAAAAAATATTGAACATTTGGCAGCGAAATATTGATATGGAGTTAATTTTTTATGGAAAATATTATTTCGTATCTGAAAGAATTGGGAAATAAGTCATTTGAAGAGATGCCGTTTAATGAGGTGGATGCTTTAGTTCTTTCCCAATTTGTTTATCTGAAATTTGATGGTCTTGTTCCGAAGCTGACAGATAATAAAGAGTCTGTCTTTCTGTATGATATGCAGGCAAAAATGAACGAAGCTGTAGTTTTTTCAGATGAACGATATGAAAAGGATAATCGTCTGTTATTTGATGCAATGGTAAACAGCAGGCGGTTTTTTGATATGCGTTGTAATTACTATGCTAATATTATTGATGAAGAGGTGGAAACCCAGTTTTGTGCCATGACCTGTTATCCGCAGGGAACCATACCGGTTATGGTATTTCGCGGAACAGATGAAAATTTTGTTGGCTGGAAGGAAGATTTTAATATGGCATTCAAAAAGCCGATTCCGGGACAACAGCTCTCTGTTCTGTATATGAATCAGGCCGGTCTGCGTATTTCGGATGAATTCTTTGTCTGTGGACACAGCAAAGGCGGAAATCTGGCAGTATACAGCAGTATGAATGCGGTAGATGATATTCAGCTCCGCATACGTCGCATTTACAGCTTTGACGGTCCTGGTTTTAGACCGGAAATATTAGTCAGTGACGATTATGAAAAAATTGCACCGCGTATAGAAAAATTCATCCCCAAATCCTCACTTGTGGGAATGATTCTGGAAAACCATGAAGAATATTTGGTCGTTGACAGCTCTTCGGTGGGGCTTTTGCAGCATAATCCCTATACATGGAAGGTGGAAAATGCAGCTTTTATCAGAAAGGATGCTGTAGACAAAAGCCAGCAGCTTATGAATAAGACCTTTAATGAATGGATTTTAAAGCTTGATGATAATCAGCTTGAGGTGTTTATCAATACGCTCTTTTTTGTTTTAGAGGGCTGCGATATGAAAAATCTTGTTGAAGTTTCACTTGATTTGAAAAAGAGTGTAAACGGCATGCTTCGTGCCTCTAAAGAAATAAGCGACGAAACAAAAGAAACGATTCATGAAATTATGAAAGTGTTGGCAGATATATTAAAAGAAAATTTGAAAAAGCTATAAATCCACTTGATTTTATTGAGTTTTTCGCCGATAAGATGTAATATAAGAGTAACAGCAGAGTAAAGTGATTACACGGATGTAACAGCGTAACAACGGATTGATTTCCTTTATAGGTAAGGAGGAACGCATATGAAAATACCGGAAAAGCCGGATTACAGTTTTTTATTTAATAACAACAATTCATCTGCCGGTTCAAGTGCTAATATTTTTAATTCGATTGATTTGTCGGAATACAATAGTATTAAAACCGGAACATACGGCAAATTGTTAAAGTCTTATTATGCCCAGATGGATGAAGATTCTTCAAAAGAGGTAAAAGACACTGATAATAAAAAGAAAACAACAGCATCGGAAGACAGCGCATCTAAAAAACTGACCGAGGTTTCAACGAACGCCTCATCTTTAGCTGACAGCGCCGAAAAACTGATAACAAAGGGAAGCAATTCCTTGTTCCGTAATAAAGAGGTTGATTCTATCTATAATGCGGTTAATGATTTTGCCGACAAGTATAATTCCTTCCTGAAATCCATGAAAAATTCTGACTCCGATAAGGTTGAAAAAGAAATCAGCGGACTTACCAATCTTGTTTCCGGTTATAAAAATTCGTTACAAGAAGTCGGAATATCGATTCAGGATGACAATACATTTTCTGTCGATGAACAGGCCTTTAAAGCGTCTGATATGGATAAAGTGAAGAACCTTTTTAACGGTAATACATCATTTACATATGTTGTATCCACAAAAGCCTCTATCATCGGTACAACAGCCAATAATGAAGCAAATGCCATGAAAAACTATACAAGTGCCGGTAACTATGATAAATCTTTCTCCACCGGTAATCTGTTGGATAGCTTAATTTAATGTATTTATGTGCTTTCAGAACGTTTTAAAAAGAGCATCAAAAATGGATGTCACACTTTTTGTGGCATCCATTTTAAAAAAAATTTAAAAAAAGAAAAAAAGTGCTTGCACTTCTTTTAAAACTTCGTTATACTTGTACAAGTGTCAGGACGATATATGTCTACCGCATAAAAAAGTTTTCTTCTGCAAAAGAGCTTAAGAAAATGTTTCAGCGAATGATTCAGCAGTAGTTTTTACTTGACAACATACGGAATTACAGATACAATGTAATTCGCGCAGGAATGGCGGAATGGCAGACGCGCATGGTTCAGGTCCATGTGATAGCAATATCGTGAGGGTTCAAGTCCCTTTTCCTGCAGTAAGCTGTACTTAATTTAATACAGTTCGCGGAAGTGCTGGAATTGGCAGACAGGCAAGACTAAGGATCTTGTGTCTGTATAGACGTGTGGGTTCAAGTCCCATCTTCCGCAGTAAAAAAGATAAGCCTCAGGTGGTAACCTGAGGCTTATCTTTTTCCGCACCGAAGCGTCCCTTGAACCCAAGGTTCAAGGTCTCCGCTTCGCTCCGGTCGGCGCAAAGCCGAGGTCCACCGGACCTCGTGCGCCCCATCTTCTGCATCAAAAATATTATGACTCAGGCAAAATGCCTGAGTATTTTCTTCTCGTGACAAATTAGTTTGTACATGTTGTAAACAATGATATAATGATAGACAAAGAAAAAAACAAATCGTAATTCTGATGATAGGTGAAGTATATTTTATGAGGTAAGTATGGGTAAAAATAAATCAGCAATGAGGAATTGATTCATACATTGGCAAGATAAATAGAAAGGCGATATTTTCGATGGAATTTAACGAAAAATTACAGGAATTAAGGAAACAGAAAAACCTTACACAGGAAGAGCTTGCAGAAGCATTATATGTATCGCGTACTGCAATTTCAAAGTGGGAATCCGGGAGAGGATATCCGAATATAGACTCTTTGAAAGCAATTTCAAAATACTTTTCAATATCATTAGATGAATTGCTGTCCGGTGAGGAGATTCTTTCAATTGCGGAAAATGACAACAGGCAAAAAGAAAAACATTTTCGCGATTTGGTTTTTGGATTGCTTGATTGTAGTGTAGCAATGTTCCTTTTTCTGCCTTTTTTCGGACAAAGAGTAGGGGATGTTATTCAGGAAGTCTCTTTGTTGTCATTGACTGAGATTGAACCGTACGTGAAAATCCCATATTTAATCATCGTTTTTGGAATAATAATATGGGGAATACTTAGACTTGCACTTCAGAACTGTGAAATCAAACTTTGGATAAAGATGAAAGATAAATTTTCTATAGGATTAAGTGCAATCGGAGCTCTTTTTTTCATGATAAGTCTTCAACCTTATGCCGCAATGTTTACATTTATGTTTTTGATTATAAAGGCTTTAATGTTGATTAAATGGGAATGATACGATTCGTATCACAGATGTGACACATCCATTCTTTCATTATCTAATCCGTTTGGCTAAATTGTATTCAGGCGAAAGCCAAATACAATTTTTAAAGGATGGATAAAAAAATGAAGAAAAGAAATCAAAAAAAATTTTGTATCTCATTGTGTTTACTTATATCGTTTGTTTTATGGACGATAGCAATCAGTTATCTGGATGTACAGGCAATCGGTCCAAAAGGTTCAACAGTTGGTTTTGCAACCCTCAATGGCTTATTTCACCGTTTTACAGGAGTTCATATGCAACTATATACAATCACAGATTGGTTAGGACTTTTACCAATCTGCTTTGTATTAAGTTTTGCGATTTTGGGATTTATACAGATGGTAAAAAGAAAAAGTCTTTTAAAAGTCGATTCCAGTATTCTGGTGCTTGGCGGATTTTATATTCTTGTAATGTCAGCATATATTTTGTTTGAAATATTTGTAATAAATTATAGACCTATATTGATAGACGGATATTTAGAAGCTTCTTATCCGTCATCTACAACACTGCTTGTGATGTGTGTGATGCCAACAGCAGTTATGCAGTTTAATGACCGTATTATGAATCAAAGGCTTAGAAAGAGCATCGACTATATTATTATTGGATTCACTGCATTTATGGTTATCGGCAGATTAATATCAGGAGTACATTGGCTTACAGATATTATAGGTGGTGCATTATTAAGTACAGGGTTGGTCATGCTGTATTATTCTGTGTGTTGTTTAATGAAAGAACAATTTACGAAATAAAGAGATAACAAAAATTGTTTCAGATTAGAAATAGAAATTTGAATTGAGCGAGCTCCTTAGAGCGAGGGATGCCTCCAATCCGAAGGTCAAAGAGATGAACGAGAGATATAGAAAACAATAACATAAGGTTTTGTATATAATATGTGGAGAATTATATAATGTTAGAGAATATTGCAAACAATATAAATATTTTAGGCGATTTTTGTGGTAAAAGAGATATTACTGAATTAACATCAGAACAGTTACTTAAAAATTATGGAATACCGCAGGTTGATGTTATGGTACTTTTTGGTGGAAGTATTATGTGCGGTGGAGATGTTTTGGCACAAGCAATGAAGAACCATATTGCGAAGAAATATGTGATTGTTGGTGGCGCTGGACATACAACAGAAACGTTACGACTGAAAATGCATAAGGAATTTCCTGATATTGAAACGGTAGGATTGTCTGAAGCAGAGGTGTTTGCAAAATATTTAAAACATCAATATGGCTTAGCGCCGGATTTCTTAGAATGTAAATCTACAAATTGCGGAAATAACATTACATATCTTTTAGATTTACTTAAAGATAATGGGATTTCTTTTAGTAGTATTATCATATCGCAAGATGCTACTATGCAATATCGTATGGAAGCAGGTTTAAGAAAATGTGTAAGTAACAATATTAAAATAATTAATTATGCTGTTTATGCAGTTAAAGTCGTTGTCGATAATTCTACATTGACATATGATAAAGAAATATGGGGAATGTGGGAAATAGATAGATACATTAGTCTGCTTATGGGTGAAATTCCAAGACTATCAGATGATGAAAATGGATATGGACCGAAAGGTAAGGGTTTTATTGCTCATGTAGACATACCATCAGAAGTCAGAAATGCGTTTGACGAACTGTGTAATGAGTATTCGGGATTAGTTAGAGAAGCCAACCCTTTATATGCGTCAAGTAAATAAACCACAATTATTGGTTGACCGAAAGAAAAATAAAAAAGATATGACAAAAAAAGTCGAGAAATAAACGGAAACATTAGGGTAATATGTCTCCTGTAAGGAGGTAAGCCGATGGGTGAACATGAAAAGGCAGTAAGACTGATGCAGGAATATATACATGAACATATCAGTGAAGAAATATCAATAGCTGATCTAGCAAATGTATGTGCATATTCCCCGTGGTATACCAGAAAGTTGTTTCTTGAGAAACTTAAACTGACTCCGGCAGATTATATTAGGCGCCTTAAATTGTCTAAGTCAGCATTAAGACTAAGAGATGAACACTGTAAGATTCTGGATATTGCTATGGAAATGGGATTTGGAAGCGTGGATGGATATCAGAGGGCATTTCGAAAAGAATTTGGCTGTAATCCAAAAGAATATGCTTTAAGTCCGATACCATTATGGCTTTTTACTCCTTATCTGATTGCATTAAAGGATGGAAGGAGACAGAAAGAAATGTGTGAAACAAGAAATATTTTTATCCAGGTTATTGAGAAGCCGGAAAGAAAAGTAATCCTTAAGAGAGGTATTAAGGCAAATGAATATTGGTCATATTGTAAAGAAGTAGGATGCGATGTGTGGGGACTACTGACCAGTATTAAGTCGATTGGCGGTGAACCTGTATGCTTATGGTTGCCGGAGAAATATCGTAATCCAATTACAAATGAGTATGTACAGGGTGTCGAGGTTGAAAATGATTATTCAGGAGTAATTCCTGATGGATTCGAAATGATTACCCTGCCTGCAGCAACATACCTTTTATTCAGAGGGGAACCATTTAAAGAAGAAGAATACGAAACGGCAATTCAGGAAATATGGGATGCGGAGAAAAAGTATGATCCCGGATTTATTGGCTACGAATGGGATAAGGATAATCCCAGAATTCAGCTTGAACCGATTGGAACAAGAGGATATATTGAATTTATCCCTGTTAAAAAATCTTAATGTTAACAAGAAGATCTGAGTAGAAACTCAGGTCTTTTTGTCAACATAAATATGTTACATATTAAATAGGTCGCTATGAGTACCTGTTCGGGATAGTGTAAGAACCAAAACATCATCTTCAATACGATAAATGAGAAACCAGTTTATAGTTTTTCTTAAATTGGGTTGTATTTTTGATTTCGTATTTGGTCATGCATCAAGGTCAGCAAAAAGTGCATCCACATCATGATAGCCTTTAACAGTTGGATCTTTTGCAATCCTTTCTGCCTCAAGCATAGCTGAGACGGTTTCTTTATTCGGTGAGCCTTCCGTAATCTTGAAAGGAATTCCTCTTTCGCGTAGAGACTGACGAACGAAAATATTAAAAGCAGTACTGAGATTCATGCCAAGCTCCTCATAAAGAGCCTCTGCCGCAGCCTTCAGATTACTGTCCATACGAATACTAATATTACTTGTAGTTGACTTTGCCATAGATAAAATCACTCCCTTCTGTTGATATTTTTTTATATGTTGATTGCACAAAAATATCAATACATTGCACGAAAAAGTATATTTTTTAATGGTAATTATTTGGCCTTCAAGGGAAAAAGAATAAGAAAGACGATACTATCAATGGAATTTATCGAAAGAAAAAGTAGTTGTAGAACATATGGGGAAAATAGTCACGTTTTTAAAATACTTGACTCTCCCCTAAAGGGGAGGATATATAATCCTTTTTTAAGATAAACAGGCAGAGATGTTAAAAAAATCATGAAAAAGAGGAGTAAGCTATGGAACCAATCAAAATAAGAGGATTAAAGCAGAATAATTTAAAAAACATATCATTGGATATTCCCAAAAATAAAATTGTAGTATTTACGGGTGTGTCCGGGTCCGGAAAATCAAGTATTGTTTTTGATACGATTGCAGCGGAAAGTCAACGGCAGATGAATGAAACCTATACTGCATGGATTAGAGGTAGATTGCCAAAATATGAGAAACCAAATGTTGAGTTCATCGAAAATCTGAATCCATCCGTTATTATTGATCAGAGCAGGCTTGGCGGGAATGCCAGATCTACGGTTGGTACAATCAGTGATATGTATTCAGCATTGCGGCTTTTGTTTTCGAGAATCGGAAGTCCCGGTATCGGTCCGGCATCCTACTTTTCTTTTAATAATCCAAACGGAATGTGTAAGACCTGTGCAGGTATTGGAAAGGTTATGGATTTTGATGTTCATAATTTAATTGATGAAGATAAGACTTATGATGAAGGAATCTTTCAACTTCCGGCATTTGGACCCGAAAAATATTATTGGAAGGTCTACAGACGACCTGAGTATTTCAGAACAGATGTCCCATGGAAGGATTTAAGTGAAAAGGAACAGAACATATTACTGTATGGTAGTTGGACTCCTGATGGAGAAAGAGTGGATAAGAAATTGGAGGGAGTATACAATCAATTTAAGAGATTAATCCTGATGAAAGGTCCGGAAGAACAAAATGATTATACACTGAAAAAAATCGCACAGTTTATGTATGAATGTGAATGTCCTGATTGTAAAGGGAAACGATTAAACGAACAGACACTATCCTGCAGAATAAATGGTTATAATATTGCAGATATGTGCGAAATGGAGTTTTCACAGCTGTGGGAAATCCTTGGAGAAATTAATGATGCGAGAGCGGTATCTATTGTAAAACAGCTTACGGCTTCTCTTGACCGCATGATTGATATTGGACTTCCATATTTATCTATGAACCGGGAAAGTTCAACTTTATCCGGTGGAGAAGCACAGAGACTTAAGTTAGTCAGATATATGGGAAGCTCTTTGTGCGGCATGATATATATTTTTGATGAGCCAAGCACGGGAATGCATCCAAGAGACGTTCACCGAATGTCAAAACTTCTTAAAAGCCTTCGTGACAAAGGAAATACGGTATTGGTTGTTGAACATGATAAGGATATTATCAGCATTGCGGATGAGGTCATTGATATCGGACCGCTTGCCGGAAAAAACGGTGGACAGGTTTTGTTTCAGGGCAGCTTCGAGGCTCTTCTTGTCAGTGGAACAAAAACTGGAAATGCATTAAGTCAGGATATAAAGGTTAAGGAAAAAGTGCGTATTCCAAAGGAATATTTACCTGTCAGAGGAGCAAACATTCATAATTTAAAAAACGTTGACGTTGATATTCCATTGGGAATTCTGACAGTTGTGACGGGAGTTGCAGGAAGCGGAAAATCGTCACTGATTAGAGAGGTATTTGCAAAGAAATATGCTGAACAGGTTGTTTTGATTGATCAGAGTGCTATCACAGCAACCGGACGTTCCACGGTATGCACCTTTATGGGATTTTTTGATGAAATCAGAAAAGTATTTGGAAAAGAAAACGGTGTATCGGACAGTCTGTTTACATTTAATGGAAAAGGTGCGTGTCCGTATTGCAACGGACGGGGAGTAATAACTACAGAACTTGTATTTATGGACCCGGTTACGACGGTGTGTGAATATTGTAACGGAACGAGGTATAGTGACGAAGCAATACAGTATTTATACAAAGGTAAAAATATTGTAGATATATTGGCAATGAGTGTGGAAGATGCTGCATCCTTTTTTGGATCTAATAAAAAAATCAAAGATAAATTAAATGCACTGATGGAGGTTGGACTTCCCTACATATCGCTGGGACAGCCGCTTTCCACTTTTTCAGGTGGTGAACGGCAGAGAGTTAAGCTTGCACAAAATATTAAAAAGAAAGGAAGCATTTATATTCTGGATGAACCTACTACCGGATTACATGCGGCTGACATAGAAAAGGTTATTGAGATTTTAGAAAAAATTGTTGATAGGGGAAATACGGTAATTGTGATTGAACATAATACAGATGTGATGAAACTGGCAGATTATATTATTGATGTTGGTCCGGATGGAGGTAACAAGGGCGGACAGATTGTATTTACCGGTTCTCCAAAAGAGATGATAGATAAGGGCACCACAATTACTGCAAGATACTTGAAAAAAGTGTAAATGCTGAAAAACTGACAGTCAAAAAATAACTTTCGTTTTCATTATTACATAAATTTTGATGTGCAAGAATGTTTGCCAACATATCACTAAGAACAACAAGGTCACAATAATATAAGGTTTTTGTATATAATATGTAGAAGTGATTCAGAAAGTGAAGAAAATATTTTACGGAGAAAAAATATGGGGTTGTTTGGGAAAAGTAAAAAAGAACGTGAAAAAGAATATATGAGTAAAATTAATGTGACAGATTGTTTAAAGCAGAATTTTGAGATGATTATTGATGATGTTTACACTATCGCAGGAGTCGGAACAGTAGCTACAGGAACGGTGTCAGCAGGAATGTGTAGAGTAGGTGAAATGGCAATAATTAATGCAAATGGAAGCAACTTGGAAACTACGATTACAGTAGTTGATGCACATACAAAAGAACGCAAGCATAATGGCTGTGCGTATAGAACAGAACATGTCGGATTAGGATTGCGGGGAATAAAAAAAGAGCAATTAAATATAGGAGATATGGTAAAAATACAAAATGCAAATCAGTATGGTATGTAATGTCAAATTGGAAATCAGAATGTTTTATTGAAGAATGTAAAAGCTCAGTTTGTTGTTCATCTTTTTGTCATATTTGAAAATCGAATCAGGGCTTCGGAATGCTGTGCAAGTAAAAATAGTCTTGACTCTCCCCTTAAGGGGAGAATGTAAAATTCTTCCATAAGATATAAAGGAGGAATTTTATGAGTACGACGTGTATCGAAGCTTGTGAGCTTACAAAATCATTTAACGGGCAAAAAGTGGTAGATGGTCTGTCTTTTTCGGTAGAAAAAGGACAGGTATTCGGTCTTCTGGGTCATAACGGTGCCGGGAAGAGTACTACAATTGAAATGATTCTCGGTTTAAAAACGCCGGATAGCGGAAAGGCGGTTATTTTGGACAAGGAGGCATCAAAATACAGGAAAGAAATTTTTGAAAAAGTAGGGGTACAGCTACAGGCTTCTAATTATCAGGCTGCAATCAGGGTTGATGAGGTATGTATGGAGCATGCGTCTCTTTATCGAAATCCGAAGGATTATCAGGAGCTTTTAGCCAAATTCGGTTTGGAGAAATTTAAAAAAAGTCAGGTTTCTAAGCTATCCGGCGGAGAACGTCAAAAACTTTCAGTTGTTCTTTCGCTTATTGGCAATCCTGAAATTGTATTTTTAGATGAATTGACAACCGGAATAGATGTGGCAGCCCGCAGAGAAGTATGGAGAACACTGAAAAATCTTAAAGACAGCGGTCTTACCATTTTTCTTACCACACATTATATGGAAGAAGCAGAAATCCTTTGTGATAAAATTCTATTGATTAAGAATGGAAAGAAAATTACGGAGGGAACTGTTAAAGAGGTAGTGAAGGCTTCACCTTATAATAATTTAGAGGAAGCGTATCTTTGGTATATGGATGAGGAGGTTGTATTATGAGAAGATTTTTAAGGTTATATTGTGTGGAACAGAAATTGTTTTTCCGATCTGCGGATGTGTTTATCTTTAATCTCTGTATGCCATTGGCTACGTTTATTTTAATTGCTTTTATTGCCGGTGACAAAACGGCAGGCAGTAGCCAAATGACGTATTTACAGAGTGCATTTGCCTCACTTGTTTCTGTTGGTATTTGCTGTAGTGCATTTATGAGTATTCCGATTGTAATTGTGGATTATCGTGATAAGAAAATATTGAAGCACTTTTATTGCAGTCCATGCAGTCCTTCCCGGATTCTTGGCGTAGATACAATCTGCAGTGCTGTAATGGCAGGTATTTCCGCATTGTTAATATCACTTACTGCGGTAATATTTTTCGGTTATCGTATGAAGGGAAGTCCGCTTACGTTTATAGGTGCATGGCTGCTTACATTAATTGCCATGTTTTCCATAGGACTTATGATTGCCAGTCTTTGCAGAACAGTTAAAGCAATGAATGCCGTAACCGGTCTGGTATATTTTCCGATGTTATTTTTATCCGGAGCAACGATTCCGTATGAGCTTTTTCCAAATGGGCTAAAACATATTGCGGATGTTATGCCTCTTTCGATGGGAATAAAATTAATGAAGGCAGCATCTGTTGGTATTTGGCCTGAAATGACAAAGCTATATATTATTTTACTTGTTGCAATTACAGTTATTTGCAGCACAATATCTGTAAAGACATTCAGATGGGAATAGGAAGGTAATTGATTATGAACATGAAGGAAGAACATAAATGTTTTGAAAAAAAGTGCAAGGAGACACTTTACAAAATAGGCATGTTTGCTCAGATGAATCATATTACAATAAAAGCTCTTCGTTTTTACGAGGAGCAGGGTCTATTGACACCGGCTTTTGTTGATAACGAAAATGGATATCGCTACTATACAATGAGTCAAATGGCAATTTTGCATCAGATTACTGCATTAAAACAGGCAGGCTTTACCCTTGATGATATCAAAATAATAAACAATTGTGCTGACAAAGAAGGTTTTCTTGTTAAGAAGAAGAATGAAATATTATCAGGGATTTCAAAGCTTACCAAACAGCTTGCCATTCTGGAGGGATATATGTCGGATACCGAGATATCCTTAAATACACCTGTGCTTATTAAGACAATTCCGGCATGTATAGTTGCAACCATGCAGGCACGGATTGAAACATATGATAAGCTTTTTGATATAATGCCTGCCATGGGAGCGGAAATGGAAAAGATAGGATGCGTATGTTCTCTTCCGGAATACTGTTTTACACATTATCTTGAACAGCAATATAAGGATGAACAGATTCTGATAGAAACCTGTGAAGCGGTTACGGAAATGAAAGAAAATACTGAACTTGTAAAATTTAAGAAGTTTCCGGAAATTCAGGCAGCATGCATATACCATAAGGGTTCGTATAATGAATTCCCGCGGACATATGCGGGAATTTTGAAATATATAGAAGAAAACGGATATGAAATCTGCGGAAATATTCGGGAAAGTTATATAGACGGAGTATGGAATAAGGAGACTGAAAATGAATGGCTCTCCGAAATACAGATTCCGGTAAGAAACAGAGAGTCTTTTTAAGGCTTTCTTTTTTGTAGAGAAGAAAATGTAATATTCATACAAAATCACATTGGATAATCACTAATTAGGTCACAAAATGACATGCATATGTCTTATTAAAACATTAAAAATTAAAGCATTCATTTATATAATCAAAATGTTAACATTTACTGACCGCACATTATTAACAAATAGAAAGGATTCATAGATGAATATTATTTGGCATAAAAGTACGCGACAAATTCATTTGTGTAACCGGAGAATAAGCTACATCATGTATGTACAGCCAAATGGAGAACTTGGACAGTTATATTTTGGCAAAAAATTACATGATAAGGATGACTTCACATATTTATCGTATAGAGGACAGAAGTCGCATGTATGTGGTGAGGCAGCGTCGGAAGATTTTTCGATGGAATTAAACAGACAGGAATATCCTTCATTTGGAGGAACGGACTTTGGAACACCGGCTTATGAAATATCATATGCAGATGGTTCAATGATCGGAAAATATACCTATGTTGATCATTTGATTTTTAAAGGGAAAAAACCTCTCCCAGGCTTGCCGGCAACATATGGTTCGGAAGAAGAGGCTATGACTGTTGAAATCACTATGCATGATGAACTTAGGAATGTGTATATAGTTCTCTCATATACAATATTTGATGATTATCCTGCAATTGCAAGAAGCGTAAGATTTATTAATAGGTCAGATAATCAGATTGTTTTAAACAGAGTCTTAAGCTTATGTATGGATCTTTCGGATTTAAATTATGAAATGATTCAATTCTCCGGAGCGTGGGCACGCGAAAGAATACCGATAGTCAGAAAAATCAATAGTGGAATAACTGCGGTTGAAAGTAGAAGAGGTGTTTCAAGTGCGAATCAGAATCCGTTTGTAATTTTGAAGCGTGAGAATACAAATGAGTTTGTGGGGGAAGCAATAGGTTTCTCGTTTGTATATAGTGGTAACTTTTTAGCACAGGCTGATGCGGATACCTATGGACGTCTCAGATTTCTTATGGGTATTCATCCGGATGGATTTAAGTGGCCGTTATCAAAAGATGAAGAGTTTTCTACTCCGGAAGTTGTAATGGTTTACTCTGATCAGGGATTAAATTATCTTAGTCAGACATATCACAAGCTTTATAATAAAAATCTGGTTCGTGGTGTATGGAAAGAACGTCCAAGACCTATTTTGCTTAATAACTGGGAAGCTACATTCATGAATTTTACGGAAGCAGATATCCTTAAAATCGCAGCAAAGGCAAAAGAAGCCGGTGCAGAGTTATTTGTTCTTGATGATGGGTGGTTTGGCGCCAGAGACAATGATTATGCCGGATTGGGAGATTGGGTGGAAAATACAAAAAAACTACCGGATGGAATGAAAGGCCTTGCTAAGAAAATCAATGAACTTGGTCTTGAATTTGGATTCTGGATCGAACCTGAAATGGTTAATCCGGACAGTGATTTGTACAGGAAACATCCGGATTGGTCTTTTTCTGTTCCCGGAAGGAAGCCTTCTTTAGGTCGCCATCAGCTTGTACTTGATTTCTCAAGAAAAGAAGTTGTTGACTATATTTATAATATGTTGTTTAAGGTAATAGACGGTGCAAATATTGCATATATAAAATGGGATATGAATCGTACGATATCTGAGTGCTTCAGCCATGAAGGCGGGGCGCTGAAGCAAGGTATGATATATCACAAATATGTTCTTGGAGTGTATAGTCTGTATAAAAGACTGATTACTGCATTCCCTGATATTCTGTTTGAATCATGTGCAAGCGGAGGGGCAAGATTTGATGCGGGAATGCTCTATTATGCCCCACAAGCATGGTGTTCTGATAATACGGATGCTGTTGACAGACTTCTGATTCAGACAGGTACCTCTTATGGATACCCTGTTGTTTCGATAGGTTCTCATGTCTCTGCAGTTCCTAATCAGCAGACGGGACGTTCAACCCCGATTGATTTTAGGGCAAATGTGGCATATTTCGGAACCTTTGGATATGAACTTGATTTGAATCATATTTCTGAAGAAGAATTTGAACAGGTAAAGAAACAAATCATGTTTATGAAAGAAAATCGTGAATTGATTCAATATGGTGATTTTTACCGTTTGATTACTCCGTATGATAATAATATGTGTGCGTGGATGGTTGTTTCTGAGGACAAAAAGAAAGCTTTATTTGGATGTTATGTATTAAGGGCAAATGTAAATGCCATAACTGCAAGAGTAAAACTTTGCGGTCTTGATCCGGATGCTATCTATACAATCGGGAATCATTCTTATTTTGGAGATGAACTTATGCAGGTCGGGGTTGTATTGGATGCAAGAAATGCACCGGGATTCACAATTGGTGAAGATTATAAGTCAATTGTTCTTACAATTAACACCTAGAATTATTTTATATGTCACAAAATGACATATATTCAACACGAATTAACATACCATTTTGTTTATTTAAAACTATAATCAAGGTATGCGGTCAGGCATACATGAAGTAATAATTAATTAAGGAGGATACGTATTTTATGAAAAAGAAAGTTTTAGCATTATTACTTAGTGCAATAACTGTAATGTCACTTGTTGGTTGTGGCACAAAAGAAGCAGAAGCTCCGGAAGCAGCACCTGCAAAGGAAGAAGTTGAAGCACCTGCAAAAGAAGAGGAAGCACCAACAAGCCTTGGTGAAAGCGTAGAAGGAGAACTTACAGTTACAATCTGGGATGAAGGTCAGAGACCCGGACTTCAGCAGATTGTGGATGAATGGAGTGCACAGTCAGGAATCAAGGCAACCATTCAGGTAGTAGACTGGAACAGTTACTGGACACTTTTGGAAGCAGGAGCAACAGGTGGAGAACTTCCTGATGTATTCTGGATGCATTCCAACGTAGCACAGATGTATATGGAAAACGATATGCTTCTTGACCTTACAGACAAAATCGCAGCAAGCGATAAGATTGATTTAGGAAACTATTATGAAGGCATCGTAAATTTATACAGCTCAAACGGAAAACAGTATGCAATACCAAAGGATATCGATACAATCGCATTATGGTATAACAAAACCATCTTTGATGAGATGGGAGTAGCATATCCGGATGACACATGGACATGGGATGATTTTGCAGCAGCAGCAAAGAAATTAACCAATGAAGACCATTGGGGATATGCAATTCAGCCGGGTAACAACCAGGAAGGATTCTACAATACCATTTATTCAATGGGTGGATACGTAATCAGCGATGACAAAAAGACATCCGGATTTGATGATCCGAACACAATTAAGGCAATGAAGTTATTCACAGATATGATTGCAGAAGGAAGCTGCCCGGATCTTAACACAGTATCAGAGACAGCACCAAATGAGTTATTATGTGCAGGAAAAGTAGCAATGTCAATCAACGGATCATGGATGCTTGCAGGATACCGTGACAATGAATATGCAGCAGCAAACTGTGATGTAGCAGTACTTCCGTACACAAAAGATCCTTCTGACAGAGTATCAATCTATAACGGACTTGGATGGGCAGCCGCAGCAAACGGAAAGAACACAGATGCAGCATGGAGCCTTATCGAATACCTTGGAACAAAAGAAGCACAGACAAAACAGGCAGAACTTGGTGTAACAATGGCAGCATATAAAGGCTGTTCAGATGCATGGGTAAACAGTGTAGACTGCTTCGATCTTAACGGACATATGCAGATGTTAAATGCTAAGCTTGTATTCAGACCATATTCAAGAAACACAGTAGTATGGGAAGATATGCTTACAGAGAAACTGAAAGAAGCATGGACAGGTGACAAGGCAGTGGAAGATGTATGTATGGACATAGCAAAATCCATGAATGAAGCACTTGCAGAGGAATAAAAAACATATAACAAGAAGTAATGTAATAATACATTATGAGAAACGCAACACGTCTTCGCGTGTTGCGTTTTTCAATAATCAAATAAATATATGTGGAGTAGTAATGGAAAATATGATAAAAAGAATAGCTTTTGGTGACATGGATGCTGTTTATCGATTTTCAGAGGAAGGTCATGTTTCATTTACAATTGTCCCCAAAGAAAGTCAGAAATTGAATTTTGAAAAGGGTAAAGTGGATCCGCTTGTACAGATTTCCTGTACAGGAGATTCTTCATGTCCAGGATTTGCGGCAGGGGAAACAAGGCATGATTCCGGCTTAACCATGTCTATGAAATATATTTCTCAAACAGAAACAGTTTTTGAAGGCAAAAAAGTGGTTACTACTATTGTCGAAAACCCATATGGAATAAGGGCTGAGCATATTGTGAAGGGAACAGATGACTGTAGAGGAATGAGTATATTTACACGTGTAATCAATCAGTCGACAGATAATATCATGTTAGAAGCTCTTTCTTCTTTCTGTATTTCCGAGATAACCCCATATGCGAATAATGAAGCTGTAAACAGGCTATTGATGCATAGATTTAGAAGCAGATGGAGTGCAGAGGGAAGACATGAAGTTAGAGCGATAGAAGATTTGATGTTAGAAACTTCCTGGTCATCTTTTGGAGTACGCTGCGAAAAATTTGGTGCAATAGGTTCTATGCCGGTCAGAGGATTTTTTCCTTTTTTGGCTATTGAAGATACAGATGCAGGGGTTGTATGGGGAGTGACAAATGCCTGTTCTTCATCCTGGCAGATAGAAACGGTAAGAATAGATTCTAATCTTTGCATTTCAGGCGGTTTGGCTGACTATGAATATGGGCATTGGAGAAAAGAACTGAAACCCGGTGATGATTTTATGACGCCCAAAGCATTTATTACGGTTTCTTCACATGGATTAGATGAAGTATGCAACAGACTGCTTGATTGCCAGAAAAAGTACATTGGTAAGGCTGCAAACAAAATGAAAACTTTGCCTGCTGTATTCAATGAATATTGCACAACCTGGGGAGAACCAAGTGAAGAGAAAATCACAGAAATTTTATCCGTTGTTAATGGAAATGATTTCGATTATTTTGTGATTGATGCAGGATGGTATGCGGATTCAATTAAAGGCTGGCAGGATAATATGGGAGACTGGCGGGTTGCCCGGGATTTATTCCCTAATGGGATGAAACCGGTTGTTGATAAAATAAATAGTGCCGGAATGAAGGCCGGCATTTGGTTTGAATTAGAAGTGGTTGGAAAAGATGCGGATGCAGTAAATGAAGAATCTCATTTACTTACAAGAGATGGTAAAGTTATCATATCCGGAACCAGACGGTTTTGGGATATGAGAAGTAAATGGGTTAATGATTATCTGACAAATAAAGTGATAAATTTTTTGATTGAAAATAGATTTGAATATATAAAAATAGATTATAATGACACGATTGGAATTGGCTGTGATGGAGCGGAAAGTCCGGGAGAAGGGCTTAGACAAAGTGTTGAAGCTACAAAGAGTTTCTTTAGGAAGATTAGGGAATGCTGTCCGGATATAGCTATTGAGATTTGTGCATCGGGAGGACATAGATTGGAACCGGGCTTTATGGAACTTGCCGATTATTTGTCTTTTTCGGATGCACATGAAGAAAAAGAAATCCCGGTTATTGCCGCTGATTTGCATAGGCTTGTACTCCCTTCTAAGAGTCAGATTTGGGCAGTAATAAGAAAAACTGATGAATTAAAAAGAATTGTATATTCAATTTGTGCGGGATTATATGGCGTACTTTGCATTTCAGGAGATGTATCGGAATTGTCTGATGAGCAGTGGGAGCTTGTAAGAAGAGGTGTATTTTTTTATAAAAAAGTATCAGAGGTAATTGCAAACGGGGTTACAAAGAAATATGGACCATTTCAGAAGTCAAACAGACTACTTAAGGAATATCAGGCAACGGTTCGATATGGAGAGAATGGTAGTGCTCTTGTAATAGTTCATTCATTTGCATGTGATGGTGCGCAGGAGATAACGGTACCTCTTAATGGAAGATATTATATTTTGGACCAATACGAAACCGGACAGCATAATATTGAGATTATCGACTCAAATATATTGTTTAGATTTGAAGACTCTTTTGATGCGGTTGCGGTTTTGATTAAGAAAGTATAAAGAAGAGCATAGTCAAAAAAAGAGCATACGGTGAAATATGACGATTCAGCCGTATGCTCTTTTAATATGTGTTTACTATCATACTATTGTGTGTTTTTACCCGACTCAGAGGCACGTGTAATCATTTCCGTTGCAACACTATATTCGACGCCGCGAAATGCGGAAGGAGACTGACCGAAATGACGTTTGAAGGCTTTGGAGAAAGTAAAGGTGTCACCATATCCAACATTTTGCGCAATCTCTGCAATACTTATATTGTCCTTAGCGAGCATTTTCAGCGCAAGCTTCATTCTGTATGTAAGCAGATAATCCTGCAAAGAATAACCGGTGGCTTCTTTAAAAAGTCTGGTTAGGTAGCTTCTGTTCAAACCCAAGGCAAATGCAATATCTTCAATTTTAATCTGTTCAGAATATTTTAACTGTATATACGAAATAACATTTTTAACATATAACAAGGAATTTTCTATTGCAGGCTCTGCTTTGTACGCAGAGTTCTCAATCATATAGTCGCAAATCTTGTATAATGATCCTACGCAGTAATATTGTCTGGTATAATTATCAAGAATATCCTTTGCAAGCGCTTCAATTTCCTTTGAACACGCCAGTGGCGTATATACAGGATGCTCTGATGTAAGTCCCGCTTCCTTTAGAATCAATGGGATTTTGGGACCGCCAATATGAAACCATATGTATTCCCATGGGTCATCCTTATCAGCCTGATAAAATGCTTTGGTATTTTCAGGAATGAGAAAAATCTGATGAGGTCCAATATAATATTCTTTGCCGTTCATTCTAAGAATTCCTTTGCCGTTAATGACAAAATGAATAATAATTCTGTTTTTTACAAAATGTTCGTATGAATAGAGCGGTTCGCATTTATTTGTACCCAGTTCATAGAGGTAAAAGTCATCAGAATCCTCATAATTTACAAATTTACAAAAATCACAGCCTCTTAATTCCTGTGCCATAGTGAATCCCCCTCATTTATATACATAAATATTGAAACATATAAATTATTATATATTAGTAGTCACATTTTGACAATCAAAAATACATTCAGATAGGCTTCATTAATGTGCTTTCAGAGACATTTATATGTATTATATCATAATTTTGAACCTTAAATGTGTCAAATATACTGTTTATAAAAACAGTAGAAAAATGCCAATGTCACAAAATGACATAAAAACGACACGAATTACCATACACTTGTTGCAAAAGATTTATTATGATAAAATTAAAATCAGAGAAATATAAATGATTTGCTTTTAGTATGTAAGGAGGATAAGGAGAGTGCTCGTGGAAAAAAATAAGAAAACTCCGAGAGAAAAAAGTGAAACATTATGGGGATGGAGCTTTATCGCACCTACAATGTTGGGATTAGGTATTTTAAATATTTTCCCGATTTTTCAGACAATATATCAAAGTTTCTTTAAAACAGGTGATTTTGGAAAAGGGAATATATTTGTCGGTCTTAATAATTACAAAAAAGTATTTGGTGATGTAGAAGTATGGCAGTCATTATGGAATACAATAAAATATGCGGTTGTAGAGGTTCCGATTTCTATTGTAATTGCATTGTTGTTGGCAGTATTACTTAATAAAAAACTTAAAGGCAGAAGTTTCTTTAGGACAGTTTTCTTCCTCCCTATGGTTGCAGCTCCTGCGGCAATTGCTATGGTTTGGAAATGGTTATATAATTCCAATTTTGGACTAATAAACAATATTTTTCATATAAAAGTTAATTGGATATCTGACCCCAATATTGCAATTTATTCCATTGCCGTAATAGGAATATGGTCTGTAATTGGTTATAATATGGTGCTTCTTCTTGCAGGATTACAGGAAGTTCCGCGTGATTATTATGAGGCAGCTTCTCTTGATGGTGCAAATTCGTGGCAACAACTTTTACATATTACAGTGCCACTGATTTCACCCACCATATTTTTTGTTCTTATTACAAGAATAATTGCGGCTATGCAGGTGTTTGATGTTATATATATGATTATTGATTACAATAATCCTGCATTGAAAAAGACAGAATCTCTTGTATATCTGTTCTATAAATATTCATTTGAACAGAGTAAGAAGGGATATGGTGCAACTGTAATAGTTGTTCTTCTTGTGGTAATTATGATTCTTACGGTAATTCAGTTAATTGGCCAGAAGAAGTGGGTTCATTATAATTAGAAAGGAGTGGTCAAAATGAAGAAAAAAATAAGTCAGATTGTTATATATTTTATTCTTATACTAATGACAATTATTATGATTGTTCCTTTTATATGGATGATTTTAACAGCATTTAAGACAGTTTCAGAAACTATGCAGGTTGATCCGTTTGTTCTTGTGCCCAAGGTATGGCAGGTAGAAAACTTCGGCAAAGTTGTAGCAGCGATGGATTTCGTAAAACTTTACGGAAATACTTTACTTATGATATTACTGAGAGTAATTTGTGCAATCGTTACAGCCTCACTCAGCGGATATGCTTTTGCCAGATTAAATTTTAAAGGGAAGAATTTTATGTTTGGAGTTGTACTTTTCCAGATGATGATTCCTACACAGGTATTTATTATTCCGCAGTATATTATGGTAAGTAAGCTTCATATTACGAACACGGTATGGGCATTGTTATTTCCGGGACTTGTTACTGCATTTGGAACGTTTCTCTTACGTCAGGCTTATATGAGTCTTCCTAAAGATCTTGAAGACGCTGCCAGAATAGACGGATGTAATATACCACAGACATTTTTATTTATTATGGCACCACTTACAAAATCAGCACTTGTAGCACTTGGTATTTTTACAACGGTGTTTGCGTATAAAGATTTGATGTGGCCAATGATTGTTTGTCCTGACAGTAATAAAACAACCTTGGCAAGTGCTCTGGCAAAGATGAACGGACAGTATCAGCAAAAATATCCTGAACTTATGATGGCAGCACTGATTGCCTGTGTACCGATGATTATAATATATATTATTTTCCAGAAGCAGTTTATTGAGGGTATTGCAACTTCCGGCGGAAAATTATAATCTATATTTTTAAATCTAAACAGAGAGCCATTTTTATTGGCTTTCTGTTTTTTTATTATAAACTGTATTTAGATATTCCTTTTTTGAATAAAAACGGTTATAATATAATAAATTTTGTTCAAGATAAAGGAGGTCTTACATGAAGAATTCTTCTATGAATACTCATATGGGCAGTATTACAATTGATAAAGAAGTAATCAGCCAGTATGCGGGAAGCGTTGCAGTAGAATGCTTCGGAATTGTCGGTATGGCTGGAGTAAATGTAAAAGACGGACTTGTTAAGCTTTTAAAAATGGATAGTATGACAAGAGGAATTGTCGTAACTATGGTAAACAACAAATTAGTATTGGACTTCCATGTAATTGTAGCATATGGTGTCAGCATTATAGCTGTTTCTGAAAATCTAATCAGTAACGTAAAATACAAGGTGGAAGAATTTACAGGTATCGAAATTGAAAAGATCAATATCTTCGTTGAAGGTGTGCGAGTGATTGATTAAGGAGGAAATAATCGTGGCTTTAAATACCGTTGATGCTAAGATATTGGCAAAAATGTTCTTAGCAGGTGCGAAAAATCTGGAAAACAAAAAGGAATGGATTAATGAACTGAATGTATTTCCCGTTCCGGATGGTGATACAGGAACCAATATGACCATGACCATTATGGCGGCTGCAAAAGAAGTGGCTAAAATGGATGACCCGGATATGGCAACCCTTTGCAAGGCAATCTCTTCCGGTTCATTAAGAGGAGCAAGAGGAAATTCCGGTGTTATTTTATCCCAGCTTCTCCGTGGTTTTACAAAAGTTGTCAGAGAATATGATGAAATAACACTTCCTGTTTTTGCAGCGGCTTTTGAAAAAGCAGTTGAAACAGCATATAAAGCAGTTATGAAACCAAAGGAAGGAACAATACTTACCGTAGCAAAAGGCGCAAGTGATAAAGCAAAGGAATTATTGGAAGAAGGCTGTGAAGACCTTTCCGTATACTTTGATGAGATTATCAAGCATGCGGATTATGTATTGAGCCAGACGCCGGAAATGCTTCCGGTGTTAAAACAGGCAGGTGTAGTGGATTCCGGCGGACAAGGTCTTATGGAAGTGTTAAAGGGTGCTTATGATGCATTCCTTGGCAAAGAAATTGATTTCAGCGTAGAAACACCGACCGTGTCTGTTAATACTGTAAAAGCAGATGATGGCTATAGTGAAGAGGATATCAAATTCGGCTATTGTACTGAATTTATTATTATGCTGAATCGTCCGTTTAATATTAAGACGGAGATGGATTTTAAAGCATATTTAGAGTCAATCGGGGATTCCATTGTGGTAGTTGCCGATGATGATATTGTAAAGGTGCATGTTCATACCAATGATCCGGGGATGGCGATTCAGAAGGCGTTATTATATGGTGCGCTTTCCAATATGAAGATTGATAACATGCGTCTGGAGCATCAGGAAAAAGTCATTAAGATGAGTGAAAAAAAAGAGGCAGAAGCTCCTGAGGAACCCAGAAAGGATATCGGATTTGTAACGGTTGCCGCAGGTGACGGTATTACTGAGATTTTTAAAAGCCTTGGTGTAGACTGCGTTATTTCCGGTGGACAGACAATGAATCCGAGTACGGATGATATTGTGAATGCAATTGCTACGGTAAATGCAGACTGCGTTTTTGTTCTTCCGAATAATAAAAATATTATTCTTGCAGCAAACCAGGCACAGTATCTGATAGAGGACAAGAAGGTTGTTGTTATTCCGACAAAAACGATTGCACAGGGAATCACTGCAGTCATTAACTTTGTTCCGGATATGTCGGTTGAGGAAAACGAAGCCGTAATGGTCGAAGAAATTGCACGTGTAAAGACCGGTGAAGTAACATATGCTGTCCGTGATACACAGATAGATGATAAAGAGATTCGTCAGGGAGACTATATGGGTATCGGCGATAAAGGAATTTTATCGGTTGGTCCTGAAATGAATGCTGTTATCTATGACATGGTAGATGAGATGGTTGACGATGAAACCGAGTTAATCAGTATTTATTACGGTGAAGAGGTTACAGAAGAGGCTGCTGAGGAAATTCGTGTGAAGGTAAGCGAAAAATATGCAGCCTGTGATGTGGAATTACAGTATGGAGGTCAGCCGGTATACTATTATGTAATTTCTGCGGAATAAGTTTGAAACATATTTTTATTGTTAAAAAATGGACTTATAAAGCCGGGTCCAAAGGGTAAAGAGCTCACTTTGTGGGCTTTTTTACATATCGGTTAATATCTTGGCAGGTGATACATGTACAGATTAAATGACGACATCCTTTCCATAAAAGGAATTGGAGAAAAAACAGCAAAGCTGTTTCACAAACTGAATATATTCAGCATCGAAGACCTTTTGTTAAATATACCAAAAGGGTTTACATCATATGAAGATGCGAAGATTCCGGAGGAAGCAGACAATGATAAATTGATTTCTGTTCCGGCAGTTTTGGTACCCGGGTCAGTTGTTACAAAAAAAACAGGACGCTATAATTTTTCACTTGCAAAAATCAACTGCAGCGGCATCGTGATTACGGTACGTTTTTTTAATATGCCGTATATCCGCAATCTGTTAAAACCGGGCACCCAATATATATTGCGCGGTATTATCAAGTGTTCCAAGGGGCAGTTTACCATGCTTCAACCGCAGATTTTTACTCCTGAAAAATATGGTGAGCTGCTTCACAGGCTGATGCCATGTTATCATCTGACAAAAGGACTTACAAATAATACGATTCAAAAAGCCGCTCAAACAGCTCTGAAACAGCTCGAACCGGTATTCGATTATTTATCGGACATACAGCTAAAGGAAATGAAGCTGTTACCGATTAGTGAGACATTATGCTGCATACATATGCCAAATACACAGGAAGAATTTGAAAAAGCCAGAAAACGCCTTGCTTTTCATGAATTTTTTTCTTTTTTGTATCTGCTTCGGAAAGAAAAACAGGAAAGACCGGATACTATTTTACAAAATCCGATGATTGCGGTTGCTGATACCGCACGTCTTTTGGAAGCTCTTCCTTATAAATTAACGAAAGCACAGTCAAAAGCATGGAATGAAATAGAACAGGATATGGAAAAAAACATACCTATGAACCGCCTTTTACAAGGAGATGTCGGAAGCGGTAAAACAATTATTGCATTTCTTACACTTTTAAAGGCGGCAGCAAATAACAGACAGGGAGCATTAATGGCACCGACGGAGGTTTTGGCAGAGCAGCATTTCCGTTCTTTGAAAGAGCTGATAGAGCAATACGGTCTGTGTATTCATCCAGTTTTACTTCTTGGCTCAATGCCTGCAAAGGATAAGCGTGAAGCTTTGCAGGGAATTGCAGACGGTACCTATAATGTTATTATTGGTACACATGCCGTAATTCAGGATAAAGTGGAATATAAAAATCTTTCACTTGTTATCACGGATGAACAGCATCGTTTTGGTGTAAATCAAAGAGAATCTCTTCGGAAAAAGGGTAATCATCCTCATATACTTGTTATGAGTGCAACCCCGATTCCGCGAACACTCGCCTTGATTTTATACGGAGATATGTCTGTTTCGGTAATCAATGAATTGCCGGCAAACCGTTTACCTGTTAAAAACTGTGTTGTGAGCGATTCATACCGTCCGAGTGCATATAAGTTTATGCAAAAGGAAATCGCACAGGGAAGACAGGTTTATATCATTTGTCCGATGGTAAATGAAAGTGAAGAAATGGATGAACTTGAAAATGTCATCGACTATTCGGAACGCTTAAAACAGGTATTTCCGGAAGAAATATCCATTGCCCATCTGCACGGGAAAATGTCTTTACAGGAAAAAGAAACCATCATGCATTCATTTGAACATCATGAAATTGATATTCTTGTTTCTACAACTGTAATTGAGGTTGGTATCAACGTGCCGAATGCAACGGTTATGATGATTGAGAATTCGGAACGATACGGACTGGCACAGCTTCATCAGCTTCGTGGTCGTGTAGGACGCGGAAACCATCAGTCATATTGTATTTTTATCAGCAGTAATCTTTCTGAAAAAAATAAAGAAAGGCTTACTATTTTATCGGAATCTAATGACGGATTTTACATTGCAAATAAAGATTTGGAACTCCGGGGTCCCGGACAGTTATGTGGAATTGCCCAGAGCGGCGAATTGGGTTTTGTGATGGCAGACATATATAATGATAAGGATATGCTGATTCTTGCAGATGCGTTCTGTAATAAAGTTCTGCAAAAAGAAGAAAGTATTCACGAACAGAATTTTCTCGATTTAAATCTGCATCTTAATTCGGTATCTGATAAAATGCAGACATTATAACTGCTTGACTTTATTTTTATATACCCGTAAAATAAATTTATTGTTTAAAAATATATAAGCCGATGTGGCAGAATGTGAGGAGATAATGAGTAAAATTGCGGTTGTAACCGATAGTAATAGTGGACTTACCCAACAGGAAGCGGAAGAAAGGGGCATCTTTCTTTTGCCGATGCCTTTTACAATCGAAGGAAAAGAATATTTCGAGGGAATTACCCTGTCACAGGATGCTTTTTATAGTAAGTTAAATAGTGATGTGGATATTTACACTTCCCAGCCATCCCCGGAGTCTGTGATGGGGCTTTGGGATGAAATTTTAAAGGAATACGATGAAATTGTGCATATTCCGATGAGCAGCGGCTTAAGCGGTTCCTGTCAGACCGCATTGATGCTTGCCCAGGATTATGACGGAAAAGTACAGGTAGTCAATAATCAGCGTATTTCCATTACACAGCTTCGTTCCTGTATAGATGCGCAGAATTTAATTGCAGCAGGTAAATCAGCAGCTCAGGTTAAACAGATTCTTGAGGAAGATAAGTTTAATTCCAGTATCTATATCATGCTTGACACATTGTATTATTTAAAAAAAGGCGGACGTATTACCCCTGCGGCTGCAGCGCTCGGTACTCTGCTTCGCTTAAAACCGGTATTACAGATTCAGGGAGAAAAGCTTGACGCCTTTGCAAAAGCCCGTACTACTGCCCAGGGCAAAAGTATAATGATAAATGCCATTAAGAATGATATTGAAAATCGTTTTGGCGGATTGGATAAAAAGAACGTAAAAATAATGGTTGCCTATACATTTGACAGAAGTGCGGCCGACACTTTTAAAAAGGAAATCGAGGAAGCTATTCCGGGTTGCCCTATTGAATGGATTTATCCACTGTCTTTAAGTGTTGCCTGTCATATCGGACCGGGAGCAATTGCGGTTGCAGTAACACAGAATTTGTCGATTTCTGAATAATTCTGAAATTTTTTTATAAAAAAGCATTGGATAAACACAAAAAATTGTATCTCTTTACAAAAACACTACAACAGGTAGTGTTTTTTTCTTTTCTTAGAAAGATTTTCATGATATAATATGCGAATAGGAAATAGAGTTGAGTAGAAAGGTTATTAATAATCTTATGGCGAAAAATAATACCTATGATGCATCGAGCATCACTGTTTTGGAAGGGTTGGAGGCTGTCAGAAAGCGTCCCGGAATGTATATCGGAAGTGTTTCTACGAAAGGTCTGAATCATTTAATCTATGAAATCGTGGACAATTCCGTTGACGAGCATCTTGCAGGGTTTTGCAGTAAAATATGTGTCACATTGGAAAAGGACGGTTCTGCCACAGTAGAAGATAACGGACGCGGTATTCCGATTGAAATGCATGAAAAAGGAATGAGTGCGGAGCGTCTTGTATTTACGACGCTTCATGCAGGAGGTAAATTTGATGATTCTGCCTATAAGACAAGCGGTGGTCTTCATGGTGTCGGTTCCTCTGTAGTAAATGCATTATCCACACATTTAACAGTTCGTGTTAAGAAAAACGGATATATCCATCAGGATACCTATGAGCGTGGAATACCTACTACGCAGCTGATTGACGGACTGCTTCCTGTTGTCGGAAAAACAAAGGAAACCGGTACCTGTATCAGCTTTCTGCCGGATGATACGATTTTTGATAAAACATGGTTTAAAGAGGATGAGGTAAAGAGCCGTCTCCATGAAACGGCATACCTGAATCCGAATTTAACGATTATATTTGAAGATAAGCGTAAGGATGAACAGGAATACATTGAATTTCATGAGCCGGAAGGCTTGATCGGTTTTATTAAGGATATGAACCGTCAGAAGGAAACGGTTCATGAGCCGATTTATTTTTCCGGTGAATGTGACGGAATAACGGTAGAGGCAGCATTACAGTATGTTAATGAGTTCCACGAGAATGTTTTGGGCTTCTGTAACAATATTTATAATGCAGAGGGTGGTACGCATCTTACCGGTTTTAAAACGCAGTTTACAACCGTAATGAACACATATGCAAGGACAATTGGCATATTAAAGGAAAAGGATGCCAATTTTACCGGTGCGGATATCCGTAACGGTATGACAGCCGTTATTTCCATTAAGCATCCGGATCCGCGCTTTGAAGGTCAGACTAAAACAAAGCTTGATAATCAGGATGCTGCTAAGGTAGTCAGCAAGGTAACAGGAGATGAAATTGTCCGCTATTTCGACCGAAATCTTGATGTGTTGAAAAGTGTTTTAAGCTGTGCAGAAAAAGCTGCAAAAATCCGCAAAAGTGAAGAAAAAGCAAAAACGAATCTTTTGACAAAGCCGAAATATTCGTTTGATTCCAACGGAAAGCTTGCTAACTGTGAATCCCGTGATATGAAAAAATGTGAAATTTTTATTGTCGAAGGAGATTCCGCAGGGGGGAGTGCAAAAACGGCAAGAAACCGCCAATATCAGGCTATTTTACCAATCCGCGGTAAAATATTAAATGTTGAGAAGGCCAGTATCGATAAAATTTTGGCAAATGCAGAGATTAAGACCATGATTAATGCATTTAACTGTGGTTTTTCGGAAGGCTACGGCAATGATTTTGATATTAGTAAGCTTCGCTATGATAAAATTATTATTATGGCAGATGCCGACGTGGACGGTGCTCATATTTCAACCCTTCTTTTGACACTGTTTTATCGTTTTATGCCGGAATTGATTTATGAGGGACATGTTTATATTGCAATGCCGCCTTTATATAAAGCAATGCCGTCAAAAGGTGAAGAGGAGTATCTGTATGATGATAAGGCATTGGAAAAATACCGTAAAACACATAAAGGGCCGTTTACACTGCAACGATACAAAGGTCTTGGTGAAATGGATGCCGAGCAGCTTTGGGAAACAACATTAAATCCCGAAACCCGCAAGCTGAAGCTTGTCGAGATTGAGGATGCAAGATATGCTTCGGATGTAACAGCCATGTTGATGGGAACGGATGTCCTTCCGCGTAAGAAATATATTTATGAGCATGCACAGGATGCACTTCTTGATATATAAAAAATCAGCAATCGGATAAAGAAAAGTTTTTAATGGTGAAAAAGATGAGTGAAGAAATTATCAAGACCGAATATTCGGAGGTTATGCAAAAATCATATATAGACTATGCCATGAGTGTTATTGTGGCAAGAGCTCTGCCGGATGTCCGTGATGGATTAAAGCCGGTTCAGCGGAGAACCTTATATGATATGCTCGAGCTTGGAATACGCTATGATAAGCCATACAGGAAAAGTGCCAGAATCGTAGGGGATACCATGGGTAAATACCATCCTCATGGAGACAGTTCTATTTACGAAGCTCTTGTTGTCATGACACAGGATTTTAAAAAAGGGCTTCCGCTTGTTGACGGGCATGGAAATTTCGGCAATATTGAAGGTGATGGCGCTGCGGCAATGCGTTATACCGAAGCTAGACTTGAAAAAGTAACGCAGGAATGTCTTTTGGCTGATCTTGACAAAGATGTTGTGGATTTTATCCCGAACTTTGATGAAACGGAAAAGGAGCCAAGCGTTCTGCCCGCCAAGATTCCGAATCTTTTAATTAACGGTACCGAGGGTATTGCTGTTGGTATGGCAACCAGTATTCCACCCCACAACCTTGCAGAAGTGCTTGATGCCATGAAGGCATATATGCTGGATGAAAACATTTCAACCAGAGAGCTGATGCGTTATATTCCCGGGCCGGATTTCCCAACCGGCGGTATTGTAACAAATAAGGACGAGCTTTTGGAAATATATGAAACCGGTGTCGGTAAGATAAAGGTTCGCGGTAAAGTGGAAACGGAAAAAGGGAAGAATGGTAAAACAAACGTCGTAATTACAGAGATTCCGTATCCGATGATTGGTGCAAATATCACAAAATTTTTGATGGATATTGCAGGTCTTGTTGAAACGAAAAAAACAATGGATGTTGTGGATATTTCCAATCAGTCATCCAAAGAAGGTATTCGCATTGTAATTGAGCTGCGTAAAGACGCAAATGTGAAAAACTTTATTAATCTTTTATACAAGAAGACCCGTTTGGAGGATACCTTCGGTGTCAATATGCTTGCCATCTGCGACGGTCGTCCCGAGACGATGGGAATGAAACGCATTTTAAAAGAATGTGTGAAATTCCGTTATGAAGTGACAACACGTAAGTACACAAATTTACTAGAAAAAGAAAATGCAAAAAAAGAGATTCAGGAAGGTCTGATTAAGGCATGTAATGTAATCGATTTGATTATAGAGATTCTTCGCGGCAGTAAAGACCGTGCAATGGCAAAAGACTGCCTGATTAACGGTAATGTAAAAGGAATTACATTTAAATCAAAAGAATCCAAAATTATGGCACAGCAACTGATGTTTACGGAAAATCAGGCAAATGCCATCCTCGATATGCGTTTATACAAGCTGATTGGATTAGAAATTCAGGCATTAATAAAAGAGCATGAAGAAACAATGACAAATATATACCGTTATGAGGATATTCTTGCAAGAAAAGATTCAATGGCACAGGTTATTATAAATGAATTGGAAGAAATCCGTAATGAGTATAAACGTGAACGCAGAACGGTGATTGATAATTGTGAAGAGGCGGTTGTTGAAGAGGCTAAAATGGAAGAGATGGACATTATGGTTCTCGTAGACCGTTTCGGTTATGCAAGATGTGTCGATATACCTACCTATGAAAGAAATATCGAAGCAGCCGAAGCAGAAAGCCGGTTTATTGTAAAATGCAAAAATCTTGGTAAAGTTTGCTTCTTTACCAATGTCGGACAACTGCATACAATAAAGGTAATGGACTTACCTTATGGCAAATTCCGCGATAAAGGGATTCCGATTGACAATGTAAGTAACTATTCTGCCGAAAAGGAACATATTATTGCTGTTGCATCACAGTCCGAGCTTAATCTGTACCGTATGATATTTGTGACAAAGCAATCCATGATGAAGGTTGTTGACGGCGGTGAATTTGATGTTATGAAAAAGACCGTTGCTTCCACAAAATTAGCGGATGATGATGAACTTATAAGCGTAGAGGTGATTCGTGAGCAGACGCATATTGTATTACGCTCCGCAGATGGCTATTTCCTGCGTTTTCCGATTGATGAGATTCCGGAAAAGAAAAAGGGGGCAATCGGTGTCAGAGGAATGAAGCTTGGTGCAAAGGATTATGTAGAGGAGGTTTATTATCATAAAAATATGGTTGAAGCCTCAATTGTTTATAAAGACAAGGAAATTGTTTTAAATTCCATAAAATTATTAAAACGTGATGCCAAAGGAACTAAGCTTCGAGTTTAACAGCAAAAAAAGACCGTTTTACTTAATGGGAGGATTAATATGAGAGTTATTGCGGGAACCTGCCGTTCTTTGCCGCTTGTTACACCGGAAGGAATTGATACAAGACCAACAACGGATCGTATCAAAGAAACCTTGTTTAATATGATTCAGGCGGAAATACCGGGCTGTGTTTTTTATGATTTGTTCAGCGGAAGCGGAGGAATCGGAATTGAAGCCTTAAGTCGGGGGGCAAAGCATGCTTTTTTTGTTGAAAATAATAAAAAAGCATTGGAATGTATTAAAAAAAATCTTACATTTACAAAGATGGCAGATAATGCAACTGTGGTAAGCCGTGATATTTTGGGTGCAATGCCGTTTCTTACACAAAAAGCGGATGTAATCTTTATGGATCCGCCATATGAAATGATGATAGAAGCATCGGTAATGCAGCTTCTTAAAGATTCGGGATGTCTTACGAAGGATACTTTAATTATCATCGAAGCAAAGCGTGACCGAGACCTGTCGGATATTGAAACGCTAGGATATACTTTAACGAAAGAAAAAGTTTATAAGACAAATAAGCATGTATTTTTTACACCAGCACAAGGAGAAAAATTATGAAAACTGCAATTTATCCGGGAAGCTTTGATCCTGTAACTTTTGGTCATCTGGATATTATTATGAGGGCCTCAAAAATATTTGATCATTTAACGGTTGCTGTGTTGAATAACAATGTGAAGACACCATTGTTTTCCGTTGAGGAACGTGTTAATATATTGAAAGAAGCAACAAAAGATATTCCGAATGTCTCTATTGAATCGTTTCAGGGATTATTGATAGATTACGCAAGAGAAAAGGATATACATGTTTCAGTACGTGGTCTTAGGGCTATTACGGATTTTGAATATGAATTACAGATTGCCCAGACAAACCGCAAATTAAGTAACGGACAATTGGATACTATTTTTCTGACTACAAGCTTAGAGTATTCTTATCTCAGTTCTTCCAGTGTAAAAGAAATTGCAAGCTTTCATGGTGATATTTCGCAATGTGTGCCTGAATTTGTTGCAAAGCTTGTATATGAAAAATATGGACATAGTGTAGATTAGGGAATGGAGCGGACATAGTATGAGTAGTAAAATCGAACAATTAATTGATGAGATTGAGGATTATATTGCAAGCTGCAAATATCAGACTCTTTCCAATACTAAGATAATTGTAAATAAAGAAGAAATCGACAGCTTGCTTCGCGAATTAAAGATGAAAACGCCGGATGAGATTAAGCGTTATCAGAAAATAATAAGTAATAAAGAAGCTATTCTAAATGATGCAAGGGATAAGGCGGAGGCTTTGATTAAAGAAGCAACCGACCAGACAAATGAGTTAATTAATGAGCATGAAATCATGCTGCAGGCGTATGAACAGGCAAATGAAGTTGTAACGCTTGCATCTGCACAGGCACAGGAAATTTTAGACAGTGCAACAATCGAGGCAAATCAGCTTCGTGCATCGGCAGTCCAGTATACGGATGACCTGCTTGCTCATGTTGAAGAAATTATATCACATTATATGAATACTGCCGGAGCCCATTTTGACACATTAATGGATTCGCTGAATGAATGCTATGAAACTGTTCGTGCTAATCGTGCCGAATTAAGACCGCAGGAAGCAGAAGCGATTGAACTTACGGATGCAATGGCAATGGCAGGTGAGGCTTCTCATGATCCACTTGATTTGGATTTAATTTAAGTATATTTTTGCGCCAACAGAAATGCTGGCGCATTTTCATATGCGGTCGGCAAAAAAAATTACCAAGCTGTATATGAATACAGAGCAGATTGTCTGTACAATTTTATTTATTAAATATGATGTCAGAGATAGTGGTGTATCTTTAATCATGGCATAGGTTTGAAAGATGCAGCATAATCCGCCGAATGGAAGAAATACTGCATATACAATACCGTATAAAACAGGATAAGCCTGTATTGCCGAAATTCCTGAGGATATTTCAAATAATCCCTTCAAAACACTGATATATGGCTCAGGAAGCTTATAACAGGAATTGTGGAACGGTAGCTGTAGGACATTAAAAATAACCATATAACTGCCCAGTATAAGAATGGCGGACAATGCTTTCTGAACGGACTCCTGTAAGGCACATCCATACGGACAGTCTGCATTATAATATATGACAGAGCATCGTGGATTGTAGATGGGAATATCACGATAGAATATATATCGAAGGAGCAGACCGTAGCATAAAGGTAGAAGATACATGACAGAAAATGTCAGCCATACCGGATAATACGGACATGTTATGGCAACGTAGGATAAAAAATATACCGGTCCGATATTATTGCAGAAGGATAATAATAATTCGGCTTCTCTCTCGGTGATTTTTTTTAAAGAAAGACTTTCGGCTATAATATTTGCGCCCATGGGAAACCCACATAAAAAACCCATAAGAATTACATAGATACAGTTTGGTGAAAGCTTGAAAAGAGTACCTAAAACAGGATATAAAAGCTCTGAAACACGATAGGACAGGCCTGTTCGCAGCATAAATCCTGATAATACCATAAAAGGAAAGAGAGAGGGAATCATATTCCGATACCATACAGTCAATCCGTTTTTTACAAGCAGAGAACTCATGACCGGGTTGGTCAACAGAAGCAGGATAAAAAGGATGCTTGTCAGCAATGGCAGGCATCTACTAAAGTAGGAATTATATTTTTGTGTTTGTTCCATAAATTGTAAACCCTGATGTCATTATTTAATAGTATTATACGAAATGTGGGAAGGTTAAAGAACCGGTGGTGAAAAGATTAGACAAATTTTTATGTGATAAAAAGATAGGAACAAGAAGCCGGGTAAAAGAATTGATTCAAATGGGATTTGTTACCGTGAATCAGGAAATTGTAAAAAGGCCGGAGACAAAAGTAACGGATACGGATATTGTATGCTGTCAGGGGATGGTTTTATTAAATGATGAATTTGCATATTTTATGCTAAATAAGCCTGCCGGAGTAATCTCCGCAACAGAAGATGCCATGCAGGATACGGTTTTGGACTTTTTTAAAGAGGAACCCTATAAAAATCTGTATCCGGTGGGGAGATTGGATAAGGATACGGAAGGTTTGTTGCTGATAACAAACGATGGGGATTTGGGGCATCGTCTGTTATCTCCTAAAAAGCATGTTCCTAAGACCTATTATGTCGGGCTTGCTCATGGATTATCACAAAGTGATATAGATGCACTTGAGAGAGGGATTGATATCGGAGAAAAAAAACTGACATTACCTGCAAAAGTCGAAATCGTAGAAGAAAATGCAGTATATATTACGATTACGGAAGGTAAATTTCATCAGGTAAAACGAATGTTTGAAGCGGTGAATAATCAGGTTGTCTACTTGAAACGGGTGTCTATGGGCAGCTTACATTTGGATAAGTCACTTAGGCCGGGAGAGTACCGTTCCCTCACGCAAGAGGAGAAAGAGGAGTTATATGTTACAGGATATAAAAACCGTAATTTTTGATCTGGACGGTTCACTCGTAGATTCCATGTGGATATGGAAGGATATTGACATTGAATATTTAGGACGCTTTGGGATACAGCTTCCTCAATCGCTGCAATCAGAGATTGAAGGGATGAGTTTTTCAGAAACTGCCGTATATTTTAAAGAACGTTTTCATATTCCGGACTCTCTGGATAAAATAAAAGAAGATTGGAATAAAATGGCATGGGAGAAATACATCCATGAAGTTATGTTAAAGCCGGGTGCGGATGTATTTTTACGCTATTGTATCGCTCATGATATTAAATTGGGGATTGCGACGAGTAATTCCAGACAATTGGTGGAAGCGGTTGCAAAAGCAAGAGGGTTTGAAAAGGATTTTTCCTGTATTATGACAGCATGTGAAGTGGCAAAAGGTAAACCTTCGCCCGATATTTATCTTGCTGTAGCAGGGAAGCTAGGTGTAGAACCGTCACAATGTCTTGTATTTGAAGATATTGTACCCGGAATAATGGCAGGAAAAAATGCAGGCATGCGTGTCTGTGCAGTGGAGGATACCTATTCGCTGCATCAGACAGAGGAAAAAAAGAGATTAGCAGATTATTATATTAAAGATTATACGGAAATTCCGTTACTATAGAGAGGACGAAAAATGGCACAGAATTTTTTGCCGGTTTCAAAGGAAGATTTAATTGAAAGAGGAATTAAGCAGCTTGATTTTGTTTATGTCATCGGAGATGCCTATGTAGACCATCCGTCATTTGGACATGCCATTATCAGCCGTGTGCTGGAGTCTCACGGATATACTGTGGGAATCATTTCACAGCCTGATTGGAAGGATGAAAAAAGTATTACTGTTTTGGGCGAGCCGCGTCTTGCGTTCCTTTGCAGCAGTGGTAATATGGATTCCATGGTGAATCATTATTATGTTTCCAAAAAACACAGGGAAACAGATGCCTATACACCAGGCGGGGAGCCGTATAAGCGTCCGGACCATGCAACAGTTGTGTATTGTAATCTGATTCGCCGGACATATAAGAAAACTCCCATTATTATCGGTGGAATAGAAGCAAGCTTAAGACGACTGGCTCATTATGATTATTGGGCTGATTCCTTTAAACGTTCCATTTTATTAGACAGCGGTGCAGATATAATATCCTATGGGATGGGAGAACGTTCTGTTGTGGAAATTGCAGATGCCTTAAACAGCGGGCTTGCTGTTTCAGATATTACTTTTATACGGGGAACCGTATATAAAACAAAGTCACTTGAAAGTATATACGAGCCTCTTATGCTTCCCGACTATGACTCCATGAAAAAGAACCCGTCATTATATGCTGAAAGCTTCGGTATCCAATATCGTAATACAGATGCCATAAAAGCGGATACATTGGTTGAGGGATACCCTAATTCGGTATATGTAGTACAAAATCCGCCTCAACCGCCATTATCCATGGAAGAGATGGATGCAGTTTATGCACTTCCTTATCAAAGAACCTATCATCCGTCATATGAGGAAAAAGGCGGCGTTCCGGCAATAAACGAGATAAAATTTTCACTAATCAGCAATCGTGGCTGTTTCGGAGGCTGCAATTTCTGTGCACTGACATTTCATCAGGGACGAACGATTCAGGTCAGAAGCCATGAATCAATTATCAGTGAAGCAGAAAAGATGATTCAGGAACCGGATTTTAAAGGATATATTCATGATGTCGGAGGCCCGACGGCAAATTTCCGTCATCCGTCCTGTAAAGGCCAGTTAGAACGCGGCGTATGTACCGAAAGACAATGTCTTGTACCAACGCCATGTAAAAATCTGTATGTGGATCATAAGGATTATTTGAGTTTGCTTCGTAAACTTCGAAATCTTCCCGGCGTAAAAAAAGTATTTATCCGTTCCGGCATCCGTTTTGATTATCTGCTGGAAGATAAGGACGATACATTCTTTAGGGAACTAATAAAGCATCATGTCAGCGGGCAGTTAAAGGTTGCCCCTGAGCATATATGTGATGCCGTATTAACCCGGATGGGAAAACCTGAAAATTCTGTTTATGAGAGATTTCGTAAAAAATATGCGAAGCTGAATGAACAGGAAGGCTTGAAACAGTTTCTTGTACCGTATTTAATGTCTTCGCATCCGGGCAGCACCTTAAAGGAAGCAGTTGCATTAGCTGAATATTTAAGGGATTTGGGATATATGCCGCAGCAGGTGCAGGATTTTTATCCGACACCATCCACAGTATCGACAGTTATGTATTATACCGGATTGAATCCGGTTACAATGAAGCCTGTATATGTATGCAGAAACCCCCATGAAAAAGCGATGCAGCGTGCTCTGATTCAATACCGTAATCCCGCTAACAGAGAGCTCGTATTGGAAGCATTGAAAAAAGCGAACCGCATGGATTTGGTTGGATATGATAAAAAGTGTCTGATTCGTCCGGATAGGAATCAACCCGTCGGGTATGGACGAGGAAAAAAAGGAAAACAAAATAATGACGGAAATGTTAAAACATCCGTCAGAAAAAGGACAATTCGTAATGTGCATAAAAAGAAATAAGGCTTATAAATATTAGAAAAATTTCTTGAAAAGAAAAATTGGTTAAGAAAATGAAAAGAAAGAATATTATTATCGTGACCGGCGCTTCCTCCGGTATGGGAAAAGAATTTGTCAGGCAGATTGATGCCGGATTTCCAAATGCGGATGAATTTTGGCTGATTGCCAGAAGAAAAGATGTGTTACAGGATTTGGCTGATAATTGTAACCATAATTGCAAGGTAATGGCCCTTGATTTGTGTAAAGCGGAATCTATAACGTTATTGCGTGAATTGCTGCAAAAGGAAAATCCACATATTCGTCTGTTGGTAAATAGTGCCGGATATGGAATCCTCGGTCCGTTTTCCCAAGATAGTGCTGATACTACAAACCATATTGTTCAGGCTGAAACTACAAATTGTGAGAGAATGCATGAACAAATAGGTATGGTTGATTTGAACTGCCGTGTTCTGACTGCGGTAACATATTGCTGCATTCCCTATATGAAAGAAAACAGCCGCATTATTCAGCTTGCAAGCAGTGCTGCATTTTTACCACAGCCGAAATTTGCGGTTTATGCTGCCACAAAATCTTATGTACTAAGCTTTTCAAGGGCACTGAATGAGGAATTACGTTCCAAGAAAATATATGTGACTGCGGTCTGTCCCGGACCGGTGGATACCGAGTTTTTTGACAGAGCAGAAAAGAGCGGAGATACTCTCTTTATTAAGAAACTGGTTATGGCTAAGCCCCAAAAAGTTGTAAAAAAAGCATTATCGGATGCGCGTAATAAAAAGGATATCTCGGTATACAGCCTACCGATTCGGGCATTCTTTATATTTAGTAAACTTCTGCCTCATAAGCTGTTACTGATTATTCAGAGAGCATTGAAATAATTATGGATATAGTGCTATTATAAACAACGGATGACACGCTTTACGAGCCATCCTTATGTTATAGGAAAGAGGTTGGGTATGAAAAACAAAATGAAAAAAGGCGAGTATGGTTATCTGCTTTATAAAAAGAAAGTGTCAATTATCATGACAATTGGAATGTTCGCAATATCGCTTGCACTTTATATTGCCGGATATGTTACCACAAAAACAAACGCGAATCTATTAACCGTTGTTGCAGTGTTGGGTTGTCTTCCTGCAAGTAAAAGTGCAGTCAATATGATTATGTTTTTAAAGGCAAAAGGCTGTCTGCCTAAGGATAAAGAAGCGATTGATAGAGCAATTGGTTCTTTGGATGGGTATTATGATCTTTACTTTACAAGTTATCAGAAGAACTTTCCAATCAACCATCTGGTTGTAACTCAAAATGCAATTATTGCATATAGTTCCGATGAAAAAATTGTGGAAAAAGAATTTAACGAACATATGAAAGATATTTTAAATAAAGAAAGAATTCAGGATATTACTGTTAAATTATTTAAGGACCGTGAGAAATATATAAACCGTCTGAATGAATTAAACCAAAGTGAGGCGGATACTTCTGCAAGAAAAGACATTGTATCAATGCTTTATAGTGTATCATTATAGAATGAAATACAGATAAAATGCAGGCAAATTATTTATATATGGGAAATAATCATGAAAGAACTCGTTATCACAAGTCTGGATGAAAAGCAACGTCTGGAAAAGTATTTAAAACGTATTTTCCCGGAAATGGGAACAGGCTTTTTATATAAGATGCTCAGAAAAAAGAATATTACTTTAAACGGTAAAAAAGCAACCGGTTCAGAACAGCTTATATCCGGTGATTTGATTCAGTGTTTTTTCAGTGATGAGACTTTTGATAAATTTTCCGGGGCAAAAACGGCAGGAGAACAAAACGAATACAATGCATATCAAAAAGCATATGATTTTCTAAGGGGTATTCGGGTTATTTACGAAGATGAACATATACTATTATTGGACAAACCGGCAGGCATCTTATCTCAAAAAGCAGAAGCGGAAGATGTATCCATAAATGAATGGATGATAGGATATCTGCTTAATACAAAAGCAGTTACGGAAGATTCTCTGAAGAGATTTAAACCCTCTGTCTGTAATCGTTTGGACCGAAATACAAGCGGTCTTGTCATTTGCGGAAAAACCTTACCCGGAAGTCGTGAAATGAGTCGTATTCTTAAGGAAAGAACACTCCAAAAATATTACAGGACTTATGTATATGGTAAATTAGAAGGTGAAAAGGTTTTAGAAGCGTATTATCGCAAAGATGAAAGCAGTAATCAGGCCAAAATATTTCTTTCAAAGCAGGAACAGAACACAGAGCAGTATGCTTCCATTGTAACAGCTTATCGCTCAATCATGGCAAAGGCTGATTATTCCTATTTGGAAATCGAGCTTATTACCGGTAAAACCCATCAGATTCGAGCACATTTATCTGCTTACGGGCATCCGATTGTAGGCGACCCGAAGTATGGAGGTCAAAACAAAAACAAAGGTTATCCAAAGTACCAGCTTCTGCATGCGTATCGCATTGTATTTCCGATACTTAACGGCGAATTGTCATATTTATCGAAAAAAGAATTTATATGTCCGGAACCTGAAGCGTTTTTACAATTCAAAAAACAGTTTTTTTAAATACAACACCGGGAGGTATTTATGGCAACATGGAATTCCAGAGGCTTACGAGGCTCAGTATTGGAAGAATTCATAAACCGTACAAATGAAAAGTATCTGGACAGCGGATTGGCACTGATTCAAAAGATTCCGACACCGATTACGCCGATTAAGATTGACCGGGAACACAGGCATATTACGCTCGCTTATTTTGAACAGAAGAGTACCGTCGATTATATCGGAGCTGTTCAGGGAATTCCGGTCTGCTTTGACGCAAAGGAATCGGCTCAGGATACTTTTTCCTTACAGAATATCCATGAGCATCAGGTGGAGTTTATGAAAAATTTTGAAAAGCAGAAAGGAATTGCTTTTTTTCTGATATATTATACCGACAAGGAACTTTTTTATTATCTGCGCTTAAGAGAGCTTCTTGTTTTTTGGGAGAGAGCTCAAAATGGCGGCAGAAAAAGCTTTCGTTTTGATGAACTGAAAACGGATTATTTTTTTTCTTCAAAACAGGGGATTTTTGTTCCGTATTTGGAAATGATGCAGAAAGATATTTTGGAAAGAGAAGCATAACCTTTTTTTTCATAATTATTTTACCGTTGACAGAGTACAAACATAAAGGTATACTACTTATAGTTTAATTTGATAGCAAGGTAGCACGTTACCGCACTAAAGTATTTAGAAACGGAGGCTGTTATGGGTAAACAGTTATTACATACACCCGAAGGGGTCCGCGATATATATGGAACAGAATATAAAAAGAAGCTGAAAGTGGAAAGCCTTTTACATAATAAAATATCTTTATACGGTTATGAAGATATTCAGACACCGAGCTTTGAATTCTTTGATGTATTCGGAAGCGATATCGGTACAACACCATCAAGAGAATTATATAAATTTTTTGATAAAGAAGGAAATACACTTGCTCTTCGTCCTGATTTTACACCGTCTATTGCAAGATGTGCATCAAAGTATTTTATGGATAAAAATGAGCCGTTGCGTTTTTCGTATCTTGGTAATGCATTTACCAATGTATCCAATTTACAGGGTAAATTAAAAGAGACAACACAAATGGGTGTTGAATTGATCGGTGACGGAAGTGTTTATGCTGATGCAGAGGTATTAAGTGTTACAATTGAAGCACTTTTAAATGCGGGTCTGACTGATTTTATGGTCAGTGTCGGTAATGTCGAGTATTTTAAAGGTCTGTGTGAAGAATTTGAATTTTCAGAGGATATGGAGACCACGGTCCATGAATATATTTCAAACAAGAATTTTTTTGGTGCACAGGAATATCTTTTAAATGAAAATGTTGATAAACTCGTAAGGGAAAAACTTTTAAAAACCGGCGAGTTGGCAGGACAGGTTGAGGTATTGGATACGGCAGCAAAATTAGCAGATAATGCACGTTCCAAAGCGGCAATCAAACGCCTTGCCAATCTGTATGAGGTATTACAGCAATATGGTATTGAAAAATACATATCCTTTGATTTGGGAATGCTGACACAATATCAGTATTACACCGGTATGATTTTTAAGGTTTATACATTCGGTGTGGGTGATGCAATCGTGAAAGGCGGACGTTATGATACATTATTATCACAATTTGGAAAGAAAGCGCCCGCAATCGGATTTGTAATATTAATCGATGACTTAATGCAGGCATTTACAAGACAGTCCGTTACCGTTTCCCTTGATGAAGGGAAAAAAATACTTATTTATAATGAAAATAACTTTACGGATATTCTTAATGAAGCCCAAAAGTTAAGGAAACAGGGTATTGCCGTAGAAATGAGAAAAGAAGGATAATATAATGAGTAATGATAAATATTTAACATTTGCCCTTACCAAAGGGCGTCTTGCAAAGCAGACGCTGGAGTTATTGGAATCCATCGGAATTACCTGTGAAGAAATGAAGGATAAAGATACGAGAAAGCTTATTTTTGTCAATGAGGAATTAAAACTCAAATTTTTCCTTTCCAAAGGTCCCGATGTTCCGACATATGTAGAGTATGGCGCTGCCGATATCGGTGTTGTCGGAAAGGATACATTGATGGAAGAGGGCAGACAGGTCTATGAAGTATTGGATCTTGGTTTCGGGAAATGCCGCATGTGTGTCTGTGGACCAAAGAGTGCAAAGGAATTATTAAAGCATCATGAGATGATTCGTGTCTGCAGTAAATATCCTTTAATTGCAAAGGATTATTTCTATAACAAAAAACATCAGACCGTTGATATAATCAAATTAAACGGTTCCGTTGAACTTGGACCGATTGTAGGCTTGGGAGATGTGATTGTAGATATTGTGGAAACCGGTTCTACGCTTCGCGAAAACGGTCTTGATGTGTTGGAAGAAATTTGTCCGTTATCTGCACGTATGATTGTAAATCAGGTAAGCATGCAGATGCAGTCCAAAAGAATTCATGAACTGATTAATCAGTTAAGAAATGCTTTAGAGGAAAAATAAGTTGCAGAATGTGAGGCTGTTATGAGAATTGTAAATTTAACCGAAGATACAAAGAAAAATATTTTAGAGGACTTGTTAAAAAGAAGTCCGAATCATTACGGAGAGTATGAGAAAACCGTTTCGGATATTGTAAATGATGTAATGGTAAATGGAGATAAAGCAGTATTTTCATATACAAAGCGCTTTGATAAATGGGATGTAGATGCATCCAATGTTCGTGTTTCTTCAGAAGAAATTAAGAATGCATATACACAAATCGATGCAAAACTTGTTGAAGTTATCAGAGAAGCGGCTGAAAACATCCGTACATTTCATGAAAAACAGCTTAGAGAAAGCTGGATTGTTCCAAAGGAAGACGGAACCATTTTAGGGCAGAAGATTACACCAATTGAAAGAGCCGGTTGTTATGCACCGGGTGGAAAGGCATACTATCCGAGCAGTGTATTGATGAATATTATTCCTGCTAAAGTAGCCGGCGTTGAAAAAATTGTACTTTGCACTCCCGCAGGAAATGATGGAAGTGTACACCCGGTTACACTTGTTGCTGCTGATATTGCCGGAGTAGATGAAATTTATAAAATCGGTGGAGCACAGGCTATTGCGGCAATGGCATATGGCACGGAATCTGTTCCGAAAGTAGATAAAATCACCGGACCGGGTAATATCTTTGTTGCACTTGCCAAAAAGGCAGTATTTGGCTATGTAGGAATTGATTCGGTAGCCGGACCTTCCGAAATATTGGTAATTGCCGATGAAACGGCTAATCCCAGATATGTGGCTGCAGATTTATTATCACAGGCAGAGCATGATGAACTTGCCAGCGCAATCCTGATTACAACAAGCAAAGAATTAGCAGAAAAAGTTTCTGAACAGGTAGACATTTTTACTAAAGAATTAAGCCGTACAGAGATTATTGAAAAGTCTCTTGAAAATTATGGATATATCTTAGTTGCCGAATCTATGGAAGAAGCCATTGCAGCGGCAAATGAGATTGCAAGTGAGCACCTTGAAATTTTGACAAAAGACCCATATCAGATTATGACAAAAATAAAGAATGCAGGAGCAATCTTTATGGGTGAATACTCCTCCGAACCTTTAGGAGATTATTTTGCGGGTCCTAACCACATTTTACCGACAAACGGTACAGCAAGATTTTTCTCCCCATTAAATGTGGATGATTTTACTAAAAAAACAAGTATTATTTCTTATTCAAAGGAAGCATTGGAAAAGGTGCATGATAAAATTGAATATTTTGCAAATCAGGAACAATTGACTGCACATGCAAATTCTATTCGTGTACGTTTTGAATAAAATGTGTTATAGTAATTTATTAATAATACAATAGATGATTGTGGAGTAATGATATGGAAAGAACAGCATCTGTAAAAAGAACAACAAAAGAAACGGATATTAATGTAATGCTCAACATTGATGGCACAGGTATAACAAAAATTGATACGGGAATCGGTTTTTTTGACCATATGCTGTCAGGATTTGGTAAACATGGTTTCTTTGATTTAGACATAAAAGTAAAGGGCGATTTGGAGGTGGATGGTCATCATACCGTAGAAGATACCGGAATTGTTTTAGGAAATGCCATTAAGGAAGCCATAGGAGATAAAGTCGGTATCAAACGTTTCGGTTATTTTATTCTGCCGATGGATGATGCACTTGTATTATGCTCACTGGATTTATCCGGAAGACCGTATTTTTCGTTTGATGCTAATTTCCCGACGCAGACCGTAGGGGATTTTGAAACAGAGCTTGTGAGAGAATTTTTCTATGCCATCAGCTACAGCGCGGGCATGAATCTGCATATAAAAGTATTGGATGGTGTAAATTCACACCATATTGCAGAAGCAATGTTTAAAGTATTCGGAAAGGCTTTAGATGAAGCCTGTACCAAGGATGGACGTATTAAATCCGTATTAAGTACGAAAGGAACATTATAATGAAAGACAGAAAAATCATTCCCTGCATGTATCTGCTTAATAAAATTGCGGTAAAAAGCTTAGAAGAACATACTCTGGTTGATGCAGATCCTCTTCATCTGGCAAAATTTTATGAAGAAAACAATGCAGATGCCATACTGATTTATGATATGTCTGATTCGGATGAAACACATGAGGAAGCATTGGATATAATTAAAAACATTTGCGAAACATTGGATATTCCGGTTTATGGTGCCGGAAACGTAAAACGTATGGAAGATATAAAAAAGCTTCTGTATGCCGGTTGCAATAAGGCGGCTTTAAACTATTCCAAGCAGGGTAATATCGAAATAACCAAAGAGGTTGCAAAGAAGTTCGGTTCGGATAAAATTATTGCCAGTGTTTCTTCTAAGGAAGAAGTTGCCGATAATAAAGAACTGATTGAAGAATACTGCGATTTTGTCCTTTTGGTAAATCCCGTAAAGGTTCATGATGCAGCGGCAGAATGCCCGGTTCCCATGCTTGTTTCTCTGCCGGAATTAACACTTGATAAACTGATAGGTGTTCTACAGATTGAAAATATTTACGGTATTACAGGAGATGTTGTTACACATAATGCTGCAGAGCTTCCTGCTTTAAAGGGCATATTGGAGGAGAATGGCATATCTGTCTCAAGAGTACGTGCCCGTTTTACATGGGAAGAGTTTAAATTAAATTCTGACGGTCTTCTTCCTGTTATTGTACAGGATTATAAAACGGATGAAGTATTGATGATGGCATATATGAATAAAGAAGCGTATGAAACGACGTTAAGCACCGGTATGATGACGTATTTCAGCAGAAGCCGTCAGGCATTATGGGTAAAAGGAGAAACGAGCGGACATTACCAGCATGTACAATCTTTAACAATTGATTGTGATATGGATACCATGCTTGCTAAAGTAATTCAAATAGGTGTAGCCTGTCACACAGGGAATAAAACCTGTTTTTTCCAGCCTGTTATAGAAAAGGAAATGAAAACAGAGGATAATCCTCTGCATGTATTTGAAGATGTATATGCAGTCATTAAAGACAGAAAGATAAACCCCAAGGAAGGTTCTTATACCAATTATCTGTTTGACAAAGGAATTGATAAAATCTTAAAAAAAGTTGGAGAAGAAGCAACTGAGATTGTCATTGCAGCAAAAAATCCGAACCCTAATGAAATCAAATACGAAATTTCTGATTTCCTTTATCATATGATGGTTTTAATGGTAGAAAAAGGAGTAACCTGGGAAGAAATTACAGAGGATTTGGCAAAACGATAATACATACGGTTCCCGTCGGCTTACGTTGGCGGGAATTTTTTTTATTTTCCCGAATAGAATAGTAACAAAATATCTCCGGACAAACACATGGAAAATATTGAAAGAAAAATGGAACTTATTAAAATGATGCGAAGCGAACAGGCTGATAATATCGGAAGGATTCGTAAGAGAGAGCGTATTCTTTATCCCACACGAAAATTATCATATGAAGACACCTATGAGAAGAAGCCTTATGTTTATTTGGACCGTTATCAGACTGACGGAGATAACGTCTCTGAAACTCCTGCAAAGAATAGCATGGGATTTTACTTGCGTATTTTGTTTTGTATGGGAGTTTTTCTGCTTTATATTTATATGGAGACGGAAAATATCACTTATTTTGGCATTTCACATGAACAGATACAGGAAGCGGTTTCCAAAACATTTGATTTGAATACATTTGCTTTTATTGAGGAATTACCTTATACTCTAAATGACAAATAAACGAAAAAAGGATGAAATGTTTTGGAAAAATTAGCTTTATCAGATGAAATACTGTTATCCATTGAAAAGCCGGCGCGTTATATAGGCAATGAAATGAACTGCGTTATAAAAGATAAAAATTCGGTTGATATACGGTTTGCATTCTGTTTTCCCGATGTATACGAAATAGGTATGTCACATCTTGGAATGCAGATTTTATATCATGATTTTAACCGCTTTGATGATGTGTGGTGCGAACGTGTTTTTTCCCCATGGATGGACCTTGACAAAATTATGCGTGAGAAAAACATACCACTTTTTGCCCTGGAATCACAGGATGCGGTTAAAGACTTTGATTTTTTGGGTTTTACCCTGCAATATGAGATGTGTTATACAAATATTTTACAGGTTCTTGATTTATCCAAAATTCCTCTTTTAAGCAGGGAACGCAGCCATGAGGACCCTATTGTAATTGGAGGCGGTCCGTGTGTGTATAATCCGGAGCCGATTGCTGATTTTTTTGATTTGTTTTATATCGGGGAAGGCGAAGTTCAGTATCGTCCGTTATTTGATTTATATAAAGAATGTAAAAAAAATGGTGAGGACAGGCGGAGCTTCTTAGAAAAGGCAGCCTGTATTCCCGGCATATATGTCCCTTCATTATATGATGTAACTTACAATGAGGATGGAACAATCGATAAGTTTTATCCTCTTATTGAAAATATTCCCGTAAAAATTGAAAAGCAGGTTGTAACCGATATGACAGAGGCTACTTATCCCCAAAAACCTGTTGTTCCTTTTATAAAGGTAACGCAGGATCGTGTTGTACTGGAAATCCAGCGTGGCTGCATCCGTGGCTGCCGTTTCTGTCAGGCAGGACAGATTTACAGACCTGTACGTGAGCGTAATGTGGAAAAGCTGAAAGAATATGCAGTTTCTCTTTTGAAAGCAACAGGACATGAAGAAATTTCCTTAAGTTCTCTAAGCTCCAGTGATTATTCACAGCTTGAGGAGCTGATTACTTATCTGATAGAGGAATGTAACCGCAGATACGTTAATATTTCCCTTCCTTCATTACGAATTGATAATTTCTCACTTTCCGTATTTAATAAAGTTCAGGATGTAAAAAAGAGCTCGCTGACATTTGCTCCCGAAGCCGGAAGCCAGCGAATGCGAAACGTAATAAATAAGGGCTTGACCGAGGAAAATATTTTAAACGGGGCTCATCTTGCTTTTGAAAGCGGATGGACAAGGGTGAAATTATATTTTATGTTAGGTCTTCCGACTGAAACAGATGAAGATATCGAAGGAATTGCCAGCCTATGTGATAAGGTGGCAAAGGAATTTTTTGATACGGTTCCGAAGGAAGAAAGAAAGAACGGACCGGTACAGATTGTGGCAAGTACCTCTTTCTTTATACCAAAACCCTTCACACCGTTCCAATGGGCACCCATGAATACCAAGGAAGAATTTCTTCGAAAAGCATATGTAACTAAAAATGCAATCATGTCACAGCTTAACCAGAAACGTATTAAATACAATTGGCACGAAGCGGATGTCAGCATTTTAGAAGGTGTATTCGCCCGCGGAGACCGTAAAGTCGGACAGGTTATTTTAAAAGCCTATGAAAAAGGCTGTGTTTACGATGCATGGAGCGAATACTATAAAAACGACATCTGGATGGATACCTTTCAAGAATGTGGTTTATCCGTTGATTTCTATACTACACGTGAACGCCCTTTGGATGAAATATTTCCATGGGATTTTATCGATGCAGGGGTAACAAAGAGCTTTTTAAAACATGAATGGGAAAAAGCGTTGCACGAAGAGGTTACATTAAACTGTAAAGAAAAATGCAATGGCTGCGGTGCCGCAAAATTCGGCACGGGTGTCTGCGTGGGAAGATAAATCAATGATAATATGTTCTTAGCAGAAGATATAGGAAAGGCATGGTTTTATATACATGAAAATCAGGATAAAATTTGAAAAAGATGGTGTAATGCGATATATCGGGCATCTGGATATCATGCGGTATTTTCAAAAATCCATGAGACGGGCAGAAATTGATATCTGTTATTCCACCGGATTTTCACCGCATCAGATTATGAGCTTTGCCGCTCCTTTAGGAGTCGGTCATATCAGTTATGGTGAATATTTTGATATAGAAGTTCACAGTCATAACGGTGCAAAGGATATGCTAGAGCGTTTAAATGCTGTTATGGTACCGGGAATTCGTATTACAAGTGTTAAAATGCTTCCTGAGGGTACAAAAAATGCGATGGCAAGTGTTGCGGCAGCAAGGTATCTTTTAAGTCCAAAGCCTGATGCGGATACATTGGTTGATTTTGATACTTCTTCGTCTGCTTTTTTTAATCAACCTGAAATACTTGTAAAGAAACAGACAAAAAAGCAGGAGCTTACAATGGATATTAAGCCTCATATATATGAATGGCTTCCAAAAGGAAACAGTGTGGAGGTTTTTGTGGATGCAAGCAGCAGCGGTAATATTAAACCGACTCTGGCAATGGAAGCATACTGCGATTTTTGTAAATGCAATTATGTGCCCATGTCTTATCAGATTACAAGAATGGATACTTACCTGAATGCGGGAACATATGAGGAACCCCGATTTTTACCTTTAGAAGCAGCCGGTGAGGATTTTTAATGATTCAAAGTAATGTAGTAATTACGGAATATAAAAATAGAATATGTACTATATTATTTCAGGATAATGTGATGCAGGAAATACATGTTGAAGCTGATGAATCAATTCTTTCTGCTATTTTTATGGCTAAGGTTAAGAATATCAGCAAAAACATTAATGCAGCATTTGTTGAGCTTTTTGACGGACAGATGGCTTTTCTGCCACTGGAAGATGTGAAGGATTGTTCTTTTTTGCATTCCATTGACGGCAGACTTCGAGAAGGCGATGAGATTCCGGTTCAGGTTATCAAGGAAGCGGTAAAAACAAAAGACCCTGTTGTAACGACCAAATTATCCGTAAACGGTGCATACGCTGTTGTTTCGTTAGATAAGAAAAAATGTGGTTTCCGGTTCAGTAGGAAGCTGTCTGCAGATAAGAAACATGAATTGAGAGATGCACTTTCCGGCATTGAGCTGCCTGCGGATTATGCATATGTTGTGCGTACCGGTGCGGGTGAGCTTACCGATTTTTCTGTTTTATTTAAAGAACTGCATTATTTAATTTCACAAATGGATGAAATTCTATTAAGAGCGAAGACAAGAACCTGCTTTAGCTGTATTTATCAGGGAGCGCCTTCTTATATTGATTTTTTGCACCATATTTCTAACATTGATTATGAGGAAATTGTAACCGATATTCCAAATGTGTATGAAGCATTGCAGGTACATTATAAGGGAAATAAGGCTATAAGGCTGTATCAGGATACCTTTCCGTTAAAAAAACTGTATTCTATTGAAACAAAAATGGAAGAACTCTTTTCTGAAAAGATATATTTGAAGAGCGGAGGGACCATTTTTATTGAATACACTGAGGCAATGACGGTTATCGATGTAAATACCGGAAAATGCATTTCAAAGAAGGACAAGGATACTTTAAATTATCAAATCAATCTGGAAGCTGCAGATATGATAGCAAGACAATTGCGTCTGCGCAATATATCAGGAATCATCATTGTGGATTTTATCAATATGGAAAGTGAAGAGTACAAAGCTAAGCTTATTCAGGAATTAAAAAAGCTGTTAAAAAAAGATTCCGTATCTTGTAATTATGTAGATATTACCGGACTGGGATTGGTTGAAATTACACGTAAAAAAGTACAGAAACCGATTTATGAAATTTTATAAGATATACTTGACGCACCGGATGACATATGCTATTATATTTGAGTATGCCGCATAGTGAGGTTACAAGTATGCCCAATTATCATGGTATCACCGAAGCTAGCGAGTAAACAAACATATTAGTTTGTGAATAGGAGGTGCCCATATGTACGCAATTATTGCAACAGGTGGAAAGCAGTACAAGGTTTCTGAAGGTGATGTAATCAAAGTGGAAAAGCTTGATGCAGAAGCAGGAAACATTGTAACATTTGACCAGGTAATCGCAGTAAAGGATAACGACCTTAAAGTTGGTGAAGCAGTAGCTAACGCAACAGTAACAGCAACTGTTATGGATCAGGGTAAAGGCAAAAAAGTTATCGTTTACAAGTATAAGAGAAAAACAGGTTACCACAAGAAAAATGGTCATAGACAAGCATACACTGCAGTTAAAATTGACAAGATTAACGCTTAGTAGTTAGCAGGTTGTTTGAAATGACAAGTATTACCGTGATAAAAGAAGATAATCGTATCCTTGCATTTACCTGTAACGGTCATGCCGGATATGCCAATGCATCAGAGGATATTGTCTGTGCAGCGATTTCTATACTCGTAATCAATACGATTAATTCCATTGAGGCTTTGACAAGAACAAAACCGATTGTGGAAGCACAACAGGAATCCGGTTATATTCATTGTTCTTTTGAAGATGATATTACAGATGACGCAGCTTTATTGTTGGATGCCATGCTTCTTGGTTTATCACAGATTCAAGAACAGTACGGTACAAAGTATATCGACGTAAAAATTAAGGAGGTATAACCATGTTGAATTTAAACCTTCAATTTTTTGCTCATAAAAAAGGTGTAGGTTCTACTAAGAACGGTAGAGATTCCGAATCCAAGAGATTAGGTGCAAAAAGAGCTGATGGACAATTCGTAAAAGCAGGAAATATTTTATACAGACAGCGCGGAACAAAGATTCATCCGGGCACAAACGTTGGACGTGGCGGTGATGATACATTATTCGCTTTAGTTGACGGTGTATTAAGATTTGAAAGATTAGGAAGAGATAAAAAACAGGCTTCCGTATATCCTGTAGAAAAATAATATGAGATTCTGGCTTCAAACATCAGGTGTGTTTGGAGCCTTTTTCTTTTTTTCTGGTTTTTATGCAAAATATGCAGAATTCTGGGAAATTTTCATAAAAACATTTTGTATTTTTTGTGGAAAATTTTCTAAAACTCTGTTATAGTATAGAAGTGTACGGTTGTGCTTTTTTTAGTACAATTTATAACAGGAAGGATTTATTTATGTTTGCAGATTGTGCGAAGATATATGTCAGAAGCGGTAAAGGCGGAGATGGCCACGTTTCATTCAGAAGAGAGAAATATGTGCCGAATGGCGGGCCTGACGGTGGAGACGGCGGTAGAGGCGGAAGTGTTATTTTTGAAGTAGATGAAGGAATGAACACATTAGCAGATTATCGTCATGTAAGAAAGTATTGTGCAGAACACGGACAGGACGGCGGAAAACGAAATTGTACCGGCAAAAACGGAAATGATATTATTTTAAAAGTCCCCGAGGGAACTGTTATTAAAGAAGCCGAATCCGGCAAGGTCATTACCGATATGTCCGGTAAAAACAGGCGTTTTGTACTTTTATCCGGCGGTAAAGGCGGAAATGGTAATCAGCATTATGCAACCAGTACCATGCAGGCGCCTAAGTACGCACAGCCCGGTCAACCCGCAAAGGAATTAAATTTAGTATTGGAATTAAAGGTCATCGCAGATGTCGGCTTGGTTGGCTTTCCTAATGTCGGTAAATCAACCTTTTTATCCCGTGTATCGAATGCCCAGCCTAAAATCGCAAATTATCATTTTACCACATTAAATCCGAATCTCGGTGTTGTGGATTTGGAAGGTGCAAAAGGTTTTGTTGTTGCTGATATTCCCGGATTGATTGAAGGTGCCAGTGAAGGAATCGGACTCGGACATGAATTCTTACGACATGTTGAACGTACAAAAGTGATTATTCACGTTGTGGATGCGGCCGGAACGGAAGGCAGAGACCCGATTGAAGATATTCATGCAATCAATAAAGAGCTTGCCTTATACAGTGAAGAGCTTGCAAAACGCCCACAGGTTATTGCGGCAAACAAAATGGATGCTCTTTTTACAGACCGCGAAGATTTACTGAAACGTTTGAACGATGAATTTTCTCCTTTAGGCTATGAAGTATATCCGATTTCAGCAGTCAGCGGAGAAGGAGTACGTGAGTTATTATATCATGTCCGCAAGATGCTTGATGACATCAATGAAGAGCCTACCGTATTTGAACAGGAATTTGATCCTGAGGTGTTAGCTATAGGTGATGACCCGTATACGGTAGAATATGATGAATCAGCAGATGAATATGTAATTGAAGGACCGAAGATTGAAAAAATGCTGGGTTATACCAATCTGGAATCGGAAAAAGGTTTTGTATTTTTCCAGAAGTTCCTTAAGGAGACAGGAATTTTGGAAGAATTGGAAAAACTCGGCATTAAAGAAGGCGATACTGTCCGCATGTATGGACTTGTCTTCCAATATTATAAATAAGGAAATACAGGTGAATAAAGATGACAAGTAAACAAAGAGCATATTTAAAAAGTCTGGCAAGTGTCTTAGACCCTATATTTCAAATAGGAAAATCCTCTTTGACACCGGAATATACAGAAGCAATCAGAGAAGCGTTTAATACAAAGGAGCTTATTAAATTAACTGTATTAAAGAACTGCCTGGATGAACCGAAGGAAATGGCACAGATTTTAGCAGATCGTACAGGCTCACAGGTTGTACAGGTTATCGGCAGAAAAATCGTGTTATATAAGCCTGATAAAGATAAACCAAAGATTGTTTTACCGAAATGATTGTATGTTTATAAAAGAAAGGGTTGGTATTAAGAATGAAAAAAGTAGGTATTATAGGTGGTACATTTAATCCGATTCACCTTGGACATCTTATTTTAGCGGAATGTGCTTATGATGAATTTGATTTAGATGAAATTTTATTTATTCCGACAGGTATATCCCATTTTAAGGATCCATCCATCGTATTGGATAAAAAAACCAGAATTACCCTGACCGGTGAAGCAATCGGTGAAAATCCACATTTTGCTTTATCTACGATAGAAACGGACCGTCCCGGTAATTCCTATACTTCCGAGACATTGGATATTTTAAAAAAAGAAAATCCGGATACGGAATATTATCTGATTATCGGCGCTGATTCCCTGTTTCAGATTGAACAGTGGAAATGTCCTGCAGATATTATGAAAAATGCTGTTATTCTTGCTGCGAAAAGAAAAGGTCAGTCTACAAAAGAATTCTTAGATAAAATCGAAGAAATTAAACAAAAATATGAAGCAGATATACGTCTATTGCCCTGTACATATATTGATATTTCCTCTACCGAGATTCGTGAGCGCATTAAAACCGGTAAAAGTATCCGTTATTTAGTTCCTGAAGTTACGGAAAAATACATTAAAAAGCATCATTTATATGAATAGTGGGAAATATAATAATGGCTAAATCAGAAATACAGAAGATTCGTAAGGAATTGGCAAAACAATTGGATTCCAAGCGTTATGAACATACATTAGGAGTAGCATATACGGCTGCAGCTTTGGCAATGCGTTATGATTATGATATTATGAAGGCATTTGAAGCGGGTCTGTTACATGATTGTGCAAAATGTATGACGCATGAAGAACGACTCAATTATTGCAAAAAGAATAATCTTGAGGTGACAGAGATTGAAAAGAAAAATCCTTCTCTTTTACATGCGAAAGTAGGCGCGGATTTGTCCAATCGCAAATATGGCATTATTGATGAAGATATTTGTAATGCAGTTCGTTTCCATACAACGGGACGACCTGATATGACATTACTTGAAAAAATTATCTTTATTGCAGATTATCTTGAACCACATAGATGCGAAGCAGAGGATTTGCCAATTGTACGTAAACAGGTTTTTGTGGATATTGATTCAGCCCTTCGGACAATTTTAAGTGATACATTAGTTTTTCTTGAAAAATCAGGAAACGAAATAGATCCTATGACGGTAAAAACATATGAATACTATATTAATCAGGAGAGACAGGTAACGGGATGAAAGAAAACGTTTCGATGGAAGGATATATAAAAACGATATATAAAGCATTAGATGATAAAAAAGCTGAAGATATTCAGATTATTGATATACATGAAGTTTCGTATATGGCCGATTATTTTATCATTGCAAACGGAACAAATGTTAATCAGGTACATGCACTTTGTGATAATGTATCCGAGGAATTGGCAAAACTAAGCCTGCATGCAAAACAAACCGAAGGATACGCTACGGGAAATTGGATTTTAATGGATTACGGCGATATTATTATTCATATTTTTGATAAAGAGAGCCGTAGCTATTATGACTTAGAACGCATCTGGAAGGATGGAAAGATTGTAGAAATATAATAGTTTTATAGTTCAAAAGAGGCACTTTTCCAAGGATGGAGAGTGCCTCTTTTGATTAACATAAGGATGATCGCGAAGCATAGCATCCTTCGTTTGTAATTAATGGTATAATCTAAATACGCCGAATACTTTTCCCAAAATCTGGCAGTTATCTACGATGATTGGATCCATGGAATCATTTTCAGGCTGTAAACGGATATGATCTTTTTCTTTATAAAAGGTTTTAACAGTCGCGGAATCATCAATTAAAGCTACAACGGTATCACCATTATTAGCGGTATTACAGCTCTGTACAAAAATCTGATCCCCACTGTAAATCCCTGCATTAATCATAGAATCGCCTTTTACCTTTAAAACAAAGGAAGGCATACCGTTAGGAACCATTTCGGCAGGAACAGGGAAATAGCTGTCGATATTTTCTTCAGCCAAAATAGGCGTACCGGCTGCAACTGTGCCGATTACCGGAAGGCTTATCATTTCAGTACGAACCATTTGGAAATTATCATCGCAAATTTCAATTGCACGCGGTTTTGTCGGATCACGACGGATATATCCATTCTTCTCCAGAGTCTCAAGATGAGAATGAACAGAAGAAGTAGACTTCAGATTGACTGCATCACAAATCTCACGCACAGCAGGCGGATATCCCTTATTCAAAATCTCTTCTTTAATATAATCCAAAATCTGCTGTTGCTTTGCTGTAATCTTACCATATCTCATATTTTCCATGCCCCTTTCCGTAATCTGCAAACTCAAAGGAAATACTTTTAATACAGTATAACACATCTTTGACGGAAAAAGCAAACATATATTCCAAATATTTGTTCGGGTGTTTGCTTTATATAAAGAAACTGAAAAAGAATAAAATATTTATAACTTCACACAATAATTTCGACAGGAAAATTTATTACTTTGAAAGGGATTATCTATGAGCTCACTTTGGACTGAAACCGTAACTATGCCTCAATTTTCTAAAATGACCGCACCTCAAAAAACGGACGTCCTTATAATCGGTGGTGGAATAACCGGTATTTTATGCGCATATTTCCTGCAGAATGCCGGTGTGGATTATATTCTTGTCGAAAAAGACAGAATATGCAGCGGAACAAGTGGAAATACTACAGCAAAAATCACATCCCAGCATGGTTTGATTTATCAAAATCTGATTAATCAGGGAATTGAATATGCCCAAAAATATCTGGAAATAAATCAGGCGGCAATAGAAGAGTATGCAGGTCTTTGTAAAAAAATTTCTTGTGATTTTGAAAGAAAGCCCTCTTACGTTTATTCTTTACATGATAAAAATAAGTTGATGAAAGAACTTAATGCATTGGAAAAAATAGGTTATTCAGCATCTTTTGAGGAAAATATAAACTTACCTTTTCAAACCGCCGGAGCTATCAGATTTGAAAACCAGGCGCAATTTCATCCCCTGAAATTTATTTCGGGCATTGCAAAAAATCTTCAAATTTTTGAAAAGACCTTTGTAAAAGAACTGGCTCCGCATACAGCTAAAACAACTTGTGGAGAGATTACGTTTGATAAATTAATTGTTGCAACACATTTTCCTATTGACAATAAGCACGGAATGTATTCTTTAAAGATGTATCAACACCGTTCTTATGTTATCGCACTTAAAGACGGACCGCGGATAGATGGAATGTATGTAAATGGTGGATAACATCCTCTATGGTTTCGGCCGGAATTTTAACAGATTTAATTCTTGAAAAATATAATCCTTATGCAGAAATATTTAATCCATCCAGAAATATGTTAAAACCACAGCTTTTCATAAATACAGGAGAAGCAGTACTAAATCTGTTCTCTTTTTCCCGCAAAAGATGTCCGCATTTGGGCTGTTCTCTCAAATGGAACCCGGATGAACATTCATGGGATTGTCCGTGTCATGGTTCCAGATTCACGGAGCATGGAAAATTACTGGATAATCCCGCAAACGGTGATGCAGATTGGAAATAATACCTCGTGTAATTTATCGAACAAATTTTCGAAAAAGAGTTGACACCCGAAAATTTGTTCGATATAATACAAATATGCAGAACAAATGTTTGCAACAAATGTTCGTTTCGGAGAGGAGATAAGGGATTTTAAATTGTATTTCCCTGTGTGAATAATATGAGAAAAGAATTGATTTCCAGAAGAAAAAAACAACAGCGTATTAGAGGTATTATTACAATTTCTGCTTTAATTATGTGTATTATTATTGTTTTTATCGTATCCGGTTTAAGTACAAATGCGCGTTCCGTCAATGACCATCCTGAATATAAATATTTTATGAGTTATGAATTAAAATATGGTGATACATTATGGTCACTTGCTTCTACACATATTGATGAGCATTATGACTCAATAGAAGATTATATTGAAGAATTATGTATTATTAATTCAATTTCAGAAGAAACTCCTTTAATTACCGGTACGAATCTGATTCTTCCATATTATAGTTGTGAATTTAAACAGTAATTTGCATAACGATTTAATTTTCATTATTTTGATAAAAAGAAAGCGCGAAACACAAAACGGATAAATATCTGTCTTGCACATTCGTGCTTTTTTATATTTTTTATATTTTCGTTATATTTTCATATAAATAGTAGTAATTCGGAACAGATACAACTCTTCGCAAAAGACAGCTTTAACGAAAAGTTATAGTCATAATACACATATATTTATTAATCAACTGTCTCTTTGGATAAACGATAAAATTCATCATCTTCATCCATCATAACAAACTTTGAATCCGCAGTAATTTCTTTCAGATTAATATATGGTACAGTTTCTAACGGATATCCTTTTTTCTTTAACCTGATTAATACATGATTTCTGATATATGCATATATGATTGCAAATAAAGGCACCCCCAAAATCATGCCTGCAAGGCCAAATAAGCCGCCAAATATGGTAATGGAAAATAATACCCAGAACCCGGACAAACCGGTTGAATCACCTAATATTTTGGGCCCCAGGAAGTTGCCGTCAAACTGCTGTAACAAAAAGATAAAGATAATAAAATACAAACATTGTACCGGGTTAACCATCAAAACTAATAATGCGCTCGGAATTGCACCCAAATATGGTCCAAAGAACGGAATTACATTCGTTATGCCTACAATTACACTGATTAACAAGGAATACGGTATATGAATAAACTGAAGACAAATAAAACAAATTATGCCTATAATTAATGAATCCAGAAGCTTTCCACTGATAAAACCACCAAAAGTATGATCCACAAAACGTATATCTTTTAATATATTATTTGCTTTTTCAAACTTGAATAAAGAATAAAGAATCTTTTTGGTCTGACCGATAAATTTTTCCTTACTTGCAAGCATGTATATGGAAACAATTAAACCAATCAGCAAGTCCCATAAAGTAAGTATAAAACTAATAACGCTTAAGGATAAGCTTTTAATAAACTCGTTCATGGAAGGTAAAAGACTGGAAATCCAATTGTATACATCAGAAGAATATTCATTCATAATATCCGTCATATATCGTTCTATTTCAGGATAGCTTACAAGAATCTTTTCCACAAAATTAATAAGGTTATTAATGTATACGGGAAATGAAATAACTATACTCTGCAAGCTTTTATATATTTCCGGAATAACAATAAGCAAAAAAGCATAAATGAACAAAAATACAATAATTAATGTTATTATAATAGAAAACACACGCATTCTGGACATAACCTTACGGTTTATGGTAACATGAAAACGTCTATAAAGAGGAATTAAGCACTTTTCTTCTATAAAATTTACAATGGAAGACATCAGATAAGCCAGAATGAAACCATAAATAATCGGCATTGATACTCCTATGATTTTGCGGAAAGCATTAAAAAACAGACTGCCGTTAAATAAAAGATAAATAAAACTAACACTAAAAATAATGACTGATAATGCTACTATTCCGATTCCGATTATTTTTTTATCAATAGGAAATTTCATTTATTGGCCTCTCTTCTGCTTTTTTCGTAATTATAGAAAACTATTTATTGTATAAAATATATTATATCATTTTTATTTAAAATATCCTATACTGATATAACATTTTAAAGAATTAATTAAGGAGCCCTTATAAATGAAATTACAGCAATTATTAAGCTACGTCAGACGTGCAATAGATGATTATAAATTAATCGATGACGAAGATAAGATTGCCATCGGAATTTCTGGCGGAAAGGATAGTCTGACGTTATTATATGCTTTATCTTCACTCAGACGTTTTTATCCGAAAAAATTTTCTGTTTGTGCCATAACAATAGACCTCGGATTTGAAAATCTGAATTTAGACAAAATAACTGCCTTATGTGAGGAATTAAACGTTGAATATACTGTTGTAAAGACAGACATAGCTCAAATCGTTTTTGATGAAAGAAAAGAAAAAAATCCCTGCAGTCTTTGTGCCAAGATGCGAAAAGGTGCTTTAAATGATGCAATAAAGAAATTAGGCTGCAACAAAGTAGCCTATGCACATCATAAAGATGATGTAGTTGAAACAATGTTGCTGTCACTCTTATTTGAAGGGCGTTTTCATACCTTCTCTCCGATTACTTATCTGGATAGGATGGATGTAACAGTCATCAGACCACTCATTTATGTAGAAGAAGCAGATATCATTGGCTTTGTAAATAAAAACAATCTTCCGGTTGTAAAAAGTCCGTGTCCTGCTGACGGAAATACAAAAAGAGAATATGTTCACCAGTTATTAAAGCAATTAAACCAAGAGCATCACGGCGTAAAAAACAGGATGTTTACCGCTATATGCACCGGTGAAATCAATGGTTTCAGAGACATACCGGCATCAGCACATATAAGAAAGAAGTCTCGAAAGGATACAAATGGAAGCGAATCATAATTATCACGATGAATTAGCCAAAAAAAATATTGAGAAGCTGCGTGAGCTTTTATCAACACTTCCCTCTTTTTGCAGAATGTATTTCAGAGGAATGAATGATACTATTTCTTCGCGTACGAAAATTGCCTATGCATATGATCTCAGAGTCTTTTTTGAGTTTATCATGCAACATAAAGGATGGGATAAAAAATATTCCATTCAGGACCTGCCTGTATCGGTGTTGGATCAGATTAAAAGAGATGATATTGAGGATTATATGGAATATCTTTCTTTATATCAAAATCAGAACAAAACAGAGGTTATGAATGAGGAACGTGGGAAAAGCCGTAAATTAGCATCTTTACGAAGCTTTTACAATTTTTACTTTACGAATGAACTAATTAACACGAATCCCGCTTCACTTGTAAAAATGCCTAAGCTTCATGAAAAAGAAATTGTCCGGCTGGACCCTGATGAAGTTGCTGTTTTGCTTGATCAGGTAGAAGACGGAAGTAAACTTACCCAAAAACAATTACAATATCATGAAAAAACAAAAATCCGTGACGTTGCAATTTTGACTCTTTTGTTAGGAACCGGCATTCGTGTTTCGGAATGCGTGGGACTTGACATTCATGATGTTGATTTTAAAAATCAAGCCGTAAAGGTCCGCCGTAAAGGAGGGTACGAGGATGTTGTATACTTTGGAGATGAGGTAAATAGTTCACTTCTCTCCTATTTTGAGCAGCGTAACCATACTATTCCGCTTGAAGGACATGAAAATGCACTTTTCTTATCCATGCAAAACCGAAGAATTACAGTGAGAAGCGTCGAAAATCTTGTAAAGAAATATGCACAACTCGTAAACGGACTGAAAAAAATTACACCCCATAAGCTTAGAAGCACCTATGGAACAACTCTTTATCAGGAAACAGGAGATATTTATCTTGTTGCGGATGTATTAGGACATAAAGATGTTAATACGACCAGGAAGCATTATGCTGCAATGAAAGATGCACATAAACGCAAGGCTGCAAAAAGCGTTAAATTAAGAGAACCATAAAATATGGTTCTCTTGTTCTGATTATGCTTCCTTATTTTCAAAATCTTCTACAGCCTGTATAATCAGTTTAACTGTACCTTCAATTCCAAGCATGGAGCTGTTGATACATAAGTCATAGCTATCTGCTCTTCCCCATTTTTTTGATGAATAATAATTGTAATAGCTCTGACGCTGCTTATCCTTTTTTACAATCATTTCTTTTGCTTTTGCCTCAGAAAGATTATATTTTTCCATAATCCGTTTTGTTTTTACTTTTTCATCTCCATAGATAAATAAATGTATGCAGTTTTTATAATCACTCAACGCATAATCAGCACAGCGCCCTACAATTATACATGGTCCTTCAGAAGCTATTTTTTTAATAGTATCAAATTGTGCAAGAAATATTTTGTGTGATATTGGCATATCCATAAAAGATGATGCGTTATACCCAAATGAATATGTATCCATAACCAGATTATAAAGAAATGAATTCGTCGGACGTTCATCATGTGATTCTATCATTTCTTCACAAAATCCACTCTCTTTTGCAGCACGAGATAATAATTCTTTATCGTAATAGGGAATTCCGAAATATGCCGCCACTTTCTCTCCTATCTCTCTGCCTGCAGAACCAAATTGTCTTCCGATTGTTATAATCGTATTCATACTCTTTCCTCACTTCCCCTTATTACTTTTTTTACTATTTTATTATACTAAAAAAATACAAAAAAAACAAGAAAGGCAGCCCGGATATATCCGGACTGCCTAATGAAATCAGCTTATATTATGCTTCTTTCTTTCCCCAAAGTACCTTAGAGCCTTCAACAATTAAGATAACAGCGAGGATAACGATAGGAATGATAATGATATCCTGTAATACGTTTGTGAACATTGCTGTTCCGTCTAATTCACCGCCTAAAATACCTGTTAAGTTCTTCTTAAATGTTAATACTAAGGATGTTAATGTAGCAATTGACATAAATACAATTGGGATGTATAACATCTTGTTGTTTTTGCCAATCTTCTTTAAGTATGTAGCAATTGCAAGGAATGCAGGTACAGCTACTAACTGGTTACAAGCACCGAATAACGGCCATACTTTTGTATATCCTGCAAGGCAGAGAACAAATGCACAAATAACTGTAATAATTGTTGCAACATACATATTGCTTAAGATGTTCTTCTCACCATTCTTGTTTGTAGCAAATAATTCCTGGAACATGAAACGTCCAAGTCTTGTTGCTGTATCCAAGGATGTAAGACAGAAACATGAAACTGCAAGACAGATAATTGTATATGTAACATTTACTGCTACTTCACCGAATCCCATTGTTGCAAAGAAAGAAGAAATAGCCTTACCAAAAATAACTGTAGGTGAGATTGCTTCTAATCCCATTGCTTCTTTTACAAATGCCTGAGAACCGTCTGCAGATAATGTTCCGATTGCAATTAAAGAAATAACTGCAAGTACACATTCAATTAACATGGAACCATAACCAATCATCAATGCATCTTTTTCGTTATCTAACTGCTTAGATGTTGTACCGGAACCGATTAATGAATGGAAACCGGAAATAGCACCACAAGCAATTGTGATAAACAATGTAGGGAAAATAAAGTTTCCGTTTACTTCAAAACCAACAAACGCAGGTGTCTGGATTGAAGGATTTGCTCCGATGATACCAACAACAGCAGCAATCATCATGAAGTAAAGCAAGAATGAACTTAAGTAATCTCTTGGCTGTAACAAAATCCATACAGGAGCTACAGAAGCAATGATGATGTAAACAAATACAATTGCCAACCATCCCATTTTAGGAATTCCTACGATAGGGAACATAATACCTAAAGCTACACTAAGTGCTAAACCAATAACACCAATTACGGAAGCTATTGCCATAGGAACATTCTTTCTGTATACGAAGAAACCAAATGCAATAGCTAATGGGATGAACAATAAGGATGAAGTTGCAACAGAACCGTTAGCTTCACTACCTGTAAAAGAGTTAGCAACGATATCAGCAAAAGCTGCTACTACAAGTAATAATACCAACCATGCAAATACTGTGAAGAGTACTCTGCATTTTCTGCCCATTGTATCTTCAATAACTTCACCTAAGGATTTACCTTCATGACGAATGGATACAAAAATGGAACCGAAATCCTGTACGGCACCAAAGAAGATACCACCGATGACAATCCAAAGGAAACAAGGAACCCATCCAAAGAATGCAGCCTGGATAGGACCGTTGATAGGACCTGCACCCGCGATGGATGAAAAATGATGTCCCATCAATACCGGCGCTTTAGCCGCAACATAGTCAACACCATCTTCCATAGAATGTGCAGGTGTTGTTTTGCTTGGGTCAATTCCCCAAGTTTTTGCTAAGTATTTACCGTAAGTAAGATAAGCACCTACGAAAATAGCAATAGCAAGTAAGATTAATACGATTGCGCTCACAATTAATCCCTCCTATTATTTTGTAATGTGAGATTTCTTATAATAACAGGTCACCCTGATTATAAGCAGGTAATACTGCATTTAAAATTATATAACCGGTTGTTCTTGAATAAAAGGCTTCAAATCTCCTTTTTCAACCAATTCTTTAAAACCGGTCTTGCCTTCTTTTACTTCCTTAAAGACAGATTTTAACGTTTTCTTCTTTGCATGTGCTGCAAAATTATGGTATATTTTTTCGTCCTCTATTGATACAAGACAAATCTGAGCCTGGGAGAAACCGCGCATATTCATCTTATATCCTTTATCATAGCTGAGTCTCTTCACCGCTTTAACAGTAGCTTTGGATGGTTTCTTATCAGAAATTAAAATCACCGACATATAACTGTACATATGATTCGGTGGCGGAAGTTCCCCTCCTTTGAGAACAAGTAAGGGTTCAACATATTCAAGAAGAATACGCTTCATATTATCAACATTTGAAACAGTAACTTCATCTGATGTTAAGAACAAAATATGTTCATAACTATCGGATGACCACATATTAGCTCCCCTTGTTAAAACAAATTTTTCAACATGGCTGTAAAAATAACCATATGCCGGAAATTCTGTGCCACCAATCTGAAACGGCGTATAAATATTGAAAGTACCTGCATATTTTACGAGCAGGCGGTCTAAATAATTATCAGCAGTCATATTATGTACTTATATCCTATCCTATTACGTTAATGTGCTAAACAAACATATTAACAATATATTAATTTTAGCATAAAGAATATAAAAAAACAATAAAAAAGATTTTTATGTCAAATTTTGCGAAGTTTGTCTAAAACTGCTTCAAAATAATCCGGAATTGGAGCCTGTGTTTCAATATACTTTCCGCTTGAGGGATGAGTAAAACCAAGTATATATGCATGTAAAACCTGACCGTTTGTATTATAAGGCCATTTTTGGGAAGAATATACTACATCACCCATAAGCGGATGCCCAATCGAAGCCATATGCACACGAATCTGGTGTGTCCGCCCGGTTTCTAACCTGCATTCAATATAAGTATATTCGCGAAAACGCTCTATAACACGATAATGTGTAATCGCATTTTTTCCGTTTTTATAGTTGACAGACATTTTTTTACGTTCTTTTTCGTCTCTTCCGATTGGTGCATTCACAGTCCCTTCTTCTTCTTTTATTACACCAAAACAGATTGCACGGTATTTCCGCGTCACAGAATGTTCCTTTAATTGTTCCGCTATATTCTGATGAGACATATCGTTTTTACATACAATGACAGATCCGGTTGTATCTTTATCGATTCTGTGTACAATTCCGGGTCTTAATACACCATTGATTCCGGATAAAGAGCCTTTACAATGATACATCAAACCATTAACAAGAGTATGTGTATAATGACCTGCAGAAGGATGAACCACCATATCCTTAGGTTTATTTACTACAATAACATCTTCATCCTCATACAGAATATCAAGCGGTATATTCTCCGGTTCAATATCGGGCTCAATTTGTTCCGGAAGAAAAAAAGACACATTATCGCCGGTTTTAAGGCGATAGCTTGCCTTTTGAATTTTTTCATTTACATAAACCTGATTGTCCTTTATCAGTTTCTGAAGAAAAGAACGGGATACAGTATCATCTGTTAATTCTGATAAGCTTTTATCAAGTCTTTCATTTTCATATTCTTCTGAAATAAGGAAATGGAAATTTTGCAATGCTTACTCCTTTTCTTTCCGGCTGTTTAAAAAAGAAAAATCCTGTTCTTTATAATAAAAAATCAATAGAACTGCCAGAATAACGCAGGATACGGAAACATATATATCCGCAACATTAAATATCGGAAAATTAATCAGCTTAAAATAGAAAAAATCTACAACATAGGTAAAACGCACTCTGTCAATTAAATTCCCCACAGCTCCTGAAGCAACAAGTATCATTAAAATTTCTAACGGAAAATAATGACTGCTTCTCGGAAGCTTTATAAGAATATAGGAAATTGCTGCAAGCATAATGACTGCTATAATAACAAACAGTATTTTCTGATTCTGCAGCATTCCGAATGCAGCGCCCCTGTTTTCTAGATAATGAAGTTCAAAAACATCATCTATGATAACGTATGCAGGTTTGTCTTTTAAATATTGTACCGCCAGGGATTTTGTATATTGGTCTAAAACTACTAATATGATAAATGCGACTATATCCAGAAAAAGAAATAATCCCTTTGATTTAACTGAAGTCTTCAACGTATAATATCTCCTTTAATGCATCACGTATTTCATCATCTGTAACAGTCATATCTACAACTGCTTTGCCGATTTTTTTTAGTAAAACAAATTTAATTCTGTTATTTTCCATTTTTTTATCTGATTTCGTATAGGATAAAACTTTTTCTATATCGATATCTTCAATACTTATCGGAAGATTAAACGGTACAAACATATCACGTATTTCATAATATTCTTCCATTGAAAGCATTTGTCTCTTCCATGAAATATATGCAGCTGCAACACATCCTAATGCAACACATTCCCCATGAAGCATACTAAAATTCTTATATTTTTCAATGGCATGACCAGCTGTATGTCCAAGATTGAGGAGTGCCCTGTCACCCTTCTCATAGGGATCTTTTTCTACAATATTTTTTTTGATTTCACAGCTTCTGTATACAAGTTCTTTTAATACATCCGGTTCTTTATCACAAATTTCATAAATCTTCTCAATCTGCCACTCATAGAAATGAGCATCCTTAATCAGTGCAGATTTCATAGCTTCTGCAAAGCCCGCAAAATATTGTCTCTCATCTAAAGTTGTTAATGTATTCAGATTCATATACACAAGCTTAGGCATCTTAAATGCACCAATCATATTTTTATACTGTTTAAAATCAACTCCTGTTTTCCCTCCCACACTGCTGTCCACCATAGCAAGCAATGTCGTCGGAATCTGAATAAAATCAATTCCCCGAAGAAAGGTTGCTGCGGCAAAGCCGGTCATATCTCCTACAACACCTCCGCCTAATGCAACAAGAAAAGACTTACGGTCCAATTTATCTGTAATCAGTTGTTCATATAAATTCTGAACTGTATCCAGGTTTTTACTTGGTTCACCATTTGGGAAAACAAAAACGGATACCGTATTGCCTGCAGATTCCAAAACCTGTTTTAAAATCTCTGAGTACAGCGGGGCAACAATGTTATCCGTTACGATACAGGCTTTTAAGCCGGTTAATCCTAAACGCTCTAATTCTTCTTTAAGTGCATCAAAGCTCTGTTCAAAAACGATATCATAATTTACACCGTTTTTTACGGTCACTTCGAGTCTGTCTGTCATAGTTTCCTCCATGCAGTTTTTTAAGAAAAAAACCCTGCATATTCGCAGGGTAATATAACGTTGCAATTAATTATTTAAAGATGGAACGTCAAAGGAACCACTGAGAATCTCCTGAAAATCGCCGGAAATATCCACACTTGCCGGTGTAATAATAAATATGTAGTGGGAAATCTTCTGGAGATTGCCGTTTATTGCATAACAGGAACCGGATGTAAAATCAATAATTCTCTGTGCAATATCAACATCAAGCCCTTCCATATTTAAAACAACAGTCCGGTTGGCTAACAGAGTCTCCGTAATCTCACGCGCATCTTCAACTGAGGTAGGTTTTATTACACATACTTCCATTCCTGCTCCAATCATTTTTTTCTGTCTTACCGGGGTCAAACGGTTAATAGGCTTCTTTTGTTCATTTGATGTATCTGACGCTTTCATGTTAACAGATGTTTTTTCTTCTGCAATGTCTTCATCATCATAATATCCGTCATCGTCGAACATTTCATCATCATCGTTCCCTTCAGATATTTTCATCGCACTGATAAATGAATCCATAAGTCCCATAATAAATACTCCTTACCATTATGCCTTTACGAAATAATCACGTTCACCGAATATACTCGTACCGACACGTATAATATTGGCTCCTTCTTCTATGGCAACCGTATAATCTCCTGACATGCCCATAGACAAAAAATCCATACATACATTATCAATGTTTTTTTGCATTATGTCAACAGATAATTGTTTTAATGCTTTAAAATATTGACGGTTATCTTCTGCATTTTCCACAAAGGGCGGAACGGTCATCAACCCCTTGACTGCTATACCGGGTAACTGATTTACAGACTGTATAAAATCAATACATTCATCCTTAGCAATGCCGAATTTACTGTCTTCTCCGGCTATATTAACCTCAATCAGAACCGGAATGATGCGTTTTGCCTTTACAGCCTGTTTGCTGATTTCTTCAGCAAGCTTTACAGAATCAACGGAATGAATCATATATACTTTATCAGCAATATATTTTACCTTGTTAGTCTGCAGATGCCCAATCATATGCCAGCGGATGTCCGGAGGTAATTTATCATATTTATCAACAAGCTCCTGCACTTTATTTTCCCCGAAATCACGTGCACCCGCCTCATATGCCTCAAATAAGGCTGAAACCGGTTTTGTCTTGCTTACAGCAATAAGTGAAACATCATCCGTAAGACGATTACATTTTTTACACACATCATTTATTGTATTCAAAACCTTTTCATAATTTTCGTTAATCATCTTTTTACTCCCCTTCAAATTTGAATTGGATAAAAATATCCGACCAGCCTACTGATATATAAATTCATCCTCGCTTACACTCGATGCATCTAAAACAATATGGTCATATGCAATCAATCCGTAATTTGTGTTTGATTTAATAATGGAATATTCTTCGTTCTGGTTTAAAATCTGAATCTGCTTAAAATCAGCATAGCCTTTATTAATATTATATACTCCGACCAGCGTACCTGCTTTGGAGACAGTAAATTTCTCCGTAGAATCAGCTTTTAGGAGATTATCACCAATTCGTAAGACTGAATCATCTACATAATATTCACCGTCTTCAACATTATATATATTGACCGAAATAAACTCCGGAATAATGGAACCATCTTCATTATATGTTTCACGTAACACTCCCGTTTCTCCACCTGAACCGTTTTTCTCGATAAACGCTTCCGGGATCATAAAAAATTCTTTTTCCACAATAGAAGAATTCGGAACCTTTAGACCTGTTTCCATATCCGTTATCAATTCAATATCCACAAAACGGTCGGTTACGAAAGTAATCATGGAATTCGTAAATGTCAATTCTATATATGTTTCATTATCCAGTCCGGTGATTACATTTACCTTTCCCCATGACTCATTTTGATTTTTCAGGAATTTAACCTTAACATATTCTTCCTCCAATAATTCCTGTGCACGTTCACTGTCTAAAGGAAAGAGTAAACGCCAGTTCTCGTTTGTTGAGAGCTTATAAATTGGTTGTCCCTTTTCTACAATGTCATTATTAATTAACTGTGTTTTTTCATAATTTTCTTTTTCAAACCACTCTTTCGTAACATCGGAAGAAGAATAATCTTCAAAGCCGTCTACAGAATATACAACAATACCTGACCGGGGAGCATTGCAGACATTAATGGAGCTGCCAATAGAAGTTCCGTATAAATCGCTGATACTGTTTAATAAATTGCTGTTAGAAAGCTTTAATACACTGCCCTGTACATTAAATTTAAAATCATATGCGGAAGAAAAACTGTTTTTGCGGAATGAGCCCGAGAAATCAGCTACCTGATTTCGTATTTCAGAAAGGTCATTTTCGCTTAATAATACTTCATTTCCCTCCGCACTGTTGACAAGGTCTAAAATCTGTCCCGATTCATCGACCGTACAGACAAGCTTATTTGCACCTGCTCTTTCACTTTCTTTTGCAAAATAATTAATATAACCGGAATACGGACTGTTTATAACCACTTCATCACGTAAAGCAACGGCCTCGTAGACATTTGACTCTGAAAGAGAACCGTTTTTTACTACATATCCATATATTTGCTTCTGAGAAAAATACATGTAAACACAAATAATGATATAAAATAGAATAACCGTGAAAAAAATGATGCCGATATTTAAATTTATTGGTTTTTTATATGCACGGATATTTCCGTTGTTATTGGGTGACACAAAAACTCCTCCGTTATAAACAAAAAAATTCCGGTTTGGATAAAACATTTTACTTGAAAGAAAGCCCCGGATTCTTCTCCGAGGCTTTCCAAATCTTCTTAAAGCTCTACCACAATGTTGCTGCGAAGCTCATCATCTAATTCAGAAGCATCTAATGTTACACTTGCCGTGAACTGTACATTGAATTTTTTACCGATAAGCTCTAATCTCTTGACAACTGCCGTTAAATCACTTTTTTCTAATTTTGCAACCTTCATAATGGCATCTATGTACATCTTTTCAATATCATGATCTTGTGAAAGGATACCACAAACGAATCCTATAAATTCTGAACAGTTTGTAAATTCATAATCTGCTACGTTAACAAGACGAACTTTGTTATTCAATTCAAACATATGCTTATCGTTTCTGTCTAAGAAAACGATATTTCCGGATGCTGTTTTGATTTCTTCATTCACCCGAGAAAGCAACTGTTTTGTTTTACCTTTACCTTCTTTACCTACAATTAATTCTACCATGTGGAACCCTCCTGAAGTATATTTTGGTAATACAATTATTGTACATTAAATACCTTAAAAACATTATAGGCTATCATGTGGGAAAAAACAACTAATTATTTATCTCTTCTAACAAATCTATCATTTCTTCATACATGAGTCCGCGTTCACTTGCACGCAATATTATTGAGATATATGGATTTCCTCCTGTATCCTTCGTAAGAAGAATCAGGCAGTTACCGGCCGCGTTTGTTGTACCGGTTTTCCCGCCAATAACCGTTATTTTATCCGGAGCAGAATAATCATCCCGAAAAAAAAGATTTGTTGAGCGGAAAGACATTTCTTTTTCCTGCTCATTGCTATCATAATAAACGGTAGAATATTCATTCATGTGTATGATTTCATTAAACAGCTCATATTGCATCGCTTCATTCATAATTAAATACATGTCATATGCAGTAACATAATGTTCATTCTCAGTTAAACCGTGCGAATTAACAAAATGGCTGTTGGTGGCTCCAAGCTTTAGAGCCTCCTCATTCATCATTTCCGTAAAGCCTTCCATGCTTCCACCGATATGTTCCGCTATTACAACAGCAGCATCATTTGACGAATTAATTAGTAAAGCATGAAGTGCCTGATTAAGCGTCAGCCTGTCTCCCGGCTTCAGCCCACATACGGTTGCACCTGCCTCATTTATTTTAACATTCGGAGAACAGATAATAGTATCATCCGTATTTCCGTATTTAATTGCAACCAATGCGGTCATAATTTTTGTCAGACTGGCCGGATTCATGCGCTCATGGATATTTTGGGAATATATCACTTTATTATGATTAATATCAAATAATCCCGCTGCAGATTCTTTTTCCATGGAAACATCTGTATCGCTATAATAATTACCGTTAATTACACATAAATCAGATGAAAAGGTGTCTGCCGTCTGCGATTGGGACACAGGGTTTTGCATTGTAACTGTTCGTTCATAGCTTAACGCAGGCTTGTCTTTCCCACAGCCGCATAATGAAATAATGAATATGGAGTTTATGATAAAACAGGCATATCGCTTATTTATACATTTCACGCCACTCTAAATCTCCTCTGTCTAATGACTTAATCAACAGTTCTGCTGTTGCCAGATTTGTCGCAAGCGGAATATTGTGCATATCACATAATCTGACAATGTTGTTAACATCCGGTTCATGCATCTTGGGGGTTAATGGTTCACGAAGAAAGATAACTAAATCAACTTCATTATGTTCTATAGAAGCACCAATCTGCTGCTCTCCACCCAAATGACCTGCCAGATACTTATGAACGGATAAATTGGTTACCTCTTCAATTAATCTGCCCGTTGTCCCTGTAGCATATAAAGAATTTTTACTGAGTATTCCTCTGTATGCAATACAGAAATTCTGCATAAGTTTTTTCTTTGAATCATGAGCAATCAATGCAATATTCATTTATAATCCTCTTTTCTGGGCAATTCTAGTATTTCTTATGCTGCAGCCCGATGTTTAATACAATACCTATCCCACCATATAAAACAATAAGAGAAGTCAGTCCGGCACTTACAAACGGTAACGGTATTCCGGTATTTGGTGCTAATCCTGTTGCTACCGCAATATTTAAAAATGCCTGCAGCCCAATCAACCCGGCCATTCCCGAAGCAATAATGCTTCCTGCAGTATCTTTTGCATTTCTTGCTATCCTCAAGCACTCCCATACTATCAGAAAAATCAGTAATACAACAGAAAAGCTGCCTAGAAATCCTAACTCTTCCCCAATAACAGCAAAAATAAAATCTGTTTGAGGTTCTGAGATAAAATTACCGTTTTTAACGGAGGCAATAACATTATTATCCAGCCCTTTTCCATACAGTTGTCCCGAACCGATGGCAGTAATGGAGTTTAGCTGTTGATAGGCTGTAGAATCGGCATATTTTTCAGGCTGAATCCATGCAAGAATACGCCCAATCTGATACCTGAATCCCTCCGGTAATAATTCTTCGCCTCCCGGTCTTAATATAATTGTAAAAAAAGCTACCACTGTCGGAACCAATATCGCCAATACGGCGCCAATAAATTTATAACTCAATCCACCGACAAACAGCATAACGCAAAAGGTAAGTATAATCATAATACTGGTAGAAAGGTCCGGTTCCAAATACACCAGAGAAAGCGGTATTGCCAAAAGTATAACGGATAACAAAAGAATCCGTACTGAATTAATCTTATCTTTATATTTCATAATAAACTGTGCAAAGAATAAAATCAATAAAATTTTGGCAAGTTCAGAGGGTTGAAATTGTATTCCAATTTCAATCCAGCGCTTAGAACCATTGACCTCACGTCCAAATATCAACACGGCAGAAAGAAGTATAATATTTAAGATGTAAAAGCCCCAATAGAAAAATAAGTAATGTGAGTAGTCAATCAGTGAAAGAACCACCATAATGACAATTCCGACAAAAATACCGTACAATTGCTTATCCTGTACAGATTCCTTTGCACTACCTACAGCAAGGTATCCTATAATACTGAGAAGTATTACAAATAGTATTAATTTAAAATCATAGTTCCTTATTTTATATTGTCTGAACATTTTTTATCCATTCTTCATATCCAGTATGGGAATATTGGCATACAATGTAGGGTGTTTTACTATTTTTCCCTTTGAAGAAGTATTGCTGATTTCAATTTCCATACTGTCTGTGTCTATTTTCATGTATTTCGAAATCACTTTTGCTATATCGTTTTTTATCAGTTCCATCATTTGAGGAGAACAATTCATCCTATCTGATATTAATAAAATTTTTAAGCGGTCACGGGCAATCTGCCTGGAGGATTTTTTCCCGAATAATCTTAACATGCAGATTCCTCCTTCCCTTTATGAAAAACCCCTGATAGTCTTGAAAAAAAGGAAACCGGTTTACCTGTTTCTATCGGAATCTGTCTGCCTAAAACCCTGTAACATATATTTCGGTAGGCACGTCCTGCAAGTGTCTGGGAACCTACAAGAGGCTCGCCACGGTTAGTAGCTATTACAACATTTTCATCATCCGGTATCACTCCAATTAAAGGAATGGATAAAATATCAACAACATCCTCCGCAGTCATCATATCGCCACGTTTTACCAAATCATATCGGATACGATTGATAATCAAATCAATTTTTGTAAATTCGTTTGCCTCTAACAGACCGACAATCCTATCTGCATCTCGTATTGCAGATACTTCAGGCGTTGTAACAACAAATGCACGTGTTGCACCTGCAATTGCATTTTTAAACCCTTGCTCAATTCCTGCCGGAGAATCCAGAAGAATATAATCAAAATCATCTGAAACCTGTTCTATCAGCCGTCTCATCTGAGTTTCATTTACAGATGTTTTATCTTTTGTCTGGGCACAAGGTAACAAGAAAAGATTGTTGTATCGTTTGTCACGGATAAGTGCCTGTTTCAGACGACAGTTTCCCTCAATAACATCTACCAGATTATAGACAATACGATTTTCAAGGCCCATTACAACATCTAAATTACGCAGACCGATATCAGTATCAATTAAAAGAACTTTTGCTCCCGCCTGCGCCAGACCACTTCCTACGTTTGCGGTTGTGGTGGTCTTTCCCACACCGCCTTTTCCACTGGTAACGACAATTACTTCACACATTTTTTTTCTCCTTCTTAAAGCATTATGATAAATATGTGAAGAATGTCCGAAAGGACATTCTTTTGTCCTCTGGAAAAGCCTTATGATAAAGAATAATTCTCCAGCAATTCTTTTGTAATGTTATCTATGCGTATCTCTTGATTTTCTATATGGGCAATTTGAGGCATGTATTTATTTTTATTACTGAATATGCCTTTCTCCTTTGATTTATGGCAGCGGATATCACCGATTTTACACTTTTCGGGTTCAAACTTCAGTGCACAGATGAAATGCGATTCATTTCCGGATGCTCCGGCATAAGCCTCACCATATAATGCACCGATAACTATAATATCCTTAGAAGCAATAACAGAAGCACCCTTTTCCACGTTGCCTATGATTACAACACTCCCCTCTGTTTCAAGAATCTGTCCGGCGCGGAGACAGCCACGGTGAAACCGACCGTTGTATTCCTCTTTTTCAGCATCCACACGTTTTAACGCTTTAATAATACTTTTGTTTGATTCCTCATTTTTTCCAATCAAACAAATGATTTGCACGTCCGAATTCTCCGTAATTGTTTGGATAATCTGCTTTTCCTCTTCCGTACTCAAGCTTCTTCCCTCTAAAGATAAAGCTACCTTTATATCTTTGAAAAAAGCTTTTGCATTTGTAAATTTATCTGCTATTTCAGAAAGAATGTCCTTAAAAGAAGCCTCTTCATCCATATGGATGGAAATTCCATTCTGAAAGCTTTTCATGACAATCAAATTTTTCATAAAAAGAATTCTCCTTAATCTGCAGTAGTTGCTGCGGCATCCGGAATAACAGCCGTACCGGTTAGAATTGAATCTTCTTCCTCTAAATCAAAATAATATTTATAAATATCACGGGTCAGATTTGCGGCATATTCCGATGTATATCCAAATGCAATTCGTGTAGATACCGTTATTTCCGGATTCTCAAAAGGCGCATAACTGACAAACAATGCATGATTGGCACGGTTACGATTTTCTTCGGCAGTTCCGGTTTTCCCCGCAACAGTAACGCCTAAATCCTGATAATATGTTTTTTTCTCTACCACACGTTTCATTCCTGAGTGAATTGCATTCCAGTAGCTTGCAGGAAGTTCAATGGTATTACGCACCGACGGAGAATAATCAACAATCAGATTTCCGTTTGAGTCGGTTACTTTATCAAGAAGTGTAAGATTATAACAGGTTCCGCTGTTTGCAACGGTGGTAATATATCTTGCAAGACCCACGGTTGTATAGTTATTGGTACCTTGTCCAATGGCAGATAATACTGGATATTCATCGGAAACCTCCGGAACAGATTCTTCAATCTCAACACCGGATTTTTCTGAAAGACCATATAAATCTGCATATTTAGACAATTTTTCAAGACCAAGATCAGCATCATAGGCTCCGTCAGCTGTCTGGCTTAGCTGATAACCGACTTCATAGAAGAATGCATTACATGAATTTTCAATACCTCCCGAAACGGTAAGTGAGCCATGTGCACCCGGATAAATCCAGCATCTGTATTGTTCGTTCGCAAATCTGTCGAATAAGCCTTTACAGGTAATCGTAGATTTTGTTGTAACAACCTCTTCACATAAAGCCGCTGTTGCAGATACCATTTTAAATGTGGAACCGGGAGCTGTTTTCTGCTGTGTCGCATAATTCCATAACGGATTGGATAAATCCTTACGCAGAGAAGCATAATATTCCGAGTCAATGGAATTTGCAAGACGGTTATTGTCATAGCTCGGATATGTTACCAAAGCAAGGACTTCGCCTTCTACATTTGTAATGACAACAGAAGCCGAATAAGGGTCAAGTGCAAGCTGCGCCGGTGTAATATAAAGATTTTCGATTAAAAACAACATGAAATTATAGGGGGATATCTGTTTTGTTATAAACTTTTCTTCTTCCTTTTCCGTAATGGAAACAGCATCCTGCTCCAATAAAATCATACAAATCTGTCTTCCGTCTATATTGTTGCCGTTTATCATATAACGATAAAGTTTTTTGGAAAACTCAGTATTATGCTTTAATAATTCCAAAATATCCGCTGTCAGTTGTTGAAAAATTTCAGATGAGTCGGAATATTCGGCTTTCAGTGCAATCCTGGTAACATCAATCCAATTCTGAGAAATGCAATAATCAAGGAACTCTCTGAGACTGATGGTTTCTTCTGTTTTCCATGCCCGGTACACCTCATCCTCTTTGTCAATCTTATCATTTAGCAGAATTCCTTCTGCTGACAGCATAGATACAATATAGCTTTGATATATCTGATATTCTTCCGGTAATTCTTTATACGGAGTCCGATTTTCATTTAATTCTTCCGTCAGACGTTCAAAAACTTTATTCTGTTTTTCTATAAAGGCTTCATAAACCGCTTTCTCATTTTCTCCGGCATCTTCATCTTCAAATTGCTTGATATCGATGACATTATTATTAAAAAGAGCAAAATAAACATCATCAATCGGAATTTTCAACTGACTTGCAGATGGACGTTCAGGCGGATTGTACTCTTTTACATTAATAATTTTACTTAACAAGATACCGGCAAGCTTCTGCTCTAAAATATTGTAAGCTGCAACCTGTAAATCATGGTCAATCGTCAGATGAACATCATTCCCTGCGACAGGCTCTACCAGATTGGTGCTTTCAATTACTTTACCGAGATTGTTTACAAAAATGGTTTCATGTCCTTTTACACCCTGTAAGTAGGTTTCCATTGTCTGCTCAATTCCGGCTTTCCCAATCATATCCGTTAAAGTATAATCATTTCGTTTTCTGGTCGTCCGTTCATTGTTTTCCGTAATTTCCTGATTATTTAATGTAAGATATTCCTCTTCTGAAATTTTACCGGTATAACCCAAAATCTGAGAAAAGTATTTACTGTCAACATATTTACGGATATTATCCTCCGTAATAGACACTCCGGTAAATTCAGTACTGTTTTCCATGATGCTGGCAACCGTTTTTTCATCCACATCTGTAGCTATAACGGTAGGAATATACTGCTGGAAGCTGTTTAAGCTCATGGCATAGCGTATTGTAACAAGCTTTAGCTGTTCTTCTTTCGTATATCCCTGAAATACAACAAAGGAATCACGCGGATTTTCAGGGTCAAGGGACTCACCTATTCCGTATTTGGAATAGCCGCACAAATATTCCATTACCATATCCGCTGACGCGGTTTCTTCTTTGTATTTTAAATCAGATATTTTTGTTCTTCCGTATATATCCGCAAGAAAACGTTTCTGCTGTGTTCCCTCCAGAGTAAATGCAAACTCACCGTTTTCATCCAAAATAATACTAAAATCGTTTACAATTTTATCGCCATTCTTCTCGATAATTTTTATAACCTTAAGAAGAGTCTCATTTATGTTTTTGTTCTTATCAGTGCCCGATTCATAGACATCTTCAATCGTAACGTTATATGCCAGCTCATTATAAGCAAGAAGTACGCCGTTTCTGTCGAATATTTTTCCTCGCGTACTGTTAATGGTACGTTCCTTCTGAATCTTTAATGTAAATTCCTCAAGTGTCTCTTCTCCGTTAATAATCTGTAATACAAACAATCTCGCAGTAAGAAGGGAAGATAACAGAAAAAAAAACAATAAAAGGACAATAATTCTTCCGTTTGTGGTATTTATATAATTATCTTTAAAACGTTTAATCAATCGTCTGTTCTCCTTTTTTCTCCGACACTTCAATGCGCATCATGATAAAATGGATGAAAGGATATAAAATGCATGCCATAATGGAGGTATAAACTACCTCAGGCAGAATAATATGCCGAAAATAATACAGAAATTCAAATCTTCCGCGAAACAGAAAATTCAAAAAATAAAACAAAATATTATATGCCAAATCACTCCCTGCAATAAAAAGCAGAGGTAATTTAATATCCTTTGGATAAAGAACCTTCTTTAAGCATCCACAACTGTACCCGACATACATATAAAGAAGTGCATTGGCACCATATACTGTACGCAGGCAGATATCAATAAGTAAACCACTGAAAAAACCGGTATAAATACCGGTTTTCTGCCCTCCTAAAAAACCCAATGATGCAGTTACGATAATCAATAAATTGGGGCGTATTCCACCGATGTTAAACAAAGCAAAAAGTGTTGTTTGTAATATATAACAGCAAAATAAAATTATACCTGCAAAGATTGCTTTTTTCATTATCTCATCCTGTTTGTTTTATTTGGCAATACACAGTTAATATGCTTAAGGCAACTGCTTAAGCTCCTTAATGACAAGAACCTCATTTAAGTGTTCAAAATCAACTACCGGTGTCACATATCCTGATTTTGTAAGATTATTCGAGTCTGTAGCAATACTGCTGATATACCCGATTAAAATACCCGGAAGATATTGGTCGGATATATTGGATGTGACAATCTTATCTCCGACAGTTACTTTATTTTTACTATCAATTAATTGGCTGTATTCTATTTTTCCCTCTGCCATTGTTGTAAGATTTCCGGTTACAATTAAATTGTCCCCGCTGGCTAAAATCATACCGCTTGTATTGATTCCGTCTGAAATAATAGAGATAACCTTTGCATGATTTGGTCCCACTTCCACAACTCTTCCTACCAATCCGCTTCCTGCAATTACATTACAGTTAACCTTTATCCCATCATCAGAGCCTTTGTCTATGACAAACGAAGAGTACCAGTTTGATGAATCACGGGATATAATATGGGCACCGATTTTGTTGTAATTTTCATATTCGGCATCAAGCTCGTACAATTCTCTCAATTTTGTCAGTTCGTACTTTTCCTGCTGTAAAAGCGTATTCTCTATTGTCAGCTCGTTAATCTGTTCCTTCAGCTGCTCGTTTTCTTTTAATACATAGCTTAACTCCTGAAGCTGCTTCGTTTTTTCAAGAGCATATGTACCGACACTTGTCAGACCTTTTTCAAAAGGAACAATCAGGTAACTGCTGATATAATTCAAAGGGGCAGCAAGAAAATTGGTAGTAAAGGATAATATCATCATACCAACACAAAATAAAGTCAGTAAAAAGAGAAGATATTTGTTCGGAAGATGGAACTTTTCCCTTTTTCTCTTTAAAACAGGACTCATTTTACACCCATTCCTTCTATTGCATATGCAAGTGATTTATAATTATCATCTTTGATTATTTTGGAAAGTCCGACCGCAACCGTTTCAAGAGGATTTTCAGCAACATTGACCTTTAAGCCTGTTCCCTTCTGCACCATAGCCGCAAAATGACTCACCTGGGAAGCTCCGCCGGTTAAATAAAGTCCATGACGGTAAATATCAGCCCCTAATTCCGGAGGTGTTCTTTCCAAAATCACTTTAATGGAATCTATAATTGAGATAAAATGTTCTTCCAATGCTTCATCTACAAGATCTGTCGGTATCATTTTTTCAATAGGAAGTCCTGTTACAATATCTCGTCCGTAAACAAGTGCGGATTTATCGGACGATTCCAGCTCAGAAAGATTAATTTTAATCTTTTCAGCACTTTTCTCTCCGATTATAAGGTTATACTCTTTGCGGACAGCCGCACGAATTGCTTCGTCAAATTTATGGCCGCCGATTTTAATCAGCTTACTGAGAACAATACCGCCTAATGAAAGAATTGATATTTCTGTTGTCGCATACCCTACATTTACAACCAAAACACCCTGAGAGGTTTTTACATCGATTCCCAGTCCCAAGCCGTCTGCTACTGCTTTTTCCACAACCATGACCTTGCGTGCTTTCACACCGGCATCCTTAATCAGATCATAAAATGCTCTTTTTTCAACCTCCGTAACGTCGGTAGGAACTGCCACATAAAAATCACATGGCTTTAAACTGCCCTTTGATAAATCAGAAATAAAATATTTTACCAATGTTTCCATATTTTTTATATCTGCGATAACACCATTGCATACAGGATAAGAAGTCTGAATATTAACCGGTGCCTTTTCATACATTTCAAATGCAGAATCTCCGTATGCCAATAATGTATTTTTATTTTCTATGGCAATCATATTTTTTTCAATAAAATAACTATCCTCAGCCTTATTATAAATTTTGATATTACTTGTACCGAGGTCCATTCCAAAAGTATTGTTAGACAACGTTACTGCTCCTTTCTATAGGTAACTTTTTCTTTTAAGCCTTTATGAACTAAATAAATCTGTAAATAAAAATCCCGATAACCACACCGATGATACTTGCAATCGTAATCTTGATTGTAAGTCCGAATGTAATTACCAAAATACCTAAATCAAGGGTAACAGGATTGGTTAATCCAAAGGTCTGCCCATAATTCAACCATGAACTTCCAAAAAGACTGCCGATAAAACCGCCTAAAACGATTCCGACAAGAATCAGTAAAAGGCATGTCCAATTATTTTTTCTCTTCATGTATTCCTCTTTTCTGTGTAAATATCTAAACGAATATTATCATATTTCGTGTTTTATGTACACCGATTCACATTATTTTTTTTCGCACCATGATGACTTTTCTCGACACATATTAAACCAAGATGACAGGTAAATATTTATACCGCATCATAATATCATTTTTCAAATGAAGGGATTACACCGGCATTTTTCAGGCTTTGTAACGCCTTTAAAATACCGAACTTTGCATGCGGAAAAGTTAATCCGCCCTGAAAATAAACTGCATAAGGAGGCTTAATCGGTCCGTCGGCACTAAGTTCAATTGAGCTTCCTGATACAAACGCTCCCGCAGCCATAATAACAGGTGCGTCATATCCGGGCATATCCCAAGGTTCCGGAACAACAAAACTGTCTACGGGTGCGGCTGCCTGTATTCCCCGGCAAAATGCGATTACCCCTTCCTTCGAGCCGAAGGTAACCGCCTGAATAATATCATGACGGCTTTCGGTGCTGTCGGGAACAACCGAAAACCCTAATTTTTCCAGACATGCGGCTGCAAACACAGCTCCTTTCAATGCGGCGGCGGTAACTGTCGGTGCAAGAAACAATCCCTGATAAAAATCTTTTAAAATTCCAAGCGAGGCACCTACCTCTTTTCCGAGTCCCGGAGAGGTCAGGCGAAATGCTGCATTTTCAACGCATTCTTTTTTTCCTGCAATATAACCGCCAATCGGTGCAAGCCCACCACCCGGATTCTTAATCAGGGAACCAACAATCATATCAGCACCCACATCGGTAGGCTCTATTACTTCGACAAATTCCCCGTAACAATTATCAACCATACAGATAATATCCGGTTTTATATTTTTTATAAAGGCAATCAGCTTTCCGATGCGTTCGACCGACAAAGTTTTTCGTGTCTGATACCCTTTTGAGCGTTGAATGGTGACAAGCTTCGTACTATCATTTACTGCCGCACGAATTCCTTCATAATCAAATTCACCGTTCGAAAGTAAATCGACCTGTCGGTATCGTATTCCGTATTCCTTGAGAGAGCCTTTACTTTCACGGATTCCGATTACTTCTTCCAATGTATCATACGGTTTTCCGACAGGGGAAAGCAATTCATCCCCCGGACGAAGATTACTCATCAGAGCAAGTGCCAAAGCATGTGTGCCACAGGTAATCTGCGGACGTACCAGTGCATCCTCTGTCCCGAATAATTTGGCATAAACAGCTTCAAGCGTATCTCTTCCGACATCATTATAACCATATCCGGTCGTGCCAAGCAGACATGCTTCGCTTACATGACACGCCTGCATCGCCTTAATTACTTTTAACTGGTTATATTCGGCATTCTTGTCAATAGCTTCAAAGCGCTCCTTTAATCCGGCAAGTATGCTCTCTCCAAATGCTGCCACTTCTTTGTCTATCCCTAATTCTTCATACAATTGTTGCATAAGCTATTCCTTTTCTATTCCGATTGCTTTTGTATAACTATAAATATAATCCAATATTTTTGAATTATCATAATCAAAGTCCTGTTTATTTATCCAGATTACATCCTCTTCCTTTCGAAACCATGTGAGCTGGCGTTTTGCAAAATGACGTGTATTTTTTTTAATTGTGTCGATTGCATCCGCCAATGACTCTTTTCCTTCAAAATAAGCAAGCATTTCTTTATACCCGACTCCCTGCATGGAAACAAGGTCCGGTGTGTAGCCTTTTTCCAACAGCGCATGCACTTCACTCTCAAGGCCGTCTTTCATCATAATATCTACTCTTCTGTTAATACGGTCATATAAATGTGCTCTGTCATCATTTAATACAAAATAACAAAAACGGTATTGTGCCTTACGTTTTCTTTGCAGCTCATTATATTCGGAAAATTTTCTGCCGGTATAATGTCTGTATTCCAAAGCACGAACGACACGTTTCAGATTATTATAATGAACAGTCTGAGCGTATTCCGGATCATAATTTTTTAATCTTTTATAAAGCTCAATTTTTCCTTCCTCGGTTTCTCCGAGTTCATACAGTGAATTACGGTAGGAATCATCATGGTTTTCTTCCGTAAAATCAATTCCGTACAAGAGTGCCTGGATATAAAATGCCGTTCCGCCTGTCAGAATCGGAACCGCTCCTCTTGCATGAATTTCCTCAATTGCTTTCTGAGCCATTTTTTGAAAAACCGAAACATTAAATGTTTCATCCGGTTCAAAGCAGTCCAATAAGTGGTGTGGAACCCCCTGTTTTTCCTCTTCCGTAATTTTTGCGGTTCCGATATCCATTCCTTTATACACCTGCATGGAATCGGCACTGATAATCTCACCGTTTATTTCTTTTGCAAGACGTATCGAAAGCTCGGTTTTTCCGACTGCTGTCGGACCTGTTAAAATAATTAGAGCTGGTTTCTCTTTATACATATCATTCCTTAGATTATTCGTTTAAATTTCTTTTCTAATTCATATTTTGTCATGGAAATAATTGTCGGTCTTCCGTGCGGACAATGATACGGATTATCCAAAGTCATTAACTCTCCGATTAGAGCCTTTACTTCTTCTTCACTCAGGCGATTATTTCCCTTAACGGCAGCCTTACATGACATGGAGGCAATTTTTTCATAAATCAACTCCTGCCTTCCGCGAGGCATATCACTGCATAATTCATCCAACAAGGACAAAAACATTTCCTTTTCATTTTGACCATATAAGTCAAGCGGAACGGTGCGGATTGCGATTTCATTACTGCCGAAATCCTCTACCGTAAAGCCGAGATTTTCAAAGTATTGTCCGTATTCCTCCAAAACCGTCTGTTCTTTTGCAGAAAGTGAAACTATTACCGGTGGATTTAAGGTTTGGGTTTCCAGTGTTTTTTCTTTAAAATGTTTTACAAGACGTTCGTATTTTACTTTTTCATGTGCGGCATGCTGGTCCACAATTAAAAGCTTATCGTGGTAAGAAATCAGCCAATAGGTATCAAATACCTGCCCGAGTATCTGATAATCATACTCTGCTTCTTTTGATAAAAAAGGAGTATCAAATAAGGACATCTGTTCCGGCTGCTTAACATAGACTGCCTGATTTGCTTTAATAATATTATTTTGCGGCAAAGTACTTCGTGCGGATTCATTTTCCTTAATTAAACCGATGATGTTTCTTTTTTCTTCAAACGGCTCCGGCACCTTTACAGAAACCGGTACAGGTTCTTCCTTTTTTTCTTCTGTCAGTGCGACCTTGGGAATAAGCTCCTGCATCTTTAAAAAAGTACTTATACAGCTTGAGATATAATCATAGAAATATTCACCATTCGAAAATCGTACATCCATTTTTGTGGGATGCACATTAACATCCACATTCTCAGGTGATACATCAATATTCAGTATAAAAAACGGAAATTTATGCTGCATCAGATGAGCATCATAACCTTCCTCTACTGCTTTTGAAATCAAACTGCTCTTTATATACCTTCCGTTTACAAAATAATTTTCAAAGTTACGGTTGGACCGACAGACGGAAGGTTTTCCGATAACTCCGTGTATGAAAATGTCCTTTCCCTTTTGATTAACAGGTATCAGTTCCTTTGCAATATCCTTTCCGTAAATCCGGTATACCAATTCGGAGATATCTCCGTTTCCCGATGTATGAAACTTAACCTGTCCGTTCTGAATAAAACGGAATGAAACATCCGGCTTTGACAATGCCATACGCTCACATAATTCATATATGTAACTGCCCTCGGTAATCGGACTTTTCAAAAATTTACGGCGTACCGGAGTGTTAAAAAAAAGATTTTTCACAAGTATAGTCGTTCCGGTCGGAACACCAACCTCTTCCATGCCTTTTTCCGATGCTCCTTCAATCGTATATCGAACACCGGTCAGTTCGGACTTGGTTTTAGTAATCAGTTCAACCTGGGAAACAGCAGCAATACTTGACAGTGCCTCTCCTCTGAAGCCCAATGTTTCAATAGCAGACAGTTCCGAAGCGTCATGCAGTTTACTCGTTGCATGACGACAAAAGGCATTTTTTATCTGGCTTTTTTCAATACCTTCTCCGTTGTCGGTAACACGTATAAAAGTGATACCGCCCTCTTTGATTTCAACCGTAACGGCTGTTGCTTTCGCATCAATGGCGTTCTCAACCAATTCTTTTACAACACTGGAAGGACGTTCAATCACCTCACCTGCTGCAATTTTATCAATGGTTTCTTCGCTTAGAATTTCGATTTTCGCCATCTGTTTCTCCTTACAATTTACAATCAATCTTCGTGTTTCCAACGGTTATTAAGCTTGTTCTGCAATCGATAAAGCGTATTCAACGCATCTAATGGCGTCAGGGTACTAATATCAATCTTTTTCAACTCTTCAATTACATCTTCATCCTTTACCGTATCAAACAAAGACAGTTGATTTAGTTCCAAATCATCCGGTTTTTCCGTTTTGTTTTTTGAATCATATTTCTGTGGAACAGAAATATTCTGCACCTTTTCCAAAATATCCTTATCCAACAATTCGGATAGAATCTCTTTTGCACGCTCAATTACAATCTCCGGAACACCGGCAAGCTTTGCAACCTGAATACCATAGCTTCTGTCCGCGCCGCCTTTAATTATTTTACGTAGGAAAACAATATCATCACCTTTTTCTTTTACCGCAATGCAATAATTGTTAACATTGTTTATCTTCCCCTCAAGCTCTGTTAATTCGTGATAATGGGTTGCAAACAACGTTTTCGCGCCGAGTATTTTTGTGTTAGAGATAAATTCGATTACAGACCATGCAATACTTAAACCGTCAAATGTTGATGTTCCGCGTCCGATTTCATCTAAAATCAATAAACTGTCCGGCGTTGCATTACGCAGTATATTTGCGACTTCATTCATTTCAACCATGAAGGTGCTTTGTCCGCTGGCAAGATCATCCGATGCACCGACCCTCGTGAAAATGCGGTCTACAATCCCGATATTGGCCTTCTTTGCCGGAACAAAGGAGCCAATCTGAGCCATTAAAACAATTAACGCACTTTGGCGCATATATGTAGATTTTCCCGCCATATTGGGTCCGGTAATGATAGAAATACAGTTTTTTCCATTATCAAGATAAGTATCATTCGGAATAAACATATCATGTTCTATGACCTTTTCCACTACGGGATGCCTGCCATCCTTAATCTGTATAATTCCTTTTTCATTTAATGACGGACGTACATAATGGTTTTGCTCGGCAACAAGTGAAAAAGATGCAAATACATCTAATCTTGCAATTTCATGCGCGGTTTTCTGGATTCTCTCAAGCTGTCCGGCTATAAAATCACGAATCTCACAAAATTTATCATATTCCAGTGTCACAAGCTTATCTTCCGCATTTAAAATTGTGTCTTCCAATTCCTTTAAACGCGGTGTGGTATAGCGTTCTGCATTTGTTAAAGTCTGTTTTCTGATATAATCATCGGGTACCATATTCTTAAATGAATTGGTTACCTCAAAATAGTATCCGAAAACCTTATTATATTTGATGCGCAGATTTTTAATTCCTGTACGTTCCCTGTCTTCTGTTTCCAGCGCGGCAAGCCAGCTCTTCCCCTCTGTTTTTGCATGACGAAGTGTATCAATATCTTTGTCATAGCCGTCACGAATAATACCACCTTCCCTTATCTGCAGCGGCGGTTCATCAATAATGGCTTCGTCTATCAGAGTACAGATATCCTCTAATCCATCAATTGCTTCCGAAATATGAAGCAATGCTTCCGCGTTCATACCTCCCGTAACAGTTTTAATCGGAGGAAGCATACGAAGGGATGTGGCAAGCGCAATTAAATCCCGCGGATTTGCCGTATGAAAACTAATCTTTCCAATCAGGCGTTCCAAATCATATACAGGATTCAAATATTCACGGATTTCATCACGTTCGCAGGGATTCTTACAGAAATCATCAATGGCATCCTGTCTGTATATTATTTTATCCTTATCAATCAGAGGCTGTTCAATATATTTTCTTAATAATCTGCCGCCCATCGCTGTTTTTGTCTTATCCAGAACACCAAGCAGCGAGCCTTTTTTCTGTTTGTCACGCAGAGTTTCACATAATTCAAGATTACGCCTTGTTGAACTGTCAAGCAGCATATATTTACTTGTCAGATACGGATAAATATGCGTCAGATGATTCAGCGTATTTTTTTGAGTATCATACAAATACTGCATCAGGGTTCCGGCTGCGACTGTTCCGATTGGAAACTCTTCAATGCCGATTCCCTGAAGGGACAAAACATGGAAATGCTTTAATAAAATCTTTTTACATTGTTCTTCGTCAAAAAAATGAGGATCCAAAGAAAAAATACAGATACCAAGACGGTTTTTTAATTCTTCAATCTGTATTCCGCTGACAAGGAACGCATCATTACAAATTATTTCAGCAGGATTATATTTCACAATTTCATCCAGAAGCTGGTTTTTATCCGATACTTCCGTAAGATAATAATCACCGGTGGTAACATCCGCAATGGAGATTCCGATAATTTCATCATAATAGGCAATACACATCAGGTAATTGTTCTTATTATCCTCAAAGGATTGTGCATTCAGATTGGTTCCGGGGGTCACAATACGGGTAACTTCTCTTTTAACAATCCCTTTTGTAAGCTTCGGGTCCTCCATCTGCTCACAAATTGCGACCTTGTAGCCTTTAGAAACTAATTTATTCAGATATCCTTCGATAGCATGATACGGAACACCACACATAGGCGCGCGTTCTTCCATACCACAGCTTTTTCCCGTTAAAGTTAATTCAAGCTCCTTTGAAACAACAATAGCATCATCAAAGAACAATTCATAAAAATCACCGAGACGATATAATAAGATACAATCTTTATACTGTTCCTTTGTTGCGATGTATTGCTGCATCATAGGGGTTAATTCTGCCACAATTTTTTCCTCTTTCTCTGTATTTTAAACAAGTTCGCCCAAATAGTAAAAACCTTTTGCTTCCGTTAAACGTACAGGTACAATATGACCGATTAAAGACGTATCACCCTTAAAATGTACCAGTGTATTATTGGATAACCTTCCGGTTACAAGAGAAGCATCATGTTCATTTATTTCTTCTACAAGAACATCTTTGACAAGACCCTTAAGCATACCTGTCTGCTCCTGTGCAGTTTTAAGTACGGCTTCCAGGACACGGTTAAACTGCTTCTGTGCTTCCTCTTCCGGAATCTGATCCTCCATTGCTGCGGCAGGTGTTCCTGTCCGTTTGGAATATATAAAAGTAAATGCATTATTAAAGCGAGCTTTACGTATTACATCAATGGTATCATCTACATCCTCAGGAGTTTCTCCCGGAAAGCCGACAATAATATCTGTTGTAAGAGCCAAATCCGGGATTTCACTGCGCAGCTTCTCGACCAATGCCAGATAAGATTCTTTTGTATATCTGCGGTTCATTCTTGTTAATACACGGGTAGAACCTGACTGCAGAGGAAGATGCAGATGTCGGCAGATTTTCTTCGAGTTCTTCATAACCGAAATTAATTCATCGGATAAATCCTTCGGATGGGATGTCATAAAACGAATCCGCTCTATTCCGTCTATTTTTTCAACCTCAGTTAAAAGTTTTGCAAATGAAATGGGTGTATCCAGATTTTTTCCGTAGGAATTTACATTTTGTCCTAACAGCATAACTTCTTTCACGCCATCTTCAGCAAGGTTCCTTATTTCATTTAATATCTCCTGTGGTTCTCTGCTTCGCTCCCGACCTCTTACATAGGGAACAATACAGTAGCTGCAGAAATTATTACAGCCAAACATAATATTAACCCCAGATTTAAATGAGTATTTTCGTTCAACCGGTAAGGATTCCACAATTTTATCCGTTTCCTTCCAGATATCGATAACCATTTCATCGCTTGTCAATGTTTTATACAGAAGTTCTGCGAATCGAAAAATATTATGTGTACCAAATATAAGGTCCACCTGTCGATAACTCTTTTTTATTTTTTCAATTACGGAAGGCTCCTGCATCATACATCCGCACAGAGCTATTTTCATAGAAGGCTTATGTTTTTTGTAATACTGAAGCTGTCCCAAACGTCCGTACACACGTTGATTGGCGTTGTCCCTGACTGTACAGGTATTATAAATTACAAAATCCGCCTCCTCCGAGTCAATAACTTCATAGCCGACTTCCTGCAGAATACCGACAAGTTTTTCACTGTCCTTTGCATTCATCTGACAGCCGAAGGTTGTTACACAACAGGTTGGTTTTTTCCCGGTTTTCCTCGTCTTTTCTGCTATAATTTCTTTTACTTTTTCCATATATTCATGCTGTCTGTTGCCTTCTTCAAGATTTACAGACGCCGGTGCATTCTTAAATTCCATTTTTCCTTTATCCTTTTTTATTTCAAATATGTTTGTTTCTTGGAAGACTCATATATATGAATCACACGTTTTTCGGTATAAATCTTAGTTACCGGAATATCATGAATATCAGCAGAAAATGCCGGTACTATCTGCATTTCAAAGCACAATGCAATCCTCTCTTTACAGAAATTCCGGGTTAAATAACGGTCATAATAGCCTTTACCGTATCCGATACGGGAACCATTTTCGCAAAATGCACATCCCGGCATAATCATTACCGTATTTTTATCGCATTTTTCCTGACAATGCATACCAGGTTCCGGTATGTTTTTAAATCCACATGATAAATCATTCCAATCACGGATACGGAAAAAATCCATTTCATTCTCCGAAACTCTGGGCAGATATACATTCTTTCCCCGTTCAAGCAACGTTTGAATCAAAATATCAGTTGCTGTCTCACTTTTATAGGATGCATAACATAAAATATTTTCTGCCTGCCGTACAGTAACAGAATCCAATACAGCCTCACATATTTTGCGGCTTTTCTCTTTTATTTCTTCCTCTGTCAATGCATTGCGCAGCGGCAGTATCCTTTTTCTAATGGAGTTTTTTGTTTCCATGCTTTTCTCCGAGATTGGTTATGGAACCGTCTTCATTTTGAATATTGATATTATTCAACTGTCCGCGCAAATTCCGTCTGACAGACAGAATATACTTCTGGCGAAGAGCCTGCTGCTCTTCTTTTTCAACAGGTGTAAGACCTTCCTCTTCCGATTTATGATATAAGGCATTAATTCTGTCAATGACTTCCTTCATATTCATATCTTCAATTTCTTTATTAGACATTTCCGACTCCTTCTATGAATGGATGTTCTTAATAAAGTCTATAACATCAAAGTTTTCATCCATGTGTGCTTTAAACAATGTACCGAGATTACGTCCATCCATCAGACGGTGAATAATACGAATATCACTACTGTTAGCAATAATCATATCGGCTCCGCAACTTGTGGCAATTTTGGCCGCATTCATTTTTGTATTCATACCGCCCGTTCCCACACTGCTTCCCGTACTGCTTTTGCCCATATTCATATATTCATCGGTCAGTTCTTCAACCTCTTCAATAAAACGGGCTTTATCATTAATGCGCGGGTCATCCGAATATAAACCGTCAATATCAGATAAAAGAATTAATAAATCTGCATGCACAAGAGATGCCACGATAGCAGATAACGTATCATTGTCCCCAATCAGGACATCATCCTCTCCGACAAGAATTTCATATGTGGACACCGTATCGTTCTCATTTACAATCGGAATAACGCCCAGATTAAGGAGCTCAGAAAACGTGTTATATGCATTCTCACGATTAACATCATCTACAATTGTATTCTTTGTCATCAAAATCTGTGCCGCAATCTGATTATATTCTGCAAAAATTTTCTGATAAGTCATCATCAGTCTGGCCTGACCGATTGCCGCACACGCCTGTTTAAAACCCATGTGTCTTCCGTCATGGCTCTGTGCCTTAATACCAACGGCTTTTTTCCCGACAGCAATGGCACCACTGCTTACCAAAATAACATCCTTACCCTGATTTCTTATATTGCAAAGCTCCCTGCAGAGTACATCCAGTTTTGTGTAGTCCAAATCACCTGTTTCTTTATGTTGTAATGATGAAGAGCCTATTTTAATCACAATCCGCTTTTTATCTTTTATTCCTTCACGTATCTTTTCCACGTCATTCCTCCAAGAAAATGTATTCATAATCTATTTATTATACTATGGATAGTATTTTTTCGCAATTACCTCTGCTATGGCAAGTCCATCCATTGCCGCAGATGTAATACCGCCGGCATAACCTGCACCTTCACCACAGGGATACAGCCCTTTAACCTCGGATTCATATACCGTATCACGTAAAATTCTTACCGGCGACGAAGTGCGGCTCTCTACACCGGCAAGAATACAATAATCATCATCAAAGCCCGGAATAATATTACCAAATTGTGTCATACCTTCTATAAAAGCAGCTTTTACGGAATCAGAAAACAATGATCGTAAATCAGAAAAAATATAGCTTCCCTTTATACATGGTTCAAAAGGCTCCTTAATATATTCTCTTTTGCCTGATTTTCCGGTAAAATCATGATAGTATTGAATTGGAATACTTCCGTTCCCAAGCTTATAGGCTTTTTCCTCTAATTCTCTTTGAAAATGAATTCCCGCAAGCGGATGATCACTTCCAAAATCCGCTTTTGTCACAGACATAATAATTGCACTGTTTGCATTATTTGCATTGCGTCCGCTGTAACTCATACCGTTTATGGCAAGTCTGTTTTCTTCACTTGAAGCATTCACAACATAACCTCCCGGACACATACAGAAAGAATATACGCCCCGATCCTGCGCTGTTTTTGCAGCAAGCTTATAGGAAGCGGCCGGAAAACTTTTTCCTCTGTTATCTCTTCCGTACTGTATATAATCAATATGCTCCTGCCTATGCTGCAGGCGCATACCCACTGCAAAATCCTTAGCTACCATTGGGATATTATGATGATACAGCGTTTCAAATGTATCTCTTGCACTGTGACCGATTGCAAGGATGACCGTTTCTGCCGGAATTATTTTCTTATTATTTATTTCAATCCCTGTCACGATATTTTTTTCAATTCTAAAATCCGTAACCGTACTTTCATAATTAATTTCTGCTCCCCATTCGAGCATTTTATTACGCATTGATGCTACCGTTTTTGATAATATATCTGTTCCGATATGCGGTTTACTGTCATACAAAATATGCTCCGGTGCACCGTTTTCAACAAAAATGCGCAATACTTCCCTGTTTCTTCCGTTTTTATCTTTAATCAGCGTATTTAATTTGCCATCAGAAAAGGTTCCGGCACCGCCTTCACCGAACTGTACATTTGAATTTATAAGCAGCTTACCGTTTTTCCAAAATTCCTCCACATCCCTGATACGTTCTTCAACTCTTTTTCCCCGTTCATAAATAACAGGACAATATCCTGCTTTTGAAAGTGTATAGCCGCAGAATAATCCCGCCGGTCCCATTCCGATAATAATGGGACGGTGCAGCATTTTCTTTGTACCGGTCATTTCAAGCTGATATGAAACAAGTTTAAAACGTGTAATATCGGCTGAATGTTTCTTTTTTAATATTTTTTCTTCTAACGAAGAATTTTTTATCTTAAAAGATATACAATATACATAAAACAATTGCGGCTTTTTACGTGCATCGAGAGATTTTTTTTGAATTTGAATTTCATCTATCATATCTGAATTAAGATGCAGAGAGCCCGCAATACGATAAAGCAAGGCAGAATATTCGTTTTCTTTTGTAGAAGCCTCCTCGACCGGAAGCTTAAGCTGGTTTATCTGAAGCATTTCTATGCCTTTCTTTTTTGATTATTCTGATGCTGCAATACCGGCGATGCAGCCCGATGTCCATGCCCATTGCAAATTATAACCACCGCACTTTCCGTCGACATCCAACATTTCTCCGCAGATATAAAGATTCTTTTTGAAAACGGATTGCAGTTTGTCATCCAATTCATTAAAATCAACTCCGCCACGACAGACCTGTGCCTGTTCAAATGAGTTAACTTCTTTGGGAGTAACCGTAAAATGCTTCATGGATTCACAAAGTGTTTTTAAGGCACCCTCGTTTTGTTTGTTTATACATTCGGAGGTTTTTATTCCATATTGCTTTAGCAACATAATGGAAAGCTTCTTATGTAATATACCCAGCAGAAAATTCTCTGCACATCTCCCGACATATTGTTTCAGCCTCTCTGAGTAAAATGCTACCCATTCTGTTTCTGTCATATCCGGAAGAAAATCAATTAAAACGGAAACAGCTTTTTTTTGTGCAAGATTTCCTGCAATTTCCCGGCTGATTTGAAAAACAGGAATTCCCGATATTCCATAATCCGTCAACTGTAATTCACCGGTTTCTTCTGCTTCTTTCACATTATTACAAAGCAGGGAAAGACGAACCTTACACCTGACTCCCGAAACCATCGGAAAGAAATCTTCATGGCATCTGACCTGAACAAGCGCCGGAAGCAGCTTATGAATCGTATGTCCGAAGGCTTTGGCATAGCCATATCCGCTTGTGTCGGGATTTTTTATACCTGCTCTGCTTCCACAGGCTAATATAACTGCATCAAATACTTCTTTCCCGGCGGAAGAAACTACTGAAAAGTCTTCCTTTTTACCGGATTCAATTTTAATATCCTTAACCATTGTCTTTACCGTTATATTACATTCGTTTAAAGCATTGCGTAATACATCCAAAACAACCGATGCCTGCTCGCAATAAGGATAAACATATCCGTCACGGTCTCTTAACATAAGTCCATGTGTTTCAAAAAAACGAATGGTATCCGTATTTGAAAACGTTTCCAGATATCGTTCGAGTTTTTTTGGATTATCACAATAAAAATATTCGCTGCCCATGCAGAGATTTGTTAAATTACATTTTCCATTCCCGGTAGCCAGAATTTTTCTACCTACCCTGTCATTTCTTTCATATACAGTAACCTTACTACCATGTTCTGCAGCCTGTATTGCCGCCATCATTCCGGATGCACCGGCTCCGATTACCAGAATTTTTTTCATAGGTTCCCTTTCCTGCTGCGAGTCAGCTTGTATAAGATTCCAAAAAGTCATATACTTCACGAATGTCATTAAAACATTTCGTTGCAATTATCTCTTGCTGTACATCAAAAGGAAGCATGTCCAGAGTAAGTTCTGTCGGCATATAGGGCTCTTCGGAATCCGATTTAAACACAACCAGTTCATGATTGACTGCTTTCAGATAATATATGATTTTTTCCTTTTCCTTTGCATATACTTTTTTTACAATTATTCTGTCAGGAGAAAATTTCAGCAATTCTATAGATAAAAATCCTTTTTGCTTATCTGCAAACGAAGGACTCTTCTCATACAATTCCATTTCTTTTAAAAGTTCTTCTCTGGTTAATCCCAAAAAAGAAAAGGGCAGTGTTTCAGTCGAGTATACACAGGAATTGCCGATATAGGATTCCACTTCATAAACCGTATCGCATGTCGTAACATTCTGCTTGGTGCTCACGGTCAAATCCTGTGTACTGCCTTCCTTTTCGGAAGCTTCGGTTAAAATTTCCTCTTCTGCCTTAGCAGGTAACGGAAGTAAATTACGGGAAAACAAAAAGTATGCCCCCAATAAAATCATAATAAAAACCAGACAAAACAAACTGATACTTTTCAAAAATTTCATATATATTCTATAATCCTTTTTTTGAATAGTATCAGTATTTTTTATAAAAAATATTCTAAATTACATGCGAAGGCGGCTCTTTAAAAATTTAACCGGATAATAATTTAATGTGTACTTCAATGATGTTTCATCTCTTTTGCTGATACCTTTTAAAGCAAGCAATGTCAAATAATAAAGCAGATATCCGAAAAACATACTCAAAAGGAGCAAAAGAACATTCATCATAATAAATTTATCAAGAATAATAAACAAAACCATCATTACAATTGATGAAGCACCATATTTTCCAAGCTTTAATAAAATATCCATCAAATTAAGACGTATATATCGATAAAGCATCAGTGAAGAAAGAATAATCTGTAAGCCAAAGAAAAAGTAAAATGAATATATCAGATTCATACTATTGCCGTTTGTTGTTGATAACATAAAAATCAAAAAAATCATCTGAAGAATAAAACTGATAAACTGTATGAACAGAACATTTATTTCTTTACCGATTGCTTTTAATATAGAATTCAAAGTATATGAAATTCCCGCAAACAGTAAAATAAAAGCACCTGTCTTTACAAATTTAGCAGAAATAATATACTGTCCCGAATAGAATACCTTAACAATCGGGTCTGACAGAAATGTTAAAATCATAGTCGGGGGAAGTAGCATAAAAAAACTGTTTTTTATCATATACTGTGCGCGTACCGCTCCCGTTTTATGTTCATCCTTTCGCATGTCCATATGGAGCTTGTATTTTTCTCTTGCAATATATTCCGAAAAAATAAAAAATACAAACCAAATCGGTAAGAGCAATTTCCCAAATATAATACCTGCATTTACAAATGTACTCTCCGGTTTCATCCCGCATTTATATGCGAGACGCAAATATGCTGCCGCAACAGCCGCTAAAGATGCCAATGGAAAAATCTGATTTACGGAAATACGGACAGATGAAACTATCATTCCTCCCATTACTGCTCTTTTTGAATCTATGCTTCTTAACATTTTTCTGTCATCCTGAAATACATTCATTCTTATGTGTAAAGCAATGGTAACTATGAGCACAAAAAGCATCGTTATAACATATACAAGAGCAACCCCTAATGCTGCATATGCACTTATTACAACATCGTTTTTTTGTAGAGCAGCCACTTTTTCACCATAGCGGATGATTACGGGAACACAGAAAAAGGCAAAAACAAACGGAAGAACGGCACGTAAAATGCTTGTAATAATAACAATAACAGAATTACCGTTTCCGTTTTGATATCCGCAGATAACATCCACAACAGCGTTAATAATTAATGCAATACAAACAAGCTGTATAACCGGTGCCGAATATGAAATCCCCCATAATTTCAAAGTAATTTTGTCGGCAAACAAAAAAGAGAGAATACACATAATAAAACCAACAAACAAAACATAGATAAGAGCGGGTTTAATAATATGCTTTGCATTACAATTCAGCCCTTTATTTTTCCGGATACTGACTGTCTTTGCAATACTGTTATACAGTCCTCCAAGAAAAAGATAAAATATCACCGATAAAACAAGGAATGATGTGCCGAAAAATCCCATTCCTCCATCAAATATAAAATTTTCCAGTACAACCAAAAACAGGACATTCATTATTTTCATAATGCAGTTTACAGATATCTTTGTATTCATTCGTGCTTTATCCCTTTCCGTTTGGCTCGCGAGTGATTTGTAACAGACCTAATATTTCTTCCTGTTTTGTTTCCATTATATGTGCTTCACTTTCCGTAAGATGGTCAAATCCACATAAATGATACATACTATGGGCAATCAGAAATGCAAACTCCCGTTTATAACTATGTCCGTATTCTATGGCCTGTGATAATACCTTATCTGCACTGATTATAATATCTCCGAAAATAACATTACCTGTTTCCGGATTAATATAATCGGCTTCATTGCCGGAATTAATATTGAAAACAGATGGTGTTTCAAAATCAAGGTTTGGGAATGACAGAACATCCGTCGGAGCATCAATCTGCCTCATTTGCCGATTATATTCCTGTATTCCGCTGTTATCCGTAATCAAAATATTTATCTCTACATCAAACGGACATTGTTCTTTTTCCAATACCTTACCGATAACTGCTTCTGCTGTTTCCTTTTCAGAAAAATCAAACACGGTATCGGTTTCATTCTCCAAGTATAACTGAATATTCATTTATACTCCTTTCCTGTCTGTCAACGGGAGGAACGATTCCTCACATGATTCTTTTGCTTATTTTCTTTAGCCTGTTCTTTTGCTTCGTAAACCTCATACGCCTTTACAATTTTTTGTACCAACGGATGTCTGACAACATCCTTACTCGTAAGATGGCAGAAGGCAATTCCCTCAACATTCCGAAGGACACGACAGGCAATATCAAGTCCGGAACGTGTGCCGGAAGGCAAATCCTTCTGTGACTCATCACCTGTGACAATAACTTTTGAACCAAATCCGATACGTGTAAGAAACATTTTCATCTGAGCCGGTGTTGTATTCTGGGCTTCATCAAGAATAATATAGGCATTATCAAGTGTACGTCCTCGCATATAAGCAAGCGGTGCAACCTCTATAAGACCCTTTTCCATATTTTTTAAAAAGCTTTCTGCTCCCATAATCTGATATAATGCATCATATAAAGGACGTAAATAAGGGTCTACCTTACTTTGTAAGTCACCCGGAAGAAATCCAAGCTTCTCTCCCGCCTCAATAGCAGGACGGGTTAAAATAATCCTCTCAACTTCGTTATTTTTAAATGCAGTGATTGCCATAGCCATTGCAAGATATGTCTTTCCGGTTCCCGCCGGCCCCATTCCAAACACAATCATATTTTCATGTATCGCATCAACATATTCTTTTTGTCCGATTGTTTTAGGCTTTAAGGGTTTTCCATTTACAGTATGGCAGATAATCTCCTTGTCAATTTCCAGCAGAGCATCCTCCTGCTCCTCCATTCCCATTGCAATCGCATAGTCAATATCCTGTTCCAAAATTGTATTTCCTCTTTCTGATAATGTTTTTAATGTAGCTAAGATTGTTTTTACCTGTAAAGCATTTTGGGAGAGCCCGCGGATTATAACAAAATCTTCACGGTTTATTATATCTACGGAAAATGCACGTTCTATTTTTTTTACGTATCTGTCACACTGACCAAAAATATTGACACAGTGTGACATGGGAATTTCAATTCGTTCTGTTACAATTTCCTTCATGAATACATCTATTCTCCGTCAATTATCTTTTTGCATAATATCAATCAACAAATAACCCGTTAATTTTAAATATTGACTGTCAGTTTCTATTTTAACATTATTTTCTATAATTTGTACCCCTTTTTCTTCGAATTCTTTTACTGTTTTTTCTAAAAATCTTTTTAAAAGGACCCTTCCTTCTTTGTCATTGTATAAATCCTCTATTTCCACATATTCACAATATTTTCTGTTTCCCCAGAATAACGGGATGGAGAATTCCGAAAAAAGTGCATTTGTTTTTTCATTTACGATAACATCATACAGCATATACGGATTTTTTTTATATTGCAGACAAAAATAATGCTGTCCGAAACGCATATACGGAATGGAATATTCATTACCGGTATAGTTTTTATGTCGATAATAACGACTAACTGTTCGATGTATCGGATATTGTGTTCTAATCACAACATCCGCATCGGCATCAACATAGTCATATGAAATAATATTACCGTCATTATCATAAATCGGATACTTTCCTTCTACCAAAACCATTCCAATTGTTACTTCATCCCCAACTTTGACCAGAGGTATGCCGCTCCTTGTAATAATACTTACGATTTGACCATTTGTTCCGCATATTAAATCATCATATTCATTTTTTCCTTCAGTCTGTTTATTATCAGGATTCTCATTTTCTTTTATGGAAACAATAAGTCCTGTTCCGCTGATTCTGACCGACACCCAGCTGATACCGTTAAAATACTCGCGAATTTCCTCTTCTATCCTTGGAATATCAATATTTTTTTTATATGTTCCGTATTCAACCCCTAAGGAATTTACAAACCTAAGCAAAATATCATCATGAATTTTGTTATTTCCGATAAATGTAAAAGACCAGATAAAAAAAGACATGCTGTATATAAAGATTACGGAAAAAAAGATTCCCGCAAAAAAGATTTTTCTTTTTCTGTTTTTCCGCAAGAAAAAAGGCAGTCCGTTTTCTTTACGGATTTCTGCCGATACTTTTGTCTTCTTCATAAAGGATTCTGTCCTTGCATAATCCTTACGTGCAATTTTACATTCGTAGTATTCCTCTTTCGGAATAATATCCCATAATATAATACCGTTTAAACGGCACAGATTCATGAAGCGTTCCGGGGAATAACCGAAAATACATAATATATAATAACCTTTTAAAAAACGGAAAAAAGAAAGCATGTATAACTCCTTTATTATGAAGGATATTGAATCGAAAAGATATGTCCTTTTATCAGCATATCTTCTTCCGTATAGTGATCAATCGTTAAATTTTTTCCCTCTATCAGAATATATGTATTTTTCCCCTGAATTCGGATACGGTTTTTGGAATATTCCAATATACCCTTATAATTTTCAATATATATCTCACTGTTACCGATTGCAGTCAGAATGAATGCTCCCTGCGTAATATCTTTTGGAAAATGAAGTTTATCAAATAAAACAGGCTCTTTATTTTTCATATTGTATTCTATGAAAAATCCGCTGAAGATATGCTGTATACAAACAACGGATGTCTCTCTTCGCAAGCCATCTTTATGTAAAAAACAGCTGTATCTTATTACCTGAAATAAGATACAGCTGTTTTCTATTTATGATAAGGTTCATTATTGATAATACGGAATGCCCGATATATTTGCTCCAATAATATAACCCGCATTAACTGATGCGGAAATGTCATATCCGAAAAACTGATTGCCGCATCACCATTTTTTTTAATTTCCTCCCAGATTCCCAAAGAGCCCCCGATAATAAATGTAATATGACTGTTTCCTTTTAATGTGATACGAGAAATCATATCGGCAAATTCCAAAGAATTGTATTTCTTTCCCTCAATAACAAGCGGTATTACAAACGAATCTTTGGGTATAAGATTTATTATCCGTTCTCCTTCTTTCACAAGGATCTGGCGATTAACAGCCTCTGAAGCCTGTTCCGTCGTTTTTTCATCGGCTGTTTCTATAATATGCAGTCTACAGTATTTTGAAAGGCGTTTTTCATATTCCGCAACAGCATCCCTGAAGAATTTTTCTTTTATTTTCCCTACAGCTATAATTGTTATTTTCATATCTGTTCAAAAATTTCCGGATAAATCTCCTCAATGACATATTCAACAAAAGAAGCATCTAACGAATCTGAATAATTTCGAATCAACTCCTTCATTTTTTCCGTTCTTCTGAAATAAAGAATTTCCATGGAAGGGGAATCATCCGTCAGACCTTCATCAAACGTATCGGGAGAAATAATCTCAGTCAGATAATCATGAAGCTCTTGTTTTATATCCTTTTCACTGCCTGCCTTTTCTTTAAACATACGATATGATTTACGTGAAAAAAATCCAAGCAGAAGAAAAATCACAAACATTGAGCCCATTACACCAGTAATAAGCATTTTGGTAAATCCTGTCAGGGAAATCGGGATAATGCCGAGATTTAATAATACCAATGCAATAATTCCCAATGTTCCGACAAGTAAAAGCGTATCGGCACCGGATTTGTAGTCCTCTGCTTTTTTTTCTGCTTCCTCGTATGGTCCGTTATAAAATTCGGCTTCTTTGCTGTCCGTTGCATTTGTAACGTCATTATTTTCCGTTTCTGCCTGCATTCTCGGCGCAGCGATACGGGAAAGATATACACGAAGCTGCTTTTGTGCCTCCGAAACATCTGCAGACGGAACCAGAAGTTCATATATGTCTTCTTTTTCATCAAAAGACACCTGAACTTTGCTTATTCCGTTTGATGTCATAAAATTACATATCTCATATAATTCTGCTTCCGTTCCGAAATAAATTGCAACCGGACCGTTATCTAAAGAATCGACCAGGTTTGAACCACAATCAGCACAAACCGTATATCCTTCTTTATACTCATTTTTACATTTTGGACACCAGGGCATACGACTCTCCTTTATTACTTGGATAAATATTCATCAATTCCTTTTGCAGCAGCTTTTCCTGCTCCCATTGCCAAGATAACAGTTGCAGCACCTGTTACGGCATCGCCACCGGCATAAACGCCTTCTTTAGATGTTGCACCTGTATCTTCAGACGCAATAATACATTTATGACCGTTTACTTCAAGTCCTTTTGTGGTAGAAGAAATCAACGGATTTGGAGAAGTGCCGAGGGACATGATAACAGTATCCACATCAATAACAAATTCACTGCCGGGCACTTCTACAGGACGTCTTCTTCCGGAAGCATCGGGTTCACCCAATTCCATACGAATACATTTTATACCGTTTACCCATCCGTTTTCATCTTTAAGAATTTCGACCGGATTAGTCAATAAGTCAAAGATAATCCCTTCTTCTTTTGCATGATGCACCTCTTCCACACGTGCAGGTAATTCCTCTTCACTTCTTCTGTAAATAATATGCACTTCACTTCCAAGACGAAGTGCTGTTCTTGCAGCATCCATTGCAACATTTCCGCCACCGACTACAGCAACCTTCTTTCCTCTCATAATAGGTGTTGTACTGTTTTCATCGAAGGATTTCATTAAATTACTTCTTGTCAGATACTCATTTGCCGAAAATACACCGTTAGCTGTTTCACCCGGAATACCCATAAATTTAGGTAATCCTGCACCGGAGCCGATAAATACGGCACTGAAGCCTTCCTCTTCTAACAATTCATCGATTGTGACCGCTTTACCTACAACAACATTTGTTTCAATCTTAACGCCTAAAGCTTTCACATTTTCAATTTCTTTTGCTACAACCTTTGTTTTAGGAAGACGGAATTCCGGAATACCATATACCAATACGCCGCCTGCCTCATGAAGCGCTTCAAAAATCGTAACGTCATAGCCCATTTTAGCAAGGTCGCCTGCACATGTAAGACCGGACGGTCCGGAACCGATTACAGCAACCTTCTTATTTTTCTTTTCTGCATTTACCGCAGGCTTGATATTATTATCGCCTGCCCAATCCGCAACAAAACGCTCCAATTTTCCGATTGATATCGGTTCACCCTTAATACCGCGGATACATTTACCTTCACACTGACTTTCCTGAGGGCATACACGACCGCAAATTGCAGGAAGCGCACTTGCGTCTGAAATAATCTGATATGCCGCTTCTATATCCCCTTCCTTAACCTTATCAATAAATCCCGGGATATTAATAGAAACAGGACAGCCTTTAATACACTGCGCATTCTTACAATTAATACATCTGGCAGCTTCTTCTTTTGCTTCTTCTAAATTGTATCCGAGACAAACCTCTTCAAAATTAGCAGCTCTTTCTTTTGCATCCTGCTCACGAACAGGAACTTTCTTTAAAACATCCATTTTATTTTCCTCTCAATTTATCTCTATTATAGGTAATTTAGTTGCAGTTGCCGCAGCCGCCGTGATGAGAATCGCCTTCCTTTGCTTTTAAGAATGCTCTTCCTTCTTCGGTTTTATATAACTGCTGACGTTTCATTGCCTCATCAAAATCAACCTTATGTCCATCGAATTCAGGTCCGTCAACACAGGCAAACTTGATTTCATCGCCGACTGTTACACGGCATGCACCACACATTCCCGTTCCGTCTACCATAATCGGGTTAAGACTGACAATTGTAGGAATGGATAAGCTTTCTGTCATTTTACATACAAATTTCATCATAATCATCGGACCGATTGCAACACAAAGATCATATTTCTTTCCTTCTTCTTTTACAAGGTCTTCAATTGTTTTTGTAACCATGCCGCTTCTTCCATAAGAACCATCATCGGTTGTTACATACAAATTGCCTGCAACAGCGTCCATTTCTTTTTCAAGAATCAGTAAGTCCTTGGTTTTTGCACCAACAATAACGTCCGCTTTAACACCAAGCTCATGAAGATATTTTACCTGCGGATACACAGGAGCCGTACCGACACCACCTGCAACAAACAAAATATTCATAGAATCCAATTCTTCTTTTGTTTTTTCACAGAGCTCGGATGGACATCCTAACGGTCCTACAACATCATGGAATGAGTCACCGGTTTTTAATTTAGACATTTCAACGGTACTTCCTCCGACAATCTGAAATACGATTGTAACAGTTCCGTTTTCACGGTCGTAATCACAAATCGTAAGCGGAATACGCTCACTGTCAGCATCTGTTCGAACAATTAAAAACTGTCCCGGCAGACAATGCTTTGCTACACGCTTTGCCTCTACTACCATTAAAAAGATATTGGCAGTTAATTCTTCTGCTTTTAAAATTTTATACATAATATCCTCCTATAAGCTTTAGTACGTTAAAGCATTTTCCTATCTATATTATCTTTTTTTTCCCTAAAAATCAACATAAATATCATATTTATGTGGGTTTATACCGGTTCAAGCGTTTCCGCACCACTCTCGTCCTTTATAATTTTATATACATAACCGTTTGAAACATCGATACCATATATATTTCCTGTCATATTACGTGAATTATTTCCTTCCTGATAATATTCAAAAATAACATGCATAATCTTATCCTGAACAATGCGGATAGAGTTATATACATATATGTTCTTACCGCTCATATTCGGAAGGCTACCTTCTAAATCAAGAATTCTGTCCAATTCCAAAAGTCTTTGACGGAGTCGGTATACCGATTCTACAGCAGTAAGTGTCGTTTCCACCGTAAGCTGATAACTTCTTGCCGTTATCTCACTGTATACTCCCTCCTGACTGAATGCAACAAAACGATAATTTGTAACTCCTTCCTTCATCGGCATCGGTTCACCATATATAGAGCATGTCTCATCCGGCATGGTTCCGTCTGTCGTATAATAAACCGTACAGCCGTCCGGAACGGTAACAGATATCATCTGCGGGACAGTGAATTGACCACTTTCCGGTAATACAACGGGAGTTTCGGGCTGCGTACCCTCAACAACGTACTCCGCTTCAACAATATTACTTGTAAGTCCGTAATCGTTTACAAATACAGCTTTTACATCATATTCGCCGTTTTGCAGAAAGATTGGAGATGTATATTCTATTCTGCGTATCAAAGGGTCGGAGCCGTCTAAAGAATAATAAACACTTCCGGTAGTAGGTGCCTGTATTTTCAAGGGAATTACATGGTTGTAGATGCCACCTTCATGACTGAATACAGGATCTGCCGTCATATAATTCTGAAATGCATTTTGTATAACCTGATTATTGCAGGAGATAAGCAGATTATTGATTTCCTCATAATTCTCCTGCTTTTCATAAATTGCAATAATGCGGGCATATGCCATTTCATTATCGGGTTCTTCCTCAATAACCGCATAATAATTTGATAAAGCCTGGTCTGTATGCCCCATTTCAGCCAGACAATCAGCGTATGAAATCAATAATGATACATCATATTCCATTTTTAATGCTTTTTCATAATATGCAATGGCTTCTTCATAATTTTTCCGATTATACAATAACTGCGCATTTTCTACCTGAATCCTGTAATATTTATCCTGATAAATCCCTCTTATAAAAAAGAACGCAAAAATGCCTAATAACAAAAGACATAATAAGGAAATACCAATCAGAATCCGCCTTTTTAATTTCTTTTCGGAAACAATAGCAAATTCCATATCCATATTTTCTTCCTGCGCTTCCTTATCCGTTTCTTGATCAGAAGGAGCCATATCCAAAACAACCGCAGAAAGTGTCTCAATTATGCTGTTTTCTATTTCGGGCTCAAAATCAGGAACAATTCGAATTTCCTCTCCGCACTTTTCACAGTAAAGGAAATCTTTTTTGAGCGTTTCCCCACAGTTTGGACACTTCATAAAATACTCCTAAATACTTACATAAAATCAGAATAAACCTGTAATCATACCGTTATTGTCAACATCAATTGAATATGCAGCCGGTTTTTTCGGCAGTCCCGGCATTGTCATAACACTACCTGTAAGAACCACAATAAACCCTGCACCTGCCGATACATAAACATCCCTTACCGTAAGAGTAAAGTTTTCGGGACGGCCAAGAAGGGTTTGATCATCCGAAAGGGAATATTGCGTTTTTGCAATACAGACAGGTAAATTACCAAATCCCAATTCTTCCAATCTTTTAATCTGTTTTGAAGCATTTCCCACGAAGCTTACATTTGTTGCTCCATATATCTCTTTCGCAATAATACTGATTTTTTCTTTAATCGGAAGATTTTCATCATACAATACACGGAAATTACCGGCTTTATTTTCTAATGTATGTAAGACAGTTTCGGCAAGCTCAATTCCGCCTTCTCCGCCCTTTTCCCAGACTCTGGAAAGAGCGAAATCGCAGCCGCGTTCCTCACAGAACTGACGAACATATGCAGTTTCTTCATCTGTATCGGTAACAAAAGCATTTAACGTGACAATAACAGGAACACCATATTTCTGAAGATTTTCAATATGCTTTTCAAGATTGCATATACCTGATTTTAATGCATCCGGATTAGGTATGGATAAATCTTCTTTTTTAACACCGCCATTATATTTTAATGCTCGAATTGTTGCCACCAAAACAACTGCATCCGGTTTAATACCGGACATACGGCATTTTATGTCAAAGAATTTTTCGGCACCCAAATCAGCACCGAATCCCGCCTCTGTAATAACATAATCCGCCATTTTTAATGCAGCCTTCGTTGCACGCACGGAATTGCAGCCATGTGCAATATTTGCAAACGGTCCGCCATGTACAAGTGCAGGCGTATGTTCCAAAGTCTGTATGATATTCGGCTTTAGTGCATCCTTTAAAAGAGCCGCCATAGCACCTACTGCCCGTAAATCTCCGGCAGTTACAGGATTACCGTCATAATCATATGCAACAACAATGGCAGAAAGACGTTTTTTTAAATCATCCATATCATATGCAAGACATAAAATTGCCATTATTTCAGAAGCAACCGTGATAATAAAATGATCCTCTCTTACCATTCCGTCTGTTTTATTTCCTAGTCCGACTACAATATTACGAAGAACACGGTCATTCATGTCCAGACATCTTTTCCAGACAATCTGGCGCGGGTCAATGCGTAATTCATTCCCCTGCTGAATATGATTATCCAATAATGCAGCAAGAAGATTGTTGGCAGAAGTAATTGCATGAAAATCACCTGTAAAATGCAAATTTAAATCTTCCATCGGAACAACCTGGGAGTATCCGCCTCCTGCGGCACCGCCCTTAATTCCAAAGCATGGTCCCAGCGATGGCTCACGCAGGGCAATAACCGCTTTCTTTTTTAGTTTTCCGAATGCCTGTCCCAAACCAACCGTAATAGTCGTTTTTCCCTCTCCGGCAGGCGTTGGGTTGATTGCAGTAACCAAAATCAGCTTCCCGTCCCGGTTTTTCTGAATACGTTTTAAATATTCATCTGATATTTTTGCTTTGTAATTACCGTATAACTCCAGTTCATTCTTAGTCAAATCCAGCTTTGCTGCAATTTCCTCAATCGGTTTTAACTCTGCGTCCTGTGCAATTTCAATATCTGTTTTCATGGTATCCTCTCATTTCTCCGTCAAAACGGCACTTTATACTTCCTCAATATATTCTTCAAATTGTTCCATATTCATCAAAACCCTGCGTGGCTTCGTTCCCTCTTCTTCACCTACAACACCGGCCTCTGCAAGCTGATCCATAATTCTTGCCGCACGGTTAAAGCCTATTTTGAAAACACGCTGAAGCATTCCGATGGATGCTTTATCCTTTTCGATAATAAATTTCCCGGCTTCTATAAAATAACTGTCCAATTCATTTGATGAGGCTCCCGGTGAACCTGCGGAGGAATTTCCGATGTTTTTAATCTTTTCTTCTACAGAAGGGTCATATGTATTTCCGATTGCCTGATTTTTAAGATAATCCACGACATCAGACACCTCTCCATCCGAAATAAAGGCTCCCTGTATACGTGCAGGCTTGGTATAACCCTGAGGATAAAAGAGCATATCTCCTTTTCCCAATAATTTTTCAGCACCGTTCATATCCAGGATTGTACGGGAGTCCACACCACTTGATACCGCAAAAGCAATACGGCTTGGCATATTAGCCTTAATCAACCCGGTAATTACATCTACAGACGGTCTTTGTGTTGCAATAATCAAATGAATTCCTGCCGCTCTTGCAAGCTGGGCCAGACGACAAATCGATTCCTCTACCTCATGGGCCGCTACCATCATAAGATCCGCAAGTTCGTCTACGATTATTACAATCTGCGGCATCTTTGTATGTTCACCGGTCTCTCCTTTTTTCTGCAAAGCTTCAACCTGTTTATTATATCCCTTCAAATCCCGCACATTCATATCCGCAAATTTTTTATACCGGTCAGTCATTTCTGCTACGCCCCAATTTAAAGCCGCTGCAGCTTTCTTGGGATCCGTTACGACAGGAATCATCAAATGCGGAATTCCGTTATAAACACTTAACTCCACAACCTTAGGATCAACCATAATCAATTTAACATCATCCGGATGTGCTTTGTATAAAATGCTCATAATAATCGTATTTATACAAACCGATTTACCGGAACCCGTTGCACCAGCAATTAACATATGCGGCATTTTAGCAATATCTGAGACAACAACCTGCCCGCTGATATCCTTTCCAACCGCAAATGCTATATTACTCTGGAAATTCTTATATTCTTTGCTTTCTATCAGGTCTCGAAAAGATACAGCGCTGTTCTCTTTATTCGGAACCTCGATTCCTACCGCCGATTTACCCGGAATCGGTGCTTCAATACGAATGTCTGCCGCTGCAAGATTCAATTTAATATCATCCGCAAGATTCACGATACGGCTGACCTTAACCCCCGGCTCAGGCTGTAATTCATACCTGGTAACACTCGGCCCCTGACTAATGTCTGTTACGGTTACATTAACTCCAAATGTTTTTAATGTATTTTGCAAATGTAAAGCAGTTTCCCGTAATTGTGAAGGAGAAGAAGCATTGCTGTTTCCCTTTGATTGTTTTAATAAGCTTACGGGAGGAAGCACATATTTCTTTACTGCCCCGGGTGTAGCATTCTTTTTTAGCTCCTGTGCAAGAGCCAAAGACTGCTCCGGCTCTTTTGATTTTGCTGAAGCAGCCGACTCTTTAGAAATTGAATCCCGTTCCGTATTATAGCTTTTTACAGATTCTTTATTATTAACAAAGTGATTCGGCTTTGTCGTAACTGTTTCCGTCAAATACTCCGGAACCAGATTTTGCGGCTGATTTATTGCAGTTGTATGTATACGAATACTTTCAAGGGTACTGTCTGCAGCATAGACGGATGTCTCCTCATCTATACGAACAGGTCTTTCCGGTATGTCATTTACGGTAATTTCATGAACATCATCACGCAAATTAGCAGAAGCTGCCGATTCTTTTATTGTGGTATCAAGCATAACTCCGGAAACTTTTTTATTCATTCTAAGAATCTTTTCCGCTTCTTTTCCCGATTCTAAAGCCTTCTTAGTATTACGCTCAGATTCTTTCCTTCTCTGTTGTTCCTTTCTTCGAATGTCCGCCTGTTCTTTTCGATAAGCTGCATCATCCCTTGCTGTATGATATACCTTCTGTGAGCCTTCACTTACGGTTTTAACAACCGATTTGCCGGTAATCAAAACAAAACAAACAATTATGATTACAACCAATACAAGAACAGTTCCCACTATATCCAGAAGACTATATATTCCATATGCAAGCGAACCGGAAATAACCCCTCCTCCACTCTTATTTTGTGAAGAAAAATCATATAATTCTTTTATCGAATAGGTATCCATACTCTGAAGGTTTCCGCTAAACAGCTCACAAATCATTCCAATCGCAAGAAAAAGAATAACTGCCGCCGTAAGCTTCATTGCGGCACGAAAGTTGCCTTGATTGGAAATGCCGAATGCTATTGCAAGAAATATAAAAACGGGGGCAATGTATGCCATAAGTCCGAAAATGCCGAACATAACACTGCTGACAGAATCACCGACAGGACCAACAATACCGAAATTACATAAAAACAATAATACTCCGACTGCAAACGCAAGAATCAGTAAGACCTCATTGCTGACTAAACGTTCTTCGTTTGTTCTGCCCCGTTTTGTATTTGAACGTCTGTTCCCTGCATTTTTTCTGCCGGAAGATGTCGTTTTTCTCCTGCCGGAAGTCGATGCCATAATTTCACCTCATACCATATTTTTTCATACTGCTTTCATTATAGCACACATGCTTTTCTCGGTCACTCTTTTCAACTGATTTTTTCTTGTTGTTTTTTTCCCTTTTTTTTGACAATTAACAAAATTATCCTTTCTCATTTACCAGGTCTTTTAATTTTTGATAAGCCTCCCTTATTCCACCGACTTCGTTAATAATTCCTTCTTTTACAGCCTCTTCACCAACAAGGACCGAGCCCACATCCTTTGTTAAAAATTCAGTTTCCAGCATCAGCTCCTCCAGCCTTTCCTTTTGTATTTTACAATGAGAGCATATAAAAGAAAGTATCCTATCCTGAATTTGTTTAAAATACTCAAAAGTCTGCGAAACTCCGATTACCATACCGTTTGTACGCACAGGATGAATAACCATTGTACCCGTCGGTACAATAAAGGAATAATCTCCGCTTACGGCAATCGGCACGCCAATAGAATGGCTTCCGCCAAGTACAAGAGTAACAGTTGGTTTACTTAAGGACGAAATCATTTCTGCAATTGCAAGTCCTGCTTCCACATCTCCACCCATAGTATGAATCAGAACCAATACTCCTTCAATCTCCTTATCATCTTCAATCAGAGCAAGCTGTGGAATGATATGCTCATATTTTGTTGCCTTTGAAGAACCTCCAAGTACATCATGCCCTTCAATTTCTCCGATAATTGTCATCAAAAAATATTTATTGTGCTCCGGATTCTGTTCTAATACGGCCTGTCCGTGTTCTTTCATTTTTTCCATAAGACAGATTCTCTCCTTTATTATAAAAAAAGTAAGGACCAAAAGCCCTTACTTTACTATTTGTAATATTGGATTTTTTATTCATAATCATATTTGTCATTTTCAAACTCAATATCATAATGCATCATATCTTCTGATGGTTCAAACGCATAATCGAGAGTCCTGCCGATATGTTTTTTTGGCATCGGCAGAACATTTTCAATCATTGCCGTTTTATCAAATACAAAACTGTTTTCTTCCGGTTTTGGAACAGGCAGCACCGTTTCTGTGACATTGATTCCCGTAAGAACTTCCGTTTTTGCAGAAAAAAGTACACGCATGCCTTCAGCACACAAAAAATACAGGTAAAAATGTATCAGCATTAAGGAAAGGCTCTGCAGTTCTACCTCCCCAAGCTTTAGTCCAAAAATCACAAACAAAAAAGACGAGACGGATATAATATATAATGAAGCATTATCTGTTTTCTGATACCAGAATGAAACAATGTAAAGAACCACTAAAAATAACAGTCCTGCCATTTCCCAATAATATGACGGAATACGGATTGTTATAATCTGCTCTATTTCACTTACTTCATCCGGAATATAATTCCAATCAAAGAATCTTTCCGAATTAACCAATACAACAAGAATGCTGCATATAACACCAAATAATGATACAAGAATATACGTTAATGTTTTATTTTTCCATACTCTTTCAAGCAGGCAAATTAAGGCTATCCCACAAACAATTACAAAAAAGAAAAAATTACCGGCTCCCATATCGGGAATTTCCCCAATAAAAAATGGAGACAATGAATAAAACAATACGGGAATCCACGCATATATTCCTTTCTGTAATGTCCACCCAATGTAAATAAGAAGAATAAATGTCATAATCTGCAGGAAAAATTGAAGATACAGCATTACCTCCAATTTATTACCTAAAAATAAAAACAACCCCGAAAGAACTTTCACATAGATTCCCTCAAAGACAGAGAGGGAAGCCATAGTCTTTGAAGGACCGCCTATTCTGGATAACTCATAGATATTCATGACCTGCTGCGTTCTAAATGCTGCTTGAAAAGCAGACCATATTCGTGTAATCAAAAACAGCGCAATGCTGCTTATCAATACAAAAATATGAAAACTCCTGTATATCCATTTAGACAGAGCCGGCATATGTATATGGTTCCTTATGAAACGAAGTAATATACAAATCCCTGCCGAAGCAAATATAAATACAATACTGTATACAGCATATCCCCAATCGGAATTTGAGGAAGATACGTCATAGTAATCCATAATACTGCACACATTTCCTATTATAAACAAAACAGAAAATCCTGTGGCAATCAGCCACAGGATATAAGAAAACCATGTTTTCTTTATACTCATCAGATATTCTCCATAGCCTGTGCTAAATCATTCATTATATCGTCAACATTTTCTATTCCGACAGAAAGGCGGATTAAATCCGGTGCAACACCGGCTTCTATCAGCTGTTCATCCGTCATCTGTCTGTGTGTATGACTCGCAGGATGTAATACACAGGTTCTTGCATCTGCAACATGAGTGACAATTGCAGCCAATTTTAACTGATCCATCATATCAGATGCAGCGCTTCTGCCTCCCTTTAAGCCAAAAGAAATAACCCCACAGCTTCCGTTCGGAAGATATTTCTGCTGTAATTCATGATATTTATTTCCGGGCAAATCGGGATAATTTACCCATGCAACTTTTTCATTATTTTCTAAAAATTGTGCAACCTTAAGCGCATTTGAGCAATGACGCTCCATACGAAGCGGCAATGTCTCCAAGCCGACATTCAGTAAAAACGCATTATGCGGTGACTGAATGGAGCCAAGGTCGCGCATCATCTGTGCCGTTGCTTTCGTAATATATGCACCCTTGCCAAATTTCTCTGCATATACAATACCATGATATGATTCATCCGGAGTACACAGACCCGGAAATTTTTCAGCATGAGCCAGCCAATCAAAGTTTCCGGAGTCAACAATAACGCCACCTACCGTCATCCCATGTCCATCCATATACTTTGTAGTAGAATGTGTTACAATATCTGCTCCCCATTTAAACGGATTACAGTTAATCGGTGTCGCAAAGGTATTGTCAACAATAAGCGGAACACCATGTGCATGGGCAACTGATGCAAACTTCTCAATATCCAATACAACCAACGCCGGATTTGCAATTGTTTCTGCAAACACGCATTTTGTATTCGGTAAAAATGCTTTATTCAATGTTTCAATATCATCATCCGGATCTACTACGGTACACTCAATACCCATTTTTTTCATTGTGCAGGTAAGAAGATTAAAGGTTCCGCCGTATACAGTTGCTGACATGACTACATGATCACCGGCTTCACAGATATTAAATACCGAATAATATGTAGCAGCCTGTCCTGACGAGGTCAGCATCGCCGCAACACCACCCTCAAGCTCACAGATTTTCTCTGCCACATAATCGTTAGTCGGATTCTGTAATCTCGTATAGAAATACCCGGAATCTTCTAAATCAAACAGTCTTCCCATGGCTTCAGAGCTTTCATATTTAAAGGTTGTACTCTGATAAATCGGAAGAATCCTTGCTTCTCCGTTTTTAGGTTTCCAGCCGGACTGGATACATATTGTTTCTTTTGCATAGTTTTCAGCCATTATTTATCCCCATCTTATCTATATATTTTTTATTCGTCCCAGTTATGATATACAGCCTGAACATCATCATCTTCATCCAATAAATCAAGAATCCGCTGACAGTTTTTTATAGCCGTTTCATCCGTTAATTCCACATAATTCTGAGGAATCATGGTAATTTCACTGGATGCGAAAGTAATACCGTTATCTTTTAATGCAGCTTCAACAGCAGGATGTGATTCCGGTGCCGTCAGGATTTCAAAGCTGTCATCTTCCTCATTAAAATCCTCTGCTCCGGCATCCAATGCAATCATCATCAAATCATCTGCATCCGTATCACACTCTTCTTTGTCAATAATAATCTGTCCCTTTTCATCAAACATAAAAGATACACAGCCCGGTGTTCCGATACTTCCCTGACCTTTTGTAAATGCACTCCTGACATTAGCAGCAGTACGGTTTTTGTTGTCTGTAAGCGTATTGACAATTATGGCAATACCGTTCGGACCATAGCCTTCATATGTAATAAATTCATAATTGACGTTTCCGACATCACCGGCTGCTTTTTTAATACCACGTTCAATCGTATCGTTCGGCATATTATTGGATTTTGCCTTTGCAATAACCTGAGCAAGTTTAAAATTATTAGCTGGGTCCGGTCCGCCTTCTTTTACCGCTACTGCAATTTCACGTCCAAGAATCGTGAAAATCTTTCCTTTCGCAGCATCATTCTTTTCCTTTTTATGTTTAATATTTGCAAATTTTGAATGTCCTGACATAATTGTGTTTCTCCTTTTTTATTTATTTTGTGTAGTTTCATTCGTTTCAGCAGGTATCTTGGAAACAACGACACGCTTAACCATCTTATCTTCTACGGCAATAACCCTGAAATTATAACCGTCAACAGCTATGGAAAAGCGTTCTTTTTCGGAAGGAATATGTTCCATCTTTGATATCAGATATCCGTTCAATGTCTCAAAAGGAACATCTCCAAATGATATATGGAAACGTTCTTCCACTTCCTCAAGCGGTGTCAATCCATCAATGATAAACTTATTTTTCCCTTTTTCCTCAATGTGACCGGTATCTTCATCATATTCGTCCATAATATTACCGACTATTTCTTCCAGAATATCTTCTAATGCAATAAGACCGGAGGTCTGCCCGTATTCATCAATTACGATTACCATCTGAAGCTTTGTGGCACGCATTGTTGCAAATAAGCTGTCAACATTTCTTGTTTCCGGAATAAAGCGGGCATCACGAAGCAGTCCCTCAATTTCTCCTATCGGTTTATCAAGCAGATTCTTATTCCGGCTGATGCGAAAAGCATCTTTCAGATGAAGAATCCCTACAATATGATCCAGATTTTCTTTATATACAGGAAATCGGGAATTATTCTCATTTAAAATAAAAGAAATTGCATCAGATAATGACATATCTGCATCAATTGCAGTAATATTACTTCTGTCAGTCATGATATCCTGAGCCTGTTTATCACCAAACTCAAAAATATTACTGATCATTTCTGCTTCACTGGCTTCAATATATCCCTGCTCATGGCTCTCATTCACCATATAGAGAATTTCTTCCTCTGCCGCCTTTTGTGCAAGCTTTTTTTCTTTTAAATAAATATATATCTTTTCAAAGACCGCAATTGCTAAATCAACAGAAATAACCAAAATCAATATGATAAGCATCGTCAAAGTACCTGGCCCACCATCATCCATAAATATATACCCTTTCTATTCACATAATCGTTTCAAATATACCATTTTGCATACAAAACGTCAAGGAATGCCCGGAATATAATCTTATTATAATGACAGACTGATTTTTAAAGCCCTATCCACTTTCTCCATCATGGAATTGTCCAGATGGCAGACCAGACTTTTTAACCGCTGCTTATCAATCGTTCTGATTTGTTCCAATAAGATGACCGAATCTTTAATCAGTTCACAGTCACGGCTGTCCAAATGAATATGCGTCGGAAGCTGTGTCTTATGTAATTTGGAAGTAATTGCAGCAACTATCACTGTTGGGGAATGCAGATTCCCTGTATCATTCTGTATCACTAAGACCGGACGAATACCTCCCTGCTCAGAGCCAATCACCGGTCTTAAATCCGCGTAATATATATCTCCTCTTTTCACGAAATAAATCCTTCCTACACTATAATCCTTACCGGCTGTGTATTCAGAGTATTTCCGTTTTAAAAAAAGGTATTCAAACAAATATTTTTTAAAAAACATTTTATTTCAAGATGTATTTATACGCCTGTATGATGTCACCTGCAATCATAAAACTTTTACCGTTTTCTTCTGTCAAAATATCGGCAGCTTTCCCATGAACGAAAACACTTCGACAGACAGCATCAAATACGGAACTGCCTGTTTTTATCCCCTGTGCAATAAACGAGGCAATAAGACCGGCCAGAACATCTCCTGTGCCGGCTGTCGAGAGACCGTCATTACCGGTTACATTTAAATATATATCATTCTCTTTTTGACAAACCAGAGTATCGGCATCTTTTGCAACTAATATTCCCGGATATTTTTCTGTAAAACAATTGATTTTATCCAATCTGCTCTCTTTTATTTCCTGCACACTGCAGTGTAACAGGGAGGATAATTCCTTCGGATGAGGCGTAAAAACAATTGCTGCATGGTTTTGTTCCTGTCGTTTAGCCAGATTCCTTAAATCAGCTATCAAATCTTCCTTCTTGGCAATCAATTCTAGTGCATCCGCATCACAGACAAGTGACTTATCCGTATTTTGAATCGTGCTCTTTAAAATCATATATGCAAGATCATCTTTTCCGAGTCCGCATCCGATAACAGTTGTATCCGCCCATTTAAGCCTCTTTTTAATTTTTTCCAGTATACTACCGCAGTCTTCCTTTTCAGTATAGGTTTCAATAATTGCTTCCGGCAATACGGACAGAAATGCATTTTTATTATCCTGCTCCGTTAGGACACATACCATTCCACAGCCGCTTCTAAGCGCAGAAGAGGCACATAACAAAGCCGATCCCGTTGTAGCCTTACGCCCTGCAATAACAAAAACTTTTCCAAAAGTCCCTTTATTCCCCATAGGATTTCTGAATGAGCCGGGATTATTTTCCGAATTATTCGTCATCCATGTAAACATTAATGGCTTCATTCCAAAAAACCCGGTTTCATTGATTGCAATTTTAGCTTTTTTAATTTTGCCACAATGCATTCTCCCCGGATAAAGAAGCAGCCCACATTTATAAAATCCAAACGTTATTGTAATATTGGCATTTATGGCACATCCCATCAATCTGCCGTCAGTTGCATTAATTCCTGACGGAATATCAATGCTGATAACCGAAGTATTTGAGTTATTTACCGACTCTATCCATTCTTTTGCAATACCATCAATATTCCGATTAAGACCGATACCAAACAACGCATCAATAATCAAATCATAATTGTCAGGTTTAAGCTCTGAATCATTAAAAACCGGTACATCATAATATTCTATTATATCCAGCTGTCTTTGCAATTCCAGGGAAGGTTGATGTTCTCCCGGCAACAGATTAATCGACGCATTTACGCCGAATTCTTTTATTATTCTTGCAGCGCATACTCCGTCAGCACCGTTATTACCATTTCCGGAAAGAACTAAGACTCTGCTGTTTTCTTTATTTTTGAGATACTCTATTGCTTCCATGGCAACTGCATATGCTGCGCGTTCCATCAACACACACGACGGAATTTTAATTTTCTCAATAGTATTTGTATCATATTGCTTCATTTCTTTTGCAGAAACAAGATATTCCTTTTCCATTGACAATTATTTTCCTTCTGGTTTCTCTTCTTTTATATGAATCGAATTTTTTTCTTCAGGATTATATTTCATATCAAATATATCAATAATACCAGAGCCAAAAATACTATGCATATAAGAATATATTTCCTGATTAGCTATCTCCATTTCCTGTTTTCGGACTACATTCTTTTTTAATTCAACACGAATTTGCGCTATCCATTTAGAGATTTCCTGAATCTGACTATCATTAAAATGCATCGTGTTATAACATGTCTTCATCGTCTCAAGCATCAGGTCCGTGTTTTTCTCGCTGATTTTTGTCTCTAAATCCAATAATTCATCCTGAAATTCACTCAGTTTTTCATTACATTCATTTATCAGACGCCTGTTATCCTCAATCTTTTTTTCGGAAGCATCATCCTGCTTTTCCATCAGAGTAACGATTTCATCCATAAGCTTCTTCTTCAGCTTTTTAATTTTCTTTGTTTCATTATTACATTTTCCCTGATTACGCAGTAATTCATTCAATTCATTTTCTTTTTCCGCAATCGTCCTGCTTTTTTCCACGCGGGTAAACATCTGATGCCATTTATGATCCAATGTTATGATTGGTATTTTTTTCCCGATTAAAGCCAAACGATATTTTTCATCTTCTTTTCCCATTGTTTTATCCCTATATATGTAATAACAATCCCGGCTTATCCGCTATTTTGAAATCAGATAGGACAATTTCATCAAACTGTCCGATAAATGCACATTTTCAACAAGCACATTATCAGGGACCTCTAAATCAATATGTGCAAAATTCCATATTCCTCTTATTCCGCATTCCACAAGCTGCTCTGCCACCTTTATGGCACTGGACTTTGGAACGGTCAACACTGCAATATCCACATCATTTTCCTGTACAAAGCTTTTCATTTTTTCCATCGGCTGTATCGGAATATTACGAATTTTTTCCCCTATCAATTCTGTATTTATGTCGAAAATTCCGGTTATGATAAAACCTCGTTTTTCAAAATTCATATAATTTGCAAGTGCCTGCCCTAAATTTCCCGCACCGATTATAATCAGACGATGCAACTGATTAAGTCCAAGAATTTTAGCTATTTCCACATAAAGATATTCCACATTGTATCCATACCCCTGCTGGCCGAATCCTCCGAAATGATTAAAGTCCTGTCTGACCTGTGAGGCCGTCACACGCATAATGCGGCTTAATTCCTGACTTGAAATTCGTTCCACTCCGGCATCCTTCAAATCTCCAAGATAACGGAAATACCGCGGTAGTCTTGTAATAACTGCCTGTGAAATGTCCTTTGTGGAAGAAATATCCCTTTCCCGCAACGGAACCTGCACATTGCTTTTTTCCATATAGGTACCTATCCCTTTCGCATAACAGTAAAATTGTTTTGTCTTTCATATTATACTCCTTTTGTTAAATTATTGTCAATTGAACTCTTGTTTATTGACATAATATAAACAAACTTGTAAGATAACAAAGAAAATAACAGTTAAAAGGAATGGAAAACAGAATGATTTTATCCTGCCAGAACATAAATAAAACATTCATTGACAACCATTTATTAAAGGATGTCAGTTTTCATATAAACGAAAATGATAAAGCTGCCCTGATAGGTATAAACGGTTGCGGAAAGACTACTCTTTTGCGAATTATCATGGGGGAAATGATGCCGGATGATGGTCTTGTTACACTTGCAAAAGACACAACGGTCGGTTATCTTCCTCAAAATGCACTTTTATCAAGTACAAAATCAATTTATAATGAACTTTTATCCGTCAGACAGGATTTGATTACATTAGAAGAACAGCTTCGTGATATGGAACATAAAATGAGTCACTTAGACGGCAAAAATCTTGAGGAGTTAGTGGAAAAATACACCTTAGCTTCCCAGCGCTTTGAAAGGGAAGGTGGTTTAACCTATCGCAGTGAAATAACCGGTGTCTTAAAGGGACTTGGATTTAGTTCTGATGATTTTAACAGAGATATTTCAACCTTATCAGGGGGCCAGAAAACGCGTGTTGCACTCGGTAAACTTCTTGTTACAAAACCTGACTTAATCATCCTGGATGAGCCTACAAACCATTTAGACATGAATGCCATCATGTGGCTCGAAAACTATCTGTTAAATTATAGGGGAACTGTATTTATTGTATCCCACGACCGTTATTTTCTGGACAAAATCGTAAACAAGGTTCTGGAATTGGAAAACGGGCATATGTCTACTTTTATCGGCAATTATACTGATTATGCCACAAAAAAAGAAATACTCCGTATTGCGGCTGTAAATGCATACCGAAATAACCAACGGGAAATCAAACATCAGGAAGAAGTCATTAAAAAGCTTCGCTCCTTTAATCGCGAAAAATCCATTAAACGAGCCGAAAGTCGTGAAAAAATGCTGCAAAAAATGGAAGTCGTAGATAAACCGTCCGAAGAAAATGCCTCCATGCACCTGACTCTGACTCCACGTTTTGAGAGCGGAAATGATGTGCTAACAATAAAAGATTTATCCAAAGCATTTGATAGCAACGTTCTTTTTCATGAACTCTCCTGCTTTATCAAAAAAGGGGAACATGTTGCCATTATCGGAGATAACGGAACCGGAAAATCTACCTTTTTAAAAATAATCAATCAAATCATTCCTGCTGATGCCGGCACAATAACAACAGGCTCAAATGTTGTAATCGGATATTATGATCAGGAACATCACGTTTTACACGAAAACAAGACTATATTTGATGAAATTTCAGATGATTATCCAAGTTTAACCAATACGGAAATACGCAATGTTTTAGCTGCTTTTCTATTTACCGGTGAAGATGTTTTTAAAATGGTTTCCTCATTAAGCGGCGGTGAAAAGGGTCGTGTACTTTTAGCAAAGCTGATGCTCTCCCAGGCAAACTTTCTAATATTAGACGAACCGACCAATCATCTTGATATAACATCCAAGGAGATTTTGGAAGATGCACTGAATTCCTATACCGGAACTGTTCTATATGTATCCCATGACCGTTATTTTATCAATCGAACGGCTTCACGTATCCTCGATTTAACGCAAAACGGATTTATTAATTATCTGGGAAATTATGATTACTATCTCGAGAAGAAAGAAAATGTCGGTTTTTCAACAGATATTTCTTCTAATACAGAAATATCTGTTTCTCCTGCTTCACAAAGCGACAGCAAATTGGAATGGAAAGCCCGGAAAGAGTTGCAGGCAGCAGCCCGTAAACGTGAAAATGAAATTGCAAAATTAGAGGCTGAAATTGAGAAATTAGAGAACCGAAGTTCCGAGATAGACTCTCTTATGGCTACTGATGAATATTGTAATAATTCTGCAAAATTAATGCAGCTTCAAACGGAAAAGGATGATATTTCATCCAAATTGGAAACAGCATATGAGAAATGGGAAGAAATATCTTCCTAACAACATGTGCAGTAACTTATACATAAAAAAAGATGATATTCACAGCATGTGACACGCTTGAGTATCATCTTTTTTATGCATAAAATTAACTACGCCAATAATTTTTCCAATTCCTCTCTGATTGCCTTAATAAAATCCTGACTATTCAGTACCGTTACATCTGAAAGTGAAGTAATCAGGGCGAGATCCTTTGTCATCTTACCGGATTCAATTGTAGATAAGGTTGCTTTCTCCAATGCATCCGCAAAATCCATCAATGCTTTATTGGAGTCTAATTCTCCACGTTTTCTAAGAGCACCTGTCCATGCAAAAATGGTTGCTACGGAATTGGTAGAGGTCTCCTCTCCCTTCAGATGCTTATAATAATGACGCTGTACGGTACCATGTGCTGCTTCATATTCATAAACACCGCTTGGAGACACAAGTACACTTGTCATCATCGCGAGAGAACCGAATGCTGACGATACCATATCACTCATAACGTCACCGTCATAGTTCTTACATGCCCAGATGAATCCACCCTTTGATTTCATAACACGGGCAACCGCATCATCAATTAAGGTATAGAAGTATTCAATGCCTGCTTCTTCAAATTTATCCTTATATTCTGCATCATAGATTTCCTGGAAAATATCCTTAAAGGTATGGTCATATTTTTTGGAAATCGTATCCTTTGTTGCAAACCAGATATCCTGCTTTAAGTCAAGTGCATATGAAAAGCATGCTCTGGCAAAGCTTGAAATGGATTTATCCGTATTATGCATACCCTGTATAACACCGGCACCTTTGAATTCATGGATTACTTCTCTTGTTTCACTGCCATCCTCTGCAGTGAAAACCAGCTCTGCTTTACCTGCCCCCGGCACTTTAATCTCAACATTTTTATATACGTCTCCATAGGCATGTCTCGCAAGAGTAATCGGTTTCTCCCAATTGCGTACACATGGCTCAATACCTTTAACAATAATAGGGGTACGGAATACCGTTCCGTCTAACATGGCACGAATCGTTCCGTTAGGGCTTTTCCACATTTCTTTTAAATTGTATTCTGTCATTCTGGCTGCATTAGGAGTAATGGTTGCACATTTTACGGCAACACCGTATTTTAATGTTGCATTCGCCGAATCAACCGTTACCTGATCGTTTGTTTCATTACGATATTCTAATCCGAGATCATAATACTCTGTCTTTAAATCAATATAGGGAATCAGTAACTCATCCTTAATCATTTTCCAGAGAATACGGGTCATTTCATCCCCATCCATCTCAACTAAAGGTGTCGTCATTTTAATCTTGTCCATTTTAATCTCCTTTGCCGTGGTTATAATCCTAATGGGTATTATTCTAACATATTATCTGTATCTGTTCCATAAAAGAATTCATCTTCTTTGGACGTTTCCTGTCCATAGGCTTCATACAATCCGTTTTTTACCATATTTTTATAAGCATTTACAATGTGCTGATTTGCAAGTTTCTCTGCTTCCTGCGGTTTCTTATTCTTTATTGCTTCAAATATCTTCTCATGCTCTAACGTGGATTCCGTACTACGTTTAAACTGCGACAATGTTTTCTTACGTACACGCAATACATAATCGTGAAAATCCCTCAGCTGATGCTCTAACATCTTTGAGTTACATGCTTCATACAAAACCTCATGAAAACGATTGTCCAAATCTGCAATCTGTTCCATATGACCTTTCTGTGCATGAAACTTGGATAAATAAATGTTTTCTTCCAATTCCTCCATCTGTTCGTCGGTAATGTGTATGGTGGCCCAATATGCACATAATCCTTCCAGCTTGGAACGAATCATGTATATATCCTTCACATCCTTAACTGTTATACCGGTAACATATGCACCTTTGTTCGGAATAATCTGAATTAACCCTTCCAACTCCAATTGACGGAACGCTTCGCGAACCGGCGTTCTGCTGACACCAAGTTCTTCCCCGATTGCCACTTCGCGTAGTTCTTCGTTCTCTTTATATTTTCCACTTAAAATATCTGCCCTAAGCTTATTAAACACCCTGCCACGCAATGAATATTTATCCGTTACTTCCTGTTTCACATCATATCGATTATTCATTTTTCTTAAAACATCCTCTTTCTAATGTATAACCAAGTTTTTTACAGTTCTTATCAATAACCGTAACCAGTTCATTGTCCGTTAATACCGTCACACGTCCACCAAGATACTCTTCATCTACCCATTTCTTGACTTCCTCTACCAATTCGCAATGCTTATCCACATGCATTTCTTCGGGAAGCCGGTAATAAGTATTAATCCAATGGGCTATTCCTGCAAGTCCTGAAGTGTTTGAAACTGCACATAATACCGGACGGTTTAAAAATTTTTCAGTATCAAATATATTGTATATTTCTTCATTCTTTAATAAACCATCCGCATGAACACCGGCTCTCGTAACATTAAAATTTTTACCTACAAATGGAGTACGCGGCGGAATCTGATATCCGATTTCTTTCTCGTAGTATTCCGCAAGCTCTGTAATCACGGTTGTATCCATACCGTTTAAATGTCCTTTTAATTGAGCATATTCAAATACCATTGCCTCGAGCGGAGTATTCCCGGTTCTCTCACCGATACCGAACAAAGAAGTATTAATACCGGAGCAGCCATACAGCCATGCTGTCGTGGAATTGGTAACTGCTTTATAAAAGTCATTATGTCCATGCCATTCTAACATCTCATGCGGAACACCGGCATGTTTATTTAGTGCATAAATAATTCCCTGGACACTTCTCGGAATAACGGCACCGGGGAAATTTACACCATATCCCATTGTATCACAGGCACGTACCTTAATCGGGATTTTATATTCCTCACTTAACCGCATCAGTTCATGACAAAACGGAACTACATAGCCGTAAATATCCGCTCTCGTAATATCCTCTAAATGGCAGCGTACGCTGATACCCTCCTCTAAACAGTCACGTACAACACTTAAATAATGGTCCATAGCCTGTCTTCTTGTCATCTTTAGCTTCAGGAAAATATGATAATCGGAACAGCTTACTAAAATACCTGTTTCTTTCATACCGATTTCTTTTACCAATTTAAAATCTTCCTTACTGGCGCGAATCCAACTGGTAACCTCCGGAAATTCATATCCGCGTTCTAAACACTTATATACAGCATCACGGTCTTTTTTACTGTATAAAAAGAATTCACTCGCACGAATCATACCATTAGGACCGCCAAGCTTATGTAAATAATCATAAATTGTTACAATCTGTTCTGTAGAATAGGGAGCTCGGGACTGCTGTCCGTCACGAAAGGTTGTATCCGTAATCCAAATATCCTTTGGTAAATCATGAGGAACAATCCTATCATTAAAAGGGATTTTCGGCACCTCGGAATATGGAAACATATTACGAAAAACATTCGGTTTTTCAACATCATCAAGAATATACATATGCTCTTCAATCTCTAAAAGATTGGTTCTTTCATTCATATAAACCGGACGATTTACAAAATATTCGCTATTCTCTATCATAATTACCTCACATTCTGCCTCATTTACGGCGTATTATACATCTGTAGAATTAATAATCATAAAAAATCTTATACCCATTAATCTCGTATAATTGTATACAATCATGCAAGTTGTGTCAATACGAAATAAAAAAACAGTGAACTTTACACGAGAAAATTCACTGTTTATATTACTGAGTTAAATTTTTTTCCTTCGATATAATATCAGGATTATACCTATCAGAGAAATACCGAGAGCAAATACATAATTAACCGGCAGACTATTATCTCCCGTATCCGGTGAAGCATCCTTTTTATAATTCTTTACTAATTTACCATTTTCCAAAGATAAAGATACTGCCTCATCCCCGGTAGCATAAATTGCATAGTCGGACAGATGCGTTGTCTTAAAACGGATGCGATCCCCTTCTGTCACCGAATCTGCCTCTTCTAACTGACCGTCCTCATCAAGACAGACAACTCTGTAACGATTCCCTTTTATGGTTTCCGGTATCGGCATGGTAATCGTCAACTCTTCCTTTCCGAATTTTGTAATCGGGATATAACCGGTTTCATCCGTCAATTTAATTGAAAATCCTGCCATATCCGGTATTGAACCGCCAAACAGTTCTGAATATGCAGCCTGAATTCTTTTTTCTGCATTCACATCCGAATCAATAGCGAGTATACCGACCGTTTCGTCGCCGGCAAAAACAGCAGATATATTATCGGTACGCTCACTATTATATTCCACTGTCACATTTCGTCCTGTAACACCATAATGACGATTAGCTGATAATTTATAATCATCGTCAGGAATCATATACGTTATGTTATTTATCATAAAGGACTTTGGAAGTGCTGCAAGTGCCTCTGAAGATGATGCCAGACATTCTTTCACTTTTGCCATCCGGCTGCTTTCATCCAAGGTAACAATAAACCCCGAAAAACCCGGTAAGGAAGAATCTAAAACAGTTCCTTTATAATTATCACAATCTGTCGGAACCACAACGATATTTACCCCTTTAAGAGCATCATCCCTGAATGAAACATTACTTAATCGTTTGGAATCTTTTCCAACATAAATCTGCGGCGGGTCAGAAGCGGCTAAAACAACTACCTTTGTTTCTTCCGTTTTATCGGTCTGGGAAAAATCAATTGCCCTTAACCCGATTTTTTCAATGGAAGCCGGTAAAACGAAATTGTCTAACGGGCAATTCATAAATGCCCTGTCACGAATTTCGGTTACATTAGAACCACCGGAAACATTACGAAGATTACTACAGCCATTAAATGCATCCTCCCCGACAATCTGCAGCGAATCCGGTAATCTCAATGATTTAATTTCAGAATGGTTACTAAAACATCCCGGTGCAATCTGCTTGATTCCTTCGGGAATAATGACCTCAGAACCGCTTCCTTTATAAGCAAGAAGAATATTATCTCCTACTACAAGATACGGGCTGTCACCGCTTTCCAAAAAAGAATTCAAATACGGGGTATTCATAAATGCATAGTCTTCTATCGTTTGTACACTTGACGGAATAGAGACCTGTGACAAATTATCACAATGATAAAATGCCCCAAATCCTATGGACGTGACTCCATCCGGAATCACAACCGTTTCCAGACTGCTTCGTGCAAACGCAAAATCACCAATCGTCTCTACACCATTTGGAATGGTATAAGAAGAAAGCGTATCGTCAGCATAAAATCCCTGCGTGGCAATTTTATTCTCCAAAACCGCATATTTTGGAAGATAACCACCCTTTGTCTGATCATAAACAAGCTGTGAAGGTGTTCGAACAGATTCATCCTGCGGTTTGACAATCTGCGTATTGTTACTTGCGAAATTACTTTCAAATGTATTCGTATTCTCCTGCTTGCCGCCATATACAACAGCTTCGGCGGAATCCATAAACAATATGGCATTACCACCCACTACAAGTGTTTTTGCCTTTACAGAATCATCATCCTGTGTGGCAAGCGGGTCGGATGAAGGCATATAATCCACATTACTTGGATCATTTGCCGCATTTTTTATGCTTGCATCATTTGATGCGATACCATCTTCCTTAGAGGCATCATAGGATGTCCCGGGAACAATAATATCTTCTTTTTCTGTCTCTTCCGCTTTTGAACGTGAAAGATATTCCTGATAAAATTCATATCCTGCCGTTCCCTTATCCGCAATAATATTTAATTTCCGGCACCCGTCAAAAGCAGTTGAATCAATATATTTTACAGATGCAGGAATCGTGACATCCGATAAGGATACACAATTTTCAAATGCTTTTGCATCAATGCTGTCTACTGAATAAGGAATCGTAATATTTTTTAAGTTTTTACAATTTGAGAATGCATATCCCGGAATTTCTTCCAGATAGCTGCTTAAATGAATATATTCCAAGGTCTCATTTCCCCAAAATGAATACGGTTCAATATTCTTTACGGAATCCGGCATATTATATGTATCAGAGCTATATCCATTCAGATAAGAAATAAGATTTTCTTTCTTCGCATTATATAATACCCCTTTCTCCACCAAAAAATTTTCATTATCTTCATCAATTTCAACAGAAGAAAGAGAATTACAACCGGCAAAAACACCGCTGCCGATTTTTTCAACAGATTCACCGATTTTTACCTTTGATAAATATTCACATCCGCTGAATACATAATCGCCGATGGAAATAACATTGTCCGGGACTGTTACACTCGTAAGATATTTACAGCCTGTAAAAGCAGAAGAAGCAATTTCCGTTACATTTTTTCCTACATTTACGGAACCAATATCCTCATTTTGGGCAAAAGCTTCTTCACCGATTTTTTTTACTGTATCAGGAACAGACACGGCTGTTGCCGTGCCTGTATATTGTACAAGTGTATCCCTGTCCTTTTGAAAATCTTCTACTGCATTTGCCGCAAAAGCCTCCGGCATTGGTATCTGGGTTAAAATCAATGCAGATATAATAAATAATGCCCCCAGAACCTTTCTGATTGTTTTTGCCATAGGTTTGCCTTTCTGCCATATAAAACCTTTGTAAAGCTACTAAATTAAATTAATTTTACGAAACGATTGCCTTTCGGGTTGTTACTTTATCTTTTTTCATAAACAGAAGAATGGAAATGCACAAGAGGCCCAATGAAAGGAACCATTTCGGATGAATTCCGTCTCCTGTTTTTGGTGTAGAATCCAACGTATTAACAGACAAATTGGAGGTGTCCACATAAATCGTATATGGAGAAAAATGCGTTGCCGTGAATGTAACACACGGTATACCTGAAACCGTTGTAAATTTGCAGTTCAATTTTTCCAATGTATTTCCGTTTACAACAGCTCCTACCTTATTATTTCCTCCATACTGTACCAGTGCATCCGGTATCGGCATTGTAATGTTTACGGAAAGACCATTTGTATTTGTAACCTGATTACCGTTTTTATCATAAAGTGAAATATCCATTGCAAAATATTTTATCGGATTCATATCCGAATATTCGTTGGATAACGCTGCAGCAACAGCATTTGCCGCCGCATCACTTTCAGTAATCTTAACAACAAAATTATCCGTAGAACCACTTACGGATGCATATGCCTTATCCGTATTTGATATTCCGGGCTTTGTAATTTGTACACTGGTGCCGCTATTACCTGTACTGCTTCCAATCGGTTTACGATTCACCGTATTTCCGCTAACCGTACTTTTATCACGGTAAGTAGCCGTAACCGTAGCATCTGAATTGGTTGTTTTAACAGTTGTGGCCGCACTGGTTGCACTGGTAATTGTCACACCTGTATTGGAGGTAGTCCATTTATAGAACTCTTTTCCGGCAGGTGGCTCGATTGCGGAAATAATAACCTTGGTACCTGATGCATACACACCGGAACCATCACCGTAAACAACTGTCAGGGTATACTTCTTCACGTTATCCTCTGAAGCTGAACCATTACCGTTATTATTACCGGTGTTATTATTACCATTATTGTTATTGCCGTTATTGTTATTACCGCTATTGTTATTACCGCTATTGTTATTACCGTTATTATTGCCGTTATCACCGTTATCGCCATCCGCAGGCTTATCCGGAATACCGTCACCATCGGTATCAATACCATTTGCTAAACCGATTTTTGCAATAAAGAAACAATCCTTTGTAATAGCCTTGATGTCTTCTGCACCGTTCCAGCCATACAGCTTCTGTCCCTCTTTAAGGAATGTTTCCATTTCCTCATCATCCGGAGCTTCCTTTTTTGCGCTGCCTCCATCTTCAACCATGGCTGTCTTAATCAGAGTTTTTCCATCCGGCATATAGAATTTGACCGTATGCATCTCATCTAAGGTTTCGTCTACATTAACACCCTGTCTTTGTGCCGCAAGACGAACAGCTGAATCTTTATAGGATACTAAGTATGGTTGACGAACTCCATCATATGCATTTTTTCCAAATCCAACTTCCGTACCTCGGACATAAACCTTCGTATAAGCTCCGGTATCCGCAAACGCTTCCTCTCCGATAATTTTTACGTTAGCAGGAAGGTCCACTTCATTTAACATCTCGGAGCCTTTAAAACATTGATCCGGTATTTCGTTAAAATTATTTGCATCTGTAAAATCTGCTCCCGTAATGCTTTTACAATTACGGAATGCTGCGGGTGCTATTTCGGAAACATTTACCAGATCCGGATCATTCTCAACCGATACGGTTGAGGAACCGACTACATTGCCACGTCCTGCCAGACATTCAGCCAGACGTTTGGAACCATCCGGCATATTTTCATATAATATACCGTTATTACATGCAAAGTTATTATTGGAGCATCCGACACTTACTAACTTTGTACAATTCTCAAAAGGTAATGAACCGACATCCGTTATACCGGTTCCCAAATCCACAAGTTCAAGGCCTTCGCAGCTATAGAAACAGCCATCGGGCAGATATTCCACAGAATTCATGGTTACACTCTTTAGTCGGTCAACACCTTTGCTTTCTGTTTCCTCCTCAGCCGGGAGACTTTCTAAAAAATCAGCCGCAAATAAACCGGCATCTTTGTATTTAGTGTAATCCAACCCCAAAGCTCCGCCGCCTGATGTAAAATATGCATCAATACTGGCTTGATTGGAAGAAAAGGCCGGTGTAATGGATGATTTTGAATCGCCGTTAAAATACCCTTTTGCATCAATGGATTTAACTCCGCCTGGTATTACAATATCCGTTGTGGCTTTAATCAAAGCTTCTTCCGCAGGAGTAATGGCAGTTCCGGACTCATACTTGGTTTTTATTTCACTTGCCAAATCATCGTATTGAGGATAATCAACCAATGTCGGTAAATTATTCGCATTGTCCAATATAATCGTCAGATTAGAAGGCTCATGCGTTTTATAACATACTCTGACACCGGTTGACGGATTTACAAAGTTGTCCGACTGCATGCTCCATGCAAATGGTGCATACCCTTCTGCTACATCACCCGTAACAGTCAGCTTGGGAGCACCCGTACTGAATGCTTCACTTCCAATGTTGGAAATCGGGAAGGAATCCGGACCGTTTGCCGGCGAATCAAATACCATTTCCACTAAATCGGGGCAATTCTTAAATGCAGCATTTCCGATTGAAGTAATGCCGCTTCCAAACTCAACTTTTTCCAATGTAGGGCAATCCGCAAAAGCTTCTTTTCCAATTGTTGTTACGCTGTCACCAATCTTGGCATCATCCAACTTATCCGCGCCTTTAAATACATTATCACTTATCGTGGTAATCTGGCTTCCGTCTTCAATTACAAGATGATGAATATAGTCTAACACACCTAAATCCGGGTCATTGAAGCATCCATCCGAAATACCTGTTACTGTTGTGGTTCCGACAGTTGCCGGAATAATAAAAGGCTCATCTATATCAGACGGACTTCCAACAAAATTACAGGAAGATAACATACCGTCTTCTTCTACAATCAATATATATTTATTGTCCTTATCACTGATTTCATAATAATCCCGTCCGCCTTCATTATAAACATAAGGGACATGATAATCCGTGCTGTTATTAAAGTAAGCCACCCAGGTACTAGTTCTCGGACTTGCCGGCGTATTACCGACACCGGTTGTTTTTGGCCCTCTTACATAAAATGTCGGGTTCGTTACTTCTTTAAATAAAGTATTCGGATAAGTAACATATTTACAGCTTTCCGGGAAGGTCACGCTCTGTAAACCGGTACATCCCCAGAAAATATTGCCCGGTATTGCCGTGTTGCTTGCATTTCCCAAATTATTAGGCATTGTAACGGTTTCCAAACCATCACGCTTCCCAAAGAAATATTCACCGATTTTAGACGCATCGGTTATGTAATTTGGGAATTTAAAGTCTTTTAACTGTGCTGTCGGCACCCGGGACAAGGCAAATGCACACTTCCCGATGGACGAAATATGGGAGTCACCAAAGGAAATACTTTCCAAGGCGCTACAGTCAAAGAATGCATAATCACCTATTGTTTTATCTGCCGAGCTATTTGCATTAAAGGTTACATTTTTTAAATTACCGCAATTATTAAACGCACCATTTCCAATAATTTCAACCGAATCCGGTATTACGACTTCGCGCAGGGATGTGCCGGCAAATGCTTCTGATCCGATTTTTTTAACTCCTTCCGGAATTGTGGCACCCTGTAAACGTTTACAATTAGCAAATGCCCTGTTTCCGACTTTGGCATCCATGGAAAGTGTAACCTCTGCCAAAAAGCTGTCTTCAAAAGCAGAGTCGCCGATATAAGAAATCTCCTTCGCCATTGTTAATGTTCTTACATTTGTTACTTCCTTAAAGGCTTCCTTTGCTATTCCGATTAAAGCAGCAAATTTATCAGCCAGAAATAAATTGGAATCTGCATAATAACCAAGCCCGCCTATCGTCGTTGTATCCGTACCGCCTCCGAGAGGATTATTCAGACGCGGAACATACACCTTTTTCCAGCCGGTTGCATTACCGGATAAATCATAAACACGTTTATCAACAATCTGCAGATACATATCGGTTCCCTCACCGAATACCTGATCGCAGAAAAACTGAACCTGTGCCTGATCGGTTGTATAGATATCCTTATAGGTTTTCGTGATTTTTTCCGGCTTCGGATAGTTTGCTTCATCCGGCTGCCCCAAATGATTCGTGTAATTGGTATACGCCGTTTTATATTCATCATAAAGAGGGCGCAAAGCTGCATTATTATAAAAGAAGTTATGATCCGGACAGCTTTCCGGGTCACCATCCAATTCATATATATGACCAAGATTATAAATTTCTTTTTCGGCTATTTTTACATTGACATCGCCTGCCATAACCTTAACTTTAACTTTTTCCTGCATTGCATCCGTCGGAGAATAGTATTCACTGACCTGCTCTTCCGAAATATTGATATAATCCGAGTAAACACGGTATTGCAAATCAATTTCATCTACCTGATACTGGCTGTTATATTTTGAAATAAAACCATCCGAGCCTGCAGAAGTAGCGTGGTATTCAAACTGCCAGTCCATCTGCCAGTTTCCGCTGCTCGGTTTTGATATTGTATATGCGGTTCCCTTTGTCATTCCTGATATATCCGGGTTTTCTATATCTATTTTAGGAGCAGCTCCGGAATAATAAGAATAAGGTATTGTTTCGGCAATCGGCTCCGCCGCTGCATCCGGGAACGGAATTGTCGCCACAATAATGGAAGTAATCATGCATAATGCACCAAGCGTTCTGCGGACACTTCTTTTTAATCTTCTGTTTGTTTTCTTTTTTACAGACTTTGCCATATCATTCATGCCTTTCTGTGAAAATACATATCCTAAAATAATCCGTTACTTTATTTTCTTTGCAACAACAACAAAACGCCCATCTTCTTCCGAGCTGTCGCAGGTGGAAAGGGTAATCAGCTTATCCCCGTATGCGGCAGTCACTCCGGTATCATACAGGCTCATTCTTGCCATTTCATCCATAGCCGAGTAAAATTCATCCTCCGAATTTACGTCAAGGAATTTATAGTATTTAAATACCACTTCATCTTCATTGTAAATCCTGGAGCGGAAAACATACATAATATCATAAAGACCTTCTTCATATATCGTATCAAATTGAATCCGGGGATGCTCTTTATAATAGCTTTCCTTACTGTAATAATTCAGATTGCCAAACATTTTCCCCGACTTCATATGATGCCCGTAAATAATCATATTCGTATTGGGGAATGCCGCATTACAATCTTTATCAAGGAATAAGGAACCGTTCTTGTCATATTCCTGATTAAAATTATGGTCAAGATAATATTCATTGTTTACCGTCTGCATAACAGGGTAATCTATATTTGTATCGTCAATTTTCAGCCATCCGATTAGTTTTTTATTCTTTTTATATAAAGTTTCGTACTTTGCAAGAATCGGAGGCTTTTCCTTTTCTTCTTCCAAGGTAATTGTATAACTTGCCTGAGTATCCGTTATATCAATATCTTTTTTTAATTCTGCAAGCCCGCTGTAATCAATTTTGTTTTTTTCAAACTGGTAAAAATATACACCCACATAAGAAAGACAGGCTGCCGCTAAAATACTCAGTATAAAAATCGTCATTTTGCGCTTTCGTTCCTGCTTTTTCAACTCACTAAGAATCTGAAGCTGCATGGATGCATCATATTCTTCAAACTTTTTGTTATCATTTGTTGATTTATTTGCTGTCCTAAGTGATTGCTTCTTTTTATTTTCAACAGGAGGATTTTTCTTAAGTTCTCCTAACTGTTCTTCCACTTCTTCCGTAAAATCATCGCCTAATAATGTATAAAAATGATATTTGTGATTTTCTAATTCATCATAAAGTGTTTGAAGCTTCTCAATACTGTTCCAATCCGTATTATTCTTTATCTTTTTAATTGCTTCTGCATCTTTACATGCATAATAGTAATCCTGCTTTGTCCGGAAGGTACGTCCGGACACTTCATAATTCTGCTGTGACATTTACCTGGTAACCCCAATATATAATCATATATACTAATTCTACAATATATTGCAATTTATGCAAGTACAAATCTACATATTGTTACTATTTTATTACTTTTTCTTCTATATTTTATTAAAAAAAGAAATCCTTTCCAATACCGGAACTATGGTCAGGCCCCCACCATACCATATACTATATTCAAAATTATGGAGGCTTTTATGGGCGACTTATCAAATTGCGGATGCAATGACAGATGCAACGACAGATGTAACAATGGATGTGGATGTTTCGGTTCAGGAAGAAACAGCGGTATCTGGTGGATTATCATCCTCTTATTCTTCTGTGGCTGCGGTAACAACGGTTCATCCTGTGGATTTGGATTTAACAGATGTGGCTGTGATGACTGCGATAATGACAATAACTGCTGCAGCATTATCATCTGGATTATCTTATTATCCTGCATCTGTGGAAACGGCTCTATTTTCTAACAGATTACATCTCTTTTTAGGAAAACATGTCAAGTGCCGGGACGATTCTTCTCTTACTTTTGTAAGAAACCGGGGGTCGTCCCGGTATCTTTATTGAGATACACCCGCATATTTTTTTATATATTTTCATATGATTCAATAACAAAAGAAAAGGAGTTGCAATGGAAAGTCAGGATACGGATTCCGTAACGGCATTTGATACGCTGTATACAACAAACCATCTTCAAATGCTGAAAATTCTTTTGCCTCATCTGCAGGCAGAAATGCAGCCTCACATTGCTGTATACATAAAGTTGAAAGAACTTCTGTTTACACTGCATTTTTCAAAGGAAAACAGGAAATCATACTGTTCTCTTACCGAGAAAGAAACAGATATCCAGTCATTGATTCGGGAACTTTCTCCTTATATGAACGGGAATGAAAAAGACATGCTGAAAAAATTATCCGAATTGAAAGAAAACATGGAAAAATTCCAACAGATCAGCCAGATGATGCAGATGATGGAAAACATGTCAGATTCCCCGGAGTCCATATTAAAAAACTATCTTTCCGAAGAGCAATTAGCTATGTTTAAAATGTTTCAGGAGGATTTTTCATGAATGAATCAGAATGGATGGAAGATGCCCGGGTAGCTTCTATCCCAAAAGAGAAACTGCTTTTTTTACAAAAGATGTTTTTTGAAAGTAAAAAATTGTCGCAAAAGGAGCTCATGCCTTTTTTCATGGCATTGGCAGGCCGTGCTAAAAAAGAAAACATTTCATTTAATCAACAGGAAACAGATTTAATTCTCGCAGTCATAAGGGACCATTCTTCTCCGGAAGAATGCAAAAAGATTGACCAAACATTAAAGCTGTTTGCAGGGAAAAAACAGTAAGCTAATAGCGCCGGCAAAACACCGGCGCTACATAATTACACATTATTTTACAACAATATTGATAATTCTTCCCGGCACATATATTTCTTTCACAATATTACCGGTAAGCTTATCTCCCAGTGCTTCTTTACCTGCTGAAATAGCTGAATCTTTATCAATATTCTTATCTACTGTCACGGTACATTTGGTCTTTCCGTTTAACTGTACTGCAATTTCAATCGTATCTTCTACTGTCTTTGCCTCATCATATTCCGGCCACGTTGTCTGATATACACGACCTTCATAACCAACCAACTGCCATAATTCTTCTGTTATATGAGGAGCAACCGGATTCAGTAAAGTAAGGAATGTCTTAAATTCGCCCTTTGTAACTGCATTCTTTTTGTAGAAATCATTAATCAGGGACATCATAGCTGCAATTGCAGTATTGTACTTCAGATTTTCAAAATCACTGCTTACCTTCTTAATCGTCTGATGCATCTTTGTTTCCATATCTTTGGAATATCCATCATCATCGGTTAAGATATCCTGTAGTTTCCAGACACGGTCAAGGAATCTTCTACAGCCCTTTACCCCATCCTCAGACCAGGAAGCCGATAAATCAAATGCACCAATAAACATCTCATAGGTACGAAGTGTATCTGCACCGTAATCCATTACGATATCATCCGGATTTACAACATTTCCTCTTGATTTGGACATTTTTTCCCCATTGGAGCCAAGAATCATACCATGGGATGTTCTCTTCTGATATGGTTCCGGACAAGGTACAACCTTCTGGTCATACAAGAATCTGTGCCAGAATCTTGAATATAATAAATGAAGTGTTGTATGCTCCATACCGCCGTTGTACCAATCAACAGGCATCCAATATTTTAATGCCTCTTCACTTGCAAGAGCATTTTCATTTGTCGGGTCTGTATAACGAAGGAAATACCATGAAGAGCCTGCCCACTGAGGCATCGTATCTGTCTCACGCTTTGCAGGACCACCACAACAGGGACAGGTTGTATTTACCCAATCTGTCATAGCCGCAAGCGGAGATTCCCCGTTATCTGTCGGCATGTAGCTGTCTACCTCAGGCAATTCCAAAGGAAGCAGACTTTCGTCAATCGGAACATATCCGCATTTATCACATTTTACAATCGGAATCGGTTCTCCCCAATAACGCTGTCTGGAAAATACCCAATCTCTCAATTTAAAATTCGTCTTAGGCTCCCCAATACCTTTTTCCGTTAAAAATTCTATAATTTTGGTTTTTGCATCTGCTACGGAAAGTCCGTTAAGGAAATCGGAATTTACCAATGTTCCCGTTGCAACATCAGTATATACCGCTTCATTTACATCCACATCACTTCCTGCAACAACTTCAATAATCGGAAGATTAAATTTCTTAGCAAATTCCCAGTCTCTTTCATCATGAGCCGGAACTGCCATAATTGCACCTGTTCCGTATGTCATCAATACATAATCGGAAATCCAGATGGGAATCTCTTTTCCGTTTACGGGATTCACTGCCGTCAAGCCGTCAATTGCAACACCGGTCTTCTCTTTTGCAAGCTCCGTACGTTCAAAATCAGACTTTCTGCTTGCCATTTCACGGTATTCCGTAATCTGAGCAAAATTTTTAATCTCGTCCTTATATTTATCAATAATCGGATGCTCCGGAGAAACAACCATATAAGTAACACCAAATAAAGTATCCGGTCTTGTCGTATAAATGCGAAGCTTGTCTTCTTTATCTTTAATAGAAAAATCTACTTCCGCGCCCTGGCTCTTACCAATCCAGTTTTTCTGAGAGACCTTAACTCTTTCAATATAGTCTACAGAATCAAGTCCTTCTATCAATTTATCAGCATATTCCGTAATTTTAAGCATCCACTGACTCTTAACCTTACGAACAACCTCCGAACCGCAGCGTTCACATACTCCGTTCACTACTTCCTCATTAGCAAGTCCTACTTTACAGGAGGTACACCAATTTATAGGCATTTCTGATTTATAGGCAAGTCCGGCCTTAAATAACTTAAGGAATATCCACTGTGTCCATTTATAATAATTGGGGTCTGTCGTATTTACCTCACGCTGCCAATCAAATGAATAGCCCAATGCATGAAGCTGTCCCTTAAAACGTTCCACATTGTTCTTTGTAACAATCTTCGGATGAATATGGTTCTTAATTGCATAGTTCTCGGTAGGAAGACCAAATGCATCCCATCCCATCGGATATAAAACATTATATCCCTGCATTCTTCTCTTTCTTGCAACAATATCCAATGCCGTATATGGTCTTGGATGACCTACATGGAGTCCCTGTCCTGAAGGATATGGGAACTCTACCAGACAATAATATTTCGGTTTTGAAAAATCATTACTGGTTGCGAAAGCATTTTCATTATCCCAAACAGACTGCCACTTCTGTTCTACTTCTCTGTGATTGTATGGTTGTGCCATAATTAACTCCTTCTGCCTCACGGCATCTGTATTTCAAACAAATATTTTACCTTTATCGTTTCATCATGTCAAGTTTATTGCACTACAAAGCCAGTGCAATCGCACTATAAAGAAGTGCGATGGAAATAATAATCTGTATAATGGAAAAACGGAAAACTGTCTGGGTATTTGACCATCCCCATTTCTTCCTTACATGGTCATGTAAAGGAAGTCTCGTATTCTTAAATATGTGAATCTTAAGAAACCGAAGCAGCGCAACCTTAAGTAATCCCAGCCCTCCATCCATAATTAATACAAAGGCCGTAGGAATATACATAATCGGATTATCCGTTTTTAAAATAGCTATTGCTATAAAAATACCCATTGCACGGGAACCGGCATCTCCCATCAGCATGCGGCTCGGTGTCGCATTGTACCAAAGATATCCCAGAATGCAGACAATAAATAATAAGATAGAATAAGAGAAATCTGCATCTCCTCCCTGCATATCAATCATAATATAAATAGTTGTCAATGTAATAATTGTAAGTGTGCCCGATAATCCGTCCACACCGTCCGCACAATTTGTCACATTTATGGATGTCCATACTAAAACTACAATTAAAAGACCGAATAATAACGGATGTAAATTTATATCAACGCCAAGAGACGCTATTATAAGACGGGTTCCGTTAAAGTTTATATATGTAACAGCCGTCATAACGGCAAGCAATAAATCCAGCAAACCTTTTTTATATTCTCCCCACGGATTTTTTGCACAGTCATCCAGATATCCCGTCAGCATACTTGCCACTATAAGTACAACATATATCAAACGTTCTGTATTTATTCTACCGAATAATATATAGGCAACAGCAAACACCAAAATAAAAATAAATCCCGCTCCTCTGGGTTTACCTGCTGATAATTTACCGTCATGTGCAAATTCACGTCCCTGATCCTGCGGCAAAAAATCCTTGGCTTTATGTAACAGAAAACAGGTCGCTGCAAATGTAAGCATCGTTCCGATAAATGTTATAATTCCGTAATTTATATTCTGAACAAATATTGATATCATTACAATCCCTCATTCATAATAATTTATAAACACTCTATATATCATACTTTATTTATTTTAATCAGTAAATATAAAATATACGACTGTTAATATCAAAAATATGCGCTTTCTGACATTTTCAGGCAAAAAATGAATCAAAACGAATCTGAAGCTTTTTTCGGACATAGAAAAAAGCCGGAATTAAAAATAAATCCGCTAATATCCATGCGACCGGGCTTGCAAAGCATGCGCCCTTAAAACCGTATATAGGCACCAGCGTCATGGCAACCACAACACGTGCAATCATCTCCATAACACCAGCAAGTACGGCAAAACCGGAAAAGCCCATCCCCTGTATCATAAAACGAACACAGTTTACAAAAGTAAGTAATATATAGAAAAAGCTTTCAATTTTTAAGTATAACGCTACATTTGCAATTATTTCCTTTTCCGAAGAATCAACAAACAGCAACGCAAATGTTTCGCCGAATACAGTACACATAATTCCTATAAAAACAGAATATATGATACCTATTCCGCATGCAATATACAACCCTTTCGTAACACGGTCCAATCGTTTTGCACCGACATTCTGTCCACCGAATGTAGCCATGGTAGAGCCCAATGCGTCAATCATGGCGCAGAAGAAGCATGCTATTTTAGAACCTGATGTAAGAGAAGCTACGGCAGCACTTCCCAAACCGTTAACGGCTGTCTGTAAAATAACGCTTCCGATTGCAGTAATGGAATACTGCAATCCCATCGGTAGCCCCATATAACAAAGCTGAAGCATACAGTGGCTGTCTGCACGCCTCTCCTCTTTTGTCATATGAAGAACAGGATATTTTTTTATCATATAGATTCCACTTAAAAGTGCTGCAATAAATTGCGAAATAACAGTTGCATAACCGGCTCCTTCAACACCCATACCAAAATTAACAATAAATACCATATCCAAAATAATATTGATTACAGATGCCATAATCAGGAAAAGTACCGGTGTTTTACTGTTTCCCAATGAGCGCATAATTCCGGAAAACAGATTATAAAAAAATGTAATCGGTATACCCCAGAAAATTATAATCAGGTAATTGTATGAGCCATCAATTATATTAAGCGGTGTATGCATAAACTCTAAAATTGTTCTGCATAGGGTTGTGACAAGCAATGTAATTATTACCGAAAACACAATTCCAAGATAGATACTGTTTGCAATGGTAAGCTTTAATCCTTTTTCATCCTTTGCTCCAAACCGCTGGGCAACCGGGATTGCAAATCCGGATGCAATACCATTACAAAATCCGACTATCATAAATGTGATTGAGCCGGTGGCACCGACTGCCGCCAGAGCATCAACCCCAAGTGTCCTTCCAACAATCATGGTATCAACAACACTGTAAAACTGTTGAAATATTATCCCGAAAAAGATTGGAATACAGAATCCGATAATCAATGCAAGCGGATTTCCTGTCGTTAAATCCTTTATTTTTGTATCTGACATTTTTCTTTCTCCATTGTAGAAACATTAGCTTTTTATCAAAAACATTATATTCTTTTTCTTTATAGAAACAAGTATTTTATTGCATACAAATAGTATTATCTTACTCAAAAAACGGACCCCTTCTTAAAGAAGGAATCCGTTTTTTGTATAACACTGCCTAACACATTTCTGCATGAAGTTATTTTTATGCATCTACATTGTTTTCCGCAACCTTTTGAGCACGGGCTGCCACTTCTTTTGCCTGTAAATCAGAAGGAAGCTGCTCGTATCTTGCAAATTCGTAAGAATACTCTCCCTGTCCTCCGGTCATGGAACGTAAATCTGTACAATAACTGAACAATTCTGACATCGGAACATCAGCCTCAATAACCTGTTTACCATCTCCGACCGGATTCATGCCAAGCACACGTCCGCGGCGTTTATTTAAATCACCCATTATATCTCCGGTGCATTCATCCGGAACATTAACCTTTAAGGACACAATCGGCTCAAGAAGAATCGGACCTGCTTCCATAAAGCCTTTCTTAAATGCCTGAATGGTAGCCATCTTAAATGCCATTTCAGATGAATCTACCGGATGGTAAGAACCATCGTATAATACTGCCTTAACACCAACTACCGGATAAGCTGCTAAAGGACCTTTTTCGATGGAATCCTGAAGACCCTTCTCAACTGCCGGGAAGAAGTTCTTAGGCACGGCACCACCAACAACAATCTGCTCAAATACATATGGTGTCTCAATATCTCCGGACGGCTCAAATGTCATTTTAACGTGTCCGTATTGTCCGTGTCCACCGGACTGCTTTTTGTATTTATATTCAACATCTGATTTTTTCTTAATTGTTTCTCTGTACGCAACCTTCGGTACGCAAAGCTCAATTGCGACCTTATATTCGTTTAACAGACGGCTTACAACGATATCTAAATGCTGGTCGCCCATACCATACAGCAGCATTTGACGATTTTCCGCATCGTTGACATTTTTAAGCGTCAAATCTTCATGCATCATCTTCTGTAAGGACTGTGAAACCTTATCTACATCTCCTTTATTTACTACCTTATATCGTTTATATGTATACGGTACCGGCAGAGACGGTTTACCATACTGAATGGTATTTGCTTTTGTAGATAACGAGTTACCCGTTCTTGCTGCGGTCAGTTTTGCAATTGCACCGATATCACCTGCATGAAGCTCCGTTACTTCAATCGGTTTATTACCTTGAAGAACATAAATCTTACCCAACTTCTCCTCAATGTTTTTATCATGGTTATAAATCAAATCATCGCTTTTTAATACGCCGGAGCATACCTTAATCAAAGAATATTTACCGATGAACGGATCAACGATCGTCTTCCAAATGATTGCGGATTTTGCTTTCGCAAAATCATAGTTTGCTTCAAATATTTCGTTTGATTTCAGTGATATACCTGCAATAGTACGGTTTTCCGGACTCGGCATATATTTTACAATATCATCCAATAAGGTATAAATGCCCTGACAGAGGATATTAGAGCCCATTGACATCGGGACTATGCTTCCGTCATTAATATTCATCCTGAGTGCCGCACGGATTTCCGCTTCCGAAAATGTATCTCCGTTAAAGAAACGATCCATGAATTCTTCACTGGTCTCTGCAACTGCTTCCAATAAAGTATCCTTACATATCTGCAGATTTGACTTGCTGTATTCAGGAATTTCACAATCTACCACTTCTTTACCCTGCCAGCGGTGACCGGTCTCTGATATAACATTGATATAGCCGACAAATTTCTCATTTTCACGAATAGGAAGATGGAACGGCGCAATTTTTTTACCATATAATGCAGTCATATCTTCCACTACCTGTCTGTAAGAAGCATTATCTATATCCATTTCGGTAACAAAAACCATGCGTGGCAATTTATATTTTTCACACAAATCCCATGCTTTTTTTGTACCAACCTCAATACCCGCTTTACCGGAAACAACAATAATAGCTGCATCTGCCGCACTTGCTGCCTCTTCCGCTTCGCCGACAAAATCAAAATATCCCGGAGTATCCAATATATTAATCTTACATCCTTCCCATTCCAAAGGAATCACAGATGTAGAAATAGAAAACTGTCTTTTCTGTTCTTCTTTACCAAAATCACTAATGGTATTACCATCGGCCACCTTGCCCATTCTGGATGTCAAGCCTGCTAAATATCCCATTGCTTCAGCCAGACTGGTTTTACCGGCTCCACCATGACCTAAAAGAACTACGTTGCGAATCTTGTCAGTTGTGTAAATGTTCATAGACGTTCCTCTCTTTTCTGCTATTCTTAAATGTTTTCACAATTATTCTAATAAACAATTTGTTTCAAAAACATTCGATAGGTATATATTACTAAATTCATTAGATAATTACAATTATTTTTTGATAATTTACACAATTTATTTTTTTGTTCTTCTGTTTTATTTAGCTTTATTTCTTTACGTTTTCTGTTGACTTTAGCGCTTTAAAGTGTTATATTGCAGTATGTAAACAACGGTTAACACGCTTTACGAGCCAGCCTTCCGTTGTTAATCAAACTTAATTTGAAAAGAGGTATTTACTATGATTATTATTATGAAACCGAATGCAGCTGAAGCAAGCATCCACGCTGTATCTGATTATATTACCCAAAACGGACTTGCAGTACATCTTTCACATGGTACGGAGGTTTCCATCATTGGTGTTGTCGGAGATAAGTCAAGACTGAGTTCCGATACGATTGCTTTTATGAAGGATGTCGACCGAATAGTTCCCGTAACAGAAAGCTATAAGCTTTCAAACAGGAAATTCCAGCCTTCTCCTACTACTGTAAAGGTTGGAAATACTTCAATCGGACCTGATAGCATGACCATCATGGCCGGTCCATGTGCTGTCGAAAGCGAGGAACAATTGATGATTATTGCCCAGTCTGTTAAAGCCTCCGGTGCATCCATTTTACGTGGCGGAGCTTATAAACCCCGTACTTCTCCTTACTCCTTTCAGGGGCTGGAAGAAGAAGGTCTGCGTTATATGCAGAATGCTGCAAAAGAAACCGGCTTGAGTACCATATGTGAGGTAGTCAGTCTGGAAGCAATCAATTCTGCTGTTAAATATGTGGATATGATTCAGATCGGAGCGCGAAACATGCAGAATTTTATTTTATTAAAAGAAGCCGGGCGGTCCGGACTTCCGGTATTATTAAAACGCGGTCTTTGTGCAACAATCGATGAATGGCTGAATGCAGCTGAATATATCATGGCAGAGGGAAATCCGAATGTTGTTTTATGCGAACGCGGTATAAGAACCTATGAAACAACTACACGCAATACACTTGACTTAAGTGCTGTTCCCGTTTTAAAAGAAAAAACTCATTTACCTGTTATTGTTGATCCTTCCCATTCTACAGGTCACTACAAATATGTTGCACCTATGGCAAAAGCCGCAGTTGCTGCAGATGCAGATGGACTTATGATTGAGGTACACAATGACCCGGCTCATGCATTAAGTGACGGTCCACAGTCACTTACCTGTGAGAAATTCGACCGTCTTACGAAAGATTTAAAACCATTCTGTGAATTAATGGGACGTTCTTTTTTATAATTTTTTTTCTTTCAATAAAAAGCAGCCGTTGAAACGGCAGAATGAAAGGTAACTATGGAAAAATATGTATTTGGCTTTATCGGTCTTGGATTAATCGGCGGTTCTGTTGCAAAAGCGTTAAAACAGGCAAATCCCGAATGTACAATTATCGCATATGACAAAGATACAAGTGCGCTTGACTTTGCCGTATCCGATAATATATGTGATATTCCTGCATCCTGCATAGACGATACATTTTCTTCATGTGATATATTCTTTTTATGCACTCCGGTCGATTATAATGCCGGATATCTGAAACAAATTCAAAACATCCGAAAGCCGGGCAGTTTTATAACGGATGTCGGAAGTGTAAAAAAAGTAATTCATGACACAGTCCGCAGTTTAAAGCTTGAGAATTGTTTTATCGGTGGTCACCCAATGGCCGGAAGCGAAAATACAGGCTATGCTTCATCAAATGCAGGACTTTTGGAAAATGCTTATTATATTTTAACACCTACGCAAGCAGTGCCACAGTCACTGGTTGATAATCTTTTTTATATTATTAAAGAAATTGGATGTATTCCGATTATCATGAGTGAAGAAAAGCATGATTCCGTCACTGCTGCAATCAGCCACCTGCCGCATATGGCAGCATATACACTTGTAAATCTGATTAAAGAGCGTGATGATGCTGACAGTACCATGAAAATGATTGCTGCCGGAGGATTTAAGGATATTACCCGTATTGCTTCTTCCTCTCCTGTTATGTGGCAGCAGATTTGCGGTGAAAACAAGGATAAGCTTCTTTCTTTTATGGATGCATATATAAAGGAACTATCCCGGTTAAGCGATGCAATTTCAAACGAAAACAAAACATATTTGTATCATTATTTTCTCAACGCAAAAAACTATCGTGACTCATTTAATGATATAATAAGCGGTCCGATAAGCCGCTCTTACCACCTTACCGTCTCCATCCCTGATGAGACAGGCATTATTGCCAAAATTTCAGGTATGTTTGCAAAAAATAATATTAACTTAAAAAATATCGGTATCGTGCATAACAGAGAATTTGAGGAAGGTGTATTACGCATCGAATTTTATGATGAGCATTCATTAAAACAGGCTATTTCCGTTTTAAAGGAAACCGAGTATACTATTTATACAAAATAAAAGAAAGGTATATTTTTATTACAATGAAATTAAGCAATGCTAAATGTCTTCAGGGAGAAATCAGCGTACCCGGTGATAAATCCATTTCACATCGCGCAGTCATGTTTGGCTCCATTGCCAAGGGTACAACTGAAATTACAGGTTTTTTAAACAGTGCCGATTGCAATTCTACGATTGCCTGTTTCAGTCAGATGGGTATCGATATTTCCAAACAGAAGAATACTGTTCTTGTAAACGGAAAAGGACTACACGGTCTTACTGCTCCTTCCTCTGTATTAGATGCAGGAAACAGTGGTACAACAGTTCGTCTCATGAGCGGAATTTTATCTGCACAATCATTCTCTTCGACCATAACAGGCGACAGCTCAATATGCAAACGTCCGATGAAGCGTATTATGGAGCCACTTTCTTTAATGGGAGCCGATATTACCAGCATAAATCAGAACGATTGTGCCCCACTCTCAATTAACGGCTCATCGCTGCATGGTATTTCTTATCATACTAAAACAGCTTCTGCACAGGTTAAATCATCCATTCTCCTTGCCGGCTTATATGCGGATTCCAAAACCTCTGTTACGGAGCCTCAGATTAGCCGAAACCATTCAGAAATAATGCTGCGCGCATTTGGCGCCGACTTATCCGTATCCGATAAAACGGTCTCAATAAATCCCGCAACAGAGTTATATGCACAGAAGGTTGCAGTTCCCGGGGATATATCTTCGGCCGCATACTTTATTGCAGCAGGATTAATTACGCCAAATTCCGAGATATTGATTAAAAATGTAGGTATAAATGAAACCAGGGACGGTATCATCAGGGTTGTACAGTCCATGGGCGGTAATATTACCCTTTTAAATGAAAGAACTGCCTGCGGTGAAAAAATTGCCGATATATTAGTGAAATCATCTTCTCTAAAGGCGGTCACGATTGAAGGAGCTATTATCCCAACGTTAATTGATGAGTTACCGGTCATTGCTGTTCTTGCTGCATATGCTAAAGGAACAACGGTTATCAAAGATGCGGCAGAGCTTAAGGTCAAAGAATGTAACCGTATTGATGCTGTTACACGTAATCTGCAATCCATGGGCGGGGATATAACCCCCACGGATGATGGTTTTATCATTCGGGGAGGAAGCAGTCTTCACAGCAGTAACATCGAAACCTGCCATGACCACCGTATTGCCATGAGCTTTGCAATTGCCGATTTAATCGCAGACGGAAATAATACATATGATTATCCGGAATGCGTTTGTATCAGTTATCCATCATTTTATGATGACTTAAGAAAGCTTCAGAAATCTTATGTAAAATTCAAGTGAATGGAATAATAAAGTATAGTATAGTATAGTGATACATCATACATAAAATACCCTGCTAACTGCTGTAAGCGGGGTATAATCAATAAAAATACACTGATATTGTCCAATCGGCTGATTTTTAACACCTTAAAACAAAGATAACGGGGTATAAAAGACATAAAAAGAGATTATGCACCCCAGACGCATTAAAATAATGCAAGACACAGAAAAAGAGGATATCCACAAAAGATATCCTCTTTTTCTATTAAATTCTTACACACAAAAAACTGCACTTTCCTTCTATCGTCATTTTTGCGTTACGTTTCGGAATAAATATACAATCACCTTTTTGTAAGGAGAGATTTTTTTCCTCACAGGAAATGATTCCGCTTCCTGATAACATCATAACGGAAACAAACGATTCTTCCGTTACTTCTATCTCAGCTTGTCCAATACAGTCTGTATGCTGGCATTCAAAATATTTACATTCACTGATATCACTGCCTGTATATCTATGATAATCCAAAACATCCAAAGCTTTTTCAACATCCAGTTTTCTCAGATTGCCGAATTTATCCTTTCGATTAAAATCATATACGCGATATGTGCTGTTGCAGTTCTGCTGAACTTCACAAATCAGATTGCCTTCTCCGATTGCGTGAATCGTTCCCGCCGGAATAAAATACGTTTTTCCTTTTTCCACCTTTATTTTGTTTAGTAATTCCAGCAGAGTATCATTTTCAATATGCTCTATCACTTCCTCACGGGTAACATCACGTTTAAATCCGCAATAAATATACGCATTATCCGTGCAATCTATGATATACCACATTTCACTTTTTCCATATTCATTTTCATGCTCTAATGCATACTCATCATCCGGATGCACCTGAATGGAAAGATTCTCTTTCGCATCAATTAACTTAATTAAAAGAGGAAATGAACGGAAACTCTGATACTTCCAACCTAAGCTTTCACTTCCGATTTTTTTCAGAAATTCTCCAAATAAAAGTCCTTTGTACTTGCCGGATGCAACAATACACTGCCCATCCGGATGTGCCGAAAGTTCCCAGCTTTCGGCAATCACTTCATATTCACATTGCTTTGAAAACTGTTCGCGCAGCTTCGTTCCACCCCAAAGATAATCTTTGTAAGCCGGCGATAATTTTACAAACGGCTCCACTTCAAATCCAAGTGATACATCAGATAAATCCTTTGAATCAATATGAATCAAATCCTCATTCTGAGAAAGGCAGCCGGTTACCGTTTCAATAAAACACAAGGGTTCATCACTGACGGCAGAAATCTGATGCTGTATGCCTGCCGGAATCAGAATTGTATCCCCAGCACCTTTTTCCTGTTCGATACCATCAATTAATACTCTGGCCCTGCCGTTAATGATATACCAATTTTCCGTTCTTTTCTCATGTAAATGCGCATATATCGTTTTACCGGGAAGCACCGTCACCTTACGTACCTGATAGCCCTGATACAGATTTTCTTCAAGAATTTCATATTTACCCCAGTTTCTGAAGAACAAAGAACTTTTATCAAAGTATCCCCACATACTCTGGCTGGCGCGGATAATTTCTTTTAAGTCATTAGCGTCTCCTTTATTTCCGATATATATTGCATCGTCGGTATTTACAACCAATATATTTTCCAAGTGATTGACTAAGACAAGTTTTTTACTGCTTTGATTAATCACTGTGGTATTTTCACATTTGTTTGAAATAACCTGTTCCTCAGTGCGCCCCTGAATCCATATTGTGTCAAGGTCATCCAAGCTTCCGAGGTCCTGCCACTTGAAAAGGCTGTGAATTACCTTTGCTTTCTTTGTCTTTTCAAAAACCGTCTTTTCAATGGGGAGTGCCGGTATGGATTCCATCACATCCGCATTATAATATACATTGCTTCCCTCAACGCGTCTCATATAATAACAGGATTCAAAGATACTTGCGACATATGGCGAGGAGGTTTTTAACTCTCTTAAAAAGTCACCGTTCCGAAACAGAAACATACCGCTGTTAATATAATAGTTACCGGACTTCTGATACATTTTGGCAGTTTCTTCATCCGGTTTTTCGGTAAAATCAATTACGTTGTCACCATTAAAACGGATATAACCATAGCGTGTATCCGGCTTTTTAATATCCATACCAAACGTAACAAGATATCCCTGCTTTGCAAGTTCACGTGCCCGCAGAATATCATCCTTGTAGGACTCTCCTTCAATTAAATGGTCAGAAGCAACAACAAATAACAATTCCGACAAAGGAAGCTGCCTGCATGCCAAAACAATAGCCGCTGTTGTCTTACGGCCAACCTCTTCATAGATGCAGCGGTATGTAAGACCTCTGAAGGCCTTCATCTGATTCTCTATTATATTTTGATATTCCTTATTCGTAACAATAATAAATTCATCACAAAAAGCCATATTTCTGGCAACGGTTTCCTGAAATATGGAATGATTATTCTTAATCTCTATGAATTGTTTGGGATAATTTTTTCTGGAAAGAGGCCATAATCTATCACCTCTTCCACCCGCAAGCAACAGACACTTCATAAAAAACTCCGTTTATTCTTTCGTGTCATTAATTGTCTGGTATACCTCAATGCGGTTTGATTCCATTTCAGGCATGCCGATAAAAATAGCACCGTACTCAAAATAATCTTCTTTCTTTTCTATACGGACAATTTCAAAAAAAGCATGTAGAACTTCTTTGGTCCAGATTGTCAGAAATCCCTCATAAACTGCACCTATAGCTAACGCTTCCGTACTGATAAAACCAATACCGGTCTTCGAGACATCAATTACTTCAATAGCAACCTCATTTACGATTCCTCCGTCTAATCGTTTAATAACCAGACGTGAAGACAAATCACTTCTCTTTGTTTTCCTTCTCTCGTTCATAAATTTTCTCCAATAAAAATGTATATTTATGTTTATAATACTCCAGAAAAAAGCTTTTGTAAACTAATCAAAATCCGCTATAAACATCGCATCCCCAAACGAAAAAAAGCGATATTTTTCTTTAATGGCTTCTTCATATGCCTGCAGCACATGATTTCTTCCGGCAAAAGCCGAGACAAGCATTACCAATGTTGACTCGGGAAGGTGAAAATTTGTAATTAACCCATCCAATACCTTAAACCGATAGCCCGGATAAATGAAAATATCCGTATTTCCGCAGCACTCAGATAATAAACCATGCTCATCCGCCGCACTTTCAATTGTCCGACAGCTTGTAGTCCCTACACAAATAACACGCCCGCCTTTTTGCTTTGTTTCATTAATAATATCTGCCGCTTCCTGTGACACCTGATAATATTCGGTATGCATATGATGCTCCAAAACATTATCCACCTTTACGGGACGAAAAGTTCCAAGCCCGACATGAAGCGTTACATATGCAAGAGAAATCCCTTTATTGGTGATCTGTTTTAACAATTCGTTTGTAAAATGTAATCCTGCAGTCGGTGCCGCTGCGCTTCCTTCATATTTGGCATAAACAGTCTGATAACGGTTTTTATCCTGCAATTTGTGCGTTATGTATGGTGGGAGCGGCATCTCACCCAGCTTATCAAGTACCTCTTCCCAGATACCCTCATAATAAAACTTCACAAGACGGTTACCCTCTTCCACAATCTCTAGAACTTCAGCTTTAAGCAGACCGTCACCAAATACCATCCTTGCGCCCGGTTTAAGCTTCTTTCCCGGTTTTACCAATGTTTCCCAAATATCATCTGTACGCCGTTTAAGAAGCAACACCTCTACCGATGCAGCTGTATCTTCTTTTACCCCTAATAGTCTTGCCGGAATTACTTTTGTATTATTTAATACCAGACAGTCTCCCGGCTTAAGATATTCTGTTATATTCTTAAAAATCTTATGCTCTGTCTTTCCGTTTTTTCTGTCAAGAAGCAAAAGCCGCGAAGAGGAACGGTCGGTAAGCGGGTCCTGCGCAATCAGTTCCTCCGGTAATTCAAAAAAATAATCCGAGGTACGCAGTCCGGTTACTGAAGCTTCTTTATATTCCGTCTTATTCATATAAATCTGATACCTTTCAAATTTGCTTTACAAAACAATCCTTTTTATAAATTCATTATAAAATTGGTTTTTACCCTTATAAACCAATTTTTTCGAGAAATACCTTATATCCGCGCTTAGTTTCCAAAAGGTCAGCCTTACTGATGGCTTCCCACGGTGCATGCATATTTAAAACGGCAACACCGCAGTCAATCACATTCATACCGTATAATGCAAGGATGTATGCGATTGTTCCGCCACCCCCAACATCAACTTTTCCAAGTTCCGCTGTCTGAAAGATCACATTATCTTCATCCATAATTTTGCGTATCTGTGCAATATACTCTGCATTGGCATCATTGGAGCCACTTTTCCCTCTTGAGCCTGTAAATTTATTAAATACCATACCCTGTCCCAAAAAAGCGGCATTTTTTTTATCAAAAGATGCTGCGTAAGATGGGTCGAAAGCTGCACTTACATCGGATGAAAGCATAAAGGAATTTGCAAGGCATCTGCGCAGATTTAACTCATTATATTCACTGGCCAGATTCAACAGTTCTGCAATTGTATTTGCAAAGAATCTGGACTGCATACCGGTTGCACCCACACTGCCGATTTCTTCTTTATCAACCAGAATACAGCAGGTGGTTCGTTCCGGATTTTCCACTTCAAGCATGGCATCCAGCGAGGTAAATGCACATACTCTGTCATCATGACCATATGCCAGAATCAAACTACGGTCAAATCCGGCTTCTCTTGCCTTTCCCGACGGAACCACTTCAATTTCGGCAGATAAAAAATCTTCCTCTTCGATATCATACATATCCTTCAAAATCTGAAGCACATTCTTTTTAACAGCTTCTTTTTCTTCATTCTCACTGTCTTTATCTGTATATGGCATATTTCCGACTACAATATCCAAAGCTTCTCCTTCAATTACTTTGGATGCCTTTTTTTCCAATTGTTCACCGGCAAGATGGATTAAAAGATCCGATACAAAAAATACAGGATCATCTTCGTCTTCTCCTATATTTACCTCAATTGTCGTACCGTCTTTTTTCACAATCACACCATGAAGCGCAAGCGGTAATGTTACCCATTGATATTTTTTAACACCGCCGTAATAATGGGTATCAAGATACGCAATTCCTCCATCCTCATATAGCGGATTCTGCTTTACGTCAAGTCTCGGAGAATCTATATGCGCACCAAGAATATTAATTCCTTCCGTCATGGAACGCTTACCAATCTGAAACAAAACAATACTTTTATTCATGCAGACAGAATAAACCTTATCACCGGCCTGCACTTCTCTGTTTTCTTTTATAAGTTCTTCCAGTTCCAAATAACCTTCTTTTTCGATCCGGTTTACAATCTGATCAACGCATTCCCTCTCCGTCTTTCCATTGTCGAGGAACTTGCAATATGCTTTTCCCAGCGCATCCGCCTCTTTTCTTTCTTTCTTATTATATGCTGTCCAGACATTTTTCTTTTCCATATATTTCATACCTTCCATCTTTCAAATAAAATAAGTATAACATAATTTTATACATATTTATAGAAAATCATGCAACTAAATGAACTGCCCACTAAAGGCAAGCTTTTAGGGGCAGTTCATACACACATCCTGTTTAACAGTAATTCAATTGTTCGTTACCTTACTGTCTAAGTTCAATTCCAAGACCTTCCAGTCCATTTAAAATCTTTTTCATTGCTGCATTAATATCATTGTCTTCCAATGTACGGTCTTTTGCACGGAATACAATGGAATATGCCACGGACTTAAAGCCTTCTTTAATCTGGGAACCTTCATAAATATCAAACAGAGAATAGCCCTCGAGAATTTTTCCGCCGCGCTGCGCAATCATTGCTTCAATCTGTCCTACCATAATTTCCTTTGGTACAACCATACTGATGTCACGTGTTACAGCAGGATATTTTGCAATTCCCTGATACTTTCTCTCAAAAGTTGCAAAAGGAACCACATTCGGCATATCCAATACCGCAACATATGCTTTCGTTCCGATATCATAATTGTCTGCAACTAACGGATGAACTTCTCCGAGATAGCCGACTACCGTGTTTTTATAAAGAATATTAGCCTGACGTCCCGGATGCAAGAAAGGCTTTTCTGAATTCGGATCATATACGACCTTATCATCCATACCTACAGCATCAAAGAATTCTTCGATTACACCCTTCATGGTAAAGAAATCGCCATCACCATAGAAGCCCAGTGTAAACTGCATTCTCTCGTCAGGGCGTTCTTCAAGAGGAATACTCTTCGGCAGATAAATATTTCCCAATTCATATAAGCGGACATCCTTGTTTCTTCTGTTATAATTTGTTGAAAGAGATGTCAGCATCCCATGTAAGGAAATTGTTCTCATAATAGAGAAATCTTCTCCTAAAGGATTGGAAATTACAATTGCTTTACGAAGCACATCATCCTGCGGAATCAATAATTTATCAAACACCTTCGGACTCTCAAAGGAATAGCACATTCCCTGTGAAAATCCACAGTATTCTGCAACGTCTCTTGCCTTCTCTTCAATGCGAAGCTTGAACGGGAGCTTACCTGTTGTTGCTTCCCCGCTCGGCAATGTTACAGGAACCTTATCATAACCATGAAAACGGCAGACTTCTTCTGCCAGGTCGGCAATACCCTCTAAATCCTGACGGAAAGAAGGAATCACTAATTCATTTGATACTTCATCATATTCAAGTTCAAGGCGTTTGAAGATATCCAGCATTTCATCTGCGGATACATTCGTTCCCAATAATTCATTGATTCTTTCCGGGCGGAATGCAATACGGTTTAACGGTTTTAACGGTTCACATACGTCTACCATGCCACCGACAACATCACCGCAGCCAAGTTCCTGAATCAACTGGCAGGCTCTGTTAATCGCAGCTTCGGCATTTCTCGGATCAAGACCTTTCTCAAATTTGCCGGAAGCATCCGTACGAAGACCGAGTCTTTTGGCGGACTTACGAATATTGGCTCCGTTAAATGTAGCAGCTTCAAACAATACAGTTTTAACATCATCTGTAATTTTAGAATTTTCTCCGCCCATGATACCTGCAATACCGACTTCCTTTTGGGCATCACAAATCATCAGAATATCAGCATCCAGATTACGCATCTGCCCGTCCAGTGTCTGGAAGGTGTCTCCGTCTTTTGCACGTTTTACAACAATTTTATTGCCTGCGATAGTATCCAAATCAAAAGCATGCATTGGCTGTCCGTACTCTTCCATAACGTAATTGGTAATATCAACTAAGTTATTAATCGGACGGATACCGCTTGCCGCAAGTCTTCTCTGCATCCATTCAGGTGAAGGTGCAATCTTTATGTTAGTACATACTCTTGCGCAGTATCTGGAGCACAAATCAGGGTCTTTTACTTCTACGGAGATATAGTCTTCAATTTTCTCGCCGTTATCCTTAATTTCCACCTTCGGTGCAATAAAATCTTTATGAAAGGTAACTGCAGCTTCTCTGGCAATACCAAGTACACTGTAACAGTCTACACGATTGGATGTAATCTCATATTCAAACACGGTGTCATGCAAACCAAGTACCGCAATCGCATCTGCTCCCACTTCCGTGTCCTCCGGGAAAATAAATATTCCGTTTTCCGGAGCTGTCGGATACATATCACGGTTAGAACCGAGTTCTTCAATCGAACACATCATACCGTAAGAATCCACACCACGTAATTTACCGTTCCTGATTACAATTCCATCTTCCGGAAGCGGACCACCGTCATGGCCGCCTGCAACCTTACCGCCGTCCAAAACGACCGGCACCTTGTCTCCTTCCTTTACATTCGGAGCACCGGTTACAATCTGAATCGTCTCTTTCCCGATATTTACCTGACATACAATCAGTTTGTCGGCATCAGGATGTTTTTCAATCTTTTCAATCTGACCGACAACAATCTTATCCAAATTTTTATCTAAACATTCATATGTTTCCACTTTTGTTCCGGAAAGAGTCATTGCATCAAGATATTCCTGAGGTGTGCATGAAAGATCCGGCACATATGCTTTAATCCATGATAATGCTGTATTCATAATTTCTTCTCCTTCCCTTAGAACTGTTTTAAGAAACGAACATCGTTTTCATACAGTAAACGCATGTCATCAATTTCATATTTTAATAATGCAATACGTTCCAATCCGATACCGAAAGCAAATCCGCTGTATTTTTCCGGATCAATCTTTGACATCGTAAGAACATTCGGATGAACCATACCGCAGCCTAATATTTCAATCCAGCCTGTTCCTTTACAGAAACGGCATCCGTCACCGCCACACTTAAAGCAGGAAACATCCATTTCTGCGGACGGCTCCGTGAAATTGAAATGATGAGGACGGAAACGCACCTTTGTATCCGCGCCAAACAACTCTTTTGCAAATTCTGCAAGTGTTCCTTTTAAATCAGCAAATGTAATATGTTTATCAATAACAAGTCCCTCTATCTGATGGAATGAAGGAGAATGTGTTGCATCGACTTCATCAGAGCGAAATACTCTTCCCGGTGCAATCATTCTGATTGGAAGTTTTCCCTGCTCCATTACATGTACCTGAGTGCCCGAGGTCTGTGTTCTTAATAAGAAATCTCCGTTAATATAGAATGTATCCTGCTCGTCTTTTGCAGGATGATCGGCAGGAATATTCAATGCCTCAAAGTTGTAATAATCCGTTTCGATTTCCGGACCTTCTACTACTTCATAACCCATACCGATAAAAATACGTTCTACCTCTTCCATCGCGATAGTATTAGGATGTCTATGTCCGACATTGTTTTTTTTAGCCGGAAGCGTTACATCAATTACCTCTCGTTTCATCTGCGCTTCACGTTTCATACGCTCCATTTTGGCAATGGATTCAGCCAGGACCTTTTCAATTTCTTCTCTTGTTTCATTTACAAGCTGGCCAACCTTCGGTCTGTCCTCAGGAGCAACATCCTTCATGCTCTTTAATACAGCTGTCAATTCTCCTTTTTTACCAAGATAATTTACCCTTATTTCATTCAGCTTTTCCAAGGCATCACTGCTTGAAATCTGTGAGAGGGCTTCCTGTTTGATTTTTTCTAATTTTTCTTTCATAACGGCTCCTTTCCATGAAATAAAAAATCCCCGACGCAACTTACGTCAGGGACGAATATACTTATCCGCGGTACCACCCACATTCCTGTCATACAGGCTCTCAAAGACTTAACGCGTCATACGTTCCGGCTTACACATCCGTAGACTTCACCCGGACTGCTCCGATGAGAACTTCGTCATACATCTGAACTTAAGGAAGCTTACAGCCGATGACTTCCTCTCTCTGAAAGAAAATGTAATCCTACTGTCTGTATCCGCCTTACTGCAGAACACAGTCATCTTCATAGCATTTCAACTCTTATTATATTAAAAAAAAATTTTTCTTCTGTCAAGCAAAATCGGTGTATCCTATTATCCTATTGTATTCTCCAGAACCCCGATTTTTTCTATGGAACAGGTTACAACATCGCCCCTCTTTAAAAAGCATGTAGGATTCATACCCATTCCGACACCGGCAGGTGTCCCTGTTGCAATTATTGTACCGGCTTTTAATGTCATTCCTTTGGACAATTCAGAAATAGCACCGGCTACCGTCTGCATCATATACTTTGTGTTTCCGTTTTGACGCAATTCACCGTTTACATAGCTTTTAATAGCAAGATTCTGTGGATTGCAAATTTCATCTGCTGTTACAATGCATGGCCCGATTGGTGTAAAACCATCAAGACTCTTTCCCAGATACCATTGTTTATGACGCGTCTGCAGATTCCTTGCACTGATATCATTAATGATGGTATAACCGAATACATAGTTAAGCGCTTCTTCAGGTGAAACGTCCTTTACATCCTTTGAAAGAATAACCCCAAGTTCCACTTCATAATCCAGACTGTCTACCAATCCTTCATAGGAAGGAATCGTTTCCCCGTGTGCGGTTGCCCTATTCACTCTTTTAGAAAAATATATGGTATAGGGTCTGTCACCTCCAAAAGATTCATTGCAGAATTTACCGGCTTCAATGGCATGGTCCCCATAATTAATTCCGAGACATATTACATCCTGACGCGGATATATTATCGGTGAACAGATTTTCACATCGCCAAGTAAAATCTCATATTCCCACAAATCTTTGCCGCCCAGCTCCTTTAATGTCTCCAGCTGCTCTTTTGTAATATTGGAGATTAAATCATTCATATCTGAAAATTCAAATCCAAGCTTATATAACGGATACGCAATATTCCCTTCCTGATATGAGACCACCAATTCTTCTTTATTTTTATGAATAACGGTATATAGTTTCATTATTCCTCCTATAAATCACAATCAAATTCAAAGCAAAATTTTCAGCTTACATTCTACATTCCTATCTGCTTATCATGCTCTAAAATATGACTGACCAGCCAATTCGTCAAAAAGTTTAAAATTTCATCTACTATTTCTTCGGAATTTTCATCAATATCATACAAATTCCAGCTATTCAGCTTTTCACAAAAAGCATTATGCTGTACCTTTTGTGTAAACATTTTCTTATATCCGATGCTCTCCATATACGCTTCTTCGTGTTCAAAATGCATTGTCGCATATTCTTTTAATTCCTTAAGAATTTGTATAACCTGATCATATTTATCTACCAAAAACTCTTTCCTGCTCAAATTATACGTTTCGTCTGCTATCTCAAATAATCTCTTATGTTCTTCGTCAATCTGTTCAATTCCTGTTACATATTCTTCTTTAAATTCGTACATTCCGGTCCACCCCTAATTTTTCAAATTTATATACTATGTATGTCTATGGTTATTACTTTAGCATCACTCCGTGATGTTTACAATATAATTTTTTACTTATTCTGCCAGATAAAATCAATTTTTTACTTGCATTTATCAATGTCATCTGCTATGATAATACCGTTGTGACGAAATCTAATGGTTTTAGGAGGTGTTATTATGGCAAAATGTGATATCTGCGGAAAAGGCGTACATTTTGGAAACAACGTCAGCCATTCTCATAGAAGATCCAATCATATTTGGAATTCCAATGTTAGAAGCGTAAAATGTAAAGTTAACGGTGCAGCTAAGAAGATGCATGTTTGCACTACTTGTTTAAAATCCGGCCGTGTTGAAAGAGCTTAATTTAAACAGCTAAAGGTTGTCTGAATCCAGACAACCTTTTTTTATAAATTATTATTTTTCACCCATACGTTTACGCATAGTATCATATTGACGGTTAATCTCTAATACGGTTTCACCATCCCCGCATAGATTATCGGGATGAAAAATCTTAAGTAAGTCACGATATCTCTTTTTTAATCCCAAAACATTATTTACTCCTCTGAAAAAATCAGGCACACTTCCCTTATAATAAGATGAAGTATTCGTATATCCGTTCCGTCGTTGCTCCTCATATTGCTTTTTTTCACGTTCAAATTTTTTGCGGTCCATATCCAACTGGAGGAACCCGTTCTGAAGAATCTGCAGCTTCTTATCAAAAAAACTGCTTTCATCCTTAAGTCTCTTACGCTCGGCAAGTACCTTCTTATTTAATGCTTTCATCTCCTCCTGAAATACAAGACGTTCTTTTAAGAATTTTTCATAAACCTCTTTTTGTTCTTCTTTTTCCTGAATGACACGTATTCTTTCTTCAAACAAAAATTTTTTGAGGTCTGTTAATTCTTTCTGAGACATTTCTTCCAGTATCGTTTCATCACGCATTACCTCATCCAGAATACTTATATCCGTTTCTTTCGGTTCCTTTGCATCCATATTTTATCCCTGTTTATCTGTAGCAGAATAAATTGAATCCCGCAATCATAAATATTGTAATCAACAAAATCCCTACAAATGTATTATTTATCAGAAGCATCAACACCATACCAAAGCTTATCCAAAACAAAACAAATCCTACTATTTTCATAAATACGGCTCCGGAATGCTTCTTCTTACTTATATAATATTAGAAAACATCAAAAAATTGACATATTATTTAAAAAAACAGGCTTTATTCTTCTTCCGGAAAAGCAAGCTCTTTTGCACTGTCGTCATCCATTATATCTTCTTTTTTAGATGTGAATTTATCCACTACATCCGGAACCATATCTAAAATCTTCGTAATTGTATCCTGATTTTTAATATTAACAAGCTTCGTATGTCCATCCTTAATTACCAAAACAGCACTTGGCGTAATTTTTCCGCCTACACCACCACCGTTTTTTCCTGCACCAAGTCCGAATGACACATCTACCAGCGGTAAAATAATCGTATCACCAATCTGCTTTGCCTCACCGACTACTGTTTTTGTGCTGATTACGGAATCCACGCCCTTCAATAAAGAATCCATAACCAAATTAAAATTATTCTCACTCATTCGCAATCTCCTTTTTTAATGTTTTATAGAAATTTTTACAGTTTTTATCCACTATAACACTTAATATCTGATGCAGAAGTGTCCACATTCTGATTAATCCCTTCATGCGGAAGTCACATTTAAAAACCGCTTGATTAAAATCCGGATAAAGAACAACCTTCTTTCCGAATGCTTCCGGAAGCATACTGTATAATGCCAAAATATATCCTGTATCAGCCGGGTCAGAGAGACCATAAGTGATATTGGCATGCATTTTTCTTGGTATAAAGTGTTTAAGCATCTTAAACAGCTTTTTTTTACATAGTAAGAAAGAGGCTTTTGCTGCATCTGACTTCAATATGGAAAGATAGCGTTTTATGCGGTCTTTTTTTTCTTTTATATCTGTAAAGAACAGTTTTATTTGATTAATAATGCTGTTAAATAAATCAATGATTTTTTGGATTTTTAATTTAATTTTCTTAAAAAATGTAATTTTTTCCGATTTACAGGAAGTGTCTGTTTCCTTATCCCCATTTGCATCATGCTGAGGCTTATTTATATTCTGTTTTTCAACAACAGGCTTATTTGTTTTTTGTTTTTCAACAGCAGGCTTATTTGTTTTTTGTTTTTCAACAGCAGGCTTATTTGTTTTTTGTTTTTCAACAGCAGGCTCCTTTTTCTTCCTCAAAAAAACAGATAACGGAATACCCAGTATACGTATTGATGTAACAGTCTCTTTTTCTACATTTATTTTTACCACAATAAAATGCAGAAGCCATGTTATTTTTGCCTTGCAGACAAATGTCTCCTCATAACTACCCGTTATGCGATACCGTGCCGGTACAAACAGAATACAAAAAAACAGTAAGAGCAATAAAATTACAATTGCTAAAAGCACTATTCCGATTATTTTTAATATTATGAACAAAACCGAAAGCATTTATAACCTCATGACGATTTATCTAACAGAAACGCCTTGATATTTCCTGTTCCTGTCTCACTTACACAATCTGCTGTAATTTGTTCAATCAATCCGATTGCTTCTTCGTAATCAGCGGCAATACCCACAACAAAATGCCTCTGCCTGCGAAAGACCTTCTGTTTTAATAATCCGTTATGAAAGCATTCCAATTGATTATCACCATTTTCGGAAATCGTAATTAAATGTACATTGAACTGGCCCGCGCCTACACGAAGCTTCCATTTAACACGTTTGGGATGTTTTATTGACTCACCAATGTATAGTTTATTATAAAATTGCATACCCAGCTTCCTATCATCATATCCAAAAAAAGACGTCAAAAACGCCTTCTTATCTTTGAATTTCCACAGAATCACTTGGAGTTCTATAGAGTTCTGTCTTCTCTCCATTGATTTTTCTTCTTTAGTTCCTGATATACGGCATATGCCTTTTCTAAAATCTGACGTTCATTGGCGAATTTAAGCAGGTGATATGCTTCATGATATTTATAAAAACCGGAATCCGTAAAATACTCCTCGCGTTGCGGCTTACTGTAATAACTGTTCGCCATCATCAGATACCAATGTACTTCTTTTTCTACAATATCATCCGGAATTGTAAAACGATATTCACTTTTGCCGATGTATTTTTTTATGGCAGCTCTTGCTCCCGTCTCTTCTAAGACTTCACGTAATGCTGTATCTGTATATTCTTCGCCCGGCTCAACGGTTCCCTTGGGCAATACCCATCCGTCATTCTTATTCATATAACTGCGATATAAAAGAAGAATTTTGCCACGAAAAATAACCACACCGCCACAACTAATTGCCTCAACCATTGCAATTCCTCCTAACCTGGCCGGGTGATTCCAAAACCTGATTTCAGTATAGACCAATTTCCCCTATTAGGCAAGGCTATTTCTGATTACGGATTTTCCAAATTATATATACTTTTTCTACTGCGTAAAATATGCATCAAAGATACGCTTGGCTATCGGTGCAGCATAATCGCCTCCCGAACCGATACCCTCTATAATAATGGTTACAGCAATTTCCGGCTCATCTGCCGGCGCAAATCCCGTAAACCACGCATGGGAATCTTCTTTTACCCCATTATATTCAGCCGAACCGGTCTTTCCGGCAGCCTGATAGTTATCGGATTTTAATTTTTGGGCTGTACCCTCATTCACTACTCCGACCATTAATTCTGTCAATGCATCCGATTCCGCTTTTGTCATTAACTGACCATATTCTTCATCCGAATTTTTTTCAATAACGGTACCGTTAGCAGATAAAATACTATTTATAAAACGCGGTTTCATTAAAACACCGCCGTTGGCAATCGCACAGGTAATCATATTCATATGCATAGGTGTAATTTGTGCTTTTCCCTGTCCGATACTGATTTGAATCATCTCATCATCCGTAACCGTATCATCCACCTTTAATACGCTTTTTGTATAATTAATATCAAGCGGAAGTTCTTTATTAAATAACAGCTTATCCAAAGTATCCCCATATGCATTACGGTCTAATCCGACACCGATACTGGCAAAAGCCGAATTACATGATTTTGCAAACGCCTTATAAAAGTCCTCATTTCCATGGACCGAACCGTGATAACATTGTATCTTTGTATCCCCTAAACTAAATCGGCCGTTACAGTCAAAAGAATATCCTTCTACCGATTCATTATTTTCCTTTAAATATTCCAATGTTGTAACTATTTTAAATGTTGAACCCGGAGGATAAATTCCCTGCGTTACACGGTTTAATAAAACAGAGCTTTTCTTTGTCTGTTCTTCTTCCACATATTTATCCCAATCCTGTACAATCGTATTAGGATTAAAATCAGGCTTACTGACCATTGCAAGCACTTCACCGGTCTTAACATTTGTCACAACACATGCACTTTTATAAATTCCGAGAGAATCATAAACAACCTGCTGTAATTTTGTATCTAAAGTTGTATATACATTATTCCCGGGGTTTTTAACCTGTGCAATATCATTTTCCACCTTCTCGGATAACGGTATATTGGAATTAATTAAATAATAATTAGTAAGCTGTTCTATTCCGGTCTTGTCCTTTGTGGAATAACCGATTACATGAGAAAACAAATTTTCATACGGATAAACACGGGTTTCGGTTTCTCCGTTATTTGCAGTATACGCCAATTTTTCACCATTTCGGTCAAATATTGTACCACGTGTATTTTCAGAAGCAAGAATAGCCTGTCTTGCATTGTAGCTGTTATTCATCAATTCCATTTCATTGTTTTTGACATACAGACACAAATACACAATCATGATGCAGAAAACACATGAAAACACAGACGATAACACTATAATTTCCTTATTACGATTACTGTGTAGCCTTTTTTTATTTCTTTTATTATTCTTCCTCATCTTCATATAAATCTTCTTCCTCATCCTCTGCTTCATTATCTGCTTCGTCCTTTGCACGAAGAATAATGCCCTGTACAATGGCAAAAATAACAATACTTACAAGTACACTGCTTCCTCCGTAGCTTACAAGCGGTAATGTAACACCGGTAAGAGGAATAAACTTAATACCCCCTCCAACTGTCAAAAATACTTGAAAAATGTACATAACGCCAAATCCCACAGCAACGAGGCGATAGTAGGAATCCCGTATTACCATGGCGGTTTTCATAAAAGTCAGAAAGCAGAAAACACATACTAAAAGCATACAGACTGCTACAATAACTCCCATTTCCTCTGCAATTGCCGAAAAAATAAAGTCAGATTCCACATACGGTATATCCTCAGGAACTCCCTTCATCAGACCTGTCCCCCAAAATCCGCCACAGGCAACTGCAAATAATGACTGTGTAATCTGGAAACCTTCTTTATCAATTACACTAAAAGGGTCTAAAAAAGCCTGCACACGTACCTGTACATGGGTAAACAGTTTACCTGCGGCATAAGCCGCCCCACTGCCGGCTAACATTCCCATAGCCAGATACAGATAATTCTTTGATGCAACAAACAGCATAGCCATATATGTCACAAAAAAAATCAAAGCGCTTCCCAAATCTCTGGAGGCAACTAAAATTAATACATGCAGAGCCGCAATCACAGCCGATACAACATATGTTGAAAATCTCTTTTTATGATACAGAAGAGCCGCCACCGCAAATACAAAAATAACCTTTACAAATTCCGACGGCTGAATTGTAATACCTGCAACAGTATAAAAAATCTTGGAACCGTTCGTGACCTGACCTAAAATAAGAACAACCGATAAACATGCCAGGCCCAATGATACATACAGCCATTTCAAGCGCCTTAAAAGAGACAGATGACGAATCAGTGTCGGCACAAAGAAAGAAAGCGTCAAAGAGACAGAAGCAATAATCAGCTGTTTGACTGCTTTTGAAAAGTCAAGTCTTGTAAGAATAATAAAGCCAAGGCTTAACAATAATGTCAAATTGTTTAATAGTCCTTTATCAATACCGGGATAAATTGTCTGATAAAGTACAATTACAGAAAATATGACAAGCTGCAAAATTGCATAAAAAAACAGATAATCAATTTTTCCTGATTTTAAACAGATGGTCGCATAAGCAAAGAACTGAATAAAAAACAGATATATTTCCTGTCTTATAAAAACAGCATTGCTTTTTCTATTAAAAAAAACGACCGTCAAAGCTTCTATCGTATAAAAAACCATCAATATTAAAATAAAGTATTTTGATAATGCTGTCAGATATGCAAGCATACGTTTATAATGCTCCTTCTTTAAAATGTCCCTGTGTATATTCTTTTATCGGAAAGTCAATTGTATATTGCAGACTATCAGCCTTTTTTCGGTAATAATCCAAAATCCGGTCAACAGTTTCCTTATTCTCATCCGTAAAATCAAGACGAATTTTTGAAAATCCGGCTTGTATAAGCTGCTGCAGTTCTTTATGAAGCGACATAGGTACCGCATTGAAAATTTCATTATAACAGTGTATACAGTTTACATACACCGGCAGCTCCTTACAATATCTATCCTTCAATGACTGTTTAAAAGAATTATTATTTTTCCGGCAGTTTCCCATTGTTTTTTGAATACAATTTGCCGTAATCATCATAGGTGTCCTGCCATATATAACGTATTCGCCACTTCTATCCGACAAATCACAATTTTCACGTAATGAAAGCTCAAGAGGATATGCGAAACCGTCACAAAAGGAATGAAGGAAATGTAATGAACTCCTATTCCACTGATATACGGAATAATCCGTTACAAGCTTACCTCTATAACCGATTTCCTCTAAAAAGGACAGCCCTTCAAGGCTTTTCACCTGCGCACCATCAAAAATTTGAATATATTTCCTGATGGCATTCAGATACCCTTCATCCCTCTTTCGAATAATACGCGGAAGGGAACAATACAGCTTAACTTTCCTCTCAGCCGCCTTTTTTAAAATATCGTCTGCAGAAACCCTGGATAAATATAATAAATCTGTCGGAATATAAATACGCTCCACTACTGTTTTACTATTCAGAACAGAATCCAGTTGCGTTTTTGACATAACGGAGGCATAAAGCCGGAAGGATGCCTTATTTTTGCTTTTTGAAGGTATCATTGTATTGGTATCCGATTTATCCGCACCGTTTTCTTTTAACATATTCCTCATATACGGCTGCAGCAATTGAACCGATAAAGCATCCAATGCCTCTCTTCTCAATTCATTAAGACTTTTAACCGGAATAAATATACTGCCACTTATTTCAATATCGAGCCTTTCAAATGAAAATAATGAATTTCCTGTCTTCTCAATCTGTTTCCTCGCCTCTTCTTCTGTAAGCGGCCGTTTTTTTGCTTCTTGTAAAACATCTCCGTACACAGTAACAGACGTTGTATCTGTATAAACTGTTAATTCGGCATTTGCATTTGTTTCAAGCTTAAGCCGCCCACAAATACCGGCTTTTTTCTTCCTCTCACAGTATTCTTCATGAAGCTTCTGTATAAGTTTCTCATTACATCCCCTGTAAGAAGGTGACAAAACGGAAATCATATCTTTTCCGTTGTGTTTATTAAAATATCCGTCCTTCATGTCGGAACGAATATATAAATGGGAAAGCAGCTCCAAATCTTCCTTCGATATTTCCTTACGCTCGCCCAGCATATACAAATCCATATATTTTCGATAGACTGCCGTTACACCGGCGACATATTCCGGACTCTTCATTCTGCCTTCAATTTTAAAGGAATCTATCCCGGCATCCATAAGTTCATATATATAAGGCAGACTGCACAAATCTTTTAAACTCAAAGGATATATATCACTTTTTCCGCTGATACATCTACCTTCATTGCATACCTTATATGGAAGACGGCACGGCTGGGCACATCTTCCGCGGTTACCGCTTCTGCCGCCCAAAAATGAACTAAACAGACATTGGCCGGAATAAGAGTAACACATAGCTCCATGTATAAATGCTTCTACTTCGACTGCCCCTTTTTCCCGTATTTCCCTTAATTCTTCTAACGATAATTCCCTGGAAGGAACCACTCTGCAGATTCCCTGTTCCTTTAACCATGCTGCACTACGGTAATTACTGATTGTCATCTGTGTACTTCCATGCAGCTTTAGTAAAGGAAACTCCTTCTTAAGCAATGGGATAAGTCCCAAATCCTGAATAATGACACCATCCAGGCCATGCTCATAAAAGGGCGTCAAAAAGGTCTGAATTTTTTTAAATTCTTTTTCTTTTATTAATGTATTTAACGTCAGATATATTTTTTTTGAAAATAAATGAGCATAATCTAATGCTTCCATTAATTCTTCCGTATCAAAATTACCTGCATATGCTCTTGCCCCAAAAGACTTTCCTGCTAAATATACGGCGTCTGCACCGGCATTTATGGCTGCAATTAAACCGGAAAAGTCTCCTGCGGGCGACAATAGTTCATATTGTTTCATATTATCCCCATTAACCAATTTATATTTGTTTGTAAAAAAGGCTGTCGCCTATTATGCAACAGCCATATTATTTATGCTCTTTCAATTCTGTTTCCAAACGAATGATTTTTTTGTCCTTCTCATGACTCTCGTCTTTTAAGGCCTTTAGATTTTTTTCAGAGTTTTCCAGCTTAATCTGGGTAGCAATCAGTTCATGCTTTAGGTCATACAACTCTTTTTCTTTTGCTTCCATATCTTCTTCCATTGCTGCAATCTGCTTTTTTGCCTTAAAATAATCATCCGCAATATTTAACTGAAGCAGTACATTCTGCATGTCCACATTCTGTCTTCGGAAGCTGTCTACTTTACCGTACTCCACAAGCTTATTATTGATATAAGAGGCCACCTTCTGCAGATATTCTTCACTTTCATATCCGCAAAGTGTAAAAACCCTTCCCCCGATAATTACCTCTGTATCTGTCTTAGAAGCCATAATAATACCTCTCATATCCCCAAATCGTAAACTATAACGATTAAATTATAATCAAACTACAGCGGAATTTCAAGCCCCAAATGGTGATATGCTGCCTCCGTTACCACTCTTCCCCTAGGAGTACGGTTCAAAAAACCATTCATTAACAAATAAGGCTCATACACATCTTCAATCGTCCCCGCGTCTTCTCCGATTGTTGCAGCCAAAGTATCAAGTCCGACAGGACCGCCATGGAACTTTTCAATCATAGTAAGAAGCAGTCTGCGGTCAATCTGGTCCAGACCGAGTTTATCAACATCAAGTGTATCAAGTGCAGAAGATGCAATTTCAGCAGTAATTACGCCATCGTATTTAACCTGTGCAAAATCACGTACTCTTTTTAACAGACGGTTGGCAATTCGAGGCGTTCCCCGGCTTCTTTTTGCCATTTCAACGGCACCTTCTTCTTCGATCATAACTCCTAATTTTCTGCCTGACTGTAGAATAATTCTTTTTAATTCGTCTGTTGTATAAAATTCCAAACGATGAATTACCCCGAAACGGTCACGAAGCGGAGCGGATAACAGGCCCGCCCTTGTAGTTGCCCCGACCAATGTAAAATGAGGAACATCTATCCGAAGGGATTTTGCGGTTTGTCCCTTTCCGATCATAATATCTATTGCAAAGTCCTCCATTGCAGGATATAATACTTCCTCCACCTGACGATTCAATCGATGAATCTCATCGATAAAGAGAATATCCCCATCCTTCAGATTATTTATTATGGCCGCCATATCTCCCGGCTTATCTATCGCAGGTCCGCTTGTAACTTTAAGATGCGAACCCATCTCATTTGCAATAATGCCTGCAAGCGTTGTTTTACCTAATCCGGGCGGTCCGTAAAATAAAACATGGTCAAGAGAATCTCCTCTCTGCCTTGCAGCATCAATATATATCTTCAGCGTCTTTTTGGCGTTTTCCTGTCCCACATAATCTTTTAAAAACTGCGGGCGGAGACTGAATTCATTTTTGTAATCCTCTTCTAATACGGTTGTCTGAATGATTCTATCCATCTATTATCCTTAATCTTATCTATGTAATATTTAATTTCGGCTGAGATATACAGTGTCTGCCGATTAATATCAAAATATCTCTACATATTACGAAGTGCAGCTTTAATAACAGCTTCCACCGTGGTATCTTCCGAAATCTCAACCTGCTGTATAACACGATATGCATCCGAAACACTATATCCCAATGCAACCAATGCTTCCGAAGCTTCCTGTCTGATAACGGAAGCAGCCGTATTTTCGCCGGAGGATACGGGAGAAGAAATTATATCCTCCGGCTTTATCCTATCCTTAAGTTCTAAAACGATACGCGAAGCAGACTTAGCTCCGACACCGGGAGCTTTCGCAATCAATTTTGTATCCTGTGATAAAACCGCCAAACGAAATGTCTGAGCATCCATTACAGATAAAATCCCCATCGCCCCCTTAGGTCCGATTCCGCTAACAGTAATCAAAAGCTTAAACAATGAAAGTTCATCCTTTGTCGTAAATCCATAAAGCCAGAATGCATCCTCACGCACACTTGTATAGGTATACACCTTTGCCATCTGACCGATTTCGGGAAAACGCGGAAGCATCCCCGATGCAATATGAATATTATAACCAATCTGATTGGCTTCAATAATCAGGTTCTCCGGCTCTTTTTCTACAATTCTGCCATAAATATACGCATACATAAAAACACCTACCCTTTGTACTCTCATTCATTATAAAATAAGATAATACGAAAAGCAAGTGTTTTTGCGAACAAATGTTTGGTTTTATTTTTTGTTGATATAATTAATCAAACCCTCTGAATCAATAATCTTCTGCATAAACTCAGGAAATGGCTGCCCCTTATACTCCTCTTTTTTGGTATTATTGCGGATAATCCCCGTATCAAAATCGATTTCCACATCATCACCAACCTCTATTCTTTCAGAAGCCTCCTTACATTCAATAATCGGTAAGCCTATATTTATTGCATTACGATAAAAGATGCGTGCGAATGTTTCGGCAATTACGCAGGCTATTCCGCTTGCCTTAATTGCAATAGGTGCGTGTTCTCTGGAAGAACCACACCCAAAATTTTTTGTGGCAACCATTATATCGCCCGCCTTCATCTTACTATGAAAATCCTTGTCGATATCCTCCATGCAGTGTGATGCTAATTCCGCCGGGTCGGATGAATTTAAATATCTTGCCGGAATAATTACGTCCGTATCAACATTATCGCCATATTTTATTACTTTTCCATGTGCATTTTTCATATATAATATACCCCTGTTTTTTTATTATCATACGAATGATTCACTAAGCATGACATCCGTTACTTTTAAGAATTTCGAAGACATTCTTCAAATTATATATCCTCCGGCGACGAAATTTCCCCGGTAACAGCACTCGCTGCCGCAACTGCCGGAGATGCCAGATAAATTTCGGAGGTAATGTGACCCATACGTCCTACGAAATTTCGGTTGGTCGTAGATACACACCTCTCTCCTTCTGCTAAAATACCCATATAGCCGCCAAGACACGGTCCACAGGTCGGAGTAGATACAACTGCCCCGGCTTCCACAAATGTTGTTACCCAGCCTTCTTCAATAGCCTTCAGATATATTTTCTGTGTTGCCGGAATAATAATGCAGCGAAGACCTTTTTTTACTTTTCTTCCTTTTAAGATTTCAGCCGCAATTCTTAAATCCTCTTCTCGTCCGTTTGTACAGGAACCGATAACTACCTGATCAATCGAGATATTTTCTTTTATTTCATCAATTGTTTTTGTATTCTCAGGAAGGTGGGGAAATGCAATTGTCGGACGGAGTGTACTTAAATCAATCGTTATGACTTCATCATATTGTGCATCCTCATCTGCTTCGTATATAACAGGTTCCTTCATCGAATGCTCTTTCATATATTGAAGTGTTAAATTATCTACCGGAAAAATACCGTTTTTTCCTCCTGCCTCAATCGCCATATTGGCAATGGTAAAGCGGTCATCCATTGTCAGATAGGCAATACCGTCACCAACAAATTCCATTGACTTATATAATGCACCGTCTACACCTATCATACCGATAATATGAAGGATAATATCTTTACCGCTAATCCACTTCGCCGGCTTTCCCGTCAATACAAACTTTATAGCGGACGGAACCTTAAACCATGCTTTACCCGTTGCCATTCCTGCCGCCATATCCGTACTCCCAACACCTGTTGAGAACGCTCCGAGTGCACCATATGTACAGGTATGAGAATCTGCACCGATTACCACATCACCGGCTACAACAAGACCTTTCTCCGGTAACAACGCATGTTCGATTCCCATCTGACCCACTTCAAAGTAATTTGTTATCTGATTTTTATATGCAAATTCACGGACACATTTACAATGCTCTGCTGATTTAATATCTTTATTCGGAACAAAGTGATCCGGGACCAATGCAATTTTATCCTTATCAAAAACTCCGCTTACCTTCATTTTCTCCATTTCATGGATGGCAACCGGACTTGTAATATCATTTCCAAGCACAAGATCCAAATCTGCCTCAATCAACTGTCCGGCTGTAACAGATGATAGTTTGGCATGAGCAGCTAAGATTTTTTGTGTCATTGTCATTCCCATATCTTAATCCTCCTATTTTCATTCTTTCATTTATCTTTTCTTAGTATAACAAATCGTACTTCATATCCAAAATACATGTTATTTATATTTACTATAACTCACTGTTATGGTACTATTATTTTGTATAACCGAATAGATTGTGAACAAATCTATATATATTTATGAAAGGAAATTATGCCATGGAAAACAATCTGAATCTTTATTATATCTTCTATGCTGTTGCAAAAACCAAAAACATTTCCGGTGCAGCAAAAGAATTGTATATCAGCCAGCCGGCTATCAGTAAAGCAATTTCCAAGTTAGAACAAAATCTGAATACAACTTTATTTATCCGCAACTCACGCGGCGTCTGCTTAACCCCTGAGGGGGAAATGTTATTTGAACAGATACATACTGCATTTCACTGTATCCGTACAGGAGAAGAAAAAATACGGCTTTCCAACGAATTAGGAATGGGACATCTGTCTATCGGAGTCAGTACCACACTATGTAAGTATGTATTGCTTCCGTATTTGAAAGAATTTACTAAACAGAACCCACATGTTCAGATAAGTATTTCCTGTCAGTCTTCTATTGAGACTTTGGAAGCGTTAAATAATAACACTATTGATATTGGCTTAATTGGTCTTCCTGAGACAAAAAGTAATTTGGAAGTACTTCCCGTTATGGAAATTCACGATACTTTTGTAACCACGGACAACTATCTGAACAACTTCAAGAAACGCGATTCGCTTGTAAAGGATTCCATTACAAAAAACGCTACATTTATTATGTTAAATAAGGAAAACATGACGAGAAAACATGTAGACGCAAACCTCTCCGCTGCTTCCATTGAACTTAATAACATTATCGAAGCCAGCAATATGGATTTGTTAATTGAGTTCTGTAAAACAGACCTCGGTATCGCTTGTGTATTACGTGAATTTGTCTTAGATGAACTTAAATCCGGAGTCCTAAAAGAAGTACGTATTCTTAAAAACCCGCCCGGACGAAATATCGGTTTTGCTTATCATCCCCAGACCTTAAAAGATAATACTTCTCTTGCCCGTTTCTTAGAATGTGTAAAGATATAAATAAAGCGGCACTGCCAAAGTAGTGCCGCCTTATTTATATGTAATTAGTTGTTAATCAGCTTCTCGTCTTCGTTGTTCCAGCTGTAAAGCTTACGGATTTCTTTACCAACCTGCTCTGACGGGTGTTCGGAAGCAAGCTTCTTCATTGCCTTGAAATGAGCCTGGCCGCCTGCCGGAGACATATCAAGAAGGAAGTCTTTTGCAAAAGTACCGTCCTGAATGTCACTTAAAATCTTCTTCATGGCTTTCTTGGTATCTTCTGTAATAATCTTAGGACCTGTGATATAATCACCATATTCTGCTGTATTGGAAATAGAATATCTCATTCCTTCAAAGCCTGACTGATAAATCAAGTCTACAATCAGTTTCATTTCATGAATACATTCAAAATAAGCATTTCTCGGATCATATCCTGCTTCCACCAAAGTTTCAAAACCTGCCTGCATCAGTGCACATACACCACCGCAAAGAACTGCCTGCTCTCCAAATAAATCGGTTTCTGTCTCTGTACGGAATGTTGTCTCTAACACACCTGCTCTTGCTCCACCAATAGCCAATGCGTAAGCTAAAGCTTTCTCTAAAGCCTTACCGGAAGCATCCTGATGAACTGCAACTAAACAAGGAACACCTTTTCCTGCCTGATATTCACTACGTACTGTGTGTCCCGGTCCCTTAGGAGCAATCATTGTAACATCTACATCCTTAGGCGGGATAATCTGATTGAAATGAATTGCAAAACCATGTGCAAACATTAACATATTGCCTGCTTCCAGATTCGGCTCGATGTCTTTTTTATACATAGCTGCCTGTTTTTCATCATTGATAAGAATCATAATAACATCAGCCTTTTTTGCAGCTTCTGCGGCTGTATATACTTCAAATCCCTGTGCAACCGCTTTGTCCCATGATTTAGAACCTTCATAAAGACCAATGATAACGTGGCATCCGGATTCCTTTGCATTCAAAGCATGTGCATGACCCTGTGAACCATAACCGATGACTGCGATTGTCTTTCCTTCCAACATAGATAAGTTACAGTCTTCCTGATAATAAATTTTATTTGCCATTTTTCATGACTCCTTTCATAATAAATCATAAATATTATATTACATAATTTGGAAAATCTTATTCCGCCTTAATATAAACAACTCCCTCCGTGCCGCGGCACAGACCTGCGATACCGGTTCTGGCAAGTTCCAGAATCTCATATCCTTCCAATAATTTTAAAAATGCTTCAATCTTATCCTGACCTCCGGTAAGCTCAATTGTTAAGGCATCCTTTGCAACATCAATTACATTTGCACGGAAAATATCTGCCATGGAAAGCACACCCTGTCTGTCATTTGCCTCAACTCGGACCTTAATCAGTGCCAACTCCCTGAATACGCTGTTATCCGGCTCTAATTCATGAATATCAAGAACATCCACAAGCTTTGCCACCTGCTTTTCAATCTGCTCTAAAATTTCATCATCACCACTTGCTACAATCGTGATTCTTGTAATCTTCGGGTCTGCCGTAACCCCCGCCGTAATACTCTCAATATTATATCCACGTCTGGAAAACAATCCGGAAATACGGCTCAAAACACCGGAAGTGTTTTCTACTAAAATCTGGAAAACCTTTTTCTTCATTATTCACCTCATAAATTCAAAAATATGTTCCTGTCCGAATCAGAACTTATCTTGTTATGGCTCATTTTATCAACGAAAAATTCACTTGTCAACGTATGATAGTATTGCATATCAGCTATAACTTAATGTTATATTTTTCAACTTTGCCATATCTAAAAAATATCGTTGAATATGTATTTCATAACTACAATTTTTTTACACTATAAAAAAAATTTATACATCTGCCTCTGCACATTTTTGAAGCGCAAGCGTACCGGTACGTGCAACTTCCACTATACTGATACCCTGCAGCATCTTGATGAATAACGCAGTGCGCTCCGGAATATCACATACCTGGATAATCATATGTGTTTTTGACATATCCACAATCTTTGCATCCATCACGGTACAGATATCCATCACATCCCTGCGGTTACCTTTATTGTATTTAATTTTAATCAGCATCAATTCACGGCTGATACTCTTTTCTTCACTGAAGGTTTTTACTTTTATGACATCCAGCTTCTTGTTCAGCTGCTTTTCAATCTGTTCCATTGTTGTCGGATGACCTGAACTTACAATTGTCATACAGGAAACTTCCGGATCATCTGTTTCCCCAACGGCAATACTGTCAATATTAAAACATCTTCTGGAAAAGAGACCGGCCACCTTACACAAAACACCGGAGCGGTTCTCAACCAGAACAGAATATATTTTTTTCATTGCTCTATCCCTCCTTCTTTATACCAGATCCATCGGATCAATCATAATTTCCATCAGATAAGAGGTATCATCTGCTAAAAATTTATCAATTGCCGCATCAGCCTGCTCCATATTTTCCACACGGATAAACGGTATATCGTAAGCGGCTGACAATTTTTCAAGATTCGGACTTCCCGTTAAATCCACGACAGAATAGTTATCCTTATATGTAAAATGCTGATATTGACGAACCATTCCAAGATAATTGTTGTTCATTACAATAATTTTAACGGGGACATTGTGTTGACGCATTGTTCCGAGCTCCATCATTGACATTTGGAAGGAACCGTCGCCACATACCGCTACTACCTGCTTGTCGGGCTTTGAAAGCTTTGCTCCCATAGCTGCCGGTATGGAATACCCCATTGTTCCCATTCCTCCCGAGGTCATGAATGTACCATCCTTTATCTGTACATATGCACAGGACCATATCTGATTCTGACCAACATCTGCAACATATACCGCATCATTCTTCATCTTTGATGAGAGTTTTCGTAAAAACTCTGCGGGATCAACATATGCCGGATTGGGATTACGCTTTATTCCCATTGTATTTCGATACTCATTTAAAGTTTCTAACCATTGTTCATGCTCGCAGCAGAAATCATTTTCGGCAAAGTCTTTAAAAATATGCTTCGCATCCCCTACGAGAGGAATGGACGGTCCGGCATTCTTACCAATCTCCGCCGGGTCGACATCAATATGTACCAGAACCTTATCTTTTGTAATCAAATCCGGCTGATTTACCGCACGGTCTGCTACACGTGCACCTACCATAATCAGCAAATCCGATTCATTCATTGCACGGTTGGCATATGGCTTTCCGTTATTTCCTACCATTCCAAAATTAAGCGGATGATTTGTCGGCATCACACCGATACCCATCATTGTTGTAACAACAGGAATATTATGCTTCTCCGCAAACTGACAAAGCTCTTTTTTTGCATTACTCAGCAATACACCGCCTCCGGCACAAATCAGCGGACGTTTTGCCTTTTCCAGTTCCTTTACAACCTTTGCAATCTGCACGGCATGTCCTTTTACAGTCGGTTTATATGTACGCATATGAATATCTTCTGGATATTTAAACTTGCTGACCGTCTGGTTTTGTACATCAATCGGTACATCAATTAAAACAGGCCCTTTTCTTCCGGTATTGGCAATATAAAAGGCTTCTTTAAAAATACGAGGAATCTCATTCGCATCTTTTACAAGATATGAATATTTTACAAAAGACTCACAAGCCCCCGTAATATCCGCCTCCTGAAAAACATCACTTCCTAAAAGCTCGGAATTAACCTGTCCGGTTATACAGACAAGCGGAATGCTGTCTGCAAAGGCAGTTGCAATTCCGGTAATCAGATTTGTTGCTCCGGGACCTGATGTTACGGCACATACCCCCGGTTTATCATCACATCTTGCATAACCGCTTGCTGCATGTGCTGCATTCTGCTCCGTGCGAATTAATATTGTTCTTATATCAGAGTCTAAAATACTGTTATAAAAAGGACAGATTGCTACTCCGGGATACCCGAAAACATCTGTAATTCCTTCCTTTTCAAGACATTTCACCATTATATCTGCACCATTCATTCTCGTTTCCTCTTCTTTCCAATATTTATTTAAATCGGCCGAAAAAATCTGCCATTGGCTTTACTACTTCGCTTAAATCGGTTATTGCATCGTTTAATGTTTCAATATCAAGCTCATTTATTTTTTCAATTGCAGCTGTTATCCCTGTACTTCCTTCTTCTGTCAGCGTCTGTACGGAAGCAATAGCTGTTTCTACTTCGGTAACGGCATCATTCATATGTTCTAGGGTTACCTTTGCTGTATTAAGAGTAGAGACGACATTTGGAAGCATGGAGACGACTGCAATAACAAATATAATCAGCAATATGGTTGCCATCCGCTGATGCATAAGTGTCTTCTGATTAATTCTTTTCATTTCTTCCAATAATTCCAGTGTCTTATCCTGTTCCATAATAATCCGGCCTCCTTTTATATATTTAATCCCAATAGTTTTGCAGCACATTTTACTGCATCCGCGGCGTCCTTGGAATAACCGTCCGCACCAATCTCATCACAGTAATCCTGAGTAATGACAGCACCACCGATAATGATTTTTGCTGTCACATTTTTCTCTTTTGCCAGCTTCACAACGGCATCCATTTCTTTCATAGTCGTTGTCATTAATGCGGACAACGCAATAATCTGTGCCTGCTCTCTTATCGCAGTATCAATGATAACCTCACGCGGCACATCTTTCCCCAAATCAATTACCCTAAAACCGTAATTTTTCAGCATCAATGCAACAAGATTCTTTCCGATATCATGAATATCTCCGGAAACGGTTGCAATTACAACAACAGGCATCTGTTTTGCATCATTTCCCTTTTGCAGAATCGGCTCCAATATCTCAATCGATTCCTTCATAGCCTCTGCACTGGCAATCAACTGTGGGAGAAAATATCTGCCTTTTTCAAACAAGTCTCCGACTTCGTTGATTCCCGGAATCAATACCTCATTTAGCAGATAGGATGCATCCTCTCCTTTATCCAGACATTCCTTAGTAATCGAAACAATATGTTCCTTTTTTCCCTTCAACAAAGCATTTTTCATGCTTTGAATGTGCTCAGGTAAACCGCTTTCTTCCTGTTTAGTAGGTGATACCTCTTTTTTCTTTGCTATGGAAATCTGTTCCGTCAAAACGCCTTCATCCTGCAAACGGTTCATATGCTCAATATAGGTTAAGTCCGCATCTTTACGGTTTAAAAGCAGATTACAAGACAATGCTGTATTCATAAGAAGCATCTGGTTCGGATTTGCAATTGCCATAGTCAGCCCCGCATCAATCATCATGGCTAAAAATGCAGCATTAATATAACTTCTCTGCGGAAGTCCAAAAGAAATATTAGAAAGTCCGCAGGTTGTCGCCAATCCGTTTTCTTTACAGTAACGAATCGTCTCCAATGTTTCAATACCTGCATTTTTATTTGCTCCGACTGTTGTAACAAGTCCGTCAACTACCACATCTTCCTTTGTAAAGCCCAGAGCATAGGCACGCTCTAACAATATATGAATAAGTTCTTTTTTCTCTTCTAAATCTTTCGGTAGTCCTTTATCGGATAACGGAAGCAAAATAAACATTGCACCGTATTTTTTAGCAATCGGAAGTAGTTTATCAACCTTTTCTTTTTCCATAGATATAGAATTGATTAATGCCCGCCCCGGATATCTTCGCAATGCGGCTTCCATAACATCCACATGGCTTGTGTCGATACACAATGGAAGACTTGTCACCTCCTGCAGCTTGTCGATTGCAAGGCACATCATTGCCTTTTCATCAATCCCACTCATACCGAAATTCACATCCAAAACACGTGCACCATTCTCCTCCTGCTCTTCCGCAAAAGAAAAAACACGTTCCATATTTCCGACCCGCAGTTCCTCCTGTAATTTTTTCTTCCCGGTCGGATTAATACGTTCACCTATTACAAAAAACGCATCATCCAATCCAAATGCAAAGGTACTTCTTTCATTTGAAAGATAATGAAGCCTTGCGACTTCTGCTCTCTTAACAGGCTGATATCTGCATTTATGTAATGCATCAATATATTCCGGAGATGTACCGCAGCACCCGCCTAAAACGGATGCACCGGCATTTACAAGCAATTCCATTTCCTGTGCAAAATGCTCCGGAGTATTATCATATACCGTTTCCCCGTTTTCATCTAATCTGGGAATACCGGCATTAGGTTTTGCAATAATCGGAATATCCGTAACAGATGCCATTTCACGAATGACATCTGCCATATGCTCAGGTCCCGTAGAACAGTTGGCACCTACTGCATCTACTCCCAATGCAGAAAGAACGATTGCCGCCGTTTTTGCATCTGTACCGAAAAGACTTCTTCCATCCTTTTCAAAGGTCATCGTTGCCATAATAGGAAGTTCACATATTTCCTTAATTGCAATTACTGCCGCACGTGTCTCCTGAAGACTCATCATTGTTTCAACAACAAACAGGTCTACTCCTCCTTCTAAAAGTGCAGACGCCTGTTCTTTATATATAGTAATCAGTTCCTCAAACTCCATCGGTCCCATAGGCTTAAGCTGCACACCGGTCATGGTCATATCACCTGCCACAAGGGCTTTGTCACCCGCTGCTTCTTTTGAGACAGAAACTAATTGTTTATTTAAATCATGTAACCTTTCTTCCAATCCATATTCTTTCAGTTTCGGACGGTTTGCGGTAAAGGTTGGTGTATACAAAATATTTGTACCCGCATTAACATATTCTTTTTGTAAAGCAGTTACTACGGATTTGTTTTCTACAATCCACTTTTCAGGACACACGCCCTTGGGCATTCCCCTCTTAATCAGGTTTGAGCCCATTGCCCCATCAAGATATACAATTTTATTCTCAATCAGTTGTCTGAATTCCTGCTTTGTCATATAACTCTTTCGTTTCCTTCCGTTTTCCTGTATAAAACAACAGGTAAAATAATCAATTTCCATTTAGTATATCATTGTGCCGCTTTTTATACAATATTTGTTTTTTCTGTCCATAATTTACCTTTACTGCCCATCTGATTTAATTGTTGAAGAAAAAATACGAATATGGTAAATTTGAAAGGAATAATTTAGGAGGCAGAATAAGTACAATCATGAAAAAAAAATACTTCTTACTTTTTACGGTTTTACTGCTATGTCTTACAGGCTGTAAAAAAAACAAGGATTTGGAAGAATACAGGGAAAACATGGAATCCTTTACCGAAAATATATCCGATATCACTTCCAGGATGGATGCGATTGATACAGGAAGTGAAACTGCTGTTTCTGAACTGCTCGGCTGTTTGGATGAGCTGCAGGTACAATTTGTACTGCTTGGTGAAATGAATGTCCCAAAAGAGTTTGCTTCCGTTGAATCTTTGGCAGATGAAGCAAATGAATATATGACTGAAGCCGTACTTCTCTATCACGATGTTTTTGAATCAGAAGAATATTCCTCAGAAACCGCATCTGCGGCAAAAGAGAATTATGACCGCTCGATGAAACGCATTTCTTACATTTCTTCTCTTCTGAAGGGTGAAATTCCAGATGGAGATGATATTATCATAACAGAAGAAGATATCCTTGATTTTGAACCTGTTACGGAAGATGAATAATGTATAATATACAGAATGCCGCAATCCCTGGGGATTACGGCATTTCTTAATATACATCATTTTGTACAAGTCTTAGAATCTGGAGCAAATCCTAGAATTTGCCTGCTTTAGCTGCTTCTTCGATGGAAACTGCAACTGCAACCGTCATACCAACCATAGGGTTGTTACCTGCACCGATAAGACCCATCATTTCTACGTGGGCAGGTACAGATGAAGAACCGGCAAACTGTGCATCTGAGTGCATACGTCCCATTGTATCTGTCATACCGTAGGAAGCAGGACCTGCAGCCATGTTATCCGGATGAAGTGTACGGCCTGTACCACCACCGGATGCTACTGAGAAGTATTTCTTACCCTGCTCGATGCATTCTTTCTTGTAGGTTCCTGCAACAGGATGCTGGAAACGTGTAGGGTTAGTTGAGTTACCTGTAATAGATACGTCTACACCTTCCTTGTGCATGATAGCAACGCCTTCGCAAACATCGTTTGCACCATAGCAGTTAACCTTTGCACGAAGTCCTTCGGAATAAGACTTACGATATACTTCTTTTACAGTATTTGTATAAGGATCGTATTCTGTTTCTACGAATGTAAATCCGTTAATACGTGAAATAATCTGAGCAGCGTCTTTACCAAGACCGTTTAAGATAACACGTAACGGTTTCTGACGAACTTTGTTTGCTTTTTCGGCAATACCGATAGCACCTTCAGCAGCAGCAAATGACTCATGTCCGGCTAAGAATGCGAAGCATTCTGTATCTTCCTCAAGTAACATCTTACCTAAGTTACCATGTCCAAGACCTACCTGACGTGTATCAGCAACTGAACCGGGAATACAGAAAGACTGAAGACCTTCACCGATTGCTGCAGCAGCGTCAGCAGCTCTTCTGCAGTCTTTCTTAATAGCAATTGCAGCACCTACGATGTAAGCCCAGCAAGCATTTTCAAAACAAATCGGCTGAATTCCCTTTACCATATCGTAAACATTTAATCCAGCATCCTTTGTGATTTTTTCAGCTTCTTCAAGAGAAGCGATTCCATAACTATTTAATACCGCATTGATTTTATCAATACGTCTTTCATATGATTCAAATAAAGCCATTATAGTTTCCTCCTCTTAATTATTTAACTTCTTCGTCTGTTCTCGGATCAATAATCTTAACAGCATCTGCTACACGTCCATACTGTCCGCATGCTTTTTCATAAGCTGTATTAGGGTCATCACCTTTTTTGATGAAATCTGTCATCTTTCCAAGGCTTACGAATTTATATCCGATAATCTGGTTATCAGCATCTAACGCAATACCTGTTACATATCCTTCAGCCATTTCAAGGTAACGGGGACCTTTTGCAAGTGTTCCGTACATTGTACCAACCTGAGAACGAAGTCCTTTACCTAAATCTTCAAGTCCTGCACCGATTGGAAGACCGTCTTCTGAGAATGCACTCTGTGTACGACCGTAAACAATCTGTAAGAATAATTCTCTCATAGCTGTATTGATAGCATCACAAACCAAGTCTGTGTTTAACGCTTCTAAAACGGTTCTGCCCGGTAAAATTTCAGATGCCATAGCTGCTGAATGAGTCATACCTGAGCATCCGATTGTTTCAACCAATGCTTCCTGAATGATACCTTCTTTAACATTTAATGTCAGCTTACAAGCACCTTGCTGTGGTGCACACCAGCCAATACCATGTGTTAAACCGGAAATATCTTTAACTTCTTTTGCTTTTACCCATTTTGCTTCTTCTGGGATAGGTGCACAACCGTGATTAACGCCCTGTGCAACTGGACACATTTCTTCAACTTCTCTTGAATAAATCATGTGAAAACTCCTTTCAATAATAAGCTTTTAAACCATCTATTATATTCTCACAAATACGACAAAAAATCCAGTGGTTTTTAATATTTTTCAGCAATTTCCGTCTTTGTTTTGTAGATACTGTTTGCCGGCACAAAACCTCTTACCATGGAAGTCGGATATATATTTGTTGATTTACCGATTACAGTCCCCGGATTTAACACGCTGTTACAGCCAACCTCTACATTGTCTCCAAGCATTGCGCCGAATTTTTTTAACCCCGTCTCCAAATCACCGTTCCCTGTATGTACCTTGACAAGAGTTTTATCACTTTTTACATTGGAAGTAATGGAACCGGCTCCCATATGTGCCTTAAATCCGAGCACACTGTCACCGACATAATTATAATGCGGAACCTGTACCTTGTTAAAAAGCACAACATTTTTTAATTCTGTTGAATTTCCGACAACTGCGCCCTTTCCAACAATGGCATTTCCACGGATAAAAGCACAATGACGAACTTCCGCCTCTTCATCAATAATGGCAGGACCATTAATGTGAGCTGTCGGATATACATTTGCGCTTTTTGCAATCCACACATTCTCTTTTACTTCATCAAACTTTTCTGCCGGAAGCGTCTTCCCCAAAGCAATAATAAAGTCCTTAATCTTTGGCAGAACCTCCCATGGATATGTTACACCTGTGAAAAGCTCTGCTGCAATAGTTTCATCCAAACTGTAAAGGCTGCTGATTTTTAGTTCTTCCATACGTTATTTCCCTCCATATTAAAATAATCAAAAATATTGATTCAGTCCGTTTTCGTTACAGACTTAGAATTATTCTTTCCACTATAGACGGACTTGATTTTTTGAAGCTGTTGTAAAAAAGGAGCACCTTCTACCCGTGCCTGTTTCACATAATTTGTTCTTCTCATGACGAATCCGTTTAATTTTTCAAGATATTCTTCCGTAGTAATCGTTCCCTGTGCAACCCCCGTCAGCCCTTTCTCCCAGCTTGCCGTAAGGGAAGGGTCCAAAAGCTGTTTAATGGAATTATTTACAACTTCATATACAATCTCCCCATACAAAGTAGGCGTAATAATCTGTGTTTTTTTATTCAGATGCAGATAATCGATATGAAACAGTTTTTTCAGGATTTCCGCTCTTGTTGCACTCGTGCCGATACCGCTGCCCTTTATCTGTGCACGCAGTTCTTCATCCTCAATAAGCTGCCCTGCATTTTCCATTGCCAGAATAATGCTTCCGGAATTGTAACGTTTCGGAGGGGATGTTTCCCCTTCCTTGATAGAAAGAGAATCTTTCCCAATCACTTCACCTTTTTTAACCTGCGCAAGAAATTCCTGCAGCACAGGGGTCATTTTTCCTTCTGAATCCTCAATATTATCCCCTTTTCTGAAAGAATACCGCAATACCTTCAGATATCCTTCTTCCTTCAAGGTCTTATAGCCTGCAAAAAATGATTCCTTTCCAAGTACCGTTTCCAATGTAACTTTTTGATAGACTGCAGGTGGGAAAAAGATACTAAGAAAGCGCCTTACAATGACTTCATACACTTTTTGGGCGGTAGAAGAAAGCGTATCGTAAGCATTCAGACCCTGACCGGTCGGAATAATCGCATAGTGGTCGGTAATCTGTTTGTCATTGACATATCTGGACTTAGGAAGCTTGGATACTGCCCCGCTCTTACTGATTTCTTCCACAACAGAAGCCATTGCTCCAATCTTATGCAACCCATTTAATGTCTTTGAAATCTCTTTGGCAACAGCCGAAGACAACACTCTGGCATCCGTTCTCGGATATGTAGTCAGTTTCTTTTCGTACAATTCCTGCGCAATCCGCAGAGTTTCATCGGGACTAATCTTAAACAGCTTGGAGCATTCATTCTGTAGCTCCGCAAGATTATACAAAAGAGGAGGATTCTTTGTTTCTTTCTTACGCTCAACGGACTTGACAACCCCCTCTGTAATAGGGACTAACGATTCTAATAATTCTTTGGCATCCTCTTCTTTTAAAAAACCATTTTCTTTATATAATTTGGGAGATTCAAAAAATGCGCTGTCCGCTGTTACCTTCCATTCTGCCTCATATGTAATATCTTCCTTTGAAAATACAGCAGTAATCCTGTAAAAAGGTGTTTTTATAAAATCACGAATTTCCCTCTCTCTGTTTACAACCATACCCAGCACACAGGTCATAACTCTACCGACAGAAATTACTGCTTTATCACGATTCATAATGTTTTTTACATTCTGAGAATATCGAAGTGTCAATGCACGCGAAAAATTGATACCCATCAGATAATCTTCTTTTGCCCGCAAATATGCCGCATCTGATAAATTATCGTATTCGGATGCATCCTTTGCTTCACGAATTCCACGCAAAATTTCTTCTTCTGTCTGAGAATCAATCCATATACGCTTTAAAACAGCCTTCTTATTATAACCTGCCTCCTGTAATACAAGACGCTGAATATATTCACCCTCTCGTCCTGAGTCACCGGCATTATATATTACTTCCACATCCTCGCGGTGAAACAAACGTTTTACAGCCTGAAACTGCTTTGCAACATTATCAATAACCTGATATTTATATTCTGTCGGAATAAACGGTATTGTATCAAGGCTCCAACGCTTATATTTCTCATCATAAGCATCCGGATAACTCATTGTAACAAGATGACCGACACACCATGTAATGATATAATTCTCTGATTCGAGATATTCACCATGATTCTTCATCGGCTCATTCAGCACTCTGGCAAATTCCCTTGCAACACTGGGTTTTTCCGTAATAATTAATTTCTTTCCCATGAACACCTCATTGCATAAACTGCCGATAAAACACCATTATATTACATCCTATCCGGTGTAAGCAGCCGGACATTTGCTCTGCTTTTCTGTACCAGATGCAGTTTTTCGTCAAATCCGCCTGCTGAAATCAGATAAACATATTCAACCTGAAGTTTTGCCTGCTTTGCACAGAAAAGAAGCCACTCATAATCCTCATATTTCATCATTGGCTTCTCCCAATTACAAAGTCCTATGATTGTCCTTCCGTTTTCGTCTGTAGCCACAATATCTATATTGCCAACCTTTCCGGTCCATTTTCCAACCGATTTTACCGGAAATGGTAAAGCATTTTTTCGATTTTCAGATTCAATATATTCACGGCAAATTGCAGCAAATGTCTTTTGTACATATGCTTTTAAGCCCGGTCTGATTCTCTGCCTGTAAAATTCTTCGGCACCAAGCTTTGATAATTCCACTTCATTTGAAAACAAAAACTGATATGTAAAATCAACATAACGATTTTTTATTCCGTAAAGGCCCTTTTGCAGATTCTCTCTGCCTTCGGTATCTACGCTGAAGTCTTTTTCAAGGATTCCAAGCTCCATAAGGTTCTTAATATAAACACTTATCTTTGCCCGGGAAAATCCTGTATGCTGATATAAGTCGTTTAATTTATATTTTCCATGTGCGAGTGCACAAAGGATTGTATTGTATACGCTCGTCTCTCTTAACTGACTTTCCACCGTTTGGACCCCATAGCCATGAAGTCTGCCGGCAGGATTACATACATTACGGATTATATTTTCTTCTAAGGACAGCTTTTTATCAATTAAATTCCATATTGCCGGAAATCCGCCGAAAACAGCATAGCCCTCTACACATTCCTGAAGCGTAAACTGTTTGAATTCACGGACAAACTCAGCAAACGAAAGTTCCTTAACCTTCAAAAATCCTGATATATTTTTTGCCCGCAGACCGAATTTTTTAACCATACTGTTTTCAATCCATTCTACCTGAGAACTGCATAAAATAATCAGTACATCTCTACGACTGGTCTGCAGATGTGTAAATAAATAATCCGTAAAGTCCTCCGATACTTTCGAAATATTCTGAAATTCATCAAAAATAATAACACGCTTTCCTGAATATTCCGTCTGTCTGCCGAGTGCTCCGAAAATGTCGGAAAATGTAGGATAATCCGGTAAATCTCCTAATACGGAAGACATCTTCTGTCCCCATAAATAAAGTTGTTCCCGCTCTGAAACAATCGAACAGTCAAAACAGATTACATCCTCATAATCCCTTGTAAATTCTGAAAGCAATGTTGTTTTTCCGACACCGCGTTCCCCATAGAGAATAAGCATTTGACTGCCATTCCGATTCATATATTCAGTTAATACTTTTATTTCCGCATCTCTTTTTCCAGACATTCAGATAACCATGCCTTTCTAAACTGCTGTCCCTATGTAATATTTTTGTTTCTTTACTTACATCCCGATAACAGTTCTTCTATTTTCTCACTGACCATCGGCTTTCCCATATAATATCCCTGTATATTATCACATCCGATATCCTTAAGAATATCAAACTGCACCTTCTCTTCCACACCCTCTGCTATTGTATTAAAGCCCAGTTTTTTACCCATATCCACAATGGTCTCCGCTATTGTTCTGGTTGAGTTGTCCGTAACAACCGAATCAATAAAACTCTTATCTATTTTTAATGTATCTATAGGTAGTCTTCTTAAATAGGATAAAGAAGAAAAACCTGTGCCGAAATCATCCATTGAAAAACGGAATCCCATATCCTTTAATATATTCATTTTCTCAATTACATCATTCATATCATCAATAAAAACGGACTCCGTTATTTCCAATTCTATCATTGAAGGCGGCATATCATATCGTTTCAAGACCTGAACCAATGTCTTTACGAAATCCTTGTTTTTAAATTGAAGTGCCGATATATTAATGGCCAGCGTAATATCATTAAAGTGATAACGATTCAGCCATTTGGAAAAATCAGATATCGATTTTTCCAGAATCCAATCACCAAGCTGAAGAATAGAACCGTTTTTTTCAGCAACCGGAATAAAGGTAGCCGGAGAAATAACTTTTCCATCCTCATCCTTCCAGCGAACCAACGCTTCCACACCACGCAGTTTTTTATCCTCCGTGCTGTACTGTGGCTGGTAACACATGAAAAATCCCTGTTCTCTTAGTGCTTTTTCAAGTTTATGCTCGATATTTATTTTATCAATAAATTCCTGTATAATCGGAGAATCATAATATTGCACACCGTTCTTTTGTGAATGCTTTGCTTTAAACATCACAATCTCGGCACAATTAATTAACTCCAGCGCATCTTTGGTACATTCCGGATATTCTGCTACACCGATTGAAACCGTTATCGTAACTTCCTTTCCGTTTGAAAGAATAAAGGAGTCCAACAGCTTTGTTTTAAGATTGGAAATTACATTCTCAACACTACGGCTCCCACAGGGATCATAAATTGCCATACAGAATATATCACTGTTAAAATGAGAAACTAATATATTATCTGATGAGAAATCACGGAAGCGTTCTCCTATCTGCTGTACCAATTCATCTCCCATCAGCATTCCCATTCCGTCATTGATTCTGCGGAAATTGTCAACGTCAATAAAAAGAATTGAAACAACACAATTTTCCCGTTCTGCTTTTTTCATCATTTCACGGAGTTTAATAATAAAATAATTTCGATTATACAGACCTGTGTATGTGTCATAATATGCAAGATATGCAAGTTCATCATTCTGCTCTTTAAATTTGGTGGTATCTTTAAAGCGGAGAACCTTTTCTACCGGTTCACCGTTATCGTCATAAATCACATTGACTTCCAATTCAACCCACAAATTTCGATCTTTCAGCTTAAAATCAATAATATTACTCTCTTTTTTTGTTTTTTCCAGAACCATACAATCATATACACGGATTCGCTCATCCTCTTCAATATAATCTAAAGTTGAATGTAAGTCTGTATTGCCTGAACAATCCGAACCAAAAAAATGAGACCAATTCCCCAGATGAACCGTCCTATTCTCCGGAAAGCAATGGTACAAAAGTGCATTTCTGGACGTATTTAAAATCATTTTATACATATTCTCATCACTTTTTAATCGGCTGTTCATTGCCTCCAATTGGCTTAACCGGTAACTAGTCTCATTCATTTAATCACCCCAATTACTTTTTAGTAATATATCCCTGTGCTTTTAAAAGTTCTGCGCAAAGAACAGCTCCTCCTGCTGCTCCTCTTACCGTATTATGTGACAGGCCCACAAATTTGTAGTCATAGACCTTATCTTCCCGAATACGTCCAACGCTGATACCCATTCCGTTTTCAAAATCAACATCCAGCTTAACCTGAGGTCTGTTGTCTTCTTCCAAATACTGAATAAACTGCTTCGGTGCACTCGGAAGTTCTAACTCCTGCGGAACACCCTTAAAGGCTCTGAGTTTTTCAATCAACTGCTCCTTTGTGGGTTTCTTTTTAAATTTTACAAATACTGCTGCGGTATGCCCATTCAATACCGGAACACGAATACATTGACAGGTAATTACCGGTGAAGCAGCAGGTTTAATCACGCCATCCGTAATTGTTCCCCAGATTCTAAGCGGCTCCATTTCGGATTTTTCTTCTTCACCACCGATATAAGGAATAATATTTTCTACCATTTCCGGCCAGTCCTTAAATGTTTTTCCTGCCCCCGAAATAGCCTGATAGGTTGTCGCAACAACCTCATATGGTTCAAATTCTTTCCATGCCGTTAAAACAGGCGCATAGCTTTGAATCGAACAATTCGGTTTAACGGCTACAAATCCCCTTGTAGTACCAAGACGTTTCTTCTGGAAATCTATAACCTTCATATGCTCCGGATTAATTTCCGGCACAACCATCGGAACATCCGGTGTCCAGCGGTGAGCACTGTTATTTGACACAACCGGTGTTTCCGTCTTAGCATAGTCTTCTTCAATTTTTTTGATTTCTTCTTTTGTCATATCAACCGCACTGAATACAAAATCAACGTCCTTAGACACCGCTTCCACTTCGTTTACGTTCATGACAACAATTTTCTTTACAGCTTCCGGCATCGGAGTATCCATTTTCCAGCGATCCCCGACTGCCTCCTCATATGTTTTACCGGCCGAGCGAGGGCTCGCAGCAATTGTTGTAACCTCAAACCACGGATGATTTTCAAGCAGAGAAATGAATCTCTGTCCTACCATACCTGTTCCGCCAAGAATACCTACTTTTAATTTTTCACTCATTTTTCCATAATTGAATCTGATTGTCACAGACAACGGATTCAACTTTCCTCCTCTTTCTTTAAATATTTATGATAAACTTCTATCACATCTTTCATCTGTTCCGGTCCCGGAGCACCGGTAGTAAGTCTTTTCTCCACACATGTCTTTAAGCTGATTGCATCAAATACATCTGCTTCAAAAACATCACTGATTTCTTTAAGTTCTTCAATACTTAAATCATCAATCGCACAATTCTTTTCAATACAGTAAAGTACCAATCTGCCGATTACGCTATGAGCATCTCTGAAAGGCATTCCCTTTTTTACCAGATAATCTGCGGCATCCGTAGCATTTGTAAATCCAAGTCTTGCACTGGCTTCCATTTTGGAAGAATTAAACTTCATGGTATCTGCCATTCCGGTAAACAGCAAAATACAATCCTTTACTGTATCAATGGCATCAAATGTCATTTCCTTATCCTCCTGCATATCTTTGTTATATGCGAGAGGGATTCCTTTCATTGTCGTAAGCATGGATATCAAAGCACCGTAAACACGTCCTGTCTTTCCACGTACCAATTCCGCGATATCGGGATTTTTCTTCTGAGGCATAATACTGCTTCCGGTAGAATATGCATCATCCATCTCCACAAATCCGTATTCATTGGAATTCCAGATAATGATTTCTTCACAAAAACGGCTTAAATGCATCATTATGGTAGATAATGCTGCCAAAAATTCAATACAGTAATCTCTGTCGGAAACCGAATCCATACTATTCAACGTCGGTCCTTCAAAGCCAAGAAGAGAAGCTGTATATTCTCTGTCAAGCGGATAGGTAGTTCCGGCAAGTGCACCGCTTCCGAGAGGACAGTAATTCATCCTCTTATATATATCATCTAAACGGCTTCTGTCCCGCTTAAACATCTCAAAATATGCCCCGATATGATGAGCCAATGTAATTGGCTGAGCCTTCTGCATATGTGTAAATCCCGGCATATATGTCCTTATATTTTCTTCCATAATACGAAGAAGGACCTTAAGAAGCTCTCTTAATTCTTCATCTACAACTATGACCTGCTCCCTGATATACAAACGCATGTCCAACGCCACCTGATCGTTACGGCTTCTTCCGGTATGCATTTTTTTACCGGCATCTCCGATTTTTTCAATCAATAATGCTTCAATAAAGCTGTGTATATCTTCATATTCGCCCCGAATTTGTAATGTGGAGTTGTTCACTTCTTCTTTAATTTGCGTCAATCCTTTGACAATAGCATCCTTTTCTTCCAATGTCAGAACATGCTGCTTCTCCAACATAACAACATGCGCAATGCTTCCTTCTATATCCTGTTCAAAAAGCCGTTTATCAAAGGAAAGTGATTCGTTAAATAAAAACACCTCTTCCTTGGTATCCTTTGTAAATCTTCCACCCCAAAGCTGTGCCATAGAGGTACCTCCAAAACTATTCATTCTGTCAAATATTAAATCTGAATTTGATAGTATCATAAATTTTTTAATTTTACAATGAAATAATCACGTTTTCTTACACCTTTTTCTTACAAATTCATACAATAAAATTATAAAAAAGGAGGAAAATATGGAGACAGCATATTCTGATTTAAAAACTACGGTAAAAGATAACACGATTTTGCAACTACACAATATCTGCTTCTCCTATCACAGCCTTCTCGGAGAAACGGATGTTTTACACAATATTTCTTTTTCTGTTAAAGAAGGAGAATTCATTGCAATTGTCGGACCAAGCGGCTGTGGTAAATCCACTCTTTTAAACATCCTATGCGGTCTTATAAAAGCAAAAGAAGGACACCGCATTATTTCCGATAATATATCAATCGGCTATATGCTTCAGCATGACCATTTATTTGAATGGCGCACCATCTATGAAAATGTCACTCTTGGGCTGGAAATTCAGGGAAAAATGGATAAAGAAAATACGGATTATGTTCTTTCTTTATTAGAAAGCTATGGTTTAATTGATTTTAAGGATAAAAAACCAAGTGAATTATCAGGTGGAATGAAGCAACGCGCAGCATTAATCAGAACACTTGCACTTCATCCGCAAATACTGTTATTAGATGAGCCGTTCTCAGCTCTTGATTATCAAACAAGACTCATGGTTTCCTCCGATATCGGCAGTTTAATACGACATACAAACAAAACCGCCATTCTTGTAACACACAATCTTTCGGAAGCAATCAGTCTTGCAGACCGTGTTCTGGTATTATCCAAACGGCCATCCGAGATACGCAAAGATATGAATATCCATCTTACACTTCCCGATGATTCCCTGCTCGCCTATCGACGTGCACCGGAATTCCAGGATTATTTTAATGAAATATGGGAGTTGTTGATTGATGAAAAATAATACTCAAATCGAACAGGAACTTTATATAAAAAAATATAAGCTGGAAAACAGGATTGTCAAAGCATCCCGGATTTCCCTACTTTTTCTTTTTCTGCTTTTTTGGGAATTAATGTCAGATTTATCTGTGATTGATTCATTTTTCTTTAGTTCCCCTTCCCGAATCACTCTTCTTTTTATAGATATGTGTCGGAATTTTGAAATATTCATACATACAGGCATCACACTTTATGAAACAATAATAAGCTTTATCATTGTTAATGTTCTAAGCATTCTGATTTCTGTTATATTGTTATCCTTTGAGAAAGTAAGCAGAATTATGGAGCCATATCTGGTTATTTTAAACTCCCTTCCGAAATCGGCACTGGCACCTCTTATCATTGTCTGGCTCGGAACCGGAAGAAAAACAATCATTGTTGCAGGCATCTCCGTTGCATTATTCGGTTCGATAATAAATCTGTATACCGGCTTCATACAGGTAGATAATGAAAAGCTCAAACTGATTACAACCCTTGGCGGAAACAGAAAGGATCAATTGACCAAGGTTATTATTCCGGCTTCTGTTCCGATTATATTAAGTAATATGAAGGTAAATATCGGTCTGTCTCTAGTAGGTGTCATAATCGGGGAATTCTTAGCTGCGAAACGCGGTCTGGGCTATCTGATTATTTACGGTTCACAGGTTTTTAAACTGGATTTGTTGATATTATCCATTATTATTTTATGTATAATTGCATTGCTTCTTTATCAAAGCATTGATTTTCTTGAAAAAAGATATAAGTAAAAGCGCCACTTCAAAAGTGACGCTTTTTTCAAAAAATCATATAAAATAAATAAATATCCGATTCACTATTATTTTGCATATTTATCAGCCTGTGAACGTATCAGGGCTTCATCTTCAAAATAATTTATTTTCATTGACGCCCTAACCTCCGATAAAGTCAGTGCAGCCGCTTCCCTTGCTGTCTCAGAACCTTTTTTCAATACTTCATAAACATAAGGAATATCTTTCTGCAATTCCTTTCTTCGATTACGGATAGGCTCTAATTCCTCCTGTAATACATTATTCAAAAGCTTCTTAACCTTAACATCGCCCAAACCACCACGTTTATAATGTGCTTTTAATTCATCCAAATTCGCATATTCCGGCAGATAACGTTCAAAATGCTCATCCTTACAAAATGCATCAAGGTAAGTAAATACCGTATTTCCCTCTAACTTGCCGGGGTCTTCGATTCGTAAATGTCCCGGATCGGTAAACATGCTCATAACCTTTTTACGGATATCATCTGCTTCTTCGGAAAGATAAATACAGTTTCCTAAGGACTTACTCATTTTTGCTTTTCCATCAATACCCGGAAGGCGCATGCATGCCTGATTTCCCGGAAGCAGAATAGCCGGCTCAACCAATGTTTCTCCGTAAACTGCATTAAATTTGTGGACGATTTCCTTTGTCTGCTCCAACATCGGCATCTGATCTTCTCCAACCGGAACAGTGGTTGCCTTAAATGCCGTAATATCCGCAGCCTGGCTGATAGGATATGTAAAAAAGCCAACCGGTATTGTTGTCTCAAAGTTACGCATCTGAATCTCAGCCTTTACCGTAGGATTTCGCTGCAAACGGGAAACTGTAACAAGATTCATGTAATAAAAGGACAATTCACATAATTCCGGAATCTGGGACTGGATAAACAGCGTGGATTTGGCAGGGTCCAGACCGCATGCCATATAATCCAATGCCACTTCTATTATATTATCACGGATTTTCTGTGGATTATCCGCATTATCCGTAAGTGCCTGCGCATCTGCAATCATAATAAAAATCTTATCGAATTCTCCCGAATTCTGCAGTTCCACTCTGCGCTTCAAGGAACCTACATAATGTCCCAAATGAAGTTTTCCCGTTGGGCGGTCACCCGTTAAAATTATTTTACTCATATACCCTCATTTCTGCCTATATAGCATTATTATTTGATATTATCCAAAAAAACTTATGAATTAGAAGAATAGCCACAGAAGCCTGAAAGCCCTGCAGCTATGGAAATAAGCTGAAAATGGGACTCGAACCCACGACCCCTTCATTACGAGTGAAGTGCTCTACCAACTGAGCTATTTCAGCAATCAACTTCATTATTATACTAACATACTCAAAATTAATCAAGTACGAATTTGTACATCCATTTTAGGATACGGAATCTCAATATCATTCTCATCAAGCTTAAGCTTGATTTCTTCTAAAATACGCCACCTCGCCTGCCAATAATCTTTCTGCAAAATATAACATCGTATCCCTAAGATAACTGCACTGTCGGCCAAATTATCCACAAACACATTTATATCACGGTCTTTTAATACATCCTTGTCTTCATTTAAAAGCCCCTCAATTACTGTCTTTGCCTTCTTAATATCAGAATCATATGAAATTGATATTTTTAAATCAAGTCGCCTGTTATTACTTTCCGTCACGTTGGTAAGACTGTTATTTGCCAATGTTCCGTTCGGCAGCACCACAATTTTTTCTTCAATTGTAAGAAGCTTTGTATAAAACAAAGAAATTTCCGTAACAGTTCCTTCATTCTTATTGGTATCTTCAATAATATAGTCACCTACTTTAAACGGCTTTAGCAGAAGAATCAGAACACCTCCGGCAAAATTGCTGAGTGAGCCCTGCAATGCAAGACCAAGTGTAACTCCCGCCGAACCCAGGACAGCAGCCAGACTTGCCACCTGTATTCCAAAGGATGTTGCAAGTCCTGCAAGAAGAAGAAACATCAGGGAAAACTTTACAAATGCATCCAGGAACTGAATCAGACCCACATCTGCATTTGCTCTCTCGAGACATCTTTTTGTAATCTTACGCACCCACTTTATCAGCTTCATACCAATAAACAAACATAGAAAAACAAATATTACTTTTATTCCCAATTGAATTAATCTGTCTCCTAACTGTTCAATAATTGTCTGCATTCTCTTTCTGCTCCGTTTATATTCTTTTTATTTCTTTTTTGTGTTTTTCTGCTTTGAAGTACTTGGCACTCTTTTCTTACGAATAACCTTAATTTCTTTTTCTGCCTCTGCTCCACCGGAAATCTTTTCCTGTGCAGCATGTACCTTAGATTCCAGATTTTCTTTTAAAGAAAGCTTTTTCAGCACATTGGCTTTTTCCAAAGCCTCTTTTTCCAATTTAATACGGATTTCTTCTGCTTTTTTTTCTGCACGTTCTAAAAGCTCTTCTTTGGTAAAAGGACAATATGAAAATACTGAAACACTCATCGGAGAAAGCTTCAACTGAATCGTGCATTCGCGTCCGTCATAATACTCCTCTTTTGTAACTTTTATACGTGTATTTAATTTCATATCTCCGCCGGCTTCTGTCATATTGGAATTGAAAACTTCTTTATATTTACCTTCCTGCGAAACGCCGAGTTTATATTTTTCATAAGTATTCTGAGAAAAGTTAGCTATAACAAGCAGATTATCTTCCATTCTGCCGCTCTTGCGAATAAAGCTCAATATTCCGTCTCCGTGATCAATACAGTTAAGCCACTCAAAGCCTGCCGCATCGGTATCCAGCAGACTGAGAGCCGGAAGTTCTTTGTACATACGGTTCAATATCTGTACGGTTTTGTCAATCCCCTGGTCCATATACATCATTTTTTTACCCGGATGAAGCATAAAGAAGGAATATAATGCACGTAAAAACGACTTTTTCCATTCTTCCTCCATCTGCATACAGTCAAGCAGGGAACCGCCGTTGCGATATACTTCATTGTGTGAGATGGGCAGTATATAATTCTCGCTGTACGCGTACACCATACTGAAAGTAAGGTCTTTTAAAGAATTCATTCGTTCCTCATAAGGTTTTTTCATATAAGCGATAAAATCCTGCATAAAGCCGGTATTCCATGCATAATCAAAGCCAAGTCCGTCATTTTCAAGGCTTTCCGTAATCTTTGGCCATGCACTGGTTTCTTTGGCAATCGTAAGAACCCCCGGATACATTTTATGAAGAATACTGTTAAAGTGCTTAATAAATTCCACACCTTCAAGATTTTCGCTGCCGCCATAGATATTCGGTATCCACTGTCCCTCACTTTTTCCGTAATCCATATAAAGCATGGAAGAAAGACCTGACAGACGAAGACCGTCAGCATGAAAACGCTCCACCCAATATATGCCATTTGCAATCAGAAAATTACTTACCTGTGGTCTTCCGTAATTAAAATTATATGCATCATATGCCACATTTTCCCGCTGCCTGCCATCTAAATGTCCGTAAAGATATGTTCCGTCAAAACTGCATAAGCCGTGCTCATCCTTTGCAAAGAAGGATGGTACCCAGTCAAGAATCACACCAATCCCCGCTACATGGAAGGAATCCACAAAAGCCTTGAATTCTTCTGCTGTACCGTAACGCGCACTGACTGCATAATATCCTGTCGTCTGATAACCGTTAAAATATTCATCCATATATTCCATAATCGGCATCAGTTCAATATGAGTATATCCGTTCTTTTTTATATTAGGAATTACTTCTTTTGCAATATCTGCCATAGACATATTCTCCCCATTTTCTTCCTTATAGGTATGAAGATTTATTTCATAAATGGAAAGCGGTGCTCTCTTTGTATCAAGCTGTGCTCTCCCTGTCATCCATTCTTCGTCATTCCATGCGAATTCATTTTCCCTGCATAATACGGATGCTGTCTCAGGTGCTGCCTGTGAGCATATTGCATATGGATCTGCTTTTAAATGAATCTGTCCGCCCTTCATACGAATCTCATACTTGTAATTCATTCCTTCCGTAAGCTTTGGAATAAATAACATAAAGATTCCCGTTTCCTCATGACGCAACATAGGATGGATTCTTCCGTCCCAATTATTAAAATCACCTACTACGCTGACTGAAACAGCATTCGGTGCCCAGACACGAAATAATACACCATCTTGTCCGTCAATCGTTGTAAAATGAGCTCCCAACACTTCGTATACATGATAATGAAGACCGCTGTTGATTTTTGTTATTTCATCCTTTGATAAGCAAACTTCATACTGATACGGGTCATAATATATGCGACTTTTTCCTTCTTTATCCGTTACGACATAATGATATTTCTTTTTTGTTTTATGATTCATAAGGCAGGCAAAAAAACCGGCTTCATCGATCATACACATAGATGCCGTCAGTTCTTCATCCTCTAACACAACATCCGCTTTTACTGCTCCCGGCAGAAAAGCCTGATACAATGTAGCATTACCGACAATATGTGCTCCCAATATTTTCCGTGGCTGATCCTCTTCTGCATATTCAATAGCCTCAATTTCCGGCCAATCCATAAGATTGTATAATTTTTTATTCATATAGAATCCCCTTTTTAGATTTTATGTATAAATAATCCGCTTCTTAATTTCGGCTCAAACCATGTCGATTTCGGCGGCATCAGTTTTCCTTCGTCTGCCACGGCAAAAAGCTCATTGATGGAAGTTGGATACAAACTGAATGCAGCAGAGCAATCGAGTTTGTTACGTCTTTCCAATTCTCCAAGTCCACGGATTCCTCCCACAAAATCAATACGGTTATCTGTTTTCGGATTTTGGATGCCGAAAACCGGGTTTAAAACATAAGTCTGTAATAAAGATACATCGAGTCCTTCCACCGCATCATCTGACATAAATTCCTTTTTGATTGAAAGTTTATACCATTTATCATCCAGAATCATGCCAAACTCACCTTTTTTTGAAGGTGCTACCGCACTATCACTTTTCTCAATGATAAAGTGCTCCCGCAATTCATCCAGAATATCATCCGGTGTTTTGCCGTTTAAATCCTTTAACACACGATTGTAGTCCATAATTTTTAATTCAGATTCCGGAAAAAGAACGGTCATAAAATAATCGGATTCCTGTGTCACACCTTCTTTTCTTCTCTGCAGTCCTACTTTTACGGCAGATGCACATCTGTGATGACCGTCTGCAATATATATTTTATCCATGATATGAAATGCTGTCTGCAGCTTCCTATTATTTTCCGCGTCGGTAATCTTCCATACACAATGCTCAACTCCGTCTTCCGCGGTAAAGCAGTACAATGGCTGTTTTGTCTCTTCCTCTGCCATAATATTGCTGATAGTCGGCTCATCACGGAACGCCAGAAAAATCGGTCCCGTCTGACAGTTTGTCGTATCAATATGGCGGATACGGTCCAGTTCCTTTTCTTCTCTCGTATTTTCATGCTTCATAATGACATTATTGCAATAATCATCTATGGAAGCACAGGCTACTATACCTGACTGCGCCCGTCCGTTCATCGTCAGCCTGTATATATAATAACAGCAGTCCGTATCTTCTATAAAGCTGCCGTCTGCAATCATAGCTTCCATTAGTTCCTTTGCCTTATCATATACTTCCGGTGCATAAGTGGATACGGATTTATCAAAATTTGTCTCCGCTCTGTCAATTTTTAGAAAAGACAACGGATTTTTTTCAACTATCCTGCACGCTTCCTCCCTGTTATAAACATCATATGGTAATGCCGCTATTTTTTCAGCAAGTTCCACTGCCGGTCTGACGGCGCAAAACGGTCTGATATCTGCCATTATCAATTCTCCTTTTTTATAAAAATTTTATATATAATTATTCTACATTTTGACATGATAATTAGCAAGTGTTAAAATGACTCTCAGTGATGTTGGTTTTGAAAGGAGAATAAGAAAATGACAAACGAAGATAGAGAGTTTTTAGATACAATTATGGAATATGCAGATAAGGTTATGCCGGATATCGACCCTCAAAAGGTTCGTATTTCCGAACAGATTGAAAAGCTTCGTCCCATTTTACAGGAGCTTGCGATGAAACACAAAATGAAGGTTGAGGATGTATTTATCAAATACATGGACTTAGCAACAGAGCATGCCGTCAAATATAACAATGAAATGAACGATGCATTTAAGGATACATTTACGAATCCCGAAATGCCCAGGGAATAATAACAGGATTATTCCCCTATTACCTTTTTCCATAATTCTTCGCAGTAGGATTTGCTAAAATCGGTATCAAACTTTATTGTGTAGCTGCTGTCTGCCATCTCATCCGTAAACTGCTCCAGAGGGTATACCGCAATAGTCTCCTTTGTATCAGAAACATAGGTAACTAACGGCTGTGCACCGTACTCGCTTATATATGCATTGCCGGCCGGCTCTTTTGTAATGGTAACCTCCGCCATTGCACCAAGCATACGCTGTCCGATTTCTTCTGTTTCGGCTGAGGTACAATTTACATAATTTCCAAGGGAATAATATACGAGCATCCTATTCCCGTTTTCATCTTCCATCCATTCTATCGGTTCAATGACATGTGGATGTGTACCTATAACAAGGTCAACACCGCAATCCAGAAAAAATTCCGCATATTTTCTCTGATAATCACTTTCCGTTAGAACATATTCCGTTCCCCAATGAGGACAGACCACAATAAAATCGGATATTTCTTCCGCTTTACGAATATCCTCAGCCATCTGCTCTTTATTTATCAGGTTCACGGCATAAGGCATATCTTCGGGAAGAGGAATTCCGTTTGTTCCGTAGGTATAATTTAAAAATGCAATCCGGATTCCGTTTTTTTCACAGACATAAATCGTATCTCGTTCCTCAAAAGAATCATAAATTCCAAGTACTGCCATATCAGGATGGTTATTATCCCAATAAGCAAGGCAGTTTGTCAGTCCTTTTTTCCCTTTATCCAATGCATGATTTGTCGCGTGAAGAACAATATCAAATCCTGCGTCCGCAAGTGCATCGCCCAATTCATGATAGGTGTTAAAGTTCGGATAACCGGAGATTCCCAATTCTTCACCTCCAAGAATTACTTCCTGATTTACAAGTGCGACATCCGCAGATTCTATCAGCTCTTTTGTATGCGAAAATAAATGAGAAAAATCAATGCTTCCGTCTTCCATGATTCCGCTTTGATTAACAGGTGTATGCATCAGCATATCCCCGACCATAACAAGCGTGGCAGATGCCTTCGCATCTTCCGTTATTATTTCTTCTGTCTCTTCTGCATCATCGGTTTCTGCCGGTTCTTCAATTAATGCCGGCTTCTCTAAAATTAATTTATCCTCTTTTGTCTCCTGCTGTATCAATTCCGGCTCTGCATAAGGTGTTGTCACAGCACTTCTGCAGCCACATAAAAAAACAGCCGGAACCAGGATTCCTGATATAATTATTTGCACTTTTTTCATAGGATTCTCACAGATTTTGAAAAAGCGCAACCCGCCATGCAGGTCACGCTTTAACTTTTTTTCTTATTTTACAACACGTACACGTACTACTCCGTCAATCTTAGAAAGCTGATTTACAATCTCATCAGATACTGCACTCTCTACATCCAACATGGTATAAGCCCAATCTCCTTTTGATTTGTTCATCATATCCGTGATGTTGATTCCGTTGTCACCGAATACGGTCGTAAATTTGGAAATCATACCGGAAATATTTTTATGTGCAACCGCTACACGTCCTGCCTGTGAGCAGATACCCATATCACAGTTAGGGAAGTTTACGGAATTAACAATATTACCGTTTTCCAGGTAATTCTTTAATTCTTTAACAGCCATAACCGCACAGTTATCTTCTGATTCCTCAGTGGAAGCCCCGAGATGAGGTATCACAATACAGCCTTCCTTTCCTGCTGTTGTTGGATTCGGGAAATCAGATACATATTTACGCACCTTGCCGGACCCAATTGCTTCCAAAACATCTTCTTCATTTACAAGAACATCTCTTGCAAAGTTTAAAAGAATTACACCATCCTTCATCAGGGAAATGGCATCGCTGTTAATCATTCCCTTTGTAGAAGGAAGAGCCGGAACGTGAATGGTGATAAAATCACACTCTTCATAGATTTCTTCAACGTTAAGAACATGCTTTACCGAACGGCTCAAATTCCATGCGGCATCTACAGAAAGATATGGGTCATAACCATATACTTCCATTCCTAAATGAACGGCAGCATTTGCAACCTTAACACCAATTGCACCAAGACCGATAATCCCAAGCTTCTTACCTTCAATCTCCGTACCTGCAAATTTTTTCTTTTCTTTTTCTGCGGCTTTTGCAATATTCTCATCATCCTTATCGGATTTAACCCATTCAATACCGCCGATAACATCACGTGACGCCAACAGCATTCCGGCAAGTACCAGTTCCTTAACACCGTTTGCATTGGCTCCCGGTGTGTTAAATACTACAATTCCTTTTTCCGCACAGGCATCCAAAGGAATATTATTCACTCCTGCACCTGCTCTTGCGACTGCTAACAAATTGCTGCTAAGTTCCATTTCATGCATGGAAGCACTGCGTACTAAAATACCCTGTGCCTCATTCACATCTTCTGTTCTTTTATAATTATCCGTAAAATTCTGAAGACCGACATTGGCAATCGGATTCAAACAATGATATTTAAACATTTTTATTCCCTCAAAAAATCCTTACAGATTCTCTTTCTCAAATTTTTTCATAAATTCTACAAGCTTTTCAACACCTTCCATCGGCATTGCATTATAAATGCTTGCACGCATACCGCCAACGGTACGATGTCCCTTTAAGCTTTCAAGTCCGGCTGCCTTTGCCTCTTTTACGAATTTGGCATCCAACTCTTCATTCCCTGTTACAAAAGGAACATTCATCAAAGAACGGTCTTCCTTGCGTACTGTACCCTTAAAGAGCTTGCTTTCATCCAGAAAATCATAAAGGATTTTGGCTTTCTTTTCATTGTATTCCTTCATCGCCTGAAGGCCGCCCATCTTCTTTAACCATTTAAATACTTTACCGCAGATATAAATTCCATATGTAGGCGGTGTATTATAGAGAGAATCATTATCGGCATGTGTTTTGTATTTCATCATCGTAGGAGTTCCCGGCAGACATTCATCCGAAATCAAATCTTCTCTGATAATTACAATCTGTACACCGGCAGGACCGACATTTTTCTGTACGCCTGCATATAACATACCGTATTTTGTAACATCTATAGGCTCTGACAAGAAACAGGAGGATAAATCAGCTACTAATGGTTTGCCCTTTGTATCAGGTAAGGTATGGAATTTTGTTCCGTATATGGTATTGTTTTCGCATATATATACATAATCCATATCATCCGTAATCGGAAGGTCGGAGCAATCCGGAATGTAAGAAAAAGTTTTATCTGCACTGGAAGCCAATTCCACTGCTTCTCCATAAATCTTTGCTTCTGCAAAAGCTTTCTTCGCCCACTGACCTGTCAGGATATAGCCTGCTTTTCTGTTCTTCATAAGATTCATCGGAACCGATGCAAAAACAAGGCTTGCTCCGCCCTGTAAAAACAGAACCTTATAATTTTCCGGAATATTAAGCAAATCTCTTAAATCCTGTTCCGCTTCTTTAATAATGGTATCATATGCTTTGGAACGATGACTCATTTCCATAACAGACATACCCGTTCCGTTATAGTCTAACATTTCTGCTGCAGCTTCTTTTAATACTTCTTCAGGTAAAACTGCGGGACCTGCTGAAAAATTGTAAATTCTGGCCACGATCTATTTCCTCCCTTTGTTATCAAAATCGCATTAAACAATATTTTACATTCTTTTCCTTTGCACGTCAATACACTAACGCGGAAAACCAACTGATTCACAACTTCAATTAATTTTCATCTATTCCGTAATACATAATACAAGGGGTTCCGATTTCTACCACCTCATACATTTTTTCAGCAATCTCAAGCGGCGTATTGACACACCCATGGGATCCGTTACGAATATAAATATCACCCCCATACTCACTTCGCCAGGATGAATCATGTATACCGATTCCACCACTGACAGGCATCCAGTATTTTACAGGTGAGGCATAACCGGGTCCGCGCAGAATCCGGTTTTTCTGCTTGCCATACACATAACAGACTTCTTCTCTTGTTGCATTGTTCTTACCCGTCACTACATCTGTTTCAAGATAAAGTTCTCCGTTACGATAATAAAACATTTTCTGATTTCCGATATCAACCTCAATATATGTATCTCCGATATCATCTTTCCCTTTTAAAGATACTTCCTTTGAGTATAACGGTTCCCTGTCATATTCGGTCTCCTCCGATTGCAGAAAAGCAAGCAGTTCCTCTTTTTCTTTTTTCATATTAATCTGATTACCGTATGTACCGCCTTTGATTTTCAGAGTTCTTCCGTCATGTGTTGTAAAGGTATGATTCCTATAAGTGTTATACGGTTCAAAGCAATCATCCAGAAGTGCGTCCACCGCTTCTTTCTCTACACTTAATGTACCGTCTTGTGATAAAAACCCCTCCGGAAAGGATTCCGGCAGTTCTTTTTTTCCTGTTTGAAAATAAGAAAAGCAGGTTAATGTCTGTGCAAGGTCGCCTGCATCCAGTTTCTCTGTTTCTTCTCCAAAATGATATACAACCTTCCTTGATTGATATTGTTCTGCCTGTTTGTAAAATACCAGCAGTTTTTCTTCTTCAGCCGTATACGGTTGATTGTAATAACAGCCTTCTTTCTCAATATCAATTGTATCGCGACCATCTGCCAGAGCCTTTTTAACTACCTCTTTCATTTTTGTTTTATCCAGAATATCCTGTTTGGTATCCTGTAATTCAAATCCGTTCTTTCCTGACCGTAATATAATATGATGTGATGCCGGCAGCTTTTGTGCCGCAATTTCTTTTTCCAGGATTTCTTCCAGCATATTTTCATTATAAGAAACAGAAGGAAGCATGCTGTACTTTTCCTGATTTCCAAACAGATTCTCTATCCAAAGATATGGATTCTGCTGCTTTAAATAATGGTTAAGCGGTTCTCTGTAATCATAGGAATACTCTATTTTTTCAGTATCAATAGAAAATGTTCCCTGCTTTGTTACTACTGTTAGCCCATTGTATTCAAATGCATCATTCAATTCCTGATTAACTGCTTCAACGCTTTTTCCCGTGCAATATATTCCGTTTATGTATGTCTGAAACGAAAAACCGTTTTCATAATACACTGATAGGCCCAGGTAACCCAGGCCTAATAAAAGACATATTATTAATATACTGGCAATAATAATTTGTAAAAACTTTTTCATTTGTTCTCCCGCAAAAAGTTCAAATAAACTTTAAATCTATTTCACTTTATGCCAGAATTTATTTTGTATTCTTATTTTTCAAATCTTCCGCATCAAAGGCATCCGAAATCGGTGCACCGGCGGGAACCATCGGGAATACACAATCATCTTTATCAATGATACAGTTAAGCAATACCGGTTTTCCGAGTGCAATTGCCTTCTCAATAGCAGGCGCAACCTCTTCTTTGGAGGTAATCGTAATTGCCTCGCAGCCTAATCCTTCTGCAACCTTGGCAAAATCAACCTTATCATCTAAAACAGTCTGAGAATAACGATGGTCATAGAAAAGTGACTGCCATTGTCTTACCATTCCCAGTACATGATTGTTAATTACCACCTGAATAATCGGAATATTGTAACGGGATGCTGTTGCAAGTTCATTCATATTCATACGGAAACAACCATCCCCGGCAATATTGATGCAAATCTTATCGGGACATCCCATTTTTGCCCCGATACATGCGCCAAGACCGTATCCCATGGTTCCCAAACCACCAGATGATAAGAAGGTACGCGGCTTTGTATAACGGTAATACTGTGCCGCCCACATCTGATGCTGTCCGACATCTGTCGTAATCAATGCCTTACCGTCTGTAATCCGATCGATTTCTTCTATAATGTAAGGCCCGGAAAGAACATTCTTATTGTAATTAAGCGGATATCTTTCCTTTAATTCCTGAATATGCATCATCCATGTATTATGCTCCTGTTTTTCCAAACGGGAGTTCAGCTTATTTAATACTTCTTTTAAGTCTCCTACAACGGATGTATATGTTTTTATGTTTTTATCAATTTCAGCCGCATCTATATCAATATGCAGTACCTTTGCATTGGATGCAAATTTTTTCGGATTACCCACAACACGATCTGAGAAACGTGCACCAAGAGCAATTAAAAGGTCACATTCGCTCACACCGAAATTGCTGACTTTTGTGCCATGCATACCAATCATACCGGTATATCGGTCACTATGTCCGTCAAAAGCACCCTTACCCATTAATGTATCACAGACCGGAGCATCAATAAGGTCTGCAAATTCTGCCACTTCTTTTTCCGCTTCGGAAATTATGGCACCACCGCCAAGATATATATATGGTTTTTTTGATTCCTGTATTACCTTTACTACTCTGTCAATATCTTCTTCCGTATAACGGCTCTTCTTCTTGGGAATCGCCGGAGTCTGTCTTTCATATTCGCATAATGCAGCCGTTACATCCTTTGTAATATCAACAAGAACCGGTCCCGGACGTCCGCTTTTGGCTATTTCAAATGCTTTACGGATTGTTTTAGCCAAAACATTCACATCCTTTACAATATAACTGTGCTTTGTAATCGGCATCGTCACACCTGCAATATCCACCTCCTGGAAGGTATCCTTCCCTAAAAGCGGCAGATTAACATTTGCCGTGATGGCAACCATGGGAACACTGTCCATATATGCTGTTGCAATACCCGTAACCAGATTGGTTGCTCCCGGTCCGCTTGTTGCCAGACAGACACCTACCTTACCGGTCGCTCTTGCATAACCGTCTGCCGCATGGGCAGCGCCCTGTTCGTGGCTTGTTAAAATATGAAAAATTTCATCCTGATGCTTATACAAAGCATCATAAATATTCAGAATGGTTCCGCCCGGATATCCGAAAACAGTATCTACACCCTGTTCTTTTAAGCATTCAATTACAATTTCAGCTCCTGTTAATTTCATGTATTTCCCTCCAAATTTCCGGTTTGTTTATTGCTGTCCTACATTTTTGTTTTTCACCATTTACTCAAAATTCCGTTAATTCTTTGGAATCTCTAAAATAGCACCTTTGTTTCCGCTTGTTACAAGCTGACGGTATCTTGCCAGATAACCGCTGTTAATTTTTGGTTCTCTCGGTGTCCAATTCTTTCTACGCTCCGCCAATACTTCATCCGAAACATCTACATTAATGGTATTTGCAGGAATATCAATTTTAATAATATCTCCTTCTTCAATCAATGCAATCGGGCCGCCAACTGCAGCTTCCGGTGAAACGTGTCCGATAGATGCGCCTCTGGACGCCCCTGAAAAACGCCCGTCCGTAATCAATGCCACAGTACTTCCGAGTCCCATTCCCGCAATTGCAGAGGTCGGATTAAGCATTTCACGCATACCCGGTCCGCCCTTCGGGCCTTCATAACGGATAACCACAACATCACCTGCAACGATTTTACCGCCTTTGATTGCGGCAATCGCATCCTCTTCACAGTCAAATACTCTTGCAGGACCCTCATGTACCAGCATTTCTTCAACTACTGCAGAACGCTTTACAACACAGGTATCCGGTGCAATATTACCGGATAATACTGCAATACCGCCCACCTCACTGTATGGATTTTCAATCGGACGGATAACCTCCGGATTTTTGTTGACACAGCCTGCAATATTTTCCTTAATTGTCTTTCCTGTACAGGTAATTCCGTCTGTATTTAACAGATTCTTTTTATTCAGTTCATTCATAACGGCATAAACACCGCCTGCTTCATTAAGCTCTTCAATATATGTATGGCCTGCCGGTGCAAGATGACAGAGATTCGGAGTTTTTGCGCTGATTTCATTTGCAATGGATAAATCCAAATCAATACCGCACTCATGTGCAATTGCAGGTAAATGCAACATGGAATTTGTAGAGCATCCAAGTGCCATATCTACTGCAAGAGCATTATAAAATGCCTCCTTTGTCATAATGTCGCGGGGCTTAATATCCTTTTCAAGCAGTTCCATGATTTTCATTCCGGCATGCTTTGCAAGACGGATTCTTTCAGAATAAACCGCCGGAATCGTTCCGTTCCCCGGAAGTCCCATACCGATTGCTTCCGTCAGACAGTTCATGGAATTGGCTGTATACATACCGGAGCAGGAGCCGCATGTCGGGCATGCTTTTTCTTCGTACTCTTCCAATTCCTCCATTGTAATTTTGCCTGCCGCCTGTGCCCCGACTGCCTCAAACAGAGAAGACAGACTCGTCTTGCAACCCTTTACCTTTCCTGCAAGCATCGGACCACCGGAAACAAAAATAGTCGGAATGTTTAATCTGGCTGCGGCCATCAATAATCCCGGTACATTTTTATCACAATTCGGGATGCAGACTAATGCATCAAACTGATGTGCCAATGCCATACATTCCGTACTGTCTGCAATCAGGTCTCTTGTAACCAAAGAATATTTCATGCCGGTATGTCCCATCGCAATACCGTCACATACAGCAATTGCAGGGAACATAACAGGTGTTCCGCCCGCCATTGCAACGCCCATCTTTACCGCATCCGCAATCTTATCAAGATTCATATGTCCCGGTACAATTTCATTGTATGAGCACACAATACCGACCATCGGTCTTGCCAATTCTTCTTTTGTATAGCCTAACGCATTAAATAATGATCTGTGAGGAGCCTGACTTGCCCCTGTTTTTGCTGCATCGCTTCTCATAAAAAACCTCCTAAAAATCATCTTTTTATCATACTACATTTCTCGCACTTCATCAAACCTTTGTTAGATTCTTTCACTTACCAAATCTCCCATTTCACTGCAGGAGACCTTCTTCATTCCCTCCGACATGATATCACCTGTACGATACCCGTCATCCAAAACCTGATAAATGGCAGTTTCGATTGCTTTTGCTTCTTCTAAAAGTCCGAATGAATATTTTAACATCATAGCTGCGGAAAGAATGGTTGCAAGCGGATTGGCAATATTCTTCCCTGCTATATCCGGTGCTGAACCATGGCTCGGTTCATATAAACCAAACTTTGTATCATTCATGCTGGCACTTGCAAGCATTCCAATCGAACCGGTTACCATACTTGCTTCATCCGACAGAATATCACCAAACATATTCTCTGTCAGAATAACATCAAACTGTGCCGGATCTTTTACAAGCTGCATGGCACAATTATCAACAAGCATATGCTCTACGATCACTTCCGGATAATCCTTTGCCACTTCATTCACAACTGTTCTCCAAAGTCTGGAAGAATCCAACACATTTGCTTTATCCACGCTTGTCACCTTTTTATTACGAACCATGGCAACATCAAACGCCTTAATTGCCACCCTTCGAATTTCTTCTTCATTATATGTAAGGGTATCTATTGCAGTGCGGACACCATTCACTTCCTCAGTGTGGCGTTCTCCAAAGTATAGACCGCCGGTTAATTCTCTCATAATCAGCATATCAAACCCCCTGGCACTTATTTCTTCTTTTAAAGGGCATGCGCCTGCAAGCTGCGGGTATAATACAGCCGGGCGAAGGTTTGCAAACAAATTTAAGGCTTTGCGTAATTTCAAAAGGCCGGCTTCCGGTCTTAAAGATGGTTCTAATTTATACCACGGTGAGGTATTCGTGTCACCGCCGATAGAGCCCATTAAAACCGCATCCGCTTTCTTTGCAATCTCAATCGTTTCATCGGTAAGCGGTACTCCATGTACATCAATGGATGCCCCACCCATCAGTATATCATCATAGGAAATGGTATGACCGTATTTCTCACAAACTTTCTTTAATACCTTCTTTGCCTCTGTAATAATTTCCGGTCCGATTCCGTCTCCACCAATGCTCGCAATATGTAATTCCATTGTATATTGTCTCCGTTCCTTTTTTGATTATTTTGTTTATCGTATCATATTATTTATTATCCATAAAATATATATCTATTATATATTCCATAACCAGAGATTATAGTAAAAAGAAGGCTGTTTATAAAATGGCCTATATACTAAAAACACCGACACGCACTGCATGCCGGTGTTTTTTAATCACTTTTCCGCTCTCGTTATTCTTTTGACTGTTTATTCGTTGGATGGCTTTTCTACCTGTGCAATTGCTGTTTTCTGCATCGGAATACGACAGTTTTTATTACTTCCGAACTCTACGATAACCGTATCATCTGCAATATCAATTACAACACCATAGAAACCGCTGCTTGTTAAAATGCTGTCACCAATCTCTAAAGATGCCATCATGGCAGCCATTCTCTTCTGCTCTTTTTTCTGCGGACGAATCATCATAAAATAAAGAAATGCAAAAATAAGAACAATATAAATCACCATCACGATTCCGGATGCTGCACCTGCTGATTCTGTTAATAAAATACCCACGTTCATGTCCTCCTTCGGGTTTACTATCTGCAATCATACACAAAATTTGCAGATTCATCAAGTCTGTTTATATTTTTTTTATAAGAATATTACTGTTTTATGCATTTTCCGGTGTAAGCATACCCTCAAGCTTCTGCTTTTTATAGGATGCAAAGGTTCCTGTGTCTAATGCATTTCTTATTTCTTCCATCATCGTATTATAAAAATACAGATTATGCAATACACATAAACGCATTCCGAGCATCTCCTTTGCCTTTAAGAGATGACGTATATAAGCTCTGGAATATGTCTTACATGCCGGGCATTCGCATCCTTCTTCAATCGGCCGCATATCTTTTTCATATTTCTGATTAAATAAATTAATTTTTCCGTGATTGGTATACAGATGACCGTGTCTGCCGTTTCTCGTCGGATACACGCAGTCAAAAAAATCAATTCCCCTGTCAACAGCCTCCAAAATATTTGCAGGAGTTCCCACTCCCATCAGGTATGTCGGCTTGTCTTTAGGCAGATACGGTACCGTTTCATCCAAAATGCGGTACATTTCTTCATGAGATTCTCCGACTGCCAGCCCACCGACCGCATACCCATCCAGATTCATATCCGCAATTCTCTTTGCATGCTCAATGCGGATATCCTCAAAAACAGCCCCCTGATTAATACCGAACAACAACTGCTTTTTATTAATAGTATCATCCATGGCATTGAGTCTTGCAATTTCATCCTTACAGCGTCTTAACCATCTTGTCGTCCTGTCAACAGATGGCTGTACATAGCTTCGCTCGGCAAGTGCCGGGGGGCACTCATCAAATGCCATCGCAATGGTTGATGCGAGATTACTCTGAATCCGAATGCTCTCTTCCGGCCCCATAAAAATGATGCGCCCGTCAACATGTGAATGAAATGTTACGCCTTCTTCTTTAATCTTACGCAGCCCGGCCAATGAAAAAACCTGAAATCCGCCGGAATCAGTCAAAATCGGTTTATCCCAGACCATAAATTTATGAAGTCCGCCCAATTCCTTTATCAACTCATCACCGGGTCTGACATGCAGATGATAGGTGTTGGATAATTCTACCTGTGTCTTAATTGACTGCAAATCCTCTGTCGACACAGCACCCTTAATTGCCGCAGCCGTACCGACATTCATAAACACCGGTGTCTGGATTGTCCCATGCACCGTTGTCATTTCTGCTCTTTTGGCTCTGCCTTCCTGTTTCAATATTCGATAACTGTAATTACTCATCATTATAAATTCTCAACAAACTCTTCCAATGTTATATTCTGATTCGTTATGACTTCTGCTGCATCAGTTCCTACATAACGGAAATGCCACGGCTCATATTGTATCCCCGTAATTTCTTCTTTTCCTAACGGATAACGAAGAATAAAACCATATTCCCATGAATGTTCTGCCAGCCACTTTCCGGCATCCGTATCGGCAAATCCCTCATTCAAAGAAGTATATGTATCTGAGATAATATCTACTGCAAGACCTATCTGATGTTCACTCGCTCCCGGAAGCGTAACGGTAACAGATGCTTTTTTATATGCATCCATATAAGACATGCCGGAGTGCTGATAAGATTTTACTTTACGTTCAAACAAAAATTCCTGTCTTTCCAAATCGCGGTAAGGAGAGCAAACCACAAGATTGATTCCATCCTCCTTTGCAGCTGCAAACATCTGTGTCAAAGGCTCAATAATACGCTCGTCACACCGCATGGAGCCTTTAATGGTTCCAAGTGTAAACTCATAATCTTCCGGTATCGTATGTTGCTTATTAACAAGAAGCAGCTTCCAATCTGTCTTATCAAAAGCAATCCGATCTTCACTTTCATTTTCTGCATTTTCTCTGTCACCGCTATCCGGTATTACAACAGAATCTCCCTGAACGGAGTCTTTACTTTTCTCTATCAAATCATCAAGATTTGCAATTTCCTCTTCATTCTTTACTATATCAAAAGTGTCCTCTACCATTCCTTCCAAATCTGCCTGTTCATAAATATCCGTTTCTTCCGTATAGGCTTCTAAAACCGGCATTTCGGAAGATGTCGCCGCAAAAGTCGGAGGGGTAAGACTGGTATTCATCAAAAAGACAACCGCAATAAGACACAACTCCCCCAATACCTTAAAGCGCCGCTTATTGTAAGAAAAAAATTTTATACATATAACATGAATTACAAGCAGTACTGTCGCAATATACCTGCAAAACAAATTTTTATTCGCCAGCTTGCGATATTTTCCAATCCGCCGGCTCTGTACATCATTTAACATGTTATCCCTCACATTCAAAGTGTGAAAATGTAATCAAGATTATATTTTATGTTAGCATAGGAAACTCTTTTCTACAATATTTTTTCATATTTTCCGTTCATTTTTTTCAGCATATTACTTGAGATAATTTTATGCAGTGATTATAATAAGAAAATCAATGGTACATATTTGCAATACAGCATTTTGTAATATATAATTGCCTGTCCGATTTTATCGGCAGGCTTTGGAAAGACGAGGTATGGTATATAATGGCAGGTTCTATTTTCGGGAAAAATTTTTCTATCTCTACCTGGGGTGAATCCCACGGCAAAGCAATCGGTGTTGTCATTGACGGAGTTCCGGCAGGACTCCCTCTGTCCGAGGAGGATTTAGCAATATATTTGAACAGACGCCGTCCGGGCAGCAACGCATACGGTACAAAGCGCAACGAAGCAGATGCTCCCGAAATTCTTTCCGGTATTTTTGAAGGCAAAACAACCGGCACTCCCATTTCCATCATGATTCGCAATACTTCCCAAATAAGCCGTGACTACAGCAACATTGCTTCTGTTTATCGTCCGGGTCATGCGGATTATACATTTGATGAAAAATATGGCTTTCGGGATTACCGCGGCGGCGGACGCTCCTCCGGCCGCGAAACAATCGGCAGGGTTGCTGCAGGCGCGATTGCATGTAAAATTTTAAAAGAACTGGGAATCGGGGTAACGGCATTTGTCCGTGCTATCGGACCATATACGGCAAAGGGTGATGTATTCACACAGGAGCACATAAATGCTTCTCCTTTATATCTTCCCGATGAGGAAGCTTCCGCACAGGCAGAAAACTATTTAAAAGAATGTATGGCAAACAAAAATTCCTCCGGCGGCATAGTGGAATGCATTGTGACCGGAATGCCTGCCGGCATCGGTGAACCGGTCTTTGATAAGCTGGATGCACGCCTTGCATATGCTCTTATGTCAATCGGTGCCGTAAAAGCGGTTGAAATCGGCGATGGAGTTGCAGTTTCCCAATATGTCGGCAGTGAAAATAACGATTGTTTTTATATGAATGACGGAGTTATTGAAAAGAAAACCAATCACAGTGGCGGAATATTAGGAGGAATGAGCGACGGAAGTAATATTATCCTGCGTGCCCATTTCAAACCGACTCCATCTATTGCCCAGTCTCAAAACACAGTTACAAATACACATGAAGATACCACCATTGAAATTCATGGCAGACATGACCCTATCATTGTTCCCCGTGCTGTCGTTGTCGTAGAATCCATGGCGGCAATCACTATATTAGATTTGCTGATAGAAAATATGTCATCCAGAGTCAGCTATTTAAATGAATTTTACCAAAAATAATGTATATACAAACAGCACCCCTTTACACTGAGGTGCTGTTTGTATATACATCCTTACTGTAGCTTATGAAAAATCACACAATTCGGCTGCTGAACCTTCATTTCCTTACCATGCATTACAATTACCTTCTTTTTTAAATCCACATCAAAAAACGTCATTGTATTTGATAAATGATTCAGAGATACCAAATGCCGGTTATCCGGGAAAAGATTGGCATCCTTCGGATAATCCCCGCTGATTGGCAGACAGAGTATTTTTTCCAACAATCCCGTATTCTCATCAATGGAATATATAATAATACTGTTGTCTCCTGCATTGGAGCTTATCAAATACTTGTAATCTGCGGAAAGATTCAGCGCACTTGCGGCAGAACCGCCCGCATGGTAATCATTTAATGTTGAAATCGTCTGAATTTTCTCAAACTCAGGATTTTTTTCCGAAATTTCTTTGTAAGAATAAACATCAACATAATTCTTTAATTCATGAACAATATAAAGAAATTTTCCGTTCTTGGAGAACTTAAGATGTCTCGGTGCACTTTCCTGTTCACTTCTGATTATATCAACCATTTTTAACTTGCCCATCGTGTGGTCAAACCAATATACATTGACATGATCCATCCCCAGATCGGCTGCACATAAATACTTATTATCTCTTGTCATCTTTACACAATTTACATGCGGTCTGAAATTACGTTCCGCAATACTCCCCATGCCTTTATGGAAAATCTCGTCTGTAATCTCTCCTACTCCGCCATCTTCACGCAGCTTAAGAACCGTTATTTTACCGTCATGATATCCTGCTACAAATAGGAACCTGTCTTCATAATCGGTAGAAAGATAACAGCCGCGCATACCGTTAATCGAACCCTGATTGATAACACACAGACTTCCGTCAGCTTCAATCTTGTATGCTTCCACCCCGAAATCAGTGATAGAATATAAATATTTGCTGTTATGAGAAATTGTTACATAGGACGAATTGGTGATTTCAACCTGATCCTTTTCCGTAAAACGTCCGTTTTCCATATCCACATCATAAATCTTAATACCATGGATATCATCTGTCATACCCGATGTATAAGTAGACACATATGCAACATACTTTTCTTTTTTCATTATTATATCCTGCCTTTCTATAAGCAGCCTCTTAAAATTCAACTCTCTTTGCTGCCCAAGATATCTCTTTTTCTATATTATCATACCCATATTTTTTTGTTAAGTGTTTTAAATTTTTTTCGTGGTTTAGTATTGGTAAAAATTTTTTTTATATTATTAAGAAATTCTGTTGACATTCACAATGGATACTATATAATTGTAATCAGTCTGCGGTTTAGCAAAACTAAACCGAAAGTTTATTATATTGTTTCAGAAAGGCCGGATAAATTATGGATATCGGAAACCGTGTCAAGGATTTACGAATCAAAAAAGGGTTGACACAAGAAGAGCTTGCTGACAGAGCTGAACTGTCAAAAGGGTTTATTTCTCAGTTGGAAAGAGATCTTACCTCTCCCTCTATTTCCACCCTTGTTGACATTCTGCAATGTCTGGGGACAGACTTAAGTGACTTTTTTACAAAGGACGTAGACTCACAGATTGTTTTTCGCAAACAGGATTATTTTGAAAAAATAGATTCCGAGATGCATAACAAAACGGAATGGATTATCCCAAATGCACAGAAGAATCTTATGGAACCAATCCGGATTACATTAGAGCCGGGCGGACAGACATATCCCGATAATCCGCATGAAGGTGAAGAATTCGGTTATGTTTTAAACGGCTCCATTGTTATTCACATAGGCAAAAAAGAAATAAAAGCTAAAAAAGGGGAATCATTTTATTTTACTCCCGATTCCACACACTACATTACGGCATCCGGCAGTAAAGAAGCCTGTATTCTCTGGGTATCAAGCCCACCGAGCTTCTAAAATACAATAGAAAGGCGAATCTCTATGAGCATAAAATTAATTGACCTCCAGCATATATCCAAATCCTATGGAAGCAACATGGTGCTGGATGATATGAATTTATATATCCGTGAAAATGAATTCCTGACCCTGCTCGGTCCCAGCGGATGCGGCAAAACTACTACCCTCCGCATCATTGGTGGCTTTGAGTCACCCGATACCGGACATGTAATGTTTAACGGCACGGATATCACAAAGCTTCCGCCTAACAAACGACAACTAAATACAGTATTTCAAAAATATGCACTTTTTACCCATATGAATATCGAAGAAAATATTGCTTTCGGTCTTCGTATCAAGGGAAAGACGGATCAATATATAAAAGATAAAATTAAATATGCCTTGAAGCTTGTTAATCTTGATGGTTATGAAAAACGTATGCCGGATTCTCTTTCCGGAGGTCAGCAGCAGCGTATCGCCATTGCACGCGCAATTGTTAATGAACCGAAGCTGCTTCTGCTTGATGAGCCGCTTGGTGCCCTTGATTTAAAGCTCAGACAGGATATGCAATATGAATTAATCCGTCTAAAAAATGAATTGGGTATTACTTTTATCTATGTTACGCATGATCAGGAAGAGGCTCTTACCATGTCCGATACGATAGTTGTCATGAATCAGGGCTATATCCAGCAAATCGGCACACCCGAAAGCATTTACAATGAACCGGAAAATGCCTTTGTCGCTGACTTTATCGGCGACAGCAACATCATTGATGCCGTTATGGTTCGTGATGAGCTGGTATCCTTCCTCGGCGCACGTTTTGCCTGTGTGGATAAAGGATTTGGTGAAAATAAACCGGTTGATGTTGTTATCCGACCTGAAGATGTTCTGCTTGTTGCTCCTGACGAAGGAACCATTTGCGGCGAAGTATCTCATTTAATCTTCAAAGGGGTTCATTACGAGATGGAGGTTATGGCAAACGGTTTTGAATGGCTGGTACACTCCACCACTATGTTTCCGGTCGGTACAAAGGTTGGTATCAAGGTAGATCCTTTCAACATTCAGATAATGAATAAACCCGTGTCAGAAGATGAGGAGGCTGTAGGTGTTGAAGAATAAGAAAAAATGGTTTGCTGCGCCTTTTTTAATCTGGTCCGTCGGTTTTATCCTGATTCCGCTCGGTATGGTCTTCTACTACGGACTACGCGATAAATCAGGTGCATTTACATTGGAAAATGTTTTGGCAATAGGTACTCCCGAACGCTTAAAAGCACTTTGGCTTTCCCTGCTGCTTTCTTTCATAGCGACAATTATCTGCCTGCTTCTCGGTTATCCTCTGGCTTCCATTCTTTCAAAAATGAGCAGAAACCAGCATAGCATGATTGTCATGATTTTTATTCTTCCGATGTGGATGAATTTTCTATTACGGACATTAGCATGGCAGACATTATTGGAAAAAACGGGGGTAATCAATAATATTCTTACGTTTCTGCACCTGCCTGCTTTGAATATTATTAATACACCATACGCCATTATTCTTGGTATGGTTTACAACTTCCTGCCATTTATGGTATTGCCGCTTTATAATTCCCTGACCAAAATTGACCCGAGTGTAATCAATGCTGCAAGGGATTTAGGTGCAAACGGTGTACAGACTTTTTGCAAGATTACGCTTCCGCTTACCGTCCCCGGTATTATCAGCGGAATTACAATGGTATTTGTTCCTGCGCTTACTACCTTTGTTATTTCCTCTCTACTTGGTGGAAGCAAAATTCTCTTAATCGGAAATATCATTGAACAGCAGTTTACACAGGCAAGTAATTGGCAGCTCGGAAGCGGACTTTCCATTGTCCTGATGATTTTTATTATTATCAATATGATAATTACCTCCATATTCGATAAAGACGGAGAGGGGGCTGTATTATAATGACAAAAGCCATACGGCGCATCTATGTCGCCTTAATTTTCATATTTTTATATGCTCCGATTGCAACACTGATTGTTCTGTCGTTCAATGCAAGTAAAACAAGAGCCAAATGGGGCGGCTTTACAATAAAATGGTATGTCGAGCTTTTTCAAAACCGGGATATTATGGAAGCCTTGTACACAACTCTTTTGATTGCATTCCTTTCCGCTTTTATTGCTACGATAATAGGAACCTTAACCTGTATCGGAATGAACGGAATGAAAAAAAGAAGTAAGGCGGTATTAATGGGCATTACCAACATCCCGATGTTAAATGCTGATATTGTAACCGGCATTTCGCTCATGCTTCTTTTTTTAAGCTTCGGTATTCGTTTCGGTTTTGGTACTATCCTGTTAAGCCATATAACCTTTAATATACCTTACGTTATTTTAAGTGTTATGCCTCGTATGCGGAACATTAATCCGCATACCTATGAAGCCGCCATGGATTTGGGAGCCTCTCCTGTTTATGCTTTCTTCAAGGTTATTTTCCCGGATTTGCTCCCCGGTATTCTTTCGGGCTTTTTGATGGCATTTACCATGTCACTTGACGACTTTATTATTACCCACTTTACAAAAGGCGCCGGAATTGACACCCTGTCAACTAAGATTTACACGGAAGTCCGTAAAGGAATCAAGCCGGAAATGTATGCTTTATCCACACTTATTTTTGTTGCCGTACTTCTGCTTCTTGCATTGGTAAACCGGCCTGTAAAAGAAGAAACCAAATGACAGTAAGCTCAGCAGTCTGTCTTATGGGAATAAATTTTTATGAGGAGAAAGGTCTGAAATTATGAAAAGAAAACTTTTTTTTGCTTTATGCATCATGACATTTGGTATTTTTGCAACAGCCTGTGGTTCTTCCAATGCAAAAGATACCGTTTATGTCTACAATTGGGGCGAATATCTTGACCCTGAAACTCTTACCATGTTTGAGGAAGAAACAGGTATCAAAGTTGTTTATGATGAATTTGAAACAAATGAGATTATGTATCCGAAAATCGAATCCGGTGCCACGGCATATGATGTGGTATGTCCTTCCGACTATATGATTGCCAAAATGATTGATAATAATTTATTGGCTGAAATCAACTGGGATAATGTACCGAATGCAAAGGCAAACATCGGGGCACAATACTTTGAAACATCAAAAGAATTTGACCCCGAAAATAAATATTCCGTTCCTTACTGTTTCGGAACTGTCGGTATTCTTTATAACAAAACAATGGTAAGTGAACCGATTGACAGTTGGGCGGATTTATGGGATGAACAATACAAGGACAATATTCTGATGCAGGATTCCGTCCGTGATGCCTTTATGGTAGCATTAAAGAAAAACGGCTATTCCATGAACAGCTTAAACACATCCGAGCTTGAAGCCGCAAAGAACGATTTGATTGAACAGAAGCCTCTCGTTCAGGCATATGTTATCGATCAGGTACGTGATAAAATGATTGGTAATGAAGCAGCCATCGGTGTCATTTATTCCGGCGAGGCCATATATACACAACGTGAAAATCCTGATCTTGAATATGTCATTCCAAAGGAAGGTACCAATGTATGGATTGACAGCTGGGTTATCCCTGCCAACTGCCCGAATAAAGAAAATGCAGAAAAATTCATTGACTTTATGTGTCGTGCCGATATTGCCATGATGAATTTTGAATATATTACTTACTCTACTCCGAATGATGCGGCAAGAGCCATGATTGAAGATGAGGCATTACGTAATTCTGATATTGCCTTTCCGGATCTTTCCAAATACAATGCCCTTGAGACATTCTCCTATTTAGGGGAAGAAGGGGATGCACTTTATAATGATCTCTGGGAAGAGGTTAAGGCAAACTGATATTTATTTTCTAAGATAAAAGACCGCAGGATGCTGCGGTCTTTTGTCTTCTTCATTTTTATCTCATAGAGCAGGTCGGAACAGGCGGTGGACAGGGAATCCCATTTTCCTGACAACCGAAGGTTTCATATGCTGACGCTTCTTTTTCACAGCCACAGCGGTCTCTGTCACGATTCCAATCACAGTCACAATCCCTGTCACGGTCTCTTCCACAATTCCGGTCACAATCGCAGTTCCTGTCACGGTCTCTTCCACAATTCTGATCACAATCGCAGTCCCTGCTACGATTTCTGCCATAATTCCAGTCACGGTCGCAGCCCCTGTCACAGTCACAGTCTCTGAAACCGCAGTTTCCACCGCATGCCAACAGTAAAATAATCCATATAAAACAGTTCATAAATTTCCTCTTTTCAGAGCAATCTTTACTCACAGTATATGCCGTTTATTAACTTTTGACACTTTTCAACAATCAAATCATACATGTTGCCTGCAAAACTCTTTTAACACATCAAGGTTATGAATATCATCAAACTCTCCCTGCCTTGGCAACAGTTCTCTTTTTATAAAATAAAATGTATTCTTTTCCCCTTCTTTATCAAGCATATTTAGCAGCATTTCCAAAAGAAGCCTTGTTTTTTCATGTAAAGGAGCCGGGTCTTTTCCGCTCATATAGTATTCAAGAGGACTATGGTTCGTATACGTATCCTTTCTGTAAACCTTACAGGCAGCAATACGGTCCATCAGCATCTCAACAATATATCGAACCGGCATCGGCGCCGGTGCCATGCCCCCCGGCACATAACGGATACTATAATCAATCCAATATTCGTAATGATGCTTATTTCTTCCTTTGTGATGCAGCCATGCACTTGAATAGCCCTTTTCTTCTCTTTCGGCATTATTCGGACTTCTGTTACCTTGATAATATTTAACACCCACCCAAAATTCGGAAGGCATATACTTTGAAAGGTCATGACAGATACCCTGTCTATACAAACCAACCGAAAAGCAGCCCTTCATTACCAGCCACTTATGGTAAGTTATTGTCTTAAAATGTTTGATGAAATTCATATTAAAATCCTTTTTATCCCGCAATTAATACCTGTATGCTTCTTTCCTTTATTGTGATTTTTTCCGTTTCAATTCCTCCCGCAGCTTCTCCTCTGACAGATGTATCAAATTTCAACTGCCACTTCATTTTTTTAGGAAGCTTTGGCAGAACAAAGTCATGCGGAATCCAATGCATATTTACGGCAAGATATATAAATGTTCCCTTTTCGTTCACATTTTCCGAATAATTCCCGCAATAAAGCATGCCAAAATGTCTGGTCAAGTCATCGTACCGGCATTTCCAAGGCTCATCGCTGTGATATGACAAATCAGGATATCCGCATGCAAGATCATCAACCATCGTATACTCAGTGCTTCTATGCAGAAGCGCATGCTCTTTCCGGAACGAAACAACCGACTTAACAAAATCAAACAGCTCCCTGTTTTTTTCAAGGTCATTCCAATTCAGCCAGCTTATGGCATTATCCTGGCAATATGCATTATTATTTCCGTTCTGAGAATTGGAAAATTCATCTCCGGCAAGCAAAAGCGGTGTACTCTGTGTAAAAAGCGTCAATAAAAAAGCATTCTTCATCTGTTTCATACGAAGGTCAAGAACTGACTTTTTTTTAGTTTTTCCTTCTGCACCACAATTCCATGAAGCATTATACAGATTACCGTCCTGATTTTTTTCGCCGTTATCATCATTGTGCTTGCGGTCATAGCTTACCAGGTCTGCCAATGTAAAGCCGTTTGCTTCCGTTATATAGTGAACAATTTTCTGCTTTGGGGGATTCATCTTCATGTGCTGCAGGGTATTTCTCAACGTCCGTTCATCGCTCTTTAAAAAACGACGGATATCATACATATATTCATCACTGTATTTCGCAAGATTCTGATATACATTTTCTACTCCGGCTGCGGTCTCCGTAACAGGAAAACCATAATATATCAGCTTCGTTTTTTTCAAAAGCGCATCTGCTGCAAGCATTTCTGCCGGTACCTTCTCTCCCGACAACCAGAAACCATCCACATGATACTCACATACCCAATATCGTAATACATCTACAATATATAAACCCGAAACCGTATTCGGAAAATAAAACTGCATTAGTACTTCAATACCGTTTTTATGCAGCTGCTTAACCATATTCTTAAAGGAACCGACCGGATTCTTTTTATCTGAGGCATACGCACTTTTAGGAGCATAATAATACCCTTCTTTGTAGCCCCAATAATTTAATACCGACTCCTTACTGCTATACGCCAATGGTATCCAGTCATTTTGTAATAAGGGTTCTTCTATTTCGAGAAATTCGTAGGATGGCATTAATACAAGTCCGTTAATTCCAATTTCCTGTAAATATGGGATTTTCTCTATAATACCCTCAAATGTGCCTTTTGCCTTAACACCGGAGCTTTTATGTTTTGAAAAGCCTCTGACATGAAGCAGATACAGTAATGAATCATGAAACGGAATCTGTAGATTCTTATCATTTTCCCAATCAAAGCTATTCCGGCAGATTCTTCCCTGAAGCTTTGCCGGTATATGTCCGTACTTTTCGTTTCCGCTCACACACCGTGCATATTTATCAACAAACATCCGGTCTCCGTCATAAAAGCAATACGTATAATCGAATACTTCAATACCTTCTATTTTTACACAATACAAATCACCTATGCGAAGCGTTGTGTCAAACGGAATCTTTTCCGGTTCATTCATCTTTCCAAAAAGAATCATTCCACAATCCTCGCTCTGCATGGCAACTGCAACATTAATGCAGTTCCCACTTAGGGAAGTAACACCATTCGGATAAGGATTTCCTTTCCCAACTTTTATCTGATTCTTCATATGTGCTCCTTATTATTCTTTAAATGTTTTCTGTTTTATATTTTAACATAAATAATAAAAGGTTACTATTGATATTTTATGAGTATATCGTTACAATTATGTTTAAAAAAAGAAAGGAAGCAGAATCATGGAAAATAATGCTGAAGAATTTGATGATAGAGACATGACTGTTGATATTACCTTAGAGGATGGCACTGTCGTAAATTGTGCAATTGAAACAATCTTTTCGATTGGCGATAAAGATTACATTGCCCTTCTTCCTGATTTAAAGGATTCTGATGAAGAAGATGTTGTCTGGTTCTATGGTTACAGTGAAAATCCGGATGATGTTAATGAGGAACCTGTTCTTCGATATATTGAAGATGATGATGAATATGAGGATGTCTGTGATGCTTATGACGAATGGCTTGATAACGCAGATTTTGATGAAATGTAAGGGAAACGCTTTGTTTCCTTTCTTTTTGTTTGAGCGTCCGTCACAAACCGGGATACACGATACCGGTTGTTCTTATCTCCGCCCAGATACAAAATATGCAGTTTTTCCTTAGCTCTTGTCATTGCAACGTAGAACAGCCTTCTCTCCTCCTCTATCTGCTCCGGTGTAATGCTTTTTTTGTAGGGAATAGTTCCTTCGTTGCAATCCGGAAGGTATACATAATCAAATTCCAAGCCTTTTGATGCGTGAAATGTCATTATATGGACACCGCTCTGTTTCTCCTTCCGCCTTCCTTCCGGTCCTTCCGCGCTTTCCAGATATGTATTAATATGGTTTTTTAACTGTTCCAATTCTTCAAACATTCCCATACGCCTTTGTATCTCGTCTGCCATATTCAAATACTCCTCCGATGGGATATGCTGTTCCAAAGCTTTTTTTCTCAAAAAATCGTCATACCCGATTCCTTTACGTATATAATTGACTGCTGAAAATATGTCCATATTTTTCATTCGTTTTAAGTCATATTCCAATTTTCTGACATTCTGCTGCATATATTCTTTTCCCCTATAGAATTCCTTCAATTTTTGAATGCTTACCTTTTTTTCTTTTGTAAATTCATTTCTAAATCCCGATATTTCTACAGCGTCCCTGCTGATGTATCGAAGCGGTCTGTTCATAACCGGTATAAATTCTTCAAGACTCAACTCCCCTTCCTTTAAACTCAGATAGTGCAAAAAATCTCGACTGATAAAATGGTCATAAGGATTATAAGGTCTTTCTTTCATCTGATAGGGAATTTTTTCTTTTAAAAGCAGCTCCGACAGATAAGAAGCATCCATATTTGTTCGAAACAGGCAGGCACAATCATCCAAGGATTCCGAAGCAGATGCATATATCCGCTTAAGCTCACAGACAAGATATTTGTACTCCTCCCCCTTATTTTCAAATGCTTTAAAATATACCGGTTCACCCTGTTTTTTATTTGCAGAAATATCTTTTTGAAATCGGTTCAGATTACCTGATATGACTTGATTCGCAGCTTCTACTATCGCCCCCGTACAACGATAGTTTATGGGAAATGTGATTATTCTGCCATTTGGAAATTGCTTTTGAAAGTCCAGCATAATTTGGGGATTACTCCCGCGAAATCCGTAAATTGCCTGATCGTCATCCCCAACCGCAAACAGATTTCGGTGCGGATTAACCAGATTTTTTACTAATTCATATTGAACCGGATTCATATCCTGATATTCATCTATTAATACATATTCTATTTCTCTCCGGTATTCCTCAAGAATATCCGTCCGGTTTTCCAGCAGTTTTTGACACAGAAGCATCATGTCATCAAAATCAAGTTTATGCTCCTGTCTGACTAAATTTTCATACTTCTCATATATCTCCCCAAACTGCGGAATGTTACTTTCTGTTTCATTTATCACGGGATTATGATTATGATTTTTTAGATAAGAAATATCGGAAAGAATTTTTTCCAATAAATCCGTATCAATCTTTTCCTGATATTCCATTTGCATAAGAACTGTTTTCAGATAGTTTTTCTTTTGAGAAATTGACAGGATATCAGATGCTGTATAGCCCTCATAACGGCTTAAAATGTGAAAAAATACGGCGTGAAATGTACCAAAACGAACCGGGCAGTATTCCTGCTCCATTAAATCAAGAAATCTATTCTGCATTTCTATTGCGGATGCTTTGGAAAAAGTAAGAACAAGAATGTGAAAAGGGTCGACATGCTTCTCTAAAATCAGATAACGGATATGATGGGTTAATACATCGGTTTTCCCGGAACCCGGACCGGCAAGACACATAACCGGTCCCGATTCATGGGAAATTGCCTGCTGCTGCTCTTTATTATGCAAATGCTGCTTCAAGCTTTTCAATTCCTTTTTTTATACGGGTAACGGATTCTTCTTTTCCAAGAAGCTCCATAATCTCCGTTGCACCTGCCGGGGTCATCTGCTTACCTGACACCGCAGTACGAACAGGCCAAAGTACATATCCGTTTTTCACACCCATTTTTTCAACCTGTTCTGTTAAAAGCCGATATAGTGCATCATTGCTGTAATCCTCCTGAGCTTCTAATACAGGAAGAAGTTCTTTTAATACACTAAGAGATGTCTCTGCATTTGTTTTCATCTTCTTATGTGTATACATTTCAACATCATATTCCGGAAGTTCTTCCAGGAAATCTATCAAACCGCAGATATCCGGGAATACCTCAATTCTTGTCTTACAAATCTCTGCCAGCTTCTTTTTGTCTATATCCCTTGTAACTGTTTTTTCGATGTATGGAAGTGCGCGTTCATAATACTCATCAAAATCCATTTTTTTAATATATTCGCCGTTCATCCATTTTAACTTTGTATAATCAAAGACTGCAGGAGATTTGGACATATGATGGTAATCAAAAATCTTCACAAGTTCCTCAAGAGAGAATATTTCTTCACAGGAATCAGCCGGACTCCATCCGAGCAAGCTTACAAAGTTTACAACTGCCTCTGTCAAGAATCCCTGCTCAATTAAATCCTCATAAGAAGAATGTCCGCATCGTTTGCTTAATTTATGATGCTCTTCATCCGTAATCAGCGGACAATGTACATAAATCGGAACCTCCCATCCGAATGCTTCATATAAACGATTGTATTTCGGAGAGGAAGACAGATACTCGTTACCGCGGACAACATGCGTGATTCCCATTAAATGATCATCCACAACGTTTGCAAAATTATAGGTCGGATAACCGTCTGATTTAATTAAAATCATATCATCCAATTCCATATTATCAACTGTTATATCCCCATAAATCTCATCCGAGAAAGTGGTGGTTCCGGTCTGCGGATTATTTTGGCGGATAACATATGGTACACCGCTTTTTAACTTCTCTTCCACCTCTTCTTTGGAAAGATGCAGACAATGTTTATCATATACATTAATCTCTTTTCCGTTGATAACCTGATTTAAACCGGCAAGACGTTCTTTATCGCAAAAGCAGTAATAGGCTTCGCCTTTTTCTATTAACTGCTTCGCATATTCAAGATATATGCCGGCTGCCTGACGCTCACTCTGTACATAAGGACCAAAGCCTTTATCCTTATCCGGACCTTCATCATGAATCAAACCTGTTTTCTGCAATGTCCGATAGATTATTTCTACCGCACCTTCCACGTAACGTTCCTGGTCGGTATCTTCTATTCGTAAAATGAAATCTCCGTCTGCATGCTTTGCAATCAGATACGCATATAATGCCGTACGCAGATTCCCGACATGCATTCTTCCGGTCGGGCTCGGTGCAAAACGTGTTCTAACCTTGCTCATAATATATTATCCTCCATATCTGTTCCATTTTCATGCTGCGGAAGCGGCTGCTTAGCCTGGTTCTTAAATGCTAAAACATTTTTCTGTGCCTGTGCTATGGCAATATTGGTGCCGGCTCCTGCAACGCAGCCTCCGGGACACGCCATGCCTTCAATCAGACATCCCTTTTTCTTACCGGCTTTAGCCAGCATTAAAATCTTTTTACATTCTGACAGGCTTTCCGCATGCTCTATGTTTACCTCAACATCCGGATAATATTCACGGATGCAGGATTCAATAGCACTTGCAACACCTCCGGCAACACCATAGCCTCGTCCTGCTCCCGTTGCATCCTCCATCTCGGTTTCAGTTTCTATTTGCGCCGGAATAATTTCTTTTGCTTCAAACATTCCGACAAGTTCTTCAAATGTGATAACAAAATCCACGTCTGAGCGAACGGTTCTTCTGGATGCCTCAAGCTTCTTGGAAGCGCATGGTCCGATAAATACTACCTGTGCATCCGGATGTTCTTCTTTAATCTTTCTTGCGGTTGCAACCATCGGTGTCAAAGCATTGGAAATATTATCAATGGTTTCCGGAAAGAACTTCTTTGCCAGCATAGACCATGAAGGACAGCATGAGGTTAAAAGAAACGGCAGTTTCCCTGTTGCAACTTCATGCACATAATGCTCTGCTTCGGTAACAGCTCCCATATCTGCACCGATTGCAGTCTCATATACATCCGTAAATCCCAACTCCTTTAATGCGGTCTTTAATTTCTGCGGTGTAACATCCGGTCCGAACTGACCTACAAATGCCGGTGCTATCTGCGCAATAATCTTTCTGCCTGACTGTAATGCACGAATCAACTGAAAAATCTGCGACTTATCGGCAATTGCCCCGAACGGACAACTGACCATACATTGGCCGCAGGAAACACACTTTTCATTATTAATTACAGCCCTGCCTTTTTCATCGTTTTCAATCGCACCTACACCACACGCCACCGCACATGGTCGAACCTGATGTGAAATTGCATCATAAGGACAAATTGCCTTACATTTACCGCATTTAATACATTTGTCCTGATCTATCACGGATTTACCGTTTTCAAAGGAAATCGCTCCTCTTGGGCAGACCTCCCTGCACGGATGCGCTACACATCCCATACATTTATCCGTAACCTGATAATGATTGGTCGGACAGGAATTACATGCCGACGGAATAACCTGCATAAGTGGCGGCTCATAATATTTCTCATCAATATTACTTTCTTCTAAACCCTGCGTCAGATGAACAGGAAGATTCTCAGGTCGAAGTGACAATCCCATTGCAAGACGCAACCTCTCACGCACAATGGCACGTTCCCTGTATATATTCTCACGATATTCGGATTCATCATAATTGATGATTTTATAGGGCAATGCCTCCATATCATCCTTAAGATTCTTAGAGTTATACGCCAGATTAGCCACTTCCTTAAAGATTCTGCGACGCATCTTGCGAACCTGGGTGTCAATTCCCCGCATCTTTTTCCTCCATGCTGTAATATTCTTTATAATTTCTTTCAAAAATATATCTCATGGCTGACGAGGAATTTTATAATATAAAATTCCCCGTCAGCAACATGTACATTTTTACACAAACCAACGAGGAATTCAAGTATTATATGTTTTTTTAAATTACTATTTTGATTATTTTGTCGTACTTCCGAAACCGCCGTTTCTGATTTCTTCCGTATCATCATCAACCGTGATACCATATTCCATGAAGATACCCTGCATAAAACCGGTTCCTTTTGAAACGGTCAATTCCTTACCTTCATTGGAATCATTTGTTATTTTGGAAAAAATATGTCCTTCATTATCAGAGTAATAATAATCACTGTCAATAATACCAACCGTATTATTAAGCTGCAGGCGGTATTTGAATCCAAGACCGCTTCTCGGATAAAGCTGCAGTACCCAGTTATTCTCCATTTTCACGCGGATACCTGTAGGAATCTTAATGGTTTCACCCGGATTCAGATGGAAGGTAAAAGGAGCATAAAAATCATATCCTGCACTTCCTTTTGTAGCACGCTTAGGAAGCTGTAAGGAATCATACATTTCCCTGATTTCATCTTCCCGCATTCCCGGAATTTCACCTTCAATACCATTCTTAAATTCATCAAAACTAACCTTATAAAACTGTGCTATACGATGCATATTCTTATCACCACTCCGCCTCTCTATTCATAATTTCCGCAATGCAGAACAGGAACTGACGGGTCTGTATGCTTCAATGTTTCCTGAACTTCAATAACCCGTTGATTGGAGCTTCCCTTCCATAGCAGCTTGGTATCCTTTAAGTCAATCTTAAATTCACCGTCCACTACAACATCCACATATTTCATCATGGGATAATGCCATATCTCTTCCCAATCATACCCGGTATATAACCAGATTGTTTTTTCAGGGAATTTCCCTTTAATTTCTTCCATCAGATTACGAACATCCAGACGGTTTGCCGAATGAAGCGGATCGCCTCCCGAAAATGTAATACCTGAGATATAATCCTTTTCTAATTGTTCAAAAATCTCCTGTTTTGCAGCTTGATCAAATAACAGACCGCCATCCGGATCCCATGTAATCGGATTATGACATTCTTTGCAGCAATGTGAGCATCCTGCTACCCAGAGTACCACTCTGAGCCCATCACCGTTCAGCATATCATCCTTTGTAATATTGTGATATCTCATTCTTACATGCTTTTCCTTTCTGCAATTTCTGCCATTTTCGCATCATTTAATCTTGTATCACCATGAACACGGGAATAAGACAAATATCCGTTCATTCTGTCGATCTTTGTTAAATTGTGGCTGCCACACACCGGACATACATCCATTTCCAGTTCCTGATGACCGCAATCATCACAATATGCCAGAGAAAGATTAACCCCTTCATAAAAGCCCATTTCCATGGCACGGCGGATCAAGGTTTTAATTGCCTCTATATTGTAATCAATCGGATATTTAACGTATTGAATCTTACCACCGTTTGAAAGCTCCCAAAAACGATATTCCAGATTCTGCTTCTGAATCGGTGTAATATCCTCCGTGACATGACAATGAAAGCTGTTTGAAACATAATCTCTATCCGATACACCTTCTACAATGCCGTATTTTTTTCTAAACTGCTGTACCTGTAAACCACAGAGATTTTCAGCTGGTGTACCGTAAATCGCATACAGATTGCCGTCTTCTTCTTTAAATTCATTGATTTTCTGGTTGATATGCTCTAACACTTCCACGGCAAAGGCACCGTCTTCCACCAATGATTTGCCGTTATACAGCATCTGAAGTTCATTAAATGCCGTAATACCAAACGATGCCGTCGCAGACTTTAATAACGGCTTGATTTTATCGGCCAGCTTCAGATGTCCTCCTAAAAATCCGCCTTCACAATATGCAAGCGGATTAGTAGAAGCACGCATTTCTCCTAAATAAGCATATGTCCGGATATGAAGCTGACGAATAAGATTCAGATAATAATCCAAAACCTCATAAAAATCCTTACTTTCCTGTCTTGCTTTTGCAAGAATCATGGGAAGATGCAGACTGACAGCTCCAATATTAAATCGTCCCACAAATATCGGTGTATCCTTATCATCGGCAGGATGCATGCCTCCCCTTTCATACCACGGTGAAAGAAACGCGCGGCAGCCCATCGGAGAAATAATTTTACCGTACTGCTTATACATGCTGGCTATATAGCCTTTTCCTGTTAATGAAAGCCAATCGGGATACATCGTTTTAGCAGAGCATTTCACTCCCGCTTCAAAAACATCTTCGAGCTCCTTACCCGGTCCGTGAAGATTTTCATCATATAAAAATACAATCTTCGGGAATAATACAGGCTTCTTGCACTCCTTCTTACCCTGTCCTTTTCTGCGGACATTCAACATTGTAATGGTGGCAAGCTTTGCAAAGCGCCCTGTTCCTGTTCCTGCCGTAACTGTAATAAACGGATAATCTCCACGACTTGAAGCAACCGTATTAAATTTGTATTCCCATCCCTGGAAGCCCTGCTCCATTTCCTTGCAGACATCCGCATAAGCCTCCGCTTCGGCTGTTTCCCTGTCAATACCTAATTTAATATATTTATCTATATATTTCTTATACGATTTCTCTGCATACGGTTCTAAAATATTATCTACACTGGGTACGGTAAAGCCTCCGTACTGCTGGCTTGCAGCACTCAGCACGATATCACCGATTACGTCAAATGCAACGTCCAGGGTTTTGGGTTCATTATACCAGATGTTCCCCATTTCAAAGCCGCCGGACAGTACATTCTGCACATCAAATAAACAGCAGTTCATAGTATCTCTTCTTGCGGACATATCATGAACATAAATATAGCCGTCACGGCATGCCTGAATTTCTTCGGTTGTCATAAAGAACTTCTGATATAATTCTTTATTTAACTGATTGAAAATCAGGGAACGCTTTGTGGAAACCAATGCAGAATCCGTGTTGGCATTTTCCTTGTCCCCTACATACATAATGGACTGGCTCTTCTTATAGACATCATCCAGCATACGGACAAAATCCTGCTTATAGTTCCGGTAATCACGATAGCTTTTTGCTACAATCGGCTTTACCTGCTCCAAAGCACTTTCTACAATATTATGCATAATCGGAATCGGAACCTCATCCGTTTCCAGTTCATCAACTTTATCAATAACATACTGGCAAATCTTCTGCTTTTCTTCATCAGAAAACTTCGTCAGTGCACGATAAGCACTTTTGCCTACAGCATTGATAACCTTTGATACATTGAAGTCCTCTGTACTTCCGTCTTTTTTTATTACTTTAACCACACGTTGTGGCTTAAACTGTTGACCATAATCCATTGTTTCATCACTTGTTCCTTCAAACATACATATACCCCTCATCTTTTCATTATAACATGATATTGTGTGCATCTTTTCCCCGATACCATATGTTGTATTCATTAGTATATAAAAATAGCTTCCTTCTGTCAATGAATACACTTCAAAATAATCAACAAAAAAAGAATGGAGATTTTGTTAAAATCTCCATTCGCTGCTTACAGATTATCCAAAATATCAGATAAAAAATCTTTATATTTTTGCTTTACTTCCATCGGGGAAACAATAGAAACATCTTTTCCCAGCCCTGCCAGCCAGCCGAAAAACTGTTCGCTGACAGCAACTCCAACCCGGATACTGTATGTGGTATCCGACTCTTTTTTTAAGGAAATGTCTTTCCCAAACCTATCAATCATAACACCAACCAGTCTTTCCGGAAAAGAAAGGGTAACTGTCTCTGGGAGGCCTCCATACATACCAAACACTTTATTTCCGTAAGATGCAATATCAAATTTTTTGTAGCCGCTTTCCTCTGAGCGTTTTCTTTCAAGAATTTCAATGGACTTCATCTTGTCAACACGGTAATGACGAATCTGTTCCTTTGTTTCTTCGTATGCAACAAGATAATAATTCTTATCATCCCATGTCAAACCAAGCGGACTGACAAAATAAGGCTCACCGTTATGCCTAAGCTTCATCTGTCTATCCGTACTCCATTCATAATATTGAAAGGATATCTGTCTGTTTTGATGAATGGCCGTATGCAACAAATCAACATTATAAAATATCTGCTCGTTTTCCGCCTTAATCCTGTTAAGAACGTAAACCTGTCTTTTAAGCTGCTTTCCTTCGTGAATACTGCATAGCTGTTCAAGCTTTGCAATCAGCTCTCTTGTTTTTTTGGGCGTAATAAAACGCGATGCCTGTACGGAATCCACCAAAACCTTCAGTTCGGCAAGTTCAAATCGTCTGGATGCCATATAATAACCGCCGCTACTTCTTGATTTATTTAAGACAATATCATATCCAAATCTGTTTAGCTGTTCAATATCGTCATAAATACTCTTCCGTTCCGCAGCTATATCCACTTTTGCAAGTTCCTCTATAAGCTGCTGTGTGGAAAGCGGATGCTGTTCATCCGTATTTCGTTCCAATATATCCGCCAGATATAGTAATTTAAGCTTCTGCCTCTGTGATTTTGCCATCCGACTCAGCATCCTTTGCATTCTTTTTCTTCCGCAGTGTAATACCTGCAAAAACTGCTGCTAATGCGCATGCCGCAAAAACAAGAAATAAAATTACGGTAGCTCCGAAGTTTGCTAAAAACAATCCTAAATTTAACATTTTTTCTCCTCTTTGTTTTCCTATTTTAATGAACAAATATTATAAAATAACCATCCGGTCATTAGATTCCAGTATCTGTGAGCAGATCATTTCCGTCTGCTGCAGTTGTAGCCAGCTCATCGCATCTTTCATTTTCCGGATGTCCCGCATGTCCCTTGACCCAGGTATATGTTACCTGATGCGGCTGCATGGCCAAAAGAAGCCTTTTCCATAAATCTACATTTTTGACCTCTTCATTTTTTCCTCGTTTCCAACCGTGCTTAATCCACGATTCAATCCAATGTGCATTAAATGCCTCCGTCACATATTTTGAATCGGTAATAACCTCCACACGACAGGGTTTCGTCAACGCCTCCAGCCCTGTAATTACGCCCATCAATTCCATACGATTATTCGTTGTCTTCCGGTATCCGGCACAAAACTGTCTTTCATGCAAAATTCCCTTGGAATCGATATATTGTAAAATGCAGCCATATCCTCCCGGTCCGTTCGGATTCCCTCTTGCCGAACCATCACTATACAGAGTCACATTCATGGAAGCACCTCCCATTTGCGCGTTATTTCAAATCGTTCTGCCTGTCCCTGCGCTTTATGCGTGATAGAATTATCATATCCCATGATTTTTAAAAGTGCAATGGCATTTCTCGTTGTAGCACTTCCCGGCATCAAACGGTAGGGAAATGTAATATCTCCGTCCTTCAGCGTTTCTTCAAAATGCATATTATCATAATAATGCTTTAAAATCTCCGTCAATTCCAGGTCATGCGTTGCCGCAAAGCAAAATCCCGCACACTGTGACAGCTTCTGCAAAATAACACCCGATGCAGCAATACGTTCTGTTGTATTTGTTCCTCTTAAGACCTCATCCACAAAAGCAAGCACCGGTGTTTTTCCGCCCTCTGCAGCATCCAGAATACGTTTAATCGATTTAATTTCTGCCATATAATAGCTGTCACCCTCAAAAATATTGTCCTTTAAGGTTATGGATGAATAAACCCGGAAGCAGTCCGCTGTATACATATCCGCGCACACTGTATGAATACTTTGTGCAAGAATAGCATTGACAGCAATGGTTTTTAAAAACGTGGATTTTCCGGATGCATTGGAGCCGGTAATCAGAATACTGCGTTTTACATCAATATCATTTTTTACGGGAGCCTTTAACAGAGGATGATATATTTCTTTTGCGCGAATGTACCCCTTTTCATACTCAGGCAGGCAGTATTCTCCCAGATATTCCCGATATTCTCCGATACTTAAATACATATCCAGCTTTCCGATGATGGTAAGCATGCTGTCAACATCTTCTCTGTGTTTATATACTTCTTCCAGCATCGAATTAAATTTTATGATATCCAGATGCAGAAACATCCGAATATAATCCAAACCTATTTCAAAAAGGTCACCATTCATCCTGTGTGGCGACATCAAAAGATAGGAAAAACGCGTAAAACGATCAAATTTGTGATACAGCTTTGCCAGACAATCCGTTTCTTCTTTTATGATATCATGTCTGCATCTTCCGATTTCCTCTATTTCGTGAAGAATACGGAACAAATATTGAAAAGAACAGATATATGGTTCAATTTCCGACTTCACTTTAAAATACGTTACAAGATTATAAAGCAATACGGCGAAAAGAAAAAGAAGACCCTGTCCTATATTAAAAAATGTATATAGTACTGCCGCAGCCAAAGCCACTATTCCGCAAATGTCCTTAAAACTGTTCCTCTTCCCTAATGTGTCCAGATTATCTAAATAGTCATAGATGCTGTATTTACCTGTATAACCCATTTTATGAAGTATTAACTGCAGCTGTAACCGTTCTTTTTGATGCATACGGTAATATTCTGTTTTCTCTTCAAAGTCCGTAAAGTCATGAACATCTGTAACCGGATTTCTCAGAATAAAATATAAGTATTCATCTCCTGCTGAGGTCTTGGAATAATTCATCTGCTTATATACAGCATCCATATTCAAATCATTCCATGTAATATCATCAAGAGAGGTCTCTTTTTTATGATGCTTTGCATACGCGTCTACATGTGCAAATTCTTCCGGCTTATACTCTCTTTTATTTTCACAGCCGTACTCTTTTTCTAATTTATTCCGGTATCTCTTACATTCTTTTCTTTCGTTTACCATTCCGCTTATAAAAAAAATCAGCAGAAAAAGAAATACAATAATCAGAAAACCAATATATTCCACAGAAAATCATGCCCTTTCCAAACAACGGATGTCACGCTTCGCGAGCCATCCTTATGTTAATAATAACCGGATTCTTATCAGCAATCCTTTAAACGTTCTTTAATTGCATTGCATTCTTCATATAGTTTTTCTACATTCTCACAGCAGTTAAAGATGCCGTTTTCATACAAAATCTTTCCATTTATCATCGTCATCTTTACGTTCATCTTGCTTCCGCTGTAAACAATGTTTTTACATATATTGTGAAGCGGCTGCATATTTGGCTGGTGAAGGTCAATCATTATCATATCCGCCAATTTCCCCTCTGAAAGCACGTCACAGTCATACAGCTCCATACCGATGGCACCATTTACGGTTGCCATTTTAAGTACTTCCATGGCACCAACCGCACTTGGATCATTATCACGCAATTTAGCAAGGGCTGTAATTAAAAACATTTCACGGAACATATCCAGACAGTTGTTGCTGGAAGCCCCATCCGTTCCGATGGATACCGGAATTCCTTTTTCCAGATACTTGGAAATCGGGGCAATACCACTGGCTAACTTTGCATTGGAGGCCGGATTGGATGCCACATGAATATTATGGCGTTTTAAGATATCCATATCCTCATCTGTAACATGTACACCATGATAAATCATTCCGCCAAAATCAAAGAGTCCCAATTTTTCAAATAAAGCCGGCGGTGTAATTCCATAACGGTCGATACACTCCTCTACTTCCGTTTTTGTCTCAGACATATGCACATATAAAGGAGCTTTATATTTATGAATTAAATCCGATGCCTCCGAAAGCAGTTCCTTTGAACATGTATATTCTGCATGAAGTCCCATCTTATATCTGATAAGCTCATTTTTGCCGTTTAAATTCTGATAGCGTTCCTCCATCACACTCATGGCCGGACCGAATTTGTTTAAACCGCTGACAAGGACACAGCGCATCCCCATATCAATACATGCATCTGCAATCGTTTCCGGCGTCAGGTACATATCACCGATTGCCGTCACACCGCTTGTCAGGTATTCCAAAACAGCCAGCTTTGTAAGTGTATAGCAGTCTTCCCCCGTCATTTTTGCTTCTCTTGGGAAAATCATCGTATTCAGCCAATCCTGAAGATTTAAATCATCTGCAAGAGAGCGAAAAACTGTCATGGCTGAATGAGTATGGGCATTTTTAAAGCCCGGCATTAATACATTGCCTTTGCAGTCTACTTCTCTATCCCATTTAAGCGGTACGATGCTGCATTTGCCGTCACCCACATACGCAATCTTATTATCCGCAACCCATACTTCTCCTTCAAATAATTCCTCGCCCTCCTTCATTGTAAGGACTCTTGCATTATAAAAACGAATATTCATATTATCTTTGCCTCATTCTTATCCTAATCTTGAAACAACTTCTGTTACCAGTTTCTTGAATTTCGGTGCCGCATCAGCAGCCGCCTGCTGTACCTCTTCATGCGTCAGCGGATTGTCCGTCATTCCCGCAGCCAGATTGCATACACAGGAAATACAGCAAATCTTCATTCCCATATGATTTGCAACAATTGCCTCCACAACAGTTGACATACCAACTGCATCTACTCCTAACTTATGAAGCAGCTGAATCTCTGCCGGAGATTCAAAGGAAGGTCCGGTTAACTGTGCATATATTCCTTCCTGTAATCTGATATTCTCTTTTGCTGCCACTTCACGAATCAGATTCTGAAGCTCTGTATCGTAAACATGAGTCATGTCAGGAAAACGTGTCCCCAGTTCATCAATGTTTGCCCCAATGAGCGGATTCGGAGCCCATAATGAAACATGGTCTGTAAGCATCATAAAATCGCCCGCATGAAAGGAAGGATTAATTCCGCCGGAAGCATTCGTTAAAAACAATGTATCCGCTCCCATCAGCTTCATCAGTCTGGTAGGAAGTACCACATCCGAAATCGGATAGCCTTCATAATAATGTACACGGCCTTTCATACATACAACCGGCACATTCTTGACATATCCAAAAATAAATTTGCCGGCATGTCCCGGAACCGTTGATACAGGAAACCCCTCTATATCATGGTAATCCACTTCCGCTTCCACCTGTATATCATTTGCATAATCCCCAAGACCGGAGCCTAAGACTATCGCCACCTTCGGTACAAAGTCCGTCTTTTCTCTTACACTTTTTAAGCATCCCTGCAGTTTTTCATATACTGGATTCATAAACGCTGCTCCTTTTCTTCTCTCTTATTTTATACATCTCTCCAAATATTCTGCTCTGATTCCAAATATATTAAATTATATCAGACAATGATAGGTTATAAAAGTAAAAATTAGAAAAAAGGGCATTCTGCAGTTTTGCAAAATACCCTTATCCATTGTTTTACCACAATTAAATAATAATACAAATAAATCCGCCGGTAGAATCATTGACAATCTTCTGCATTGTCTCCTGCAGTCTCTGCTGGCTTTCCTCCCCAATCATTGCAATTTTACCGGATATTCCGTCATAAACAAGCTGTTCCACCGTTTTCCCGAAAATATTGGTGTCCCATATACTGTTATTATCATCCTTAGAGTCGGAAATATAAGAAATTAAATCCTTTGCCTGTTGTTCCGTGCCGACAATCGGTGCAATTTCCGTTATAACATTTGCTCTGATAAAATGCACCGAAGGACTGATTGCCTTTATTTTTACGCCATATTTGGAACCATGTCGTATAATTTCCGGCGTGTCTAATTCAATTTCCGTCCGTTCCGGTGTAACAACTCCGTAACCGGTATGACGTACTGCATCCATGGCATTCAAAACTTTTTTGTATTCTTTCTGCATGGATGCATATTCCTTTAAAAGATGAAGTAGGTCATATTCACCGTTAATGCTTCCGCCAATCCATTCACTCAACATCTGATAATAGCACGAATCCTCTAAATTCAATAAAACACGGATGATTCCGTCTTCCAATCCGATATGCTCTGTAACACAATGCTTTACCTGCTCATTTTCCAAAACAAGCGGATTTTCAATAATATCCCTCATACAGCTTACATCTTTTGTCATTTCCCTGATGCTTTTCATAAGACTTACCTTGAACGGATGGGTATTTTCCAGCATCTCCACCCATTTAGGCATATAAAATTCCATAACAGACACCGGAAATTCATACAAAAGGCGCTCCAGAATCAGTCGGATATCTTCTTTTTTCATCTGTTGGCAATTCATCGGCATCGCAACAACGTTGTATGTATTCTCTATTTCCTCCGCAGTTTTTATCGCCTCTTCCGAATATGGTCTTGAGGAATTAACCAAAACAATAAACGGTTTATGTAATCCCAATAATTCTTCAATCGTTTCTTTTTCCGAGGAGGCATAAGCCTCTCTCCCTATATCGGTAATACTTCCATCCGTCGTTACAACAATTCCGACTGTGGAATGATCCTTAATTACCTTTCTCGTTCCCACTTCCGCAGCCTTTACAAACGGAATCTCCTCCTCAAACCATGGTGTTTTTACCATACGAGGCATATCATCTTCCATATGTCCCAAGGCACCGTCCACCATATAGCCAACACAGTCTACCATACGAAGCTTTACCGAAACATCATCCGCTAATCTTATATTCGCAGCATTTTTAGGAATAAATTTCGGTTCCGTCGTGGTAATCATTTTACCCGTTCCGCTTTGCGGCAATTCATCCTGCAAACGTGTTTTTTCGGGTGATTCTTCCATTTCAGGAAGCACCATCAAATCCATAAAACGTTTGATAAATGTTGATTTTCCGGTTCTTACCGGTCCGACCACGCCGACAAAGATTTCTCCTTTGCACCGATACTGAATATCTTTGTATAAATCAAAATCTGTCATTCTTTTATTGTCCATAAAAAAACCCCTTCCATACTTATCTAAATGTATGCAAGGGATTTTTTTTATATGACTTATTCTTCAATCGATCTTCTTCTGTGAACCGTAACGATTTCATCCAGACAGCTGAATATCTCATCCACCTTTTCATTTTTCATCTTCGGTGTAATCAGACTGACAACCGGTACAATAATCATTCCCGCTATCATCGCAATTGCTCCGGCATTAATCGGAGAAGCAATAAATTTAAAGAACATATTTAATACGGTCAGTAATACACCACAGGCGAAGCTTGCCCAGACTGACAGCTTTGTAACACCCTTCCAATATAAACCGTACATAAACGGTGCGAGAAATGCTCCCGCAAGTGCTCCCCATGAAATACCCATAAGCTGAGCAATAAAGGTAGGCGGGTCAAGTGCAATCAAAACGCTGATAACGATGAAAAATACAAGCATGATACGCATACACAAAAGCTGTTTCTTCTCATTCATATCTTTTACAATATTATCTTTAATCAAGTCCAATGTCAGAGTTGAGCTTGATGTCAATACCAGAGAGGAAAGCGTTGACATGGAAGCAGATAATACCAATACTATTACAACGCCGACCAGAATATCCGGAAGTGTGGAAAGCATGCTCGGAATAATCGCATCATAAATGACACTTCCGTCTTCTTTATGAATTGCCGCTGTATCAAACAAACGGCCAAAACCTCCGAGGAAATAGCAGCCGCCTGAAACAACGATGGCAAAGATGGTAGAAATAATAGTCCCTGACTTAATGGACTTCTCATCTTTAATTGCATAAAATTTATGTACCATCTGAGGAAGTCCCCAGGTTCCTAATGAAGTTAAAATAATAACACCGATGAGGTTCGGTAAATCCGGGCCGAAAAAGGATGCAAATACACCCTGCTGTCCCAAGGTACGCGGTACATCACTTTCTAATTTTGAAAGTTCAATAATTGCATTGTAAAAACCACCCTGTCCGTTTAATACGGCTACAATAACTGCTGCAATGCCGAAGAGCATGACAATTCCCTGAATAAAATCATTGATTGCCGTTGCCATATAGCCGCCCAAAACAACATAAACACAGGTAAGTGCTGCCATTACGATAACACAGACAGAATACGGAATATCAAACGCCATTCCAAACAGTCTGGATAAACCGTTATATACGGATGCCGTATAGGGAATCAGAAAGATAAATGCAATAGCACTTGCTGCAATACGAAGTGCATTGGAATCATATCGTTTTCCAAAATAATCCGGCATGGTTGCTGCGGATAAATGTTTTGTCATTACGCGGGTTCTTCTTCCTAATACGACCCATGCCAATAAAGAACCGATTACAGCATTTCCAAGACCAATCCATGTTGCGGAAATACCGTATTTATATCCGAACTGTCCGGCATAACCAACAAATACAACTGCGGAAAAATAGGATGTTCCGTACGCAAATGCAGTAAGCCACGGACCAACCGCACGTCCGCCCAAAACGAAATCGTCTACATTGGTTGCATGTTTTCTGGAATATACTCCTACTGCAATCATTACAGCGAAGAATATCAATAGAAAAAATATTTTAGTAATCACACTGCTACCTCCCTCTGCTATATGCAGATATTCTATTTCTTTGTTGCTTTAAACTTTAAAACCTTAATGCTTTAAACCATTAAAGTATTTATATTATACAAAACCCCTGCATGAATTGCAAGGGTTTTATACACGTTATTTCATATTTAATAATCTCTTTGCATTATTGTACAGGATATCTTCTTTTACATTCGCTAAAACGGGCAGGCTTCTTACCGTTTCCACTGCCTTTTTTGCATCACTCCAGGGAGAATCGGTCGCAAACAGGATTTTTTCATGTCCATGTTTTTCAAGTATCTTCAAAAACATTTCCCTTTCAATATAATCAAAAGTAAATGAAGTATCCAGATAAACATTTTCTCCGGCTAAAAGCTCGTATACTTCTTCCCACTGTTTCCAGCCTCCGTAATGCGCAAGAACCATTTTAGATGGTTTAATTGTATCCAGCACCTTTCTTGCCCTATCCGGCGGACAGTGAACCGGGTTGGGCAGCCCGATATCAATTCCGGCATGAACCATAATAATAAGTCCGAGGGAATCGGCATATTCCATTATATTCATATACCTCACATCATCAATCATAACCCTTTGATAATCAGGATGTAATTTGATTCCCGGGAGCCCCAGGTCTTTGATTGTATCCAGCTTATTTTTATAATCCTCACAATCCGGATGTATTCCTCCGAAGGAAAGCAGTTTCCCGGAATATGTCCTGTTCACTTCTGCCGCAAACTGATTTACTGAATCAAATTGCGAAGGTTTCGTTACAACAGGAAGAATGACAGACACCGAAACTGTGCTTTTTTCCATGGAATTCAAAAGTCCCGATAACGTTCCGTCTGTAGCAGCTGTAATCCCTGACGCCTTCTCCAGATTCTCTATTGATTTTGATGCAATGCGGTCAGGGAAAATGTGTGTATGAAAATCAATTACCATTTTCTAACCTTTCAATTCACCGGATGATATTAATTCTATACCTGTCTCTTCCAATATCTCAGATGCCTTTTTTAAATCAGCCGTTTTTATCACAATAGATGCATCATCAGAGCCTGTTGCCAATGCATACATATAATCAATATTAATTCCGGCCTCACATATTTTTGCAAGTAAAATCTGTAGCTGTCCAACCTTATGAGACATTTTCACACCCAGAACCGGTGTAAGCATTGCAGAAAAACCGTTATTTTTCAGAACCTCTTTTCCTTTCTCGGGATCTGATACAATCATACGAAGCATTCCATACTCGCTGGTATCCGCAAGGGATAAGGATACAATGTTAATATTATTATTTTTTAGTGCTTCGAGGACCTGTTCAAGACGTCCTTCCCTGTTTTCAATAAATACAGATAACTGATTAATAAACATAGAATGTACTCCTTTCTGCAACTACTATATCAGCTTACGTTTATCAATAACACGAACCGCTTTACCCATGCTTCTTTCAATTGTCTTAGGCTCTACCAGTTTTACCTTTACGGCAAGTCCGATGGCCTGTTGAATCACATGTGCAATCTTCTTTGTAAGGCTCTCAAGTTCTCCAATCTTATCAGAGAAGAATACTTCATCTACCTCTACCTGTACCTCAAGTGTATCCAGATTATTAACACGATCCACAATCATCATATAATAAGGTGCTGTTTCACCCATTTCCAATAATGCAGCTTCAACCTGAGAAGGGAATACATTAACTCCGCGAATAATCAGCATGTCATCGGAACGACCCTTAAAGCGGCTGATTCTTGCAAGTGTTCTGCCACATTCACATTTTTCATAGCTGATGCTCGTTAAATCCTTTGTACGGTAACGCAGTAGCGGAAGTCCCTCTTTTGTCAGTGTTGTAAATACCAATTCACCGGTCTCATTTTCTCCGATTGGCTGTAATGTCTCCGGACTGATGATTTCAGGCAGGAAATGGTCCTCATATACATGCAGACCTTTGTGATAAATACAATCGCAGGCAACTCCGGGCCCCATTACTTCAGAAAGTCCGTATATATCAAATGCATTGATGTGAAGTTTTTCTTCAATCTGTAAGCGCATCTGCTCCGTCCACGGCTCTGCACCGCAGATTGCCGCTTTTAATTTAATTTTATCAATATCTCCGTCTGCTTCCAAGGTTTCTGCAATATGTAGCAGATAGGAAGGTGTACAGGCAATTGCTGTTGCCCCGAAATCCTTCATCATCGTAGTAAGCTTCTTTGTATTACCCGTAGACATCGGTACAACCGTTGCTCCAAGATGCTCTGCACCGTAATGAGCACCAAGACCGCCGGTAAACAGACCATAGCCATATGCAACCTGAATAATATCTTCTCGCGTCAAACCTGCCTGTGCAAATGCTCTTGCCACACATTCTGCCCAGATATCAATATCGCGTTTTGTATATCCTACAACCGTTGCTTTACCTGTTGTTCCGCTTGATGCGTGAACACGTACAATCTGTGACATCGGCACGGCAAACAAACCAAACGGATAGGTATCACGTAAATCATCCTTTGTTGTGTAAGGCAACTTACTGATATCCTCAATCCCTTTGATATCTCCGGGTTCAATTCCTACCGCCTGCATTTTTTTGCGATAGAACTCAACATTGTGATAGACTCTTTCTACCGTCTTAACAAGCCGTTTGCTCTGTAATGTCTGCATCTCATCACGACTCATACATTCCTTTGTTTCATTCCAAATCATGTAACTTTCCTCCATACACTCTTTGTTTAAAACTTTGTAGTTTAAAACTATTCAGTTTTTCCTTCATACCCAAGTAAAAACGCTTTTTTATTTATCTCTACCGTTTTTTGCGGCACTGTCTTTTCAATTACTTCAATCCATGCTTCCTTTGAAAAGTCCATGTGCTTTGCCGCAACCCCAAGTACAATGATGTTAAACACCTTTGAATTTCCGAGTTTTAATGCCTCTTCCATTGCATTTACACGAAAAACCCGGTATTCTTTCTCAAGATTTTCAATAATATTCTCGGGATACTCTGCAGCACCCGTTACAACTGTAATCGGGTCAATACGATAATCATTTATGACAATTGCACCGTCTTTTTTCAAAAAATGAGCATAACGGAGAGCCTCCAGTTTTTCAAAAGCGATTAATACATCCGCCTGTCCTTCTTCCACAATCGGCTCAGCCACTTTTTCTCCGTACCGTACATAGGTTACTACACTGCCTCCCCGCTGTGCCATACCATGTACCTCGGAAAGCTTTACATCATAACCTGCCGCTACCGTGATGCCGCCTAGAATCCGGCTTGTCAGAAGCGTTCCTTGTCCGCCGACACCCACAATCATTATGTTTTTTGTATTATTAGCCATTTTTGTCTCCCATCATTCATTTATTGCAAAGTCAGAATTTCAGCAATTTTCATTATTCAAACGATTACTGCTGTTCTACTTTTTCTATTGCCTCAAATTTACAGAGCCCCATACAAAGACCGCAACCGTTACACATTGTTGCATCAATGGAAATTGTTCCGTCCTCATTCTTTGTAAGTGCCGGACAGCCCGGTCTTAAACACATTCCGCATTTTTTACATTTTTCCGGAACGGGCTGACATTTTGAGGTAAACTTCTGTCCTTTCAGCAGAACACACGGAGATTTTGTAATAATAACAGAAACCTCATCCTTTGCGGTTTCTTCTTTTATAACACGTTCCAATTCCTCCAAATCAAATGCACTGACTTCAACAACATTCTTTATTCCCATCGCTTTACACATATGGTAAATACTAATTGCGGGAACGACCTCTCCCATCAATGTTTTTCCGGTAGCTGCATGGTCCTGATGACCGGTCATACCGGTTGTGGAATTATCCAGAATCATAACCGTTCCGCTGCCCTGATTATAAACCATATTCATTAAAGAATTGATGCCGGTATGCATAAAGGTGGAATCTCCGATTACAGCTACCCAGTTTTTGATATACTCTTTTCCCTTTGCTTTTTCCATCCCATGCAGACTTGAGATACTTGCACCCATACAAATAGTGGTATCCACAACACTAAGCGGTGCAACAGCACCTAATGTGTAGCAACCGATATCTCCTGCAGCATGGATTTTTAACTTCTTTAAAACAGTATAGACGCTTCTGTGAGGGCATCCGGGGCAAAGAATCGGTGGACGTGCCGGAACCTGTGCCGCTTCCTTTATTACAGAATCTTCCTTCAATATCACTTCGCGAATCATATTCGCACTATATTCACCCTGAACCGTAAAGATATCCTTGCCGATACATGAAATCCCCCAAGATTTAATCTGTTCCTCAAATACCGGTTCCAACTCTTCAAAAATATATAAGGTATCTACTTTAGAAGCAAAGTCATCAATCAGCTTTTTAGGAAGAGGATGTACCAGTCCAAGCTTTAATACACTGGCATTCGGACATGCTTCCTTTACATATTGATATGCAATACCGCTTGTGATAAATCCAATTTTTGTATCATTTATTTCTACACGGTTAACCGGCATTTCACAGGCATCCTCAGCCATTTCCTTTAATCTTTTCTCCACATATATGTGTCTTGCCTTTGCCGGTCCCGGCATCATAACATATTTCGTAAAATTACGCTCATACGGAATATCAATAGGCTCACATCTTTCTTCTAATGTCACAGGCCCCTGTGAATGCGCAAGACGGGTTGTTGTTCTTACTATAATCGGTGTATCATACTTTTCCGAAAGCTCAAACGCATATTTCATGAAATCCTTTGCTTCCTGCGAATCAGACGGCTCCAATACCGGTACCATAGCCGCTCTGGCCACACATCTTGTATCCTGTTCATTCTGGGAAGAATAAAGCCCCGGATCATCTGCAGCAACCAATACAAGTCCACCGTTTACACCACAATAGGAAATCGTATACAGCGGGTCACTTGCTACATTCACACCGACATGCTTCATAGATGCCATGGAACGAACGCCGCTTATGGATGCACCTATTGCCACCTCCATAGCCACCTTTTCATTTGGGGACCATTCGGCATATATTTCCGGGTACTTTACGATATTTTCACTGATTTCGGTACTTGGTGTCCCCGGATAGGCAGCAGAAACCTTTACACCCGCTTCGTATGCTCCTCTGGCAATTGCTTCATTGCCCAACATAATTTTCACTTCACTCATCTAACCTTTATCCTTTCCAATCAACCCATATTCTGGTCTTTAATTAATTTATTTGCTCCGTAAATCTCACGAAGCTTCGGCTTTTCAATTTTTCCCGTAGGGTTACGCGGAATATCCGCAAAAATCACTTCATGAGGTCGCTTATAACGCGGCAGTTTCAAACAGAATTCATCTACCTCTTCCTTTGTCATGCTTACGCCTTCTTTTACTTCTATGATTGCTGCGGCAATCTCACCAAGACGTTTATCGGGAAGACCGATAACAGCCACATCATGGACTTTATCATTTGTACGAATGAAGTCCTCTATCTGAACCGGATACAGATTTTCACCACCGCTGATAATGACATCCTTCTTCCTGTCTACAAGGAAAATGAAACCATCCTCATCCTCCTGTGCCATATCCCCGGTAAATAACCATCCGTCTTCCAATACTTCTTTTGTTGCTTTCTCATCATGATAATAACAGGTCATAACACCGGGACCTTTTACCGCAAGTTCTCCGACCTCACCCTGCTTTACAATATTTCGTTTTTCATCTACAATCTTAACTTCCCATCCGTAACCTGCTTTACCAATTGCACCGACCTTATGTATATTTTCAACTCCAAGATGAACACACCCCGGTCCTATGGATTCAGACAAGCCATAATTGGTATCATAATCGTGATTCGGAAAGATTTTTTTCCATTTTTTAATCAGACTCTGCGGCACCGGCTGCGCACCGATATGCATCAATCTCCACTGTGATAAATCATAATCGTCCAAATTAATCCGACCGTTCTCAATTGCCTCCAAAATATCCTGAGCCCACGGGACCAGAAGCCATACAATTGTACATTTTTCTTTGGATACGGCATCCAGAATAAATTCCGGCTTTGTTCCTTTTAACAATACGGCCTTACTTCCGGAGATCAGACTTCCGAACCAATGCATCTTTGCTCCCGTATGATATAGAGGCGGTATACACAGGAAAACATCATCCCTGTTTTGCCCGTGATGGTTCTGCTCTACCTTGCAGGAATGCATGAGGCTTCTGTGTTTATGTAAGATTGCCTTCGGGAATCCGGTTGTTCCGGAGGAAAAATAAATAGCTGCATCATCATCATCGGTAATAATAATATCCGGTGACTGGCTGGAACAGTTTGCAGATAATGAATTGTAATCATCCGCAAATCCCGGACAGCCTTCTCCTACATAAATCAATAATCGTCCCTTGCTGATTCTGTCTGCTATCTCTTCAACACGACCGATAAAAGACGGACCGAATACTAAAACATCAGCCTCCGCAAGATTAACACAATACTCTATTTCATCAGATGAATAACGAAAATTAAGCGGAACCGCCAATGCTCCGGTCTTCAAAATACCAAAATAAATAGGAAGCCATTCTAAACCATTCATCATAAGAATCGCAACCTTATCTCCTTTTTTGATTCCTCTTTGAATCAGCAGATTAGCAAACCTGTTTGCCTTTTCATTAAATACACTCCATGTAATCTCACGTCTGTAGCTGGTCTTCGGATTTGGTTCAATCAGTTCAAACTCTTTCCATGTAACACGCCTGTCCTCCTTAATCTCCGGATTAATTTCAACCAGACAGATATCATTCGGATATTCTCGTGCATTTCTCTCTAACAGTTCGGTAATCGGCATAAATGCTCCCTCCAATGTATATTTTGCAATTTAATATTTTAACGCTTTGCACCGTTAAAATGTATTATATCATCAGTTCTTTTTTCGGTCAACGAAAACCCTCTGACTGCAAAAAAAGCTGCCGTTTTTGCGGCAGCTTTTTTAAATACGGAATTATTTAATAATAAGCTCTGACCAGTTATCATCCGGAACAAATGCTACATATGTCTTACCTGTATTTATTGTGATTTCGTTACCATCCTTATCATAATAACGTGTAGGGTCCGTAGGACTTGTTTTTATCCAGGTACACTGGATAGCCTTTCCGTTTGTTACATAATAAGCAGCCTTACCTGCATCAATACAGTTGAAAATCATATAACCGTTTTCATCATACTGATGGAATGTACAATACTGAATCAAAACATTTTTGAAGGCTAACTGTTCTTTTGTAGCACCATCTAAATGTGCTTTGCCATATTCAGAATATTTATAAAGCTTCGTTTCCTCATCGTATTCCAGATAAGAGCCGTTATGGTCAAACGGAAGTTCAATCTTTGTTGCATCCAATGCATCTGCATTGTCACTAAAATCAACGGGATCTACCTTAGGCGCAAAATTATAATGTGCCCCGGGATAATATTCGTTATATTCTCTGTCCACGCTTGAATTAGAAAATGCCTTATCTAAGTCACCCGGCATAATATACTCTGTAAATTCTCTTGATTTTCCGTTATTTACACGGGAGAAAATACCGGAGAAATGATCTGAATAAGGCTCTGCAAAATATGGGTCAATATAGAACGGACCACCGTCATGGCAGAGAACAGCATTCCATTCAGCTGCAATCAGGATATTAGTCGGTCTTACGGAACGAATACTTCCTAACTGTTCAATTTTTTCCCAGTCTTTTACAAGTGCCATCATTCTGGTAATACGACCATTTTTGGTGCTGTTCATCATTTCATACACAATATCAGCATCATTGAGTCCGAAATGCGGAAGTGCCGTAAGTTCATTGTCAACCATTGCCGCAATCGGTCTTTGGTTTTTCAAGCTTTCATCAATCGGCTCATTTGTCAATTCACTAAAATACATTCCTTCCGGAAGTTCATCCTCCAATGCTACCTCTGTAGTTGTTTCTTCTTTCGTAGATTCCTCTGCAATCGGAATTTCTTCAACTGTTGCTACAACAGCTTCTTCCTCCTTATCTCCGCATGCACACAAAACAGCGGATAAGCCTATAGCCATAAGAACTGTTAATATTTTTCTTTTCATTGATAATACCTTTCCTTTTGTAATTCCTCCGGAAATATGCTTCCCAGATTTCCGCAACATTCACAGTATACAAAATATTTTCTCATTACACAAGTAAAATGTCACAATATTGTAAAAATTGAGATAATCTTAAGAATTTATTCTTATTTTTTCTTTTTGGCAAATTTACATACCGATAATCCGGAAAAAATACCGACACCGATTCCCACAAGCACATCACTAAGATAGTGTACACCGACATAAACACGTGAAAGTGCCATAACAAATCCTGCTATCAAAATACCAATACCTGTTTTTTTCTCAAACATCTTATAAAATACAATGGCGCTTGCAAGACTGTTTGCCGCATGCCCTGAGGGAAACGAAGAGTCAGGCTGTCTGTCAATTAAAATTTTTAATTCTTCCAGCACATCATACGGACGATCTCTGTCAACAACATTTTTAAGAATCATATTGTTGATTAAAAAGCACAGGCATATGGACAAAAGAGACATTGTACCTGTCTTTCTTGTTTTTTTGTTTATCATTAAAGCCAATGAAAATACAATCCACAAAAGTCCGTAATCTCCCAAACGGGTCAATGTCTTAATGGCAGGTGTAAGTTTTTCCGAACGCAGATTTTCCTGTACCCACAGCAATATATTTTCATCTATTGACTGTAAATCACTCATGTTTTTACCCTTTCCGCATTTTAATCCCGATTATAGTAACATTTATGATTTTACACCGGTTTACTTTATTTTAAAACTATCTTCTTGTAAGTTTTCTTTCCTCTTCTTACCACAATACCGTCACCTGATAACTTATCGGCAGTAAAGGAGGCTTTAATATCCGTCACTTTTTCATCTGCCGCTGTAACGCCGCCCTGTTCTACCGCTCTTCTTGCCTCAGAACGGGATGAGGTAAGTCCGCCCTTTACAAGCAGCGAAAGGATATCTATCGCACCATCCGTCAAATCTGCCTCTGTAATTTCTACAGTTGGCATATCGGCTGCATTTCCACCGCCACCGAATAACTGTTTGCTGGAGGTTCTTGCTTTTTCGGCTTCTTCTTCCCCGTGAACAAGTTTGGTAAGCTCGTAAGCCAGAATATCTTTTGCTTCATTTAACCGACTGCCTTCCCAATCATTCATTTTATCAATCTCTTCCAACGGAAGGAAGGTAAGCATACGAATGCATTTCAATACATCGGCATCTGCAACATTTCTCCAATACTGATAAAATTCAAACGGAGAAGTCTTGTTCGGGTCAAGCCATACAGCACCCTTCTGTGTTTTCCCCATCTTCTTTCCTTCGGAATTAAGAAGTAAAGTAATCGTCATGGCATATGCATCTTTACCTAATTTACGACGAATCAACTCCGTACCGCCCAGCATATTACTCCACTGGTCATCACCGCCAAACTGCATATTACAGCCGTATTTTTGGAATAACGTATAGAAGTCAAAGCTCTGCATAATCATATAGTTAAACTCTAAAAAGCTTAAACCTTTTTCCATTCTCTGTTTGTAACATTCTGCCGTTAGCATTCTGTTTACAGAAAAATGAGAACCGACCTCACGAAGAACATCAATGTAATTTAAGTCCATTAACCAATCCGCATTATTTACCATGATGGCTTTTCCTTCCGAAAAATCAATAAAGCGGCTCATCTGTTTTTTAAAGCAGTCACAGTTATGCTGAATGGTTTCCTGTGTCATCATTGAACGCATATCACTTCTGCCTGAAGGGTCTCCAATCATTGCCGTTCCGCCACCGATTAATACAATCGGTTTATTACCGGCTTCCTGTAATCTCTTCATTAAGCATAACGCCATAAAATGTCCTACATGAAGGCTGTCCGCTGTCGGGTCAAAGCCGATATAAAAAGTTGCTTTTCCTTCATTAATGAGATTTCTGATTTCTGCTTCATCTGTTACCTGTGCAAGCAATCCTCTTGCCTGCAGTTCTTCATAAATTTTCATAACACAATCCTCTCCTATTTATTTACCATTAATTTTGTCATAGCCTCATTTAATCCGCCTACGGTTAAGTGATACATGGGAATGAGGCCTTTAATTGCCGTCTCTGCTTCTCTCCACGGTGCATGTCCCGGTGCCATCTTCGGGTTCATCCAGACAACCTTCTTATAATGGCTCTTTACCAATTTAAGCCATTCCCACCCGGGAAGTCCACCATTTGGCCCGCGGTAATTTCCTGTATCCGAATACAATTCTTCTGGAGCCATTGCCGCATCTCCAACGATAATCACCTTATAATCGCTGTCAAGATTACGGAACATCCACTCGGTATCAATCCAATCGCCGTTTTCACATTCCGGCGTATTATAAAGCTTACTATATATACAATTATGAAAATAATATGCCTTTACATCTTTGTAATGATTGGACTTATAAACTGCCTGAAACAATTCGTTAATCAATTTTGTATATGGAATCATGGTTCCGCCCGAATCCATTAAAAGCAGCAGCTTAATGGCATTCTTTCGTGGCTTTTCCATTACAATCTGCAACATACCGCCATTGTTACAGGTTTTATCAATTGTCCCGTTAATGTCCAGCTCTGTCTTTGGAATATCAAGCTTTGTGGAAAACTGTCGCAGCTTACGAAGCGCCTGCATGAACTGCCGGTTATCCATAACCCTGTCATCCCGGAAATCACGGTATTTTTTTGCTCCTATAACTGCAAATGCAGACTGATAACCTGTATTGCCGCCGACACGGACACCGCCGATATTTCCGCCGGTATTTCCAAATGATGTCTTGCCCATCGTACCAATCCAATGAGAGCCGCCGTTATGCTCACTATCCTGATCCTTCAGTCGCTGCTTGAATTTTTCTTCCACATCATCCTTGTCAATCTTTAAATCTTCAACCTTGTTGAGCCACTGTTTCTCAGTTTCCGCAAGTAATTCATTCATTTCCGGCTTGTCCAGCCATTTCAGCATATTTGCACCTACTTCCGGCTCCATAACGACGCCTTTAAAGTTTGACTCAAAAACCATATCAAATTTATCAAACTCTGTTTCACTCTTAACCAATATCATTCTGGCCAGATAATAAAAATCCGTAAGGGAACTGTTGCAAAGCCCTTTATCCAAAGCTTCCTGCAGGGTAAGAAATTCACTCATCGTTACCTTGAGTCCGCTTTCCCTCAAGTCATAAAAAAATTTGGTAAACATGATATCCCTCTTAATAATTCTGTGCCATTCTCTGTTTTACCGTTTCAAGGTCTTCATCCTTCTTTACAACAACACCGATAAAGGGTAATTCCTTTTTAATCTTCTCTACCGGTATTCCGCTTATCTGTAATACATTAATCCAATCAATCAATTCCGAAGTACTCGGTTTTTTGCGAATATCCTTCATCGCACGAATATCATAAAAAACATCGAAAGCATTTTTTAAAACATTTTCTTCTACATCCGGAAAATGAGTCCGTACAATCTCTTCCATAAGGGGAGCATCCGGAAAATCAATATAGTGGAAAATGCAGCGTCTTAAAAATGCATCCGGTAATTCCTTTTCCGCATTGGAGGTAATCACCACAATCGGACGATGCTTTGCCTTTACGGTCCGTTTTGTTTCATGGATATAAAACTCCATCTGGTCTAATTCCCATAAAAGGTCATTTGGAAATTCCAAATCGGCTTTATCAATCTCATCTATCAGCAGAATAACTTGTTCCTCACTGTCAAATGCCTCACCAAGCTTACCCAGTTTAATATATTTTGCAATATCATCAACACCCTCTTCTCCAAACTGTCCATCATACAGTCTCTGAATCGTGTCATACATATAAAGGCCTTCCTGTGCCTTAGTTGTTGATTTAATATTCCATACAAGAAGTTTCTTTCCCAATGACTTCGCAACCGCCTCCGCAAGCATTGTCTTGCCGGTTCCCGGTTCCCCTTTAATCAAAAGAGGCTTTTGCAGCGTAATTGCTACATTAACGGCTGTAAGAAGTTCTTTACTGGCAACATATTCATTCGTGCCCTGAAAATCATTCTGTAATTGAATCATGAAAGTTCCTCCGCTTTCTTTTCTTGAATTTCCATAGTTTTCATGTTACGATATTCCACATGTAAAAGCAAGAAAAAAGGGGCAATATAATGAAAGAATTAATTAAAAAAGAAAGTTTTTCCGTATCTCTGGAGGTTTTTCCGCCAAAAAAAGAAGAAGAATTCCCGGGAGCATTTGAGCTTTTAAACAAATTAACCCTGCTGAATCCCGATTTTATCAGCGTTACCTATGGAGCAGGCGGTTCGCGTTCCAAAAAAACGGTTGATATCGCTTCTTATATCCATAATACACTTCATATTCCTGCACTTGCACATTTAACCTGTGTCGGCAATACCAAAACAGATATTGATGCTGTTGTGGCAGATTTAAAAGCAGCAGGAATCAAAAATGTTCTCGCTTTACGAGGTGACCGTCCTTCTTATATGACAGATGAGCAGTTTGATTCCCGCGAATTTGAACACGCAAGCGATATGATTTCATATCTAAAAGAAACAACTGATTTTCATATTGCGGGAGCCTGCTATCCGGAAAAGCATTTTGAAGCAGAATCCATTGAAAAGGATATTGAATACCTTGCACATAAGGTAAACAGTGGCGCAGAAATACTGATCAGCCAGCTTTTCTTTGACAATGATGTATTTTACCGTTTTGAAGAATCTGCACGGAAATCATCCATAACAGTTCCCATCTGTGCCGGAATTATGCCGATTACAACCTCAAAGCAGCTTGGTACAACCGTTTCGTTATCCGGTTCTTCCGTGCCAAAGAAGCTTGCCGATATCATTGCCACCTATGATGATAAACCGGAGGATATGCGTAAAGCAGGCATTGAGTATGCAGTCAATCAAATTCTTGATTTAAAAGCCCATGGCGTAAACAACATTCATATTTACTCTATGAACAAGGCAAAAACAACAAAAGAAATCATGGAAGCAATCCGATAAAAAAATAACCAAAACAGGGACATCCTTCTGCATGAGAAGATTCCGGTTTTGGTTATTTTTTATTTTATGATTCCCACGGAATATCCGCGTTTTCAATTTTTTTATCCCGCGTCATTAAATCCTTCATGGCTTCTGATGCCGGTTTGTTCTCAAATAAAACCTGATTTACCTGCTCGATAATCGGAATCTGTACATCATATTTCTTTGCCAGTCTCAATGCGGCTTTTGCAGAATAAACACCTTCTACAACCATCTTCACTTCCTTCATGGCCTCATCCATTGTTTTCCCCTGTCCAATCAGGATACCTGCCCGACGGTTGCGGGAATGCATACTTGCACATGTTACAATCAAATCACCGATACCGGAAAGACCGCAAAAGGTCTCAAACTTTCCGCCCATTTTCATACCCAGTCTGGCAATTTCTGCAATACCTCTTGTAATCAGCGCTGCTTTTGTATTGTCACCATAACCGAGTCCGTCCGCAATACCTGCAGCAAGTGCAACTACATTCTTAAGAGCTGCTCCAAGCTCAATACCCAATACATCAGGACTGATATAAACACGGAAGACCTCACTCATAAATATATTCTGAATATATTCTGCTGTTTTCTGTTCTTTTGCCCCCACAACAATCGTTGTCGGGATTCCCCGTCCGACCTCTTCTGCATGCGATGGTCCCGATAAAACGGCAACAGTAGCCTTCGGTACCTCTTCTTCAATAATCTGTGACAGTGTCATAAGGGTACTTTCTTCAATTCCCTTCGCCACATTGACAATAATCTGCCCATCTGCCACTATATCCTTTAACATTGCCGAAGTGCTTCTTACAAACGGTGACGGTACCGCCATCACAAGCAAATCTTTCCCTTCTACCGCTTCTTTAAGACTGCTTGTAAATGTAATGCGGTCGGATAAAATAACTCCAGGCAATTTATCCTTATGCTCATGGTTAAGTTCAAGCATCTTAATCTCATCTTCAATAATAGACCATACTTTTACATTGTGACCGTTGTTACTGAGTAAAACCGACAAGGCAATGCCCCAGCTTCCTGCACCGATAATACCAATATCCGCCATCCGACTATCCTTCTTTCCCATTCATTTTTATTATTATCAGTCAACTTTATTTTTCTTTAATATGTATGTCTTACGTTCGGTTCCCGTAAGAAGCTTTTTTATATTGGAACGGTGTCTCCAATAAGCCATTATCATAAGAAAAATACTGACCAGATACATTTCCGTTAATGCAGGCTGCGACATTTCCGTAAAATATCCTGTCTGACCACAGTATATCAACTGAATTACCAATGCAAGATATACCAGTAATGAGCCCAATGATACATAGTGTGTTGTCAGAAATGTTCCGAAAAAAACAATCACGCCCACAATAATAAAACATGGTGGCATGGATAAAATAAGCCCTGCCGTAGCGGCAATTCCTTTTCCGCCTTTAAATCCTAAATAGAAAGGATAATTGTGCCCTAAAATTGCTCCGGCTGCGGTGTAGAGTACCAGCATATAAAGGATGTCTTCATGTGTTTGTGAAAAGAGCAGCTTAACTATCAAAATTGCAAGCATGGTTTTTAGAATATCACCTACAAGAACAATTAATCCCGCTTTTGTTCCCAATACACGCAGGGTATTTGTTGTTCCTGCGTTTCCGCTTCCGACCGTCCTTATATCAATTCCATGCATTTTCCCGTAAATATATGACGTCTGAAACAATCCGAATATATATCCGATTATCAAGCAAACAATTCTAATCATGATATTCTCCCATATAAAAAGTCTTTCTTATTTTTCTTCATTCCGTTCCCGTATAATAAACTTCAAAGGAGTTCCTCTAAAACCGAATGCATTTCTTATCTGATTTTCAATATAACGGGTATAAGAAAAATGCATCAATTCCTTATCATTTACAAAAATAACAAATGTCGGCGGCTTTACTGATACCTGTGTAATATAATACAGTCGAAGGCGCTTTCCTTTATCGGAAGGCGGCTGTTGCATGGCTACCGCTTCTGTCATAATCTCGTTCAATACACCTGTAGAAACACGTAATGCCGTGTTTTCAACAACTGCATCAATTACCTCATACAGCCTGCCCGTACGCTGTCCGGTTTTAGCCGAAATAAAAAGAAGCTCTGCATATGGCATAAACGATAATGTGGAACGTATCTTTTCCGTAAAACGATACATTGTTTTGTCGTTTTTTTCTACCATATCCCATTTGTTAACCGCAACAATAAATCCCTTTCCGCGTTCATGGGCAATACCGGCAATCTTTGCATCCTGCTCGGTGATACCTTCATTGGCATCCACAACAAGAACTACAACATCTGCCCTTTCTACCGCACTCACGGTACGAATAATCATATAATGCTCTAAATCTTCTTTTACCTTATTTTTTCTTCTTAGACCGGCAGTATCAATAAAAACATATTCCCTGCCATTATATTTTACCGGTGTATCGATTGCGTCCCTTGTAGTTCCCGCAATATCCGATACAATGACACGATTCTCTCCAATCAGTCTGTTAATCAGGGAGGATTTACCAACGTTCGGCTTCCCGACTATGGCAATCTTAGGACGTTCATCCTCCTCTTCCTCTGCCATCATTTCATCATTAAAGTGGTCAACTACCTTATCCAGCATATCACCGATACCCAGACGGTTTGCCGCAGAAATCGGAACCGGGTCACCGATTCCCAAATTATAAAATTCATATGTGTCTAACATGAACTTATTAAAATCATCGACTTTATTCACAATCAGGAGAATCGGCTTACGTGACTTTCTAAGCATATCCGCCACCTTCATATCAGAATCAACCAATCCCTGCTTTACATCCACGAGAAATAAAATCACATCTGCCGTATCTATTGCAATCTGCGCCTGTTCCCTCATCTGTGAGAGAATAATATCACTGCTATCCGGCTCGATGCCGCCTGTATCAATCAATGTAAATGCATAATCCAGCCATGTTACATCCGCATATATCCTGTCTCTGGTAATACCCGGTGTATCTTTTACAATAGCAATTTTATCACCTGCTAATGCGTTAAATAATGTTGATTTTCCAACGTTTGGTCTGCCAACCACCGCAACAATCGGTTTTGCTTTCTTCTTTGCCATCGTTACCTCTCATTTTAAAATACAATCCAAAAAACCATATCCGCTTGATTTTACAATATCTATAGGAACTTGTAAAGATTTTTGAATATCTTCAACCGTTATATCATCCAAAAGGACCGTTTCACCACTCCGCAAAACATTTTCCGGAAGCAGAAGCCTGTTACCCAAATTTACTTCCTTACACTGTTTTATGATATCCTGTCCCGTCAAAAGACCGGTTACCGTAATCCGCTCTCCAAAGAAATGATTTATAATCGGAAGAACCTGTATTTCCTTTTCGGGAAAAGCAGACATTGTGCGCTCTGCCATATCACAAATATACGGATAAACGAGCCTTCCGGTAATGACGGTTATTTTTTCTTTTTTAAACATATTTGCCGGCCGTTCTGTATCAGGTATTTTCATAAATGCCTGCCTCTTAGCCACAGCAACCTTCCACTCTTCTTCAAATTCATCCAGCATAAGCCTGACCATGCCGACACCGTTTTCAAGCTGTAAATAATCATCATAGCTTTCTTCATCCGGCAGTTGCTTTTCTGCAAGTATATACCACTCATCAGAAGCATGTACAAAATGCAGGTCAAACTCCGCCATTGCCTTTTCCTGCCAGCGTTCAACCGTATCAATAAGAGCAAGCGCATCATTTTTTTCAAACGGTTCTAACGGAAACAACCCGTCTCTGTATTTGGAAAGACCAACCGGAACAATGGAAACACTTCTTAAATGTGGCAGATATCCATATAAATCATGCAGAGTACGATCCAATTCCTCTTTGTCATTCACGCCCTTACAAAGAACAATCTGTCCGTTCATCTCAATGCCTGCATCATAAAAACACTTCACTTTTTTTAAAGCATCTCCCGCAAAACGGTTGTTCAGCATCTTACATCGCAGTTCGGGATTTGTTGTCTGAAACGAAATATTAATCGGTGATAAATGATATTGTATCACCTTATCAACATCTCTATCCGACATATTGGTCAATGTAATATAATTCCCCTGTAAAAAAGACAGTCTGGCATCATCATCCTTAAAGTACAGTGTTTCACGCATTCCCTTCGGCATCTGGTCAATAAAACAGAAAATACATTTATTGGAGCAGGAACGGTAATCATCCATCAGGCCGTTTTCAAAAATGATTCCCAAATCCTCATCCTCATCCTTTTCAATTTCTAAATCCCATTCCTCACCGTTTGGTTTCCTGATTGAAATAACAAGAGAAACATCCTCACAAAAATACTGATAATCAAATATATCCTCAATTTCGTGTTCATTTATCTGTAACAAAACATCACCCGGCTCAATCTCCAGCTCTTCCGCAATGCTTCCCGGGATTATCTTTTTAATAATATGCTCCTTCATTTTCATAGCAAATGCCTCCGAATACCATTTTACTAGACTTTTCCTGTTAAGACAAATAAAAATAGAAAAAAGACATTTGTAATGTCCCTTTTCTATTTTATTTGTTAAAATTATTTCCGTAAAATTATTTTGTTAAACGTACGGAATTCATTATTTAATCCATCACATCAAATGTTAAGATTACCTTAAATAAATCCCCGTCTAATTGCAGTTCAAAGTCACCTTCCATAGACCTGGTAAGATTTTTGGCAATGGAGAGACCCAATCCGCTTCCTTCACTTTTTCTTGATTCGTCACCCTGTACAAATCGCTCCATCAATTCCTCTGCACTGACATTTAAAGGCTGTGCCGATATATTTTTTACAGCAAAGGAAACTCTTTTCTTAGACATTGCTTCATCATAAAACTCTTCCATCGTTAAATATACCCTCGTTCCCTCCATGGCATATTTACTGATATTATTATATAAATTCTCAATTACACGGAAAATGTGTCGGCTGTCCACTTTAACGTAAACCGGATTTGAAGGAAGATTTTTAAAAACCGTTAATTCCCTGTCTTCAAATTTTTCTGCAAATTCTCCAAATACCTGATTAATAAATTCCACAAAATTAATTCTGTCAAACTGAAGCGAAATGTTCCCGGAGGTTATTTTTGACACCTCGACCAAATCATCCGTCAATTGCTTTAAACGCTGGGATTTCGTATCCAGAACCTGAACATAATTTCTGATTTTTTCATCCTTAATATTTTCACGTTTAATCAAATCCACATAATTAATAATCGAAGTAAGCGGTGTCTTAATATCATGGGAAACATTTGTAATCAGGTCAGCTTTCATTTTCTCATCCTTCATGCTTGTTTCCACTGCCTTATGAATAGATGCTCCGATACTGTTTACCGATTTGGCAAGAATCAGATTATCTCCGTGCAGATGCTCCACCGGCACTTTATAGGTAAAGTCTCCGCTTTTTATCTTCTCAATCCCCTGTACAATTTTCTCGCGTTCTTTTGTATTTACATACAGCCATGAACCAATTGCCATATCAAATATAAAAGCTATCACAATTCCCTTTAAATCCCAAAGCACCAAAACAAGATTCAGACACAGGAATAACAGATAGGGAAGCCACGTTCTGCTGACGAGGGAACCATTGTCATATGTCTCCACAAATCCGGCCTTCAGTTTTTTTACCAAAGCGTAAAAAAGGGAATTTTTAAACAGATTTCCTCCTCTTATTTTTCGTATGCCACACAGGTACAATTGTGAAAAAATAATATGAAACAGGAATACCGTTACACCCAGAGCCACTGCTGCCATATACACGTTTTCGACACTCCGGTTCAGATTCTGCCAAAGCTCGGATAAAATGTAAACAAAACCCACAATAGCCAGAATCCAAAACAGCAGATAAACCTCCAGCCATATTCTTCCGCTTTTTTCCATACGTGATGCTCTTCTGCCTTCAAAAATAACAACAGTTTCTATTTTTGTCATTGCCAAAAATGATATTACAAATAATACAGCCGACACTGCCGCTGTAAAAAGCCACAGAAGAAAATACGGCTCCGGTTCCGAATATAATTTGTATGCTTCACTTAAAATATCATCATTTCCATATTGTCCGTATGCATCCGGTATTCCTATCCAGATTCGGGAATCATCCTGAAACGAATATTCATACTGCATTAGAATATTACGCATATTCTGTGCATTCAACGAAGTATTGGTGCTAATCTGCATCTTATCCGGATTGTAAGCAATAAAGCGCTTGTATTTTGCAAACATTGCTGTAATATCATCTGCAGACATCCCCACCGGATTTTTATCCAGATTGGAATAATAAGATATAGTATCATCATTTTTAAAGCCATAACAGAAAACAATATTTGTCTGCCCGGCCGCATATTTTTTCAGGTATTTTGTATATTCCGTATAATTCTGGAAAAGCTCGGATGCCGTAGTTTGAAGATTTGTAACTAGCGTCTTATATTCTTCATCCGTCGTTGCATAGTCCTTAAGTTCCTTTCCCTCAATCGTTTTATACCGGTTAAACAATTCACTTCGATTACCCTTTGTTTCGTAATCAAAGCCGTAATTACCCCATTTAATCAAATCATCCAGATAATACTGTGCCGTAACATTTTTTTCTGCAGGAATATCATCTCTGTTTGCAAAAGAAGAAATATCGATAATCTTTTTACCGTCATAGCTTCCGTTTGTCTCTAATTGATTACGGATAACGCACATTCTTGTAATATCGGCAATCTGATCCTGTAAAATATCAGAGAAAAGTGATGAATCCTCAAATGCCGTATTATTTCGTTCAACAGGTGTTTTTTGATATAAATATGTTTTTTTATTTCCATGTACCGTAATTACGGAAGACACAAATAAGAGCAGAAGACATACTGCCGTCACTACCGCGGTAATCCGGTTTACCCATATTACAATTTCTCTGAATCCTCTTCCCGTTTTAGCCTTCATTCCGATAATTTCCTTTCTTATCAGGCACAGCCAAACCTGCCTATTGTTTTTCTATTTTATAGCCCACGCCCCAGACAACCTTTAAATACCTCGGCTCCTTTGGGTTGATTTCAATCTTTTCACGGATGTGTCTGATATGTACCGCAACCGTATTATCAGCACCTATAGCTTCTTCTTCCCAGATATTTTCATATATCTGGTCAATGGAGAAAACCCTGCCCTGATTTTTTACAAGAAGCAGCAGAATATTATATTCGATTGGGGTAAGCTTAACGGACTCTCCTTCCACAGTAACCTCTTTTGTCTCATCATTAATCAATAGTCCGCCTGCTTTGTAGATATTATCATCATTCTCTACTTCATTACCCAGTTTCGTATAACGCCTCAGATGGCTTTTAACCCTTGCAATCAGTTCCAATGGATTAAACGGTTTTGTAATATAATCATCCGCACCGATATTCAATCCGAGTATTTTATCGGAGTCCTCCGATTTTGCCGATAAGAACAGAATCGGTATGCTGCTGTATTCACGTATTCTCATGGTTGCACGTATACCGTCCAGCTTTGGCATCATGATATCTATTATCATCAGTTTGATATCATTTTTCTTTAACTGTTCAATAGCTTCTTCCCCGTTATAAGCCTTAACAATCCCATAACCTTCCTGCATCAGGTATATTTCTATGGCATCCACTATTTCTTTGTCATCATCACATACTAAAATGTTTGTCATACGTTATCTCCCTTTTCAATATTTAGTAAAACATATTTTTATTAAGTCAAAAGTTGCAAATTATTAAAATATTCTTAATTCAGTACAAGAAATGCTCCCATATTTCCGCGTTTTCCACCGCTTGCACGATGAGAAAACAAAAGTTCCTTATTACATGCCGTACAGATATCCGGCAGCGTAATATGTTCTTTCCTAATCCCCGCTTGTAATAAAACGGCCAAATTGGCCTGCCATAAATCCAGCATAGCCTTATTTTCTGATTTCGGAAGAATAATTTTATCCCTGTTTTCAGCTTCGAAAAAAGCATTTTTGAATTCATCCGCCACATCCATGCTGACTTCATAGCAGTCGGCACAGATGGAAGGTCCGACCGCCGCAAGAATATCTTCCGGATTACACCCATAATGCCCCGTCATTTTTTCAACCGTCACTTTGCCGATTTTTCCCACTGTTCCCCTCCATCCTGAGTGGGACAGACCGATTACCTTCTTTATGGGGTCGACAAAAAACAGTGGAACACAATCAGCATAAAATGTAGATAACACAATCCCCGGCTCATTTGTAATCAACCCATCCACATCCCTGTAATCCTGAACGCACGTAACACCTTTGCCCTTATCTGCTACAGTTACAAGCCTTACATTTGTTGTATGGGTCTGCTGTGACAATACAAAATCACTGATATCACAGCCTAACACTCCTGCAATTCTGCGAAAATTCTCATCCACATTTTCTTTTAAGTCTCCCCTTGAATAAGACAGATTCATGGTTCCGATATCTCCGGTACTGACGCCGCCTATTCTTGTAGAAAACAAATGCCTGCAAACTCCTGACTTTGTAAAAGCCGGAAATTGCAGGTATCTTACACCGTCTTTTTCCATATCAAGCATTGCCGTATACTGCTTTTTGCGAATAAATTCCATTCTTCTTTTCATACCCTTTCCTGTAATCTGCTTATGCACGGATTTCTCAATTCCAGCTGTAACCGATATGAGAAAAAGCATTTTCAATCCATTCGAGCTTTGTATCCGTTATTCCAATAACATCATATCGGATATTTTTAATCCACGGATGGAGCATACAGTATACATCCGCACACCGGCAGATTCTCTTTTGTTTTGAGAATCCGACCGCAGCAAGAGCCGCCCCGTTATAATCCGAGTGACGGTATTTTACCTCAAAAAAAATGATACAGTCATTCTTTTTGCCGATAATATCAATTTCGCCAATCCGACACCTGAAATTTCTTTCCAAAATAATGATGCCGTGCTGTTGAAGATGTCTGCAGGCGACATCCTCATAAAATGCTCCCTTTTTTCTTGTATTCAAGCTGTCCTTCCCGCTTCTCTCCGGCAGACAAACCCATTTTACATTTTGCTCCTTATTTTTTCCATTGCATCCACAAACACTAAGACCTCCGCTACCGCATTATACAGCTCCGGAGGAATCATGTCCCCTATCTCTAATTTCGAGAGTGTCTTGGCAAGCTTTTCATCCTGATGAATCGGCACATTGGCTTCCTTTGCTTTTTCAATAATTTTTTCTGCAAGGATGCCTTTACCCGTTGCTATTATTTTCGGAGCCTCTTCCTTAGGATTATATTCCAATGCCACTGCACTTTTTATTTTTTCTTTGTTCATAAGCAGCCTCTTTTTAACATCTTGCGTCAAAGGATTGTGAAGTAAAGAGCTTAAGTGCCGGCTCAGTCTTCATAATGGTATCGATTACAGTCTCTTCTTCCTTATTTCCTGCTGTAACACTTGTCTGTACCTGATATCCTCTTTTCATTAACCGTTCATTTAATCTGTCAATATGTGCTTCGATAAAATCAATCATTTCCTCTTTTTCCATGCAAAAGCGTGTACTCAGCTTCTGATTTTCCAAAGAAAGAAAAACATCCATATTTCCTAAAACCGGCATGGAAAGATGCAGCAGTGCGGTCAGCTTACCGTCTTCTCCTGTTTTTTGCTGTTTCCGTTTATATACATATAAATCACCGTTTGCTCCCTCCTGGTTCATTTTAAGCGGAAGCTGTACGTAATGATACATTTCATTAATCTGATTCATAAACTGTATATTACTTTTTATGGTATTTACTTCTTTGCCTAATGCAGAATTTTCCTTTCCGGCATTTTTAATCAGATTCTGTAATTTATCCACCTGTTCATTCAAGCGTTCAAAAAAAACTTTTACATAATTCGCAGATTGCATTTCCTGCGGCTTCATTAAGAACTGCTCCTTCAATAGGGAAAACAGATTCTGTGTAAGCTTATCCTTCCCGGATTCAGTTTGAATATTGTCTTTCTGCAAAAGCCTTAACAATTCGGCCTCTTTTCGCGTACTTAGTTCCGGCTCTCCATCCGGCGTCGTATACCGTGCAAAATGCGCTGCATTCCGCACATTATTTTGCACATCACTTTGCATATTTTCCTGTGTTGCTGTACCTTTCCGAATATTCAATCCTTCTGCCATATCCTGTAATTCTGCAGCTTGATGATTTTCTGCATTCTGCACGGCTGCAGCCTGATTCTGAATTACAGTATCCGATGGTTCTTGAAAAATATCCAAAAACCCCCGAATAAAATTCTGCACAGCATCCGTAGGCTGTGTTTGAATCATTTCTGACAGGAAGTCTGAAAGCTGTCCGCTAAGTCCCTGTAAATCCGAAAACAGATAGTGTCGGTTTGTCTGATATAAACGCATCATGGAAAGATTTTCATCTGAAACCGGAATCTCCATTTTATGCAACATGACCAAATCCATTATTTCCGCATCCGGATACATACCCATCTGACGATATACAGCAGACAAATTCTGTTTATTTACTGCCATACCCTGACGCATCATTTCCTCGGCAAGAGAAATTGTTTTATCAGTAATCGGAATATTGGCAGCTTCCAATGCCTTCATGGCATTTTGCTCCATTCCGGTATTTGCAAACAAGGGTCTTAAAGCCAGCTTTCCGTTTTGATTGCTGCTTACCGTAAATGACATAATCTGTCCGGGAGTAAGTGAAAGCTCCTTATCCATTTTCGCATTTAATAAAATTGCATTTCCCAATAACAGGCTGATATCTTTTCCATCTGAGGATACAAGTTCTCCCTGTAACACATCTCCCGATTTCAGTGCATAAACACTCCTAAGTATTCTGGCTGCCTCGGCTGAATCTGCATTTTTCAATGCTTCTGCCGCCTGTTGCACTGTGTTGTTTGTCTGCGTTTTTGTAAGCCGGTTCAATAAATCAATTGCCATATATTCCCTCTGTTTAACCTAAAATCCGCATACCTTTTATCCGTTAATAAAATTGTCGATAAAGCTTCTTCTGTGAATCGGACATGGTCCGTTTTTTTTGATTGCTTCAATATGAGCGGCAGAGCCGTAGCCTTTATTGGAAGCAAAACCATACTCCGGAAAAACGGAATCATATTCCACCATCAGCCGGTCTCTTGTTACCTTTGCAATAATACTGGCGGCCCCGATAGAAATACTTTTGGCATCCCCTTTGATAATCGGAATCTGCGGTATCGTAACCTGCGGTATTGTAACAGCATCATTTAATAATATATCGGGTGATACGGGCAATTTACTGATAGCATCCCGCATGGCTTCATAGGTTGCCTGCAATATATTAATTTCATCAATCCTCTCTACACTTGCATATCCGACGGATACCGCGACCGCTTTTTCCATAATGATATCATACAGCTCTTCTCTCTTTTTTTCACTTAACTGCTTTGAATCATTAATATAAAGGATATCGCAGTCTTTGGGTAAAATTACTGCCCCTGCAACGACCGGTCCCGCCAAGGGACCTCTTCCTACTTCATCAATTCCACAGATATGCATATAATCAGCATATTTTCTCTCATATTCCGAAAGTGCATAGGTACGTTCCTTTTCCTGTTCGTACTTTTGAAGACGTGCTTTAGCCTTTTTTAATTCATTTTTGACTCCCGCACGTTCGTCTGCTTCATACTGCTTCATAACTTCCGGTAAATCCGTAAAGGATGACTGATTTAAAATCTGTTTTATTTCTCCAATCGATATGGCCATGATGTATCTGCCTTTCCATACACTTTTGTAATTTATTTCAGCTTGTAAAATGAAGGCCAGAAGCGAATCCATGCCTTTCCAATAATATCCTTCCTGTAGATATTTCCCACACTCGGGTCACGACTGTCTGAACTGTTGTTACGGTTATCTCCCAATACAAAATATTCATTACTTCCCAAATGAATGGCTTCCGATGCCAATCCGGGATTTTTTATTACTTCTTTTCCGTAGTGTTCCTCAAGAATTTCTCCATTTATGAAAATGTTACCTTCCCCATCAATCTGTATCGTTTCCCCGGGCAATCCGATAATCCGCTTTATATAATATGTTCGTTCAGCATGTTTAAATGGGAAAACAATAACATCAAAACGTTCCGGTTCTCCAAAACGATAGGATAGTTTTTCCGTAATCAGATTGTCGCCGTCATATAAGGTCGGCTGCATGGAAGGGCCGATTACCTCCGTACGAACTCCGACGTATTTCACGATAAGATAAGTAACTAAGAGTACAACGAGCAGATAAATACTTGTACTCAATATTTCCCTTAATATTTTTTTCATGACACTCTCCTTTTTTAATTGGGTAATTCCAATGATAATCTTCCAAGCCTGCCACTTCTGAAATCATCCATTAAAATCATGGATGATTTTTTTATGTCCAATGTTTCATTCTTGCCAAGGCATCTTCTTACGCGGGCAATTTCTTCCAGACATCTGTAGGGCTCTGCCATGTTTTCAATCTGATAAAAATCAGAAATACAATCCGGATACCTTTTTTGAATATAGGTAATAAAATCTGCCGCCAATTCTTCCGAATAAAGAATCTGATCATTAATAGAACCGATAAAGGCCAGTCGCTTACCAATCTCATTATCCTCAAATTTCGGCCATAAAATCCCCGGAGTATCTAAAAGTTCTAATGATTTATTTAATCTAATCCACTGCTTCCCTTTTGTAACCCCCGGCTTATTTCCTGTCTTTGTACATGCTTTTTTTGCAAATGAATTAATGAATGTGGACTTTCCCACATTCGGAATTCCTACTACCATTGCCCTTACGGGACGATTTAAAATACCGCGTCTGCGGTCGCGTTCAATCTTATCCGCACAGGCTACCGACACTGCATTCTGGATGTCTTTTAAACCGCTTCCGCTTTTGGAATTCACTTCTACAGTCTGAATACCGGTTTTTTCAAAATATTCAACCCATGCTTTATTTGCCTGTGCATCGGCAAGGTCAGATTTATTTAATAAAATCATTCGTGATTTGTTTTTGCCCAACTCATTGATGTCCGGATTCCGGCTGCTTAACGGCATACGTGCATCCACTAATTCTATAATCAAATCAATTAGCTTAATATCCTCCTGCATCATTCGCTTTGCCTTTGTCATATGGCCGGGATACCACTGATAATTCATATTCCGATTTTCCTTTCTGTTAGTTTACAAATCCCATTCCCTGATTTTCATGGCCCAACTGAAACCATACCTTTCCTTCTATCAAATCCCTCTTTACAAGACCGATATTTCCCGAACGGGAGTCTTCACTGTTATTACGATTATCACCCAATACAAAAAATTCATCTTCTCCGACCGTAACAGCTTCTTCCGCAATTCCCGGATCAGCCACCTTGTCATATTGTTCGTTTTCTTCCATGATATCATTCACATAAAGCCTTCCGTCACGAAATTCCACCTTATCACCCGGAGTCGCAACCACACGCTTGACATAGTAATGTGTATTGGCATTTCCGTTTGGCAGAAACACAACTATATCTCCTGCCTTCGGGGAAAATAATAAATATGCAATTTTGTTAACAAGAACCATCTGTCCGTTATATAGTGTATTCTCCATGGACACTCCGATTACACTTGTCCGCATTCCAAAACTATATACCAGAAAAAATGCCATTAAAAGAGCTAATCCGATACCAAAAAAATAATTACTGATTTCCCTTATGGCATCTGATGAAACTTTTTTACGTCTTTTATAAAAGCATAATCCTTTTTTCCGTCTCATTGCAATCTCCATTTTATAAAAAGTGGCTGTAAACTAAGCTTCTTAGTTTACAGCCTGATGCTTTAAGATTATTTAACGAGTTCTTTAACCTTAGCCTTCTTACCAACGCGATCTCTTAAGTATGTCAGTTTCGCTCTTCTTACCTTACCACGACGTACTACTTCAATCTTTTCTACGTTAGGAGAATGCAACGGCCATGTCTTTTCAACACCGACTCCGTTAGAAGTTTTTCTTACTGTGAAAGTCTCTCTGTTGCTTCCGCCCTGTCTCTTAAGTACAGTTCCTTCAAAAATCTGAACTCTTTCACGGTTACCTTCTTTGATTTTACCGTATACTTTAACGGTATCACCAACGTTAAATTCAGGCACTTCCTGTTTTAACTGTTCTGCTTCAATGCTTTTAATAATCTCATTCATGTCTATATCTCCTTCTATAATGGATGTTCTTAATACATTTGTAACAGAGGACCATCTATTTTTACACGACTAAAATAATATATCATACCTGCGGTTTATTTGCAAGATATTTTTCATACAAATCCGGCCGCCTTTCCATAGTCCGCTTCATAGACTGCTCCAGACGCCATTCTTCTATTTTTTTATGATGCCCGCTGAGTAATACCTCCGGCACCTTTTTATCATGCCAGACCTCAGGTCTGGAATATTGCGGATATTCCAACAAATTATCATAAAATGATTCCGTAACTCCGGAGTCCTCATTCGATAATACTCCGGGAACCATACGGGAAATCGCATCCACCATTACCATTGCCGGGAGTTCTCCGCCCGTGAGAACATAATCCCCTATCGATACATAATCCGTTACAATCTCTTCCAAAACACGCTCATCAACACCCTCGTAATGACCGCATAAAATCACCAAATCATCCTCTTTTGCGAACTCTGCCGCCATGCTTTGATTAAATACACGTCCCTGCGGTGTTACATATACGGTCCGCGGTTTCTTTTGAATACTGTCACACACCGAAATATAGGCGTCGTATATAGGCTGAGCCTGCATCAGCATACCTGCCCCGCCGCCATAAGGATAATCATCCACCTTTTTATGCTTATCCAATGTATAATCACGAATATTTACCACATTCATCCGAATATGTCCGTTCTCCACAGCACGACCTAAGATGCTTGTATGCAAACCATCCCGTACCATATCGGGAAATAATGTTAAAATGTGAAAATTCATTCGTCTAAAAGTCCCTCCAAAACATGTATGGAAATAAGTCTGTTCTCCATATCCACATTCAATATACAGTCCGAAATTGCCGGAAGAAGAAACTGTCTTCCGTCCGAGAGTGCTATATCGTATACATCATTGGCTCCGGTCTGTATAACATCCGTTAATGTACCCTCAAGCTGAAGTACATTATCCACAACCTTCATTCCGATTAAGTCTGCAATGAAATACTCATCCTTCTGTAATTTTACTGCATTCTTTCGGGTTACATACAATTTCTTTCCTTTAATTGTTTCAACCGCATTTAAAGAATCGAATTCTTCAAATTTTAAAATGGCAAACTGCTTAAAATATTTTACTCCTTTAATATGAAGAGTCGTTGTGCCGGATGTTGTTTCGAGTTCGACTTCTTTTAACTTACTGAATCTTTTTACATCATCTGTTGTGGGAAATACTTTTACTTCACCATGTACCCCATGTGTTGAAGTTATGGCTCCAACCTGTAACAAATCTTCCATTCTGCTCTCCTATATACAACAAAATGCCGGTCCTCATTACAAACCGATTTACCTAACACAAAAAGCTGGTGCATCAAAAGATGCATCAGCCTCTTATAAAGCAAATTAGCGGATATCCACATCTACTCTCTGATTATCGCTTAATGAAGCTGCTTTCACAACAGAGCGGATTGCCTTTGCAATTCTGCCTTGTTTACCGATTACTTTACCCATATCGGAAGCGGCAACATGAAGTTCAACGGTAACATTCTTACCTTCTGTTTTTTCCGTAACAACAACTTCGTCCGGATTATCTACAAGTGCTTTTGCAATCACTTCTACTAATTCTTTCATACTCCACCTCCAAAAGCGTCTACTACAGTTTCAACGGAATACTTATTTTGTAATTCCGGCCAACTTTAAGATTTTACCGACAACTTCTGTAGGTTGTGCACCGTTTGCAAGCCATTTCTTAGCTGCTTCTTCATCAACCTTGAATTCGCTTGGATCTGTGTTAGGATTGTAAGTACCGATTTCATCAATAAACTTACCGTCTCTCGGAGATCTTGAATCGGAAACAACGATTCTGTAAATAGGGTTCTTTTTCTGTCCCATTCTTCTTAATCTGATTTTAACTGCCATTTTAATGACTCCTTTCTTTCATAGTGGTATGTCCCACCTCATATCATATTAATTTTATTTATTAAAAAGGAAAACGGAATTTCCCTTTTTTTCCACCAAAACCTCCCATCATTCCCGGGAGCTGCTTCATCATTTTCTGACTCTGTTCAAACTGTTTTATGAATCGGTTTACTACCGCAATATCCACACCGGCACCCTTTGCAATTCGATGTTTTCTGCTGGGATTTAACAGCTTTGGATTCTGTCTTTCCTTAGGTGTCATGGATAATACGATTGCTTCCATTCGTGCTAACTGCTTCTCATCAATCATGGATTCCAAATCCCCCAGCTTAGCACCCATACCGGGCATCATTGATAAGATGCTGGAAATTCCGCCCATGTTTCTCATCTGCTTCATGCTTTCAAGATAATCTTCAAAATCAAATTTACCTTTTCGCATTTTGGAAGCGAGCTTCTTTTCTTTTTCTTCATCTATATCAATGGCCTCTGCTGCTTTGTCTATCAGCGTCAGCACATCTCCCATGCCTAAGATTCTGTTTGCCATTCGGTCAGGATAGAACTGTTCCAAATCGGAAAGCTTTTCTCCCATACCGACATACAGAATCGGCAGACCGGTTACCGCTTTAACAGACAGTGCCGCACCACCTCTGGTATCACCGTCCATTTTGGATAAGATAACACCATCGATGCCTATTTTTTCCTGAAACTCTTTTGCAACATTTACAGCATCCTGTCCGGTCATTGCATCTACCACCAATAGCGTCTGATGCACATCTACCTGTTCTTTTATTGTAATCAGCTCATTCATCATCTCTTCATCAATATGAAGACGACCGGCTGTGTCTATAATTACTACATTATGTCCGTTTTTCTGTGCATGCTCGATGGCTGCTTTGGCAATATCAACGGGGCTTAACCTGTCTCCCATTGTAAAAACATCCACTTCCTGCTTTTCTCCGTTAATCTGCAACTGCTTAATCGCAGCGGGACGATACACATCACAGGCAACCAACAGTGGTTTTTTGCCTTTTAACTTAAGCTTGCCTGCAATTTTGGCTGTAGTAGTTGTCTTACCTGCACCCTGAAGACCGCACATCATAATGACAGTGATTGCTTTACCCGGCTGCATCGTAATCTCAGTTGTCTCTGAACCCATCAGGGAAGTCATTTCTTCATTTACAATCTTGATGACCATCTGACCCGGATTCAATCCGTTCATAACGTCTGCACCAACAGCTCTTTCCTCTACTGATTTAATGAACTGTTTTACGACCCGAAAATTAACATCTGCTTCCAGCAATGCCATCTTGACTTCTTTACAGGCCTGTTTGACATCATCTTCCGTAAGCCTTCCCTTACTTCTTAAGTTTTTAAAAACATTCTGTAGTTTATCGGTTAAGCTTTCAAATGCCAATTTATAATTCCTCCAGAATCCGATTTGCCAGACTACGCACTTCTTCCTGATTGGTAATGCTTTCGATACGGGCTACCGTTTCCTTGACACTGATGAACTTACTTATCAGATGCAGTTTATCCTCATAGTTCTGTAAAATCTTATCACATCTTTTAATTAAATCATGAACACCCTGACGGCTGATTCCCCTATCCTGTGCAATCTCTCCAAGCGACAGATTATCATAAACACATGCCTCATAAATCTGTCTCTGATGGTCGGTTAAAAGTTCCCCATAAAAATCATACAGCAAACCCTGCTCAACTATTTTCTCCACAAGAAACCCACCTTTCTCAATCGCACTGTATTATAATACCTTATTGTAAAAAAGGTGTCAAGTATTTTTTCTTGACACCTTTTCATTTCTTATATTTATCTTTACCTGTCTTTATACCTTATTTGCAAAAATGTCTTTATACCCTTCTCCATATATTTCATTCGCATGTGTTACAATCATAAAGGCATGAGGGTCCGTATCCTTGATAGCTTCTTCTACTTTCGGATAGATATTTTTTCTTACAACGCACAAAATAACATCCTTCTCTTTTCTGGAATATGCACCGCGTCCGGTTAAAAAGGTTACGCCTGCGTCCACATCAACCATCAGTTTTTCGGCAAGCAGCTCTGACATTTCACTGATAATATATACCATTATGGCTTCATCCTGTCCATACAATACCATATCCATTACGGCACTCATGGCAAAGATTCCTATAAATGCATATAAGGAAGCGTCTATATTATGAAATAAAAAACCGGCTAATGCGACAACCGAAATATCAAACATCATAAAAAGCTTTCCGGTCTTAATATGCGGATATTTAAGGCGTAAGAGTTTTACAATAATATCCGCTCCTCCTGTTGTTGCGCCGCATCGGAATACCATACCGATTGCAAATGCAATCATAATATCACCCATGAATACAGCTAAAAGCGGCTCATTTGTCACAGCAGGAAAAATGGCAAAAATATCGGTAAATATTGAAACACAGGTAATCGCATAAAATGTTGAAATAATAAATTTCCATCCGAACTTATATAACGCAACTGCCATGATGGGAATATTAATAATCATAAAAATAGCACCTGTTGACAATGGTAAAAACCGGCTCAGGATCATGGACACACCGGTAATGCCGCCCGGCACCAAATCATTCGGCGATAAAAACAAGCTGGTGCCCGCACCGTACAGAGCCGCCACAATTGTTATGATAATATATTTTTTTATATTTCGTTTAATTCTTTTACTCATATTCATTCCTGTTATTTTGAAATTGTCCGTGTAAAGCTATTACCTATTATTTTTATATTAATTATTATCTCATTATTTTTCTTACGTATACAAAACGAAGCCGCATTCAGAAATACGGCTCCGTCAAGGATTATTATATATTGGTACGAACCACCTTCGGCTGATACCCTTCCGTTTCCAGAGCCTTGATAATCTTCTCCTTATGCTCCGTTCCGAAAGCTTCAAGCGTAATCCGCAGTTCAACAGCAGCATTTCTGTTAATGGAAACAAACTGATTATGCTCAAGTTTTATTACATTTCCGTTTTCTAACGCTATCACATTTGAAACTCTGCTTAATTCACCCGGCTTATCCGGAAGCAGAACCGATACCGTAAAGATACGGTCACGCAGAATCAATCCCTGCTGTACAACACTGGACATCGTAATCACATCCATGTTTCCGCCGCTTAATACCGATACCACCTTTTTATCGGTAACCTGTAAATCCTTCAAGGCGGCAACAGTCAAAAGACCTGAGTTTTCAACCACCATCTTATGATTTTCCACCATATCGAGAAAGGCGGTTACCAAATCTTCATCCTGAACGGTAATGATATCATCGAGATTCTTCTGCAAGTATGGGAAAATTTCTTTTCCGGGTGTTTTTACGGCAGTACCGTCTGCAATGGTATTCACTCCGGGCAGGGTCACTACCTGCCCCGCTTTCAGGGACTCCTGTAAGCAGTTTGCTCCCGCAGGTTCCACACCGATTACCTTAATCTTAGGATTTAATAACTTTGCAAGCGTGGAAACGCCGGTTGCCAGTCCGCCGCCGCCAATCGGAACCAATATGTAATCCACTAACGGAAGTTCTTTGAAAATTTCCATTGCAATAGTTCCCTGACCGGTTGCTACAGCCGAGTCATCAAACGGATGGATAAAAGTATAACCATGCTCTTTTGCAAGGTTATATGCATGTGTGCATGCTTCATCATACACATCACCATACAGCACTACATCTGCTCCATACCCTTTAGTTCGATTTACCTTAATAAGAGGTGTCGTTGTGGGCATCACAATTGTTGCCTTAACACCAAAGCATTTTGCTGCATAGGCAACACCCTGTGCATGATTTCCGGCAGATGCGGTAATCAGCCCTTTCTTACGCTCTTCATCCGTCAACGTGCTGATTTTATAATACGCTCCGCGCACCTTATAGGCTCCGGTAAACTGCATATTTTCCGGTTTTAAATAAATTTTATTTCCCGTTTTCTCACTGAAATAATCCGAATAAATCAATTTAGTCTCATTCGTAACGCGTTTTACGATTTCCGAAGCTTCTTCAAATTCTCTTAATGTCAACATTCTGCTTCTTTCTCCTCTCCCCTGGCAAATAGCGCCTCAATAAATGTATCTGCATCAAAATACTGTAAATCTTCCAGCTTTTCTCCCACACCGATAAACTTAACAGGAATATTCAGCTCCGACTGAATTGCAATCGCAATTCCACCCTTTGCTGTTCCGTCCATTTTGGTTAAAACGATACCTGTCAGGGGTGCTGCCTGTGAAAACTCCCTTGCCTGTGCAAGTGCATTCTGACCGGTTGTTCCATCCAGAACAATTAAATTTTCCTGTTTTGCATCCGGAAATTCACGCTCGATAATACGCTGCATTTTTTTCAGTTCTTCCATAAGATTCTTCTTGTTATGAAGCCTTCCTGCAGTATCACATAACAGAACATCCGCATGTCTTGCTTTTGCAGCACTTACCGCATCAAACAAAACACTTGCCGGATCGGATCCCTCAGCACCGCCAATCACATCCACGCCTGCTCTGTTTGCCCATTCCTTTAACTGTTCTCCGGCTGCTGCACGAAATGTATCACAGGATGCAAGTAATACTTTTTTACCTTGATTTTTAAGCACGGAGGCAAGCTTACCAACCGTCGTTGTCTTACCGACACCGTTTACCCCGATTACCATAACCACCGATGTTTCTTTTAGGAAATCATAATCTTCTGCCTCAACCGCCATCTGTTCCTGCATATTTTTAATCAGGTACTCCCTGCACTGTGACGGTTCTTTAATATGCTGTTCTTTTACGTCCCTTTTCAGCTTTTCAATAATGGCATCTGTTGCTTTTACCCCGACATCTGCCATTACCAAAAGTTCTTCCAATTCTTCGTAAAAATCTTCATCCAGCTTATCATAGCCTAAAAATAAAGAATCAATTCCACTGACTATATTATCCCTTGTTTTGGTCAGTCCCTGTTTCAGCCGTTTAAAAAGGCCCTGCTTCTCTTCCATAATGGGTTCCTCTTTATATCTTTAATTTGTTATTTCTTCATCAATAAGATTCACACTTACTAATACGGAAACTCCCTTCTCCTGCATGGTTATACCATAAAGGCGGTCTGTCTTTTCCATTGTTCCTCGTCTGTGTGTAATGACAATAAACTGTGTATGGCGTGTCAACTTGTGCAGATAGTTGGCAAAACGCGATACATTATTTTCATCCAAAGCTGCTTCAATTTCGTCCAGCAGACAAAACGGAGACGGCTTCAAATTTTGAATGGCAAACAGCAACGCAATTGCCGTTAATGCCTTTTCTCCTCCGGACAACTGCATCATATTCTGCAGCTTCTTTCCGGGTGGCTGTGCAATAATTCTGACACCGGCTTCCAGAATGTCTTCGTCCTCCAGCAATTCTAATGTACCCTTTCCGCCTCCGAATAATTCACGGAATACCTTATCGAATTCCTGGTTGATTTTCTGGAACTTTTCTTTAAACTGCCGGCGCATTGCACTGTCCAATTCTTCAATAATCTGCTCCAGCGCTTTTTGGGCTTCAACAAGGTCATCATGCTGTGTTTTTAAGAAATTGTATCGTTCTGATACTTCTTTATATTCTTCTATTGCATTTACATTAACATCACCAAGTTTCTTGATGGAATCCTTCAATGCAAGAACTTCTTTTTTCATAACAGCAAGATCCGTCATGGTTTCATCACGGAGCTTTGCAGCATCATGCAGGGTAATCTCATATTCATTCCACATATAATCAATCTGATTCTGAATCGATTCTTTCAGACGTTCCGCCTGGGAATTCAAACGGTATACTTCCTTATCCAGCTTATTCATCTGCTCGGAAAGCTCTTCCCGCTCAGCAAAGAAGTTTTTCTGTTTTAAGGAAAGCTCTTCTTTACTTTTGAGGTTTTCCTCAAGCTGCTTTTCTGTATCCGACTGTGTTGTATGAGATGCCGTAATTGTCTTTTGAATCTCTAAAATCTCATTTTCTTTATATGTGATAGTTTCGGTACTGTTTCCGATTTCGGAAAGAATCTCATCCAGCTCCGCCTGCAGCCGTTTCATTTCATCTCTGACACGGTCAATATTCTGTTGCTCAAAGCCTGTCTGCTGTAAGATTTTTTCAACCGCCACTTCTGCTTTGGAAACTTCCTCTGCCTGTCCGGTTTCTTCTTCCCGTCTGTCCTTAAGCTCTGCCTCAAATCCGGCAATCCGCTCTTCCGCCTGTTTTTCAAGCTGCTCTGACGCTGCCAATTCCTGTTTGATTTGCCCGCGTTCTTCAAGGATAGAGGCTTCCTGCTTGTTCAATCCCTCTTCTTCCTGCTTAAGCTGGTCATAATCCGCATTGGATTCCTGCTGCTTATCACGAATCGCAACAACCGCAAGTCTTGCCGTGTTCTGCTTAATAAACTCAGTCTGTAAGGAAAGCTTTATCGTTTCAATTTCTGAGCGAAGACCGTTACGGACTTCCTTTGTATCATAAATTTCCTGTTGGAGAGAATCGATATCCTTTAAGGCCTGCTCAATCTTCTTTTGCAGTTCTTCCATTTCACGGCGCCTTCCCAACAGGTTACTGTTGTTCTTAAATGCACCGCCACTGATAGCACCACCCGGCACAAGCAATTCACCCTCTAATGTAACCATACGGATTCCGTATCCGTATTTTCTTGCAATCTTAACCGCATTGTCAACATTATCTACTACAACAATACGTCCGAGCATGGCAACGGCCACATCCCGGTATTCTTTTTTTGTATGTACTAATGTATTTGCAAGACCTAAAACCCCTTTTTCCTCCAAAACCTCCGGTGTTTTAAATTCCTGTGGATTTTTAATGCTGGTCAAAGGCAGGAATGTTGCTCGTCCTCCTTTTTCAGCCTTTAAAAATGCAATCATTTTCTTTGCGGTTTCTTCATCATCTGTAACAATATTCTGAATATTACCGCCTAATGCCGTTTCAATCGCCGTTTCGTATTTTTTGTCGGCCTGTATAATATCTGCAACAACGCCGATAATTCCCTTATTCTTCTCCTTTTGCTCCATGACACGTTTAACAGAACCGCCATAGCCTTCATATCGTTCTGTTAAGTTGGATAAGGATTCCAGCTTTGCTTTATCCTGATGATAGTTTACCTGTGTATCCCGCAACGTATCATCCAGCTTCTGCATTTTTTCCTTATATGCAGCAGACTGTTCTTCCTTTTCCTTCCGGTCAGCATTCATTTTTTCGATGCCTTCACTGATTTGGGCAAACTCCTGCTCTAAACGTACCAATTCATCCTGCCGTTTCTCTTCATCTGTTTTCGCAGATACCAATTTGGATGTCAATTCTGCCTTACGTATTCCGATTTGCTCCGAAAGTGTATCGATACGCTCCAGACGGGACTTAATCGTTGCCCTGTCATTTAACGATTGAATAATTTCGTTTTTACTGTTTTCTATCTTGGTGTTTAAACCGGCAATTTCATCCTGTATACCGGTAAGCTTCTCACGCAGCATATCCTTTTGCGCTATCGCCTGAGCCAATTGTTCATCTACCGACTCCTTTTGCTTAGTCATAGCGGCTTCTTCTTTTTCTTTTTCGGTAATCTGCCCCGATACCGTTTCCTTCCGCTGATTCAAATGAGCCTCGTTTGATTGAATGGATTTAATCTGTTCGCGCAGAACGTTAATATCACCTTCCAGTTTCCCACGTATAATCCCCGTGTCGGCAAGTGTCTTACGCTCCTCATCTATTGCATTATCCAACGCTTCCAATGACTCTGCAATCTGCTCATACTCTTCCTTTGTATGCTCATATTTTTTCGTCACATCAGAAAGCTCGGCAGCCGCAATTTCATGATTTTCCTCAACCTTTGCAAGCTGCTCTTTAATACTTCCGTTTTCTAAAAGAAACATATTCACATCAAGTGTCTTTAATTCTTCTTTTTTGCGAATATATACCTTGGCCTTTTCACTCTGTCTTTCTAACGGGCCAATTTGTTTTTCCAATTCACCCAAAATATCATTTACACGAAGGAGATTCTGCTGTTCCTCTGCAAGCTTTTTCTCGGATGCAATCTTACGTCGCTTAAACTTCACAATTCCGGCTGCTTCATCAAAAAGCTCTCTTCTCTCCTCAGGTTTACCGCTCAAAATAGCATCAATCTGTCCCTGTCCGATAATAGAATAGCCTTCCTTACCGATACCGGTATCGTAAAACAGCTCATTCACATCCTTTAAACGGCAGATGGTTCCGTTAATCGCATATTCACTTTCACCGGAGCGATAAAGCCTTCTTGAAACCGTGACCTCATCATAATCAATTGCCAGCTGATGGTCGGAATTATCCAATGTAATTGCCACATATGCATAGCTTAACGGCTTACGCAGCTCCGTGCCGGAAAAAATAACATCCTGCATGGAAGCACCTCTAAGCTGCTTAATTCTCTGTTCGCCCAATACCCAGCGTACCGCATCCGCAACATTGCTCTTCCCACTTCCGTTTGGTCCGACAATTCCTGTAATTCCGTTATGAAACTGAAACTTTATCTTATTGGCAAAGGATTTGAATCCCTGTACCTCAATGCTTTTCAAATACATATTATTTATTTTCCTCTTGTCCGCGCAGCAACAATATAGCATTATATGCAGCCTGCTGTTCTGCGGCCTTCTTAGTTCTTCCGGCTCCCCGGCTTATCGCTTCACCATTCACATACGCCTCAACCTGAAAGCTTTTATCGTGGTCCGGTCCCTCTTCCTTTATAAGCTTATAAGTTAAGCTTCCCTGCGGTAATTCCTGAACCATTTCCTGCAATACTGTTTTTGCATCATAAAACAATATTTTATCCTCTAAATCCGATAAAACAAATTTATAAATAAAATCATGCGCAACCTTAAAACCGCCATCCAAATACAAGGAGCCAATCAATGCTTCCATGACATCCGAAATAATGGAATCCCTATGGCGGCCACCGGTCATTTCCTCTCCTTTGCCCAGACGAATATATTCGTGAAGTTTTAAGTCTCTCGCACAGTATGCAAGTGCCGGCTCACAAACCATAGATGCACGAAGCCTTGTAAGCTTTCCCTCCGGCATTTGAGGATTTGCATGAAATAAAAAGTCACTGGAAACCAATTCTAACACCGCATCGCCCAAAAATTCCAGACGTTCATAATCCTCACTTTTATTAATCTTCTGCTCATTTGCAAAAGAACTATGTGTCAATGCCTGTTTCAGTAATTCTTTATTTTTATAGCAATATCCGATTTTTTCTTCTAATTGCTCAAAAGAATATTTTGTAATCATTTATTTAAATCCCTTATAGAAATCAAAAAGCCCTCGAAGGGCTTTTTGAATTAGTTTAATTCACCTTTAATCAACTCAAGTGCTTCTTCCACTGTTTTAACATTTTCTGCCTTCTCCGGTGCGATCTCGATATCAAATTCTTCTTCGAGTCCCATAATAATCTGGAATACATCCAGGGAATCCGCTCCTAAATCATCCGTGAATGTTGTGTCCAATGTAATTTCGTCCGGATCCACACTTAATACCTCTGCGATTACTTTTTTCAGTTTTTCAAATTCCATTACGCTTACCTCTCTGACTTTAATTCTCTTCTTTTGAAATAACCTGTTTTATTTTTTCATTTATATTTTGTTCTTTAAAAGTAACACATTGAATCAATGTGTTCTTTATTTCCTGTGCTTTAGAGCTTCCGTGGGTTTTCACGACTAATCCGTTTAATCCAAGCAACGGAGCTCCGCCGTATTCGGATGCATCAAACGACTTCAATGTCTGCTTTAGAGCGGGTTTTACCAACAATGCCCCGATTTTACTGCGAAGCGAAGTCATCATTCCCTCTTTTACTTTGGAAATCAAAGTTGCACCTACACCCTCATAAAGCTTTAAAATGACATTTCCAACAAATGCATCACATACAACAATATCAGCTCCACCGGCCGGAATCTCTCTTGCTTCAATACTGCCGATAAAGTTAATATCCGGACAACTCTTTAATAACGGAAATGTTTCTTTTACCAATGCATTGCCTTTTTCTTCTTCTGCCCCGATATTCACAATCGCAACAGTCGGATTTTGAATTCCCAATACATTTTCCATATAAATGGTACCCATTTTTGCAAACTGTACTAAAAAGGATGGTCTTGCATCTACATTGGCCCCACAGTCCACAAGCAAAGACACTCCCGTCTTCGTTGGAATAAGCGGAGCAAGCGGTGGCCTTTCCACACCTTTAATTCTTCCGACAATTACCTGACCGCCTACTAAAATGGCACCCGAACTGCCGGCTGAAACAAATGCATCACACTCTTTATTTTTTACCATTGTCATGGCTTTGACAATCGAAGAATCCTTCTTCTTACGAATCGCCATGACCGGCGGTTCCGCCGTCTCAATTACTTCCGTCGTATGTATAATTTCCAGTCGGGAAGCATCATATGTATACTTTGACAATTCCGTTTGGATTGCAGTCTCGTCACCTACTGCATAAACCTTAAGTCTGTCATTTTCATTCAGAGCATCTACGGCGCCCTTCACAATTTCTGCCGGAGCGTTATCTCCGCCCATGGCATCCAATGCTACTTTTACTAATTCAGCCATTGTATCCCCCTGCTTTTTTATCCTGTACGGTCTATATCCCTATACAAGTCAAAATATCTTTCTTTACTATACTAGACGCTTATGCAAAAAGCAAGTCAGATTTCTTCCATTTCTGCTTTTTTATCATTTCGCAAATGTAAAAAGTCAAGGATTATAAAAACCCTTGACTTTCATGTACATACAAAACTATTCAACGCTGATAATTTCTTTTTTGTTGTAAGAACCACAAGCCTTGCATACTCTGTGAGGCATCATTAATGCGCCACACTTACTGCACTTAACTAATGTAGGAGCACTCATTTTCCAGTTTGCTCTTCTTTTATCTCTTCTACCTTTGGAAGATTTATTCTTTGGACAAATAGACATACGTTACACCTCCTTATTCGCGTTAAAGATCTCTTTAATTCCTGCCAGACCGGGACTTGGTACAAATGTATCACATCCGCACTCTCCGGTATTCAGATCTTTTCCGCAAATCCTGCAAATCCCTTTACAATCCTCACGGCATAGAATCTTCATCGGCCAGTTTAATACAATATCACTATAAATCAGGTCGTCCACCTTTAACTGATAGCCATCCATGAATCCTGTCTGTTCCGCATCCAATGCAATCTCATCCGCATACTCCGGTGAAATCACTTCTTCTTCGGCAGCAATCTCCATAGAATACTTGACCGGCTTTAAACATCTGTCACACGGAAGCTGTAACGTAAAGGAAGTATTTGCTTTCACAAGTGCTCTTCCTTTTCCGATATTCTTAAGTGTAAGAATAACCGGTGCTTTTTCTAAAATATCATAAGATGCATCTCCAACTGTAACAGTATCCGCATCCCATGCTATCTCCTTCGTTTCAACCTTCTGTTCTGATGAAAAGATATCCGTCAAATTCACTAACATAGCAGACTCCTATTCACACTCAAACAATTATAATAAGCAGACCATATTTTGTCAACATAATTTTTTAAGCAAGCTGCGCCTGCACAGCAGTCAGGGCAACTACTCCGACAATATCCTCCCAATCGCATCCTCTTGATAAATCATTTACCGGCTTTGCAATGCCCTGCAGCATCGGACCGTATGCTTCTGCTTTACCAAGACGCTGTACTAATTTATATCCGATATTTGCCGCATCCAGATTCGGGAATACCAAAACATTTGCTTTTCCGCCCACTTCACTTCCCGGAGCCTTTGATTTTGCAACACTTGGAACCAATGCTGCATCTGTCTGCAATTCACCGTCCAGACAAAGACTCGGATACTGCTCATGTGCAATTCGCGTAGCTTCTACTACTTTATCGACTAAAGGATGCTTTGCACTTCCCTTTGTGGAATGTGACAGCATGGCAATAATCGGTTTTGCTCCTACTAAAGTCTTAAAGCTCTTTGCGCTGGTGTCTGCAATAGCTGCAAGTTCTTCTGCCGTCGGGTCCTGGTTTAAGCCGCAATCTGCAAACAGGAATGTACCGTGATGACCGTATTCACAATTCGGAACATCAATGATAAAGAAACCGGAAACCAATTTTACTCCCGGTGCTGTTTTCAATATCTGTAAAGACGGACGGAGCACATCAGCAGTTGCATGACACGCACCGGCAACCATACCGTCTGCATCATTTGCCTTAACCATCATTACACCAAAGGTAAGAGGGTCGGATAAAAGTGTTTCTCTCGCTTTTTCCATCGTCATACCTTTTGATTTTCTGGTTTCGTATAATAATTCCACATACCCATCCAATTTATCAGTATTCTTCGGGTCAATTACCTTACAACCTGTAAGGTCTACTTCCAACCAGCCGGCACCATCCATAATCTTTTCCTCATTACCGACTAAAATCAATTCAGCAATTCCCTCTTCCAGAATATGTGCCGCTGCAATTAACGTTCTACGATCTGTTGTTTCCGGTAAAACAATTGTTTTTTTATCCGCTCTTGCTTTTTCTTTAATCAGATCAATATATGACATATACCATCCTCCATATTGACAAATACCCTTATTTTTATTACCTTTTCTATATCTGATTATATAATATAGTTCTTTTTGTATACAAGAATTTTTTGTGCAATTTTTGTACAAAATTGCAGACAAAGACAAAATATTTATTAAAATGTACAAAAATGCATACAATATTAAAAATACAGCTGCATCTGACGGCTGAATGAGGACGATATGAAAATAACAGGAATCATTGCAGAATATAATCCGTTTCATAACGGACATTTATACCAAATCGAGCAGATTAAAAAAAACGGAGCCGACTATGTTGTTATCGTAATGAGCGGTGACTTTTTACAAAGAGGAACCCCTGCGATTTTAGATAAATGGACAAGAACCCATATGGCTCTTTTAAACGGTGCAGACCTCGTAATTGAACTCCCTTGCGTTTTTGCGACAGCCAGCGCACAGTACTTTGCAAGAGGCGGTGTATCCCTCTTAGATAAATTGGGAGCTGTCGATACAATTTCCTTTGGGTGTGAGTCAGACGATACAAATACAATCCACACCATTTCTACCTTATTATGTGAGGAACCGATTTCTTATAAAGAAAAACTGCAAGCCTTCTTAAAAGAAGGAAATTCATTCCCAAAAGCAAGGGAAATGGCTATCTCTTCTGTCTTAGGAAAAGAAGCAGCCTCATTTGTTTCATCACCCAATAATATCTTGGCCTTGGAATATTGCATCTCATTATCGGAGCGTAACTCCAAAATGAAGCTTCTTCCCATTAAGCGTGAAGGTAACGGCTATCATGCAGCAGAATTAGAGCAGGACTTACTCCCGTCAGCAACTGCAATCCGCCGGGTTTTGGAAGCCGCTTCCGATAGCCGGAACCAGCTGAATTCTTTTGTTCCCGAATCCGTTTTTTCCATTCTGAATGAAAATACATCGGATTATATATGGCAGAACGATTTTTCATTATTGTTACATTATAAATTATTATCCATTAGGGATTTTTCTATTAATCAATTTGCAGATGTGTCCAAGGATTTATCCGATAAGATTTGGAAGAATCTGCGATTTTATCAGAATTATGAGCAATTCTGCGGACTGTTAAAATCCAGGGAACTGACTTATTCCAGAATAAACCGTGCCCTGACCCATATTCTTCTGGATATTACACAGAATATGTATGAAGACGTAAAGGCAAATGATTATGCATCTTATGCAAGAATACTTGGCTTTAGAAAGGATGCCGCACCGTTATTATCCGAGATAGGAAAATCATCTTCTATCCCACTTATCAGTAAGCCTGCCGATGCCGGAAGCATCCTGTCAAAACGTGACTACCGCTATCTGGAACACGATATTTTCTGTTCTCATGTTTATGATTCCGTTGTCGCCGTCAAGACAGAAAGAGCAGCCAAAAATGAATTTCAACGACAGTTAGTTATATTATAGAATAACATCCTGTTATGAATATAAAAAATCATAAAACAGGGCATAGGAAAATATCTTTCCTATGCCCAAACATATTCTTAATTCTTAAAGCTGTGAATCGGAGCGGGAATTCTTCCGCCACGGTTTACAAATGCATCGCATGAAAACTGATTGACCGGCATAATCGGTGCATATCCTAACAAACCGCCAAACTCTACAGTTTCTCCCACGCCTTTTCCAATTACCGGAATAATACGGACTGCGGTTGTTTTCTGGTTAATCATACCGATTGCCAATTCATCTGCAATGATACCGGATATTGTGGTTGCTTTTGTGTCCCCCGGAATTGCAATCATATCAAGTCCTACCGAACAGACACAGGTCATTGCTTCCAATTTTTCCAATGTTAAAGCACCTGCCGTAACAGCATCTATCATTCCCTGGTCTTCACTTACCGGGATAAATGCACCGCTTAAACCGCCGACATAAGAGGATGCCATGACACCGCCCTTTTTTACCTGATCATTTAACAAAGCAAGAGCTGCTGTTGTTCCCGGTGCACCGGCATATTCCAATCCTATCTCACAGAGAATATCCGCAACGCTGTCTCCGATAGCTGGAGTCGGTGCTAATGATAAATCGACAATTCCGAACGGAACTCCTAATCTCTTGGAAGCTTCCTTTGCAACAAGCTGTCCGACTCTTGTCACTTTAAACGCCGTTTTCTTAATCGTTTCACAAAGCACTTCAAAATTTTCACTGTGAACCTTTTCCAATGCATGTTTAACAACACCGGGGCCGCTTACACCGACATTGATAATCATATCGGCTTCCGTCACACCATGAAATGCACCTGCCATAAACGGATTATCATCCGGTGCGTTACAGAATACCACCAGCTTTGCACATCCCAAAGAATCCTCTTCCTTGGTATACTCCGCCGTCTGCTTAATTATCTCTCCCATTGTTTTTACCGCATCCATATTGATGCCTGTTTTAGTGGAACCAAGATTAATGGAACTGCACACACGCTTAGTATAGGCAAGTGCACGCGGAATAGACTGAATCAGCATCTCATCAGCCGGAGTAGTTCCCTTTGCAACAAGTGCAGAATAGCCTCCGATAAAATTTACGCCGACTTCATGTGCAACTTTATCCAGTGTCTGTGCGATTGTTACAAAGTCCTCCGGTGTTTTACATGCGGCACCGCCGACCAAGGCAATCGGAGTAACGGAAATACGTTTATTCACAATCGGAATTCCAAATTCTTTTCCGATATCATCACCTGTCTTTACCAAATCCTTTGCGGCATTTTTTATTTTTTTATAAATTTTCTCATTCAGAGCTGTTAAATCAGAATCAATACAGTCTAACAGACTGATTCCCAATGTAATTGTTCTTACATCAAGATGATCTTTTTCAATCATTTTATTTATTTGTGCAACTTCAAATATATTTAACATAACTGCATCCTTTGTCGTTTATTTGTCTATTTGTTAAACAGCATTAAATTCTCTGCATACTTTTAAAGATATCTTCACGCTGGCATTTGATAATAACACCGATTTCTTTTCCCAAATCTTCCAGTTCATCCGCAATATCGCTAAACTGCTTTGTAGTTTTTTCCATATCCGTAATCATCATCATATTAAAATATCCCTGTACGATTGTCTGTGAAATATCAAGGATATTCACATAATTGTCTGCTAAATATGTACAGACCTTTGCAATAATTCCTACGGTATCTTCTCCTACTACGGTAATAATTGTTTTCTTCATAATCTCCCTTTCCGCCTAAAGGCATATATATTTTTTTATTTTTCAGTTTACTGTTATAAAATCACAACCGGCTTTGACGGGCAGCTCCTTCTCGCTACAAACATCGGGAAATCATCTGCCTTATACGGATTATCCTCCATATTAATTTCAAGGCGTACTGTTTCATATGCCAGTTCCGGCAGATTATTCTCCTGACTGAGATGTCCTAAAACAATTGTCTGTAGTTTATCATGAAGCAGCTTACTAAGCAATTGTCCGGAACGCTCATTTGACAAATGGCCTCTGTCTCCCAAAATCCGCTGCTTTAACGGATACGGATACGGCCCCACCTGCAGCATATTCACGTCATGGTTTGCCTCCAAAAACAGAGCATCCATTCCCTTTAAGCATTCCACGGTATAGTCGGTATAGGTTCCCATATCCGTTGCAACTGCTAACTGCTTATGACCGCATTTAAAACGATATGCCACAGGGTCTGCCGCATCATGGGAAATATGCATCGGATTACATTTTATATCTTTAATCATAAATGTTTCATCCGCTGTGACAGGATGAAATAATTCCGATTCCACTCTACCCAATGAAGAGGACTTCTCAATCGCATCGATTGTCTTTTTCGTGGCATAAATAGGAATATGATATTTACGACTGATTACACCTAGACCGCCTATGTGGTCTGAATGTTCATGTGTAATTAATATACCGTCTATATCCTGCAATGATATATCTATCTGGGCAAGCCCTTCTTCTGTCCTTTTTCTGCTTATTCCCGTATCCACCAGTATGTGCGTTGTATCTGAACCCACATAAATACAATTACCGCTGCTTCCGCTTGCTATAGAGCATAACCGCATCATGGTTTCCTCCAATATATCTCTATAATATCACCCTCATGAAGTGTTTCCATGTAATTTGCATCATGATCATTCACTGTCGTTACAATTGCTCCTTGCGGTTTTGATAAATCAAAATCAATATAATTAAATATATCTACAAAAACATAGCTTCTTTTGCCGGTCATTGCTACCGGTCTGCCGTTTACCATAACAGTAACCGTTCCTGACTTGTCTTGTTCTCTGGTCTCCTCTTCTTCAAGGGGTTCCCTGGTCTCCTCTTCATCAAGAGCTTCCCCAATTACTTCATCAATCAATTCGTCGGCAGAATCCTCTCCCGATTCATCCAGCCATTTTTCTTCATCCGGCTTGTCCGCAAGTTTCCATACTACCTCAAAATTCTCATAAACGGGTGTATCCGGCTCCGCCCTTCTGTTATTCACAAGACAAACACTGTTTTTCTCCACAATAATATCCATAAAGGTTTTTATCTGTTCTACCGTAACATAATCCAGAAATTCAATTACATCTCCTTCTGCTATTTCATATGTACCTGTAATAAGTGAGCCGTTTACGGATGGAAATTTAGGTATTGTAACTTTTTTCCCGTTTACAAATATATGTATCTCATTTTTATATTCCGGCAGCTTGTCCAGACTCATTTTACCCGGGGTTCCCGCTGTCGATTCCTTTACCCGGATAATATCATTCTCTTTAATTGCCGAATGCAGATTGGCAATTTCTCCATTTAATGAAATGACTGCTGCATCTCCCATTGCCCCACGGACAAAACGCGATTTTCCGTTTACAGTAAAAGTAAGCTCTTTTCCGCTCTTCGGGAATAAGTCAACAGATGAATAATCTGCCTGCATGGCAGCATCCATAACGGTTAGTTTTTCATTGTTATACAGCTTGACCGTTGTATCATTAAAATTCACATATATAAAATTATGATTTTCCTTATAAAAGCCAAGACAGATACCGATTGGTGTCACTAAAAGGGAATTCTGCTCCAAGTCCGTATCCTCGAAAATAATATTCTGCATAACCTCCCTGCCGCGGATGGCAACTCTCTCGGGGGCAATATTTAATTTTTCGGCAAGTGCCTTTGTATAGCCCGGTATTTTACCACCTCCCCCGACAACGAAGACCGCTCCAACTGACTTGTTTCCGTTCAGGGAAAGTATTTTTTCTGCCACCTTATCCGTCATGTCAGCAACGGAAGGTGCAAGTAAAGCTTCTACCTCCGTACTGCTAATCTGCTGGGTAAGCCCCATAATATCTTCATAGGTAACAACGTCCTGCATTCCGGCATCCCGTTTAATTTTTTCAGCCGTATTAAAGTCAACCATGCAATGCATGGCGATAGCCTCTGTCAAAGAATCTCCTGCAATGGGAATCATGCCAAATGCCGTAATAGTCCCCTCTTTTGTAATGGAAATATCACTTGTTCCCGCTCCGACATCAACAAGTGCAATATTTAACAGACGGAATTTCTCCGGAATTGCCAGCTCTATTGCCGCAATCGGCTCTAACGTCAGACTTGCCACACTAAGTCCGGCAATTCCGACTGCTTTGTATAAACCATCTACTACATCATCCGGAAGGAATGTTGCAATCATATCCACGCCGATTTTTTTTGCTTTGTGGTCCAATAAATTACTAATCGGATAATCATTCAGATAATACCGTACCACGCTGCTTCCGACACAATAAAAACGAATATCGGATTCATTATCTTTTAAAAATTCTTTATACGCATCTTCTGTTGCCATTGAATTCAGGGCATAGATGTCCTCCTGAAGCACAATCTTTTCCGAATCATATTCCATATCCGTATGAATCTGGATTGTTTTCAGGACACGTCCGGCAGCTGCTATGCATACTCTTTCGAGTTTGCGTGACAGTTTTTCTTCCAGACGCTGCTTTACTTCAAGAATTGTTGAGCCGACTTTGCCTATATCATGAATCTGTCCGTCCAGCATGGCTCTTGTTTCATGTTCCCTGCCACATTGTGCAACTACGACAAAACGTCCGTCACCCTGACGATATCCTACTGTTCCGACAATGCTTCTTGTTCCGATATCCAGACCAAATACAAGCTGTCCGGGATATTTTTTTACATTTTCCACAGCTTTTCCCCCAAAATCCTATCGATTTGTTTTTCTGTATCTTTTAAATCATGACTGTTATCAATTACAACACTGCAGTTTTTTCTGAAATCCTCTTCCCGCAACTGCTTCTGCATAATACTGTCTATCTTCTCATTACTATAATGTCTGTTTTCCAGCAAACGATTCCTACGCACCTCTTCATCTGCATAAATATACCACATTTCATCTACAATGGCTGAATATCCGCATTCAATCAAAAGTGCCGCTTCAATAAAAAAGAAATCATATTGCTGCTTTAGTCTTTCTTTTTTTATTTCCGTAAGAATGTACTCCTGTACGGCAGGATGAATCACTGCATTTACTTTTGATAACAACGATACATCCGAGAAGATTTTAGCAGCCATCTTTTCCTTCACTATAAAACCGTTTACATCAAGTATATCATTCCCAAGCAATTCTACCAACTGCTTATAACAGTTTTTTCCGGGAAGCTTTACTTCATTCCCGACATCATCCGCCAGTATAATTCTGCAATCATAATGCTGTTTTATGTACTGCAGCACCTGTGACTTACCCGCACCGATGCCGCCTGTGATTCCGATAACCTGCATATTTACACCAACAATAAAACTCCCGTTTTATTCTCTACTTTGCCTCATACCAATCAGCTCCCGAATGGACATCAACTTCCAATTCAACAGCTAGTTCTGCAGCTTCCTTCATTCCTTTTATAAGGATTTCCTGCACCGCCTCTGCTTCTTCTCTTTTTACTTCTAAAAGAAGCTCATCATGAACCTGAATCAATATGCAGCTTTCCAGATTCTGCCTTCTTAGTTCTTCCCAGACACGAATCATTGCCTTTTTCATGATATCTGCTGCCGTTCCCTGAATCGGTGCATTCATTGCCACTCGTTTTCCAAAGGAACGCTGCATGAAATTACTGCTTAATATTTCAGGAAGCGGCCTTCTTCTTCCAAACATGGTCGTAACATATCCGTCTTTTTGCGCATGTTCCACTGTTTCGTCCAAAAAGGTCTTTACCTTAGGATATTGTGCAAAATAAGCCTGTATATATTCTTCCGCTTCTTTACGGTTAATACTCAAATCCTGACTCAAGCCGAATGAACTGATGCCATATACAATTCCGAAATTAACAGCCTTTGCATTACGTCTCTGCAAATCCGTAACATCCTCAAACGGGGTATGAAATACCTTTGATGCCGTAATTCTATGGATATCAGCATGCTGTCTGTATGCCTCTATCAACTGCTCATCACCGGACATATGTGCAAGCAGACGCAGCTCAATCTGTGAATAATCCGCATCAATAAAAACATATCCCTCTTTGGGAATAAATGCTTTTCTTATTCTGCGTCCCAATTCCATACGCATCGGTATATTTTGTAAATTAGGCTCCGTAGAGCTTATTCTTCCTGTTGCAGTTACAGTCTGCTGAAAGGTTGTATGAATTCTGCCGTCCTGCGCGATACATTGCAGCAAACCGTCCGCATAGGTAGATTTAAGCTTTGCCAAGGTACGGTATTCAAGAATATCCGCAACAATAGGATACTCCAGCGATAATTTTTCCAAAACATCCGCTGCGGTTGAATAACCGGATTTTGTTTTTTTACTGCCCGGGAGCCCCAGCTTCCCAAACAAAATTTCCCCCAACTGCTTTGGTGAGTTGAGATTAAATTCTTCACCGGCAGCTTTATAAACTGCTTCCTGAAGCTGATTGATTCTATCTACAAGTGATTCACCATAACGGATTAATTCCTCTTTATCCGTCAGTACGCCTTTCTTTTCCATATCATATAATACTTTGGAAAGCGGCAGTTCTATTTCTGTATATAAATCCTGCATTCCCAATTCCGACACCTTTGATATGACAGGTGTGCCGGCCGCATACAAAACATATGCAAGCACAGCCCCATATACGGTAAAATCTTCCGGATTTTCCGCAAAGGCCTGCATAAGTGTCTTTTTGCCAAAATACTGTTCTCTCTCTTTTATCGGAATATCAAGATATTCTCTTGCAAGGTCTTCCATATAATAAGCATTCTTTACAGGGTTAATAAGATATAATGCAAGCTTTAAATCATGTGGCTGCTTTATATCATCAAAACCCGCATACTCATAAAAATCCTTCACCGAAAACGTGGTAATCTGAACCTTCCCAGCCAATTCTTTTACTTTTTCCGCTAAATACTGCTTTGTTAAAAACCCTTCCGGTATTAGAACATAACTGTTCTCAGGCGAAAAACACAGCGCAACCGCCAGAAAATCCTTATCACTTTCTTCTTTTAAAAATAAGACAGCGGCATGCTCCGCCTTCTGCGCATCTGCGAATACCGTCTCACATTCCGATAAATCCGCAACTCTCTTTTTTTCAAAATGCATACCCTTTTCTTCGATATTTTCATTTGAAAAACGGGTAAGCATATTTTTAAATTCCAATTTCTGAAAAAGAGTATATGCATCCTTCGTATAAAAGTCGCGGATTGTCATATCCTCAAACGCCACATCCAATTCACAATCCGTTTTAATCGTTGCCAGAGCTTTGCTTAAATCAGCCAAATCTCTATTTTCAATTAACGATTCCTTAATGCTCTTTTTCGTAATTTCATCAATATGTGCATATATTTCTTCAATAGAGCCATATGTCACCATTAATCCAATGGCTGTCTTTTCTCCTACCTTGGGCACCCCCGGAATATTATCCGCGGAATCCCCCATTAATGCCTTTAACTCAATAAACTGAACCGGTGTTACCTGATATTTTTCAAGCACATCCTTTGCATAATAATCTTCTGTTTCCGTTCTTCCGCCCTTTGTTTTCGGAATACGGATTTTTATTCTGTCACTCGCAATCTGTAAAAGGTCACGGTCTCCCGATACCAGTGTTACATCCATCCCTTCCGCTTCTGCTTTCCTTGCAAGTGTTCCAAGTATATCATCCGCTTCGTATCCGCCTTTTTTTACGACAGTAACCTGCATGGCATTAAGCACATCCTGTAATACTCCCACCTGCTCACGCAGCTCCTGCGGCATCGGCTTACGTGTGCCTTTATATTCTGCATACATCTTATGACGGAAGGTCGGCTCCTTCACATCAAATGCAACACAGAGGTATCTCGGCTTCTCTTCCTCCAGAATCTTAAATAAAATATTCAAAAAACCATAGATACCGTTTGTATGCAGTCCTTCCGCATTTGTCAAATCGGGAACCCCGTAAAATGCGCGGTTTAAAATACTGTGACCGTCAATTAACACCAGCTTCTTATCCATGCTTTATACCATATTCTTTCTGTAAACTTTTTTATGCTTACGTTTGATATTTTGCTTATTTACTGTAAAAAACAAGCACTAAGATAAATATTACCGCTATGATTGCAATAAATTCCAATGAATATATACAAAAAGCCGCAATACGACGATTTTGTATTTTTTGGGAAGAAGAAGTTATTAAATCTTCTAAATCCTTATTCAAATCAAAGCTGCCGCCTTCCTCCAAACGTGCAGTACCTTCTCTTACCAAATATTGTATACTTAACTCTTCCCTGCATTCCGGGCATTCCTTTATATGCCCTAGAAAGCTTTCAGAGCTTCTTCCGTCCAGCTCATCATTCAGAAAAGCGGTAATGTTTTTTTGAACTTCTTTGCAATCCATCATTTTCCCTTGCCTTTCTTTTCTGTGCAATCTAAACTTCTTATTTTTTTACGAAGGGAAAGAACCTTACCGGCAGGTATTGACAATTCATCTACTCCAAGCCGTATGAATAACTCCGTCATTGTCAAATCTGCAGCAAGATCACCGCATATACCTACGGGAATTCCCTTTTTATGTCCACTCTTAACCGTCATTTCTATCAATCTTAAGACGGCTTCATGATATGGATTCGTATAGATGTCCATCGCCGGATTTGTCCTGTCAGCCGCTAACGTATACTGTGTCAAATCATTTGTTCCTATACTGAAAAAATCTGCATATTCCGCAAGCTCCTCTGCAATTACAACCGCTGCCGGAGTTTCAATCATAATTCCCATCTTTGGATTGCCGAAGTTTTTTCCTTCTTCTGTCAGGATTTTTTTTGCCTCTAAAATAAGTTCATTGACTGTCTGTATCTCCCAAACGGAAGAAATCATCGGAAACATAATGGATACATTCCCATATGACGACGCACGAAGCAAAGCTTTTAACTGTATCAGAAACAATTGCTTTTGTGCCAGACACAAACGGATTCCGCGCATTCCCATGGCAGGATTATCTTCTTTTACATACGACAGGTACGGTACCGTTTTATCAGCACCTATATCCAGGGTTCTTATGATAACCGGTCTTCCTTCCATACCGGCTATCACATCACGATAAACAGCAAACTGCTCTTCTTCTTCAGGATAAATACTACGTGACAAATATAAAAACTCCGTTCTGAACAAACCGATTCCTTCCGCATCCTGCTCCTTCACTTTTGGAAGGTCATCCGGTGTTTCTATATTGGCAAAAACACGTATGAGTCTGCCATCCTTTGTCCGGCTTTCCAGCCCGACCATATTCTGCAGATTTTGCAGCCTCTTTCGTATCTGTCTCTGCTTCTCTTTTAGTTCTGTTATAATCTCCTCAGTCGGTTCAACATAAAAAAGTCCTTCCTTTCCATCTACCCCGGCTTCTTTTCCATGCAGGTTTGCAGGACAGATTACATCCGTTTGAACAATACACGGAATATCCAGTGATTTTGCCAGGATTGCCGTATGGGAATATTCACTTCCGCCCAATAATACAATGGCAAGAACTTTTTCTTTATCAAGATTAATCGTCTCTCCGGGGCTTATATCAGTAGCAAGCAAAATAACCGGTTGTTTCAAAACCGGTTCTTCTGCCTCATCATTTGACATATGCTTTAATATTTTTCTAAAAACATCCAGACAGTCTTCGTTCCTTGCACGAAGAAGCTCATCCTCCAGCAATGAAATTCTGGCAGTATAATCATTTGCAGCCTTTGACAATGCATATTCTGCATTGCAGGAATTATCAAGAATATACTTTTTTACATCCTCTGCAAGTAAATCATCCAATGCAATCATTTTCTGCATTTCAAAGATTTCTGCCTTCTCATCTCCAACCAGAAGTCCGGCTTTTTCACAAAGTTCCTGCAGTTCCAAGACTGTTTTCGTAACGGCTGTTTCAAACCGTTTTATTTCTATCTGAGGATAAGCAGTATCTACTCTTACGATATCCGTATAACCTCTGTCAAAAAAACAAACAGAACCAAATGCAATACCCTCATGGACACTTTTTCCTCGATATTCTTTCATACAGTAAAAACTATATCCTTCCCATTCTTTCACATTTACAGGAGAAAAAAGAGCTTATTCCTGTTCTGCTTCCGGTATGTCTAACTTGATACACAATTCTTCCAACTGTTTTTCAGGAATTACATTCGGAGCCTGCGTCATCAGACAGGAAGCATCCTTAACCTTCGGGAATGCAATTACTTCACGGATGGAATCTGCTTTTACCAAAAGCATCACAAGTCTGTCAAGACCGTATGCAAGCCCTGCATGCGGCGGCACGCCGTATTTAAATGCATCCAGTAAAAATCCGAATCTGTCCTGCGCCACTTCCGGTGATAATCCCAGTACTTCAAACATCTTAGACTGAATATCTGCCTGGTGAATTCGCACACTTCCCCCACCAAGCTCGACACCGTTTAAGACAATGTCATATGCTTTTGCACGTACTCTTCCCGGATCAGAATCAATATATTCCCAATCCTCTTCCATTGGCATCGTGAAAGGATGATGCATCGCAACAAAACGTTCTTCCTCATCGCTGTACTCAAGCAGAGGGAATTCCGTAATCCATAAGAAGTTAAACTGATTGTCATCCAATAATTCCAACTGTTTTGCCATTTCTAAACGCAGTGCACCCAATACACTCCATACAATTTTATTTTTATCTGCGGCAAATAACAAAAGATCTCCTGCTTCTCCGCCCATCTTATTTACCAATGCCTGCAGTTCTTCTTCTGTCATAAACTTTGCAAAAGAAGATTTGTATGAGCCATCCGGCATGCAGCACAAATATGCAAGTCCCTTTGCCCCACAGCCCTTTGCAAGTTCAACCAGAGCATCTATTTTCTTTCTTGGCATTTCTGCCTGTCCTTTTACATTAATACCGCGTACGGAACCGCCGTTTTGAAGTGCACCTGTGAAAACACCAAAGCCACAGCCCGCTACCGTGTCAGAAACATCGGTTAACTCCATCCCAAAACGCGTATCCGGTTTATCGGAACCGAAACGGTCCATTGCTTCCTGCCATGTCATACGCGGAAGCGGAAGGGTTACATCAAGCCCGATTGCTTCTTTGCAGACATGCTGAATCAGTCTTTCATTTACTTCCATTACTTCCTCTGCATCTACAAAGGAAAGCTCCATATCCACCTGTGTAAATTCAGGCTGTCTGTCTGCACGAAGATCCTCATCCCGAAAGCACCTTGCAATCTGGATATAGCGGTCATATCCGGAACACATCAAAAGCTGCTTATACAGCTGCGGTGACTGCGGAAGCGTATAGAAATTACCCGGATGTACACGGCTTGGTACCACATATTCTCTTGCTCCCTCCGGAGTTGCTTTTCCAAGCATCGGTGTCTCAATTTCAATAAATCCTTCTTTAGCCATAAAGGCACGGATTTCGCTTGCGATTTTGCTTCTTAACATAATATTACGCTGTAAATCCGGTCTTCTCAAATCCAGATAACGATGTTTTAAGCGCAGTTCTTCTTTTGTCTTGGAATCCTCTTCAATCGGAAAAGGAGGCGTCTCGGCTTCCGCTAAAATACGAATGGATTGTGCCTTTACTTCAATCTTACCGGTTGCAAGATTTTCATTAACTGCACCCTCTCTTGCCTCCACAATTCCTTCTACTGCAATTACAAACTCGCTGCGGAGACGATACGCTTTTTCAAATCCCTCGCTGCCAACCGTATCTTCCTCAAAGATAATCTGTAAAATACCGGAACGGTCACGTAAATCAACAAAGATAATCGCACCCTTATTACGCTGCTTCTGAACCCAGCCCATTACCGTTACTTTTTCGCCGATATTTTTTTCGGATAACTCCCCACATCTATGGGACCTTTTAAGTCCCTTCATTGATTCTGCCATTTTTCTGCCTCTCATTCCGCCGTATTGGCTGTGTTTTCACCCTGTTTATTTTAAAGGATTTTTAAAGAACTCTTTAAATTGTTCATATCCTTCCTTTGTCAGCTGTTCCTTTTGGAATTTCTTGTTTTTGTTCATTCTTGCCACAAGCACCTGCTCGCCGTTATTTCTGGCTTCCTGTGCCTGCTTCATAACATCACATAATATATCTGTTCCGACACCTTTTTCAATCAGGTATGCAGTCTTCTTTTTCGCACCCGGAATCTGAAAACCGCTTTCCAATAATAACAACACAATTCGTTCAAATCCGATTGAAAAACCACATGCCGGTGTATCATTACCCGTAAATTTTCCAACCATCTTATCGTATCTTCCGCCGCCACCGCAGCTCCCGCCAAATTCAGGAATCGCAATTTCAAAAATCGTTCCCGTATAATAGCTCATACCGCGCACCAGTGTCGGGTCAAAAACCATCTTAAATTCAGCATTCTTACATGCTTCCACACTTTCGATGATTTGTGCAAGATTATCTTTTATATCAGCATCCAGACAATCTCCCAATGTATCCGCAAGGAAGGAAAGACCGTCATCTTTATGTTCTTCCATTCCTTTAAACAGGGAAAGATATTTGTCAATACTTTCCTGATTAAATCCGTTATTTAATAAATCCTCTGCAACACCGTCAAGACCAATTTTGTCCATTTTATCTAAAATAATAAATACGGTATCGTATGATTCCTCCGGAAATCCGCTGTACTCTGCCATTGCTTTTAAAATTCTTCTCTCGTTGATACGAATTTCAAAATTCTTAAATCCCAGCCTGCCCAAGGTCGTTGTTGTCGCGGTAATCAGCTCAATTTCAGCCAGATTGGAGGGTTCCCCTAAAATATCGATATCACACTGATAAAACTGGCGGTAGCGTCCTCTCTGCGGACGATCCGCACGCCATACCGGTCCGATTTGTAATGCCTTAAACGGAGCAGGTAAATTTGCCGCATTGTTGGAATAAAATCTTACAAGAGGAACCGTTAAATCATAGCGGAGTCCGCTGTCAGTCAAATCCTCCTGTGACTGCGCGGTCTCAAGATTTAATTTCTCTCCACGCTTTAATATTTTAAAAATCAGCTTCTCATTTTCTCCGCCCTGTTTATTACTTAAGTTTGCAATATTTTCCACACAGGGAGTCTCAATGCTTGTAAAGCCGAACTGTGCATAAGTTTCTTTGATTACACCAATCACATAATCTCGAATCTGCATTTCTGCCGGCAGAATATCTTTCATCCCGGTTACCGGTTTCTTACTCAATGCCATGATTTGTCCCTCTTTCCATATAGTACATATTTCACTTTTTACTCATTTCATTCTATTTTACCAGAATATATACAAAAAGGAAAATTGTTTTCAAAAAAAAACATCTTTCCTTCCAGAGTTTTTCTAATAATATTTTATTTTTTACATATTCTATTATAGAGGTATACTTTCGGAAAATACAACACATTTGTAATAGTTATAAATATCTAAAAATAACTAAACAAAAAAGAAAGAGGTATATTATGAAAACAAAATATTTTGAAATAAATACAAGTGAAATCAACTGGAGTAATCTGATTACAGCCGTTGCCATTCCCCTTGCAGTAGGCGGTCTTTCTGCCTGGCTGACCAAAGATGGCATGAAATCCTTTGCTTCCGTGAACCAGCCACCGCTTACGCCTCCCATGTGGCTTTTTCCTATTGTATGGACTATTTTGTTCATTCTTATGGGAATTGCCTCTTACCTGATATACTCGGCAGATGCCGATACCTCCATGGCGCTTACACTCTATGCCATACAGCTCGTACTAAACTTTTTCTGGTCCATCTGGTTTTTTAACTGCAGATGGTATCTCTTCTCCCTTATATGGCTTTTATGCCTCTGGGGATTTATTATTGCTACCATGGTTTCTTTCTTCCGTATCTCTAAACCTGCAGGATATATGTTACTTCCGTACTTTATCTGGGTAAGCTTCGCGGCTTATCTGAATCTGGGGGTGTATTTGTTGAATTGATGATGATGCAAAACGGGACAGTTGTAAGCTGTCCCATATCTTTATAACAATTCATCCAATTCCCATACAAGCTACTCTGCTCCTCCCGCAATTACGAGAATTTTCCTCAAAAATTTATTTACATTAAATTTCATCTTGTTTTTCCTCACAAATCTCATCAGCGAAGAGCAGTCTCTTCCTATTAATCATTTCGTTAATTCTTTCAATATATTGGGCAATATCCTTTACATTATCGCATCTCTCAATCCTTCCATCCGGAAATACTCTTTTTGTCACAGTACCGGCCCCGAGTGCCACAATTGACTGCACTTCCTCCATAATCAGGATATTGTAAATACCGTATTTCCCTTCTCGTGCATAACCGACATTTTCAAAGTTGCCGGACATATTCTTCTGCCGGTATAAATAATACGGCTGCATATGCATTTTTTCTGCCGCCATAGCAGCCGACTCCATTGTTTCATCCGTATTATGCAGACATTGTATGCCCTCTTTAATAATCCACTCGCTCATTTTGGAAGCACGCTTTATCGCAAGGGAATGTACCGTTAGACTGTCCGGATTCAACTCCTTTACCTGACGCAGGGTCTCTTCCACATCTTCTTTTGTCTCATTGGGAAGCCCCAGAATCAAATCCATATTGATATTGTCAAATTTAAGTTCTCTTGCCAGTGCAAATGCTTCCTTTACCTGTGCTACACTGTGGCGTCTTCCGATTAGCTTTAATGTCTCCTCCTTCATAGTCTGCGGATTGACGGAAATTCTGGTAACACCATGCTTTTTTATAACCTCAAGCTTAGCCTTTGTAATACTGTCCGCACGACCTGCCTCCACGGTATATTCCAAGGCTTGTGACAAATCGAGTTTATTATCGATATAAGATAGCAGACGGTCTAACTCCTCTGCTTCAAGAGTCGTGGGCGTTCCGCCTCCGATATAGATACTGTCTAATGTTTTATCCGCAAAGGATTCTGCCACATAGTCAATTTCTTTTTCCAAAGCCATCAGGTATGCATCCACTTCATTACGGTGAGCTGCAATGGAATACGAGGTAAAAGAACAGTATAAACATGTAGTCGGACAGAACGGGATTCCGATATACAGACTGTAGCCGTTTTCATAATGTATATGGGATAAAATATCATGCTCTCTTTGCGCGATGTCATAAGCCAGAAAAGCCTTTTTATCCGAGCAGGAATATGTATCCTTCATATAGGCTGCTATTTTCTCTCTGCATATTCCCTTTTCCAGCAAACCGTAAGCAATCTTCGTCGGGCGGATTCCTGTCAGATTTCCCCATGGGAGCTGCTTATTCGTATATTCACTCAGAATGCCGTAAAGAAGCTTCTTTAATGCATTTTTACAGTCCGGTCGCGACAAATTCTCAGGTAAAGAGACTGCCTGTTCCACTTTCTTTTCACCATCTGCCAATATGGTGATTTTAATTCCCTGATTTTCAAATAATATAAAAAATTCCGGCAGATTTTCATCTGAAGAGAGGAGTTTCTCCCCCTCTTCAAATACCTTTACCTCTTCTGCCGGATAAAATGCCTTTACCAGTGAATGAATATCATATACAAATTCATTCTTATTACATTTTACTACAATCATCTTTTTCTTTTCAGGTTAGTCCTGTTTTCCTTTCTTTTGCCGGCTCCCATCACATTTGGGGCCAAAACGGATTATATTTCTTTTCATGACCGATTGTTGTACTGTCGCCGTGTCCCGGATATACCGTCACATCATCCGGAAGAACTGCTAATTTTTCCGCAATGGAACGTGTCAAAGTACCCATACTTCCCGTTGGGAGGTCGGTTCTTCCGACAGATTCTTCAAATAAAGTATCACCGCTGATTAAAATTTTTGCTTCTTCAAAATAATAACAGCAGCTTCCCTTTGTATGCCCCGGTGTCGCAAGCACTGTAAATGTCATATCCTCAATCGTTACCGTCTCGCCATCCTTTAAAAGCGTATTTGCCTTTACCGTACATGCCCTGCCGGCATTTTCAGACACGTTCAAATCGGAAGATAACAGCAAATCTTCCTCTCCCTCATACGCATAGACCGGTGCACTGCTTAACTTACGAAGCGCACTGCATCCCCAGATATGGTCGAAATGACCGTGTGTCAGCAGAATCGCCGCTACTTCAAAGCCATTCTCCTTCATCGTCTTATAAATATGTTCCCCGTAATCGGCCGGGTCAACAAAAATAACCCTGTTTGTTCCTTCACGGTACAAAAAATAACAGTTTGTCTGGCATACGCCCAGCATCATTCTTCCGATTTTCAAATCAGCCATAACACCCTACCTTTACATACTTTAACCTGTTGTACGCTCTATATCACGCACACTCTCTATATTTCGAATTCTGTCTATAACACGGTTTAATTCTTCTCTTCCCGTGGTTTCAAAAGAAACTGCCAATGTAGCAACTCCCTGCTTACTTACACGGGTATTCATACTGAGAATATCAATATTCTTTTCCGTTAATGCTTTCGTAATATCGACCAGCAGACCGTTACGGTTATTTGCATAAATAACAATCTCTGCCAGATATTTCTCACTTTGCGTTTCCCCCGATTGCTGCCAATCAGCATCAATCAGTCTTGCACGGTCAAATTCCGGCAGATTTAGTACATTAATACAATCCGTACGATGAATGGATACACCTCGCCCTCTTGTAACAAAGCCGACTATTTCATCACCGGGAACCGGACTGCAGCACTTAGAAAATCGGACTGCTATATCATCTATTCCCTTTACGATAATACCGCTTTTTGACTTCCGCGGCTGCATATGCTTATTCTGTGCATTATCCTCTACGGAAGCAAGTATTTCCGCATCACTGATTACTTTCTTATGGTCGCGCTCATAAAACTCCACCATTTTATTAATAATCTGGCCTTCTTTTAACCCTCCGTGTCCGACAGCAGCCATAACGCTGTCCCAATCACGGAAACCATACTTTTTACAAATAGCCGCAATATATTCAGCCTTTGTAATCGCAAGCAAATCAATTGTTTTTGCTTTGCAATATGCAGCAAATAAATCTTTTCCCTTTATGATATTGTCTTCTTTAAATTCGTTTTTAAACCATTGGTTTATCTTGTTTTTTGCCTGTGTGGACTTTGCAAGCTTTAACCAATCTCGGCTCGGTCCTTTGGAATTTTGTGATGTAATAATTTCTATCCGGTCACCGTTGTTAATTTGATAATCAATGGTAACCAGTTTTCCGTTAACTCTTGCACCAACCATGCGGTTACCGACAGCACTGTGAATAGCATAAGCAAAGTCAACCGGCGTACTTCCTGCCGGAAGATTCTTTACCTCTCCCGTAGGCGTAAAGCAATATACGCTGTCAGAGAACAAATCCAAATCGCTCTTTAACAGATTCATAAATTCGCGGTTATCGGACATGTCCTTCTGCCATTCCAAAATCTGCCTGAGCCATGCCAGCTTTTCTTCTTCCTGTGCTTCTACCTTTTTACCATCGGAAGCTTCTTTGTACTTCCAATGCGCAGCAATACCAAATTCAGCAGCCTTATGCATCTCAAACGTACGGATTTGAATTTCAAACGGCTGTCCGTTAAATCCAATCAGTGTAGTATGAAGAGATTGGTACATATTTGCCTTCGGCATGGCAATATAATCCTTGAAACGTCCGGGAATCGGTTTATACATTTCATGAATCACACCCAATGCCGCATAGCAGTCTTTCACACTGTCTACAATAATACGAACCGCAAACAAATCATATATCTGGTCAATGGTCTTATCCTGATTGACCATTTTCTTATAAATACTGAAGAAATGCTTTACACGTCCGTCAATCTTTGCTTCAATTCCCGCATTGGCAATATGCTTGCTTACTTCTTCCACAATCCTCTGGATGTACTGCTCACGCTCGCTCTTTCTTGCGGCAATTTTATCCACAAGGTCATAATATACATCCGGTTTAAGATATTTTAAGGATAAATCATCCAGTTCTACCTTTATCTTACTGATACCAAGCCTCTGCGCAATCGGGGAATAAATATCCAAAGTCTCCCTTGCAATCTGCTGCTGCTTTTCGGGCGGCATATGCTTTAAGGTACGCATATTATGAAGACGGTCTGCCAGCTTGATAATAATGACTCGAATATCCTTTGCCATTGCCAGAAACATCTTACGAAGATTTTCTGCCTGCAATTCAAGCTTTTCAGCCGATTTATCTAACGTTTTTTCTCCGATAGGAAGCTGTTCCTGTGCACGCTCATGAGGAAAGTTTATTTGTTGAAGTTTTGTAACACCATCCACTAAAAGTGCCACTTCTTCTCCAAACCATTCCGCAATCTGCTCTTTTGTATATATTGTATCTTCTACTACGTCATGTAAAAGGCCTGCTGCAATTGTTTCCTTATCCATTTCCAAATCTGCAAGAATAATGGATACATACAACGGATGTATAATATACGGTTCACCGGACTTACGCGTCTGCTGTTTATGCGCCTCCGCCGCTAACTGGTATGCTTTTTCAATTAATGTAATATCATCAGATGGATGGTATTTTTTTACACGCGAAATCAGATCATCATATAATTCGTCGGGAGTCAGATGCTCCTTCAACGCCTGAATACGACCATCATCAATTACCACACCAATATTCTTGTTCTCATCCTGTATTGCCTTTAGCTTATCCATAGTAATGCCTGCCTTCATATTTGTGCCGCAAAAATATTTTATATCTTACAATATAGTATTAAATTATACACAAGTCAATTCTGAAACTGACTGTTGTATAACATTGAATAGAAGCCGTTTTGCTTAAGCAGTGTTTCATGATTCCCCTGCTCTATTACCTTTCCTTCCTTCATAACAAGTATTATATCTGCATTTTGAATGGTAGAAAGACGGTGTGCAACGATAAAGCTGGTTCTTCCCTGCATCAATTTTGCAAATGCATTCTGGATTTTTAACTCAGTTCTGGTATCAATGGAAGAAGTCGCTTCATCTAAAATAAGCATCGGCGGAAGTGCCAGCATTATCCTCGCAATACATAAAAGCTGTTTCTGCCCCTGCGAAAGCATTCCGCCATCCTCTCCTATTACCGTATCATACCCTTTGGGGAGACGTCTGATAAAAGAATGCGCATGGGAGGCCTTTGCTGCTTCTATCATTTCCTCCTCTTTAGCATCTTCCTTTCCCATACAGATATTTTCACGTATCGTTCCTGCTTTCAGCCAGGTTTCCTGCAGAACCATTCCGTAATTTTTACGCAGGGAATGACGCGTCATTTCTGTTATTATATGATTATCTACCGTAATTGCACCGTTATCCGTATCATAGAAACGCATCAGAAGGTTAATCAGAGTTGTCTTTCCGCACCCCGTCGGACCGACAATTGCCACCCTTTGCCCGGGTTTTACCTGCAGATTAAAATCCTCAATCAGTTTTTTATCCGGCACATATGAAAAATAAACATGTTCACATGCAATTTTTCCTTCTGCATGCTCTAAAACATAAGCATCCGCTTTATCTTCTGCTTCCTCCGGCTCTTCAATCAGCGAAAAAATACGGCTTGCACATGCAAGAGCATTCTGTAATTCGGTAATAACACCCGAAATTTCATTAAACGGCTTTGTATACTGATTCGCATAGCTTAAAAACGTTGTAATCGCTCCGACTGTCATGGAGCCGCCGATACATGCCAAAGAACCGGTCAGCGCAACTATCGCATACACTAACGAATTAACAAAACGTGTACAGGGGTTTGTCAGGGATGAATAAAATACTGCTTTAAAGGAACAGGCTTTTAATCTTTCATTCACCTCATCAAAGCGCTCTATGGCTTCCTCTTCATGTGCAAATGCCTTTACCACCTTTTCATTTCCTATCATCTCGTCAATTAAAGACGTCTGCTCACCTCTCGTCTTTGACTGTTCCATAAACATGGAGTATGTGTGTTTTGCAATGAAGTTTGCCACAAATAGGGACAAAGGCGTCACAAGTACTACCAGAAGCGTAATTCCTCTATGAATCGACAACATAAAAATCAATGTTCCGAGTATCGTCATTACACCTGTAAAAAACTGCGTAAATCCCATTAATAAACCATCTGCAAACTGCTCCACATCAGAGATAATACGGCTTACAATCTCTCCCTGGGGACGTGAATCAAGATATTTTAACGGAAGTCTTTGTATCTTTTCAAAGGCTTCATTCCGAATATCCCGTACTACATGATACGTTACTTTATTGTTAATTACATTCATTATCCACTGAAAAAGGGATGTTAAAACAACAAATACTATTACCTTACATAAAATGGAAATGATTGCATTAAAATCAACATTTCCGTATACAATCTTATCAATTGCACGTCCGATTAAAATCGGTACGTATAGAGTAAATGCCACAATGAATACTGCAAGCAGAAGAGACAGCAGCATCAACGGAATATATCGTTTTAAATAGTGAAGAACCTGTTTTATCGTTTTCATCCATTAACTCCTTCTCTTTCATGCTTCTTTTTTATATTGTGACTCATAGATTTCTCTATATACTTCACAGGCAGACAGTAGTTCTTCATGTGTACCCGTTCCGACAAGTTTTCCATCATCTAAAACAAGAATGATATCTGCATGCTGAATGGACGAGGTTCTCTGTGAAACAATAAAAACAGTCGGATTTCCTTTCAGCTCCTTCAGGGCTTTGCGCAATGCCGCATCCGTTGCAAAGTCAAGTGCGGACGAGCTGTCATCCAAAATCAATATCTCCGGATTACCGACAAGTGCTCTTGCAATGGAAAGACGCTGTTTTTGTCCTCCCGAGAAATTCCTGCCGTTTTGCTCAACCAAAGCATCCAGACCTCCTTTTTTCTCCACAACATCCGTAGCCTGTGCTATTGTAACTGCCTCCATAATTTCTTTTTCAGAGGCATCTTCTTTTCTCCATTTCAGATTGTCCCTTATCGTGCCTTTAAATAATACGGATTTCTGCATTACAACGCCTATCTTTTCCCGTAAAACCTCCTGCTTATATTCCTTAACATTTTTTCCGCCTATGATTACTTCACCTGTTGTTACATCATAAAAGCGGGGCAGTAAATTGATAAGTGTGGTCTTTCCGCAGCCAGTACCACCGATTACGCCAACCGTCTGTCCCTTTTTTACCTTAAAATTGATATCTGACAGGGATTCCTCTGCCGAACCGGCATATGTTAATCCGACATGGCGGTATTCAATATAATTCTCTTCCAAAGCAATATTGCTTTCTTCAAAGTCTTCCGTACCATCTGTAATGGACGCATTGATACCAAACACCTCAGAGATACGGTTTGCACTTGCCATCGCCTTATTTAAAGTAACAATTAAGTTTGCAAGCTTAATCAGCTCCACGAGAATCTGTGACATATAATTATATAATGCCACTACTTCACCCTGCGTAAGACTTCCCAGAGAGACCCTTACCGCTCCGCTGTATATTAATAAAACAATTGCCACGTTAATCAGTACATATGTGAGAGGATTCATCAATCCGGAAAGACTTCCTGATTTTTTCTGTCTTTGGGTTAACAGTGCATTACAACGTCTAAACTCCTCTATTTCCTCTTCTTCTCTGCAAAAAGCACGTAAAACACGCACACCTGCAAGATTTTCCCTTGTATGCAGTAAAACAGTGTCTAATTTTTTCTGAACATCCTTCATCATCGGAATACTAAATGCCATGATGGTAAAAACAACAATCGAAAGACCGATAATGGCAAAAACAAAATACATGGCGCATTTCACATCAATTGTAAATGCCATAATCATAGCGCCAAATACAACAAACGGAGAACGAAGGAATAAACGAAGAAACATATTTACTCCTGTCTGCGCCTGATTCACATCACTTGTCATTCGTGTAATCATCGTAGAGGTTCCGATATGGTCTATTTCATTATAAGATAACCCCATCAGATGGGAAAACAGATGGTGCCGCAGCTTTGTAGCAAAGCCGATTGCCGCTTTTGCGGAAAAATACTGCGCCGTTACCGCCACCGAAAGCCCAATAAGCCCCAATAATATCAACAAAAAGAAGTCTCTTATAAGAAGGGGCTTATTATTTCCCGCTATTCCCACATCAATCATACTTGCAATAACAAGCGGTACAAATAATTCAAAGGATGCTTCCAGCATCTTAAATAAAGGTGCCAACACACATTCTTTTTTATAATCCCTAAGATAAATAAGAAGTCTTTTCATTGTGTTTTCCTTTCACTGTCCGTTGTAATATCACACAGGCAATTTATAATTTCATTGCACGTTTGTTGGCTGTACAGGCATTCTTCATGAAACCAAACTATCATTCTTTACTATATTACAAGTGCTTTTTTGCGTCAATTATATTACACCTATCACTGCTGTTATGGCTGATGTTGTCGCTACCGGTAATAATACATGGTCAAATTTCCTATACACCACTTATACACTGCTTATACATTCTATTCTTTTGTATTAGACTGCCGATTGATCTTATTTGTAGTCCCGCTTTATTGCCACGGGGTATATAGAGCACTTACTGCACCATTTTACCCCGTTTGGCTTCTTTTTTATTCTTTACCTATCGCCTGCGGGGTGTACAGCACATTTACAAAGACATTTCACCCCGTTTTTTCTCATTGGCGGGGTATAAAAAAGCTTGCAATGCAAAATATATGCCACTTTCCTTGTTTTGTCATGAACAAACCCAAATTATCAGGGTATAAAATAAATAAAATACCTCTATTTTCTCCCCTACCTACTCCTGAATCAACCGTACAACTATCCTTTACTTGTATTAATGTCGCATTTCAAATTCGTGTGCACATGGTTTCCTTTTCTTACAATTAAATCATCTCTCAGATTTCACATATTCAGATTCCATATACTCAGATTTCACATACCCCTATCACAATTCCCAAAACAATGATTGCTGCACAGAACAATTTATATCCTGTCTTTTTCTCCTTAAAAATGAATTTTCCTGCAAGAATTGTCACAACACATCCGCTCTGTTTTAACAATGTCATGACCGTAATCTGACTGCCTTCCATTCCGTTTGCAATAAACAATGCTTTATCCGCTGCGACAAACAATATGCTTAATAACCATATCCATCCATTTTTCCATATATCACGGCTTAATTTTGTCTTCGTTATTACCATATAGATTCCGTAATAGAGCAGCATAAAAAGCATGTACCAGAATTGCAACTGCGAACTGCTCATATTCTGCATTAATATTTTATCCATCAGTCCGGACAAAGCATTCAGGACACAAGAAAAAAGTGCAAACAGAACATACTTACCGTTTCCCGATAAAGCATGTGCATTCTTCCTTTCTCCATATTGCAGAAAGGAGGGACGATATTTTAAAAGCAATAAGCCTGATGATACCAAAATCAGCCCTATTGTTTTCATAAAACTCATTTTTTCGTTCAGTATAATCACACCTAAAAGCGTTGCAAACAATACTCTTGATAAGTCCAATACACCATATAAGCTGATTGGCATCTTATTAATGGCACGAAAACTGAATATCCAGGCCAAGAATACAAAAAAAGCCTTCAGGGCAATCCCAAAATAGGCACTTCCTTCTAATCCGCCTGCATTTTTTGCCTGTGGAAAAACAAAAAGGAATGCTAAAAATGTATAGAAAAACAATACTTCAATGACACCGTTCTTCTTCAATGCCATTTTCTTTACTACTTCTCTGATACCTTTCAGCACTCCGTAAAATAATACGAGCAGCATCCACCACATCTTTATGATACCCCTTTTTCTTTTGTCTCAAACATTCCCTAGAGTATCACAAAATCAAAAATATCGCAAATCAACGCTTTTATTCCTGTTTCTCTACCTCAAACACATAATCCGTATTATATGTCCTCACATACAGTTTCCCATCTTTATATATGATATAATCCGGCTTACTTTTCAGTTCCTGTTTTGCTAAAATACACCCTGTTATTCTGTCAATCTGATACAAATAATCCGGCTCCGATGTAAATCCGTAACCGCAAAAGATAACGTCATCTACAATTTCAAAATTAAGTGAATTACAGACTAACGGTTCACTCTTCCATATTACACTATAATCGTCAAGATTGATTGCTGTAATATACGCATTGGATGGAGCCGATTCTGCATAAGTATAGTGAAATGTGGAAACATACAGAATACCATCCCGTATCCTGGCATCATGAACTGTTTCTTCTATATAAGCCACATCTTCTTCCACATAATCGTCGGAATACATATAGTCAGAAAAGTCCAATCCGGCAATCCAGCTATCGCCCTTATAGATATTAACCAGAATACCGTTGCCTTCCACCACGCCATAATATTCTTCCTCTGTATTATCCTTCTGTAAAGTCAGATTATTTCTTGTAAACCAAGCATCGGTATCGATTATCTCATTTGTATTTTGTACCAAGAGCTTCAATTCATAGGGTCTGGTACCTGACTGCACATTGTTTGAGGTATAATAATCCCATGATGGATTTTCTACATGGATAGAAGTTTTGGCTTCTTCTGTTTCTACGGTTTCTGTAATAGTTTCACTCTCAGGCTCAGATACAGTCCCAGATATAGGCTCAGACACAGTCCCAGATATAGGCTCAGACACAGTCCCAGATACAGGCTCTGATGCAGCCTCCTCTTGCCCTATCGTCTCTGTCTCATTTTTCCTACAAGCACATAGAAACATCAATATGATTATAACACTCATACAAAAAAATCTTTTTGCCATAGAAATCTCCCTTCCACCGTCCTATAAAGGCTTAAAAGTTATCAAAGCTGCTTTGGCAGATACTGACTGTAAATTCGATTCTCCGGCTTTGCAGCAAAAAGATATGTATCGTAAAGAAAAGTATACACTACAATTACCGCGGTAGCCATTATTTATTTCTTAATTTTTCTTTAATCAAAAAAGGCTTTTGCTCGGAAAGAGTATTCAAACATAGATACCCTTCCGAACAAAAGCCTTTTCATTTTTTACATCATGCCGCCCATTCCGCCGCCTGCAGGCATTGCCGGAGCTTCTTCTTTGATATTTGCTACAACAGATTCTGTTGTAAGTAATGTAGCTGCTACAGAAGTAGCGTTTTGTAATGCGCTTCTTGTAACCTTAGCCGGGTCAAGAATACCTGCATCTACCATATTTACATATTCTTCCTTCAATGCATCAAAACCGATTCCTACTTCGGATTCTCTCACCTTATTAATAATTACGGCGCCTTCCAATCCGGCATTTGCTGCAATCTGGAACAATGGAGATTCCAATGCTTTTAATACAATCTGTGCACCGGTCTTCTCATCACCGTGTAATGTATCTGCAAGCTTTGCAACTTCTTTAGAAGCATGGATGTAAGCAGAACCACCACCGGAAATGATACCTTCTTCTACAGCCGCTCTTGTTGCTGCCAGAGCATCTTCCAGACGAAGCTTTGCTTCCTTCATCTCTGTTTCGGTTGCAGCACCGACACGGATAACGGCTACACCGCCTGCAAGTTTTGCAAGTCTTTCCTGTAATTTTTCTTTATCAAAGTCAGATGTTGTTTCTTCAATCTGCTTCTTAATCTGTCCGATACGTGCGTCAATAGCTGCTTTTTCTCCGGCACCTTCCACGATAACCGTATTTTCCTTCTGCACCTTAACGGATTTTGCACGTCCGAGCATATCCATGGTTGTTTCTTTTAAGTCAAGACCAACTTCTTCAGAGATAACCTGACCGCCTGTTAAGATTGCAATATCCTCTAACATGGCTTTTCTTCTGTCGCCGTATCCCGGAGCCTTAACTGCTACTACATTGAATGTACCACGTAATTTATTAACGATTAATGTTGTTAATGCTTCCCCTTCCACATCCTCTGCAATGATGAGAAGTTTAGCGCCTGACTGAACAATCTGCTCTAATACAGGAAGGATTTCCTGAATATTGCTGATTTTCTTATCTGTGATTAAGATATACGGATTGTCTAATACCGCTTCCATCTTTTCCATATCGGTAGCCATATAAGCTGAAATATATCCGCGGTCAAACTGCATACCTTCTACTAAATCCAATTCTGTCTGCATTGTCTTGGATTCTTCAATTGTGATAACACCATCGTTAGAAACTTTTTCCATTGCATCTGCAACTAACTGTCCTACTTCGTCATCACCTGCGGAAATTGCTGCAACTCTTGCGATATGCTCTTTTCCTTTAATCGGAGAGCTCATATTGGCAATTGCTTCTACTGCTGCATCGGTTGCTTTTTTCATACCCTTTCTTAAAATAATAGGGTTTGCACCTGCTGCAAGGTTCTTGATTCCTTCATGAATCATTGACTGTGCTAAAACAGTAGCGGTTGTAGTACCGTCACCGGCTACATCATTTGTCTTTGTTGCAACTTCTTTTACAAGCTGTGCACCCATGTTTTCGAATGCATCTTCCAATTCGATTTCCTTTGCAATTGTTACACCGTCATTTGTAATAAGCGGTGCTCCAAAGGATTTGTCTAATACAACATTTCTTCCTTTCGGTCCGATTGTAACTCTGACTGTATCAGCAAGTTTATTCACACCTGCTTCCAATGCACTGCGGGCTTCTGCTCCGTATTTGATTTCTTTTGCCATAACTATATGCCTCCTAAATATTATTTAATAATAGCTAAAATATCAGACTGTTTTACAATAATTAACTCTTCATCATCAATTTTTACTTCTGTTCCTGAGTATTTTGAGTAAATAACCTGATCGCCGACCTTAACTTCCATCTTTACTTCTTTTCCGTCAACCATTCCACCCGGTCCTACTGCAATAACTTCTGCCTGCTGTGGTTTTTCCTTATTCTGTCCCGGAATAACAATCCCGGATTTTGTAGTTTCTTCCGCAACTAACTGTTTAATAACAACTCTGTCTCCTAATGGTACTAACTTCATAATACTGCCTCCTTTATGGTTTCTATGTTTGTTAGCACTCTTTTTGAATGAGTGCTAATTTGTTTACAAAAAAAAACGTCCTCCGATGTTTTTTCTGTTTCTGATATATTATTATAGCTCACATTTTTGTATTTTCAACCCCTATTATGAGTTTTAATATTTTTTTTATAAAATTAAAAACCTGTTAATTATTCTTTTTTAAAGATAAAAAAAGAGACACTTCCGCATATTCAAGTTTGTGGAAATTGCGGACGTAATGGCGAAAGTTTCTTGTGGTTGTTTATAACGAATGTTTATAGTAAGCAGTATCCGTGGTATATAGATATTTTTTCATATTCTATGCCCTTTTTCTATAGAATGTACTCATAAATCACATCGGCAAGGCCGCATTCATGATTTGTCCGCTTTGTAATCACATCTGCGGATTTCTTTACGCTTTCATCACCGTTACACATCGCAACAGCAAGCCCCGCAGCTTCTAACATTGAAATATCGTTCTGCGCATCCCCCGCACCGATAGAGTTTTCAACCGGAATATCCAGATATTCGCACAGATATCGCAGGCTGCTTCCTTTTCCTGCTTCCTTTGCAAATATCTCCAGGTAATAGGGATTGGAAAAAACAGTCTGCAGACGTGCAGAAAATCTCTCCTCCACTTTTCTTCCAAAAGCCGCAATCCGCTCGTGGTCATACAAATCAATGGCTAAAAGCTTATTCGGCTCTTTTTTTAATACGGATGACGGATTTCCACTAAGAAGCAGGGGCATATGTATCCGCCTGCGGTAGAATTTTATTTCTTCATCTTCACGTGCACAGATGATATGGGTATCGGAATAAGTCTGTATATGCATTTTGCATTCTTCTGCCATTTTCCAGACAGCCGCAACGTCATCAAAAGAGACCGTTAAATTCCGGACTGTCTTTTTATTGTCACAATCATAAATCAGTGTACCGTTTGTCGCAATAATATATACTCCCGGATAATCAATTCTGGCATTACGCTTTACTTCTAATATACTCTCAAGAGGACGACCGGAAGACAGAACCAGAATATGGCCTGCCTTTGTCATTTCATCCAATGCTTTTTTCATATCTCCGACAACAAGTGAGTCATCATTTAACAACGTCCCGTCTAAGTCCGTAAATAAAATTTTTCTCATATCCGCTTCCTTTTAAGGAAATAATTCCTGCTTCCTTTGTATTAAATCATCCAGCACTTCTTTTGGTATATATAAACTGCCGTATCCGGTTCCTATTTCCAAATTCGGTTTTGCATTTCCATGGAAGTCGGAACCTCCGCTGATTAAAAGTCCGTTTTTCTTAGCAAGTGCCTTCATCTGTGCTTCCTCAGAAGGACTATGTGTGCAGTAAATCGCTTCCAATGCCTGCAGTCCTGCCTCTTTCAGCCGGTCAATTAAGAGCTGTAAACGCATATCCCCCATGCCGTACTGTATGGGATGTGCTAAAACAGGAATCCCCTTTGCACTCAGAATCAGCTTTACCCCATCCTCGGGAGTTACTTTTTCCCGTGGAATAAAGCATGGAGAATGGTCTCCGATATAACGTTCAAACGCTTCTTTTAATGATTTTGTATATCCTTTTTTCAACAAAATCTGTGCATAATGAGCACGGGTAATCACTGCATTCGGGAATTCTTTAAGCAATTCCTCATATGCGAGAGGCATTCCTGCTTCGGTAAGCTTTTGACACATTTTCTGATTACGCAGTTCTCTGGAATGCACAAACTCCTGTATTTTATTACGGAAAGCAGGCTCCTCTTTCTCAATCATCAAGCCTACGATATGAATATCCTTTCCTTCATATTCCGTGGACAGTTCAATCCCCGGAATCACTGTTATATCTGTTCCTTTTGCTGCATTTAATGCTTCCTCTATTCCATCCACGGTATCATGGTCTGTAAGCGCAAAGGCCGTCAATCCTTTTTTTATTGCATAAGAAACTAAATCAGACGGAGACAAACTTCCGTCTGATTTAGCTGAATGTACATGTAAATCTACTGTTAGCTTCTGATTAGTCTTCATCTTCACTTCTCGCTGCGTCTGCATTATAAACAGTACGTTTTCTTGCCATTTCGTCATTTTCCAGATATTCATCGTAGGTCGTAATCTTATCAATCATCGTTCCGTCAGGAAGAATTTCCATAATACGGTTCGCTGTGGTCTGTACAACCTGATGGTCGTGGCAGGAGAAAAGTTCTACACCCGGGAACTTAATCATACCTTCGTTTAATGCGGTAATGGATTCCATATCCAAATGGTTTGTCGGCTCATCAAAAATAAGACAGTTTGCACCGGAAATCATCATCTTGGATAACAGACAGCGTACCTTTTCACCACCGGATAAAACCTTAACCTTCTTTACACCATCTTCGCCGGCAAATAACATTCTTCCGAGGAAACCACGTACATACGTTACATCCTTTACAGGAGAATATCCCGTCAGCCATTCTGTAATCGTATAATCGTTGTCAAATTCTTCGGTATTATCCTTCGGAAAATATGCCTGTGATGTCGTAACGCCCCATTTATAGGTTCCCTCATCCGGCTCCATTTCACCGACTAAAATCTTAAACAATGTGGTTTTTGCAATTTCATTACTTCCAACAAATGCAATCTTATCATCGTGTCCCACGATAAAGGAAATGTTATCCAACACCTTTTCACCGTTGATGGTCTTACTGATTCCATCTACCGTAAGAACTTCATTACCAATCTCTCTGTCGGGTCTGAAATCAATATAAGGGTATTTTCGGCTGGATGGCTTAATGGTATCCAATTCAATTTTTTCAAGAGCACGCTTTCTGGAGGTCGCCTGCTTAGACTTGGAAGCATTCGCGGAGAAACGGGAAATAAACTCCTGTAATTCCTTGATTTTCTCTTCTTTTTTCTTATTTGCTTCCTTCATCTGCTTAATCAGAAGCTGGCTGGACTCATACCAGAAATCATAGTTGCCGGCATATAGCTGAATCTTACCGTAATCGATATCGGCTGTATGGGTACATACCTTATTTAAGAAATAACGGTCATGGGATACTACGATAACCGTATTGTCAAAGTTGATTAAAAACTCCTCCAGCCATGCAATCGCATCCAAATCCAAATGGTTGGTCGGCTCATCCAAAAGCAGAATATCCGGATTACCGAACAATGCTTTTGCAAGCAGAATCTTAACCTTATCATTACCTGTTAAGTCACTCATCAGAGCATAATGCAGAGATGTATCAATGCCAAGACCGTTTAACAGCATAGCCGCATTGGACTCCGCTTCCCATCCGTCCATTTCCGCAAATTCCGCTTCCAGTTCGCTGGCGCGGATTCCGTCCTCATCCGTAAAATCCTCTTTTGCGTAGATGGCGTCCTTTTCCTTCATGATTTCATAGAGACGCTTATTTCCCAAAATAACCGTATCCATAACCGTATATGCATCGTATTTGAAATGGTCCTGCTCTAAAAAGGACAAACGCTGTCCGGGTGTTATTGCAATCTCACCCTTTGTTGTCTCGAGCTGTCCTGAAAGAATCTTTAAAAAGGTAGACTTACCGGCACCGTTCGCTCCGATAAGACCGTAACAGTTTCCTTCCGTGAATTTGATGTTGACATCTTCAAATAAGGCTTTTTTGCCTACTCTATACGTTACATTATTTGCACTAATCATCGTAAACCCTCTATTTTCTATGGTTTCTATGGTTTAAAGTCACAAATCCTATTATACATAAAAGAAGAAGTTTTGCAAGAATACCCCTTCTAAATCATCGCCTTCACTTCTTCCGCCAGCTTAATTAGGGCGGCACGATATACACCATATTTGGAATAAATAAACGCAGTATTTTCTTCTTTTCCGGCAAGCTCATGCTCTAAGGATAATTTGGAAAATTCAGACGCTCCGATATTGAGTGAATTTCCTTTCAGTGCGTGGGTAATAATTGCGTATTCAGCCCAATTTTTTTCATTCAGGGCAGTTTCCAACTGTGGCAGATAGGTCTCTACCTGTGTACAGAACTCTGTAAGAACTTCCTTATATATCTCCTCCGAGTTAAGACAATAGGATAAGCCGACAGTCCTGTCTATCGCCAGAAGCTCGGAAGAAATCTCCTGTGATACGGGATTTAAATCATCTTCTGCCGTATCCGTTTCTTCTGCTGCCTCTGTTTCCTTTTTTTCCATATGTACAAGGTTCTCCGGCAGATATTGTATTAACAGTTCATCCAGCTTGTCTGCCTGAATCGGTTTTGAGAAATAGTCATTAAATCCATATTCCAGATACATTTCCCGTGAGCCCTCAACAGCATTTGCCGTTAACGCAATAACAACGGTATCTTTATTTATATTATCAGAATCCGCCTTCAGAAGCTTCAATGTTTCGATTCCGTCCAGTTCAGGCATCATATGATCCATAAGAATCATATCGTATTTTTTCTGCTTTGTAAGCTCTAAGCATGCCTTTCCGCCGGTTGCCGTATCTATCTGAATCTTTGTTCTTTTTAACAGTGCCTTCATCAGCGTAAGGTTCATTGCATTGTCATCCACCGCCAGAATAATGGCATCCGGAGCCGTAAATAATTTCTCCGATGTGCGATTTTCTGCTCTGCTTTCCCTAATGGACTGCTGCATATCTCCAATCGGATTTTTATCCATTACCTTTTGCGGAATGGATATCGTAAATTCCGAGCCCTTTCCATATTCACTTTCCACCTTTATTTTACCATGCATCTGCTCAACTAACTGCTTTACAATATTCAGTCCCAAACCGGTCCCCTCCACATTTCGATTACGGCTTAGCTCCAATCGTTTAAACTTATCAAACATATTCGGAATATCCTCCTTGCGGATACCGATTCCCGTATCTTTTACGGAAAAGCTGAGCATAATCGTATCTTTCTCTATCCATTTTGAATATACCTTCAGGGTAACGCTTCCCTGTTTTGTATATTTAACTGCGTTAGAAAGAAGATTTGTCAATATCTGCTTAATACGCAGTTCATCTCCATAAAGCTTTGCCGGTATCTCACTGTCCACTTCCACCTTTGTTGAAATTGCTTTTCCTCCAACCCGTGCCGTCAAAAGAAGCTGTTCATCCTTAATCAGGGAAGCAAGATAATAGGTATTCTCTACCAATTCCAACTCGCCGGACTCAATTTTTGACATATCCAATATATCGTTAATCAGCTCTAAGAGCATATTGCTCGCACTTTGTATATTTTCAGCATAACCGCGTATGGTCTCATCCTCATTTTCACGCAGTATCATTTCATTCATACCAATAACAGCATTAATCGGAGTACGGATTTCATGTGACATATTGGCAAGAAATTTCGTCTGTGCATCCTTTGCCATGATAGCTTTCTGCTTTTCTTTTTCAATGTCCAAAAGATCCTGTCCGGTTTTTATTATCGCCATTGCAAGCAAGAACAAGAGTCCTACCACTAAGAATGTACCGAGTGTGATATTCATGTTAATATAATAAAATGCCATTTCAAAAATCGCCGACACAAGCATTCCGCATATGCCAAGCCCTACTGCAAAATAATCTTTTATATGTCGTTTACAGATATCCATAATAATGGTAGCTACAATACATATAATTGCAAAAATGAGTCCAAAATGAACGAACGGCAATTGCTGCACAAACTGCACCACGTCAAATACCTGCAGAAGCGTTCCCACAACAAACACAACAACAGCATATATCGTCACCAACGAGTATAATTTTTCATAACGTTTCTTCTGAATGCTGTTCATATAAAGGCTCATTGGAATCGGAAGCAGCATAAGGCACCAGTAGGTCACATTTGATAACGATGATATATTGCGGAAAATCACCTGTCTGAATTCAATTTCCGACATCATCCAGAGAGCACATAAAAACAAAGTCCAGATAAGATAACTCAAAGGCAATATCTTTTTGTACGCAATAAAGTATACAAGGCAGATAATAATGCAGAAAAAGCTTAACATTAGTAAAAATAACGATACAATTGCACGAACACCGTACACACCCATCAAATAGAACCATATGCTGGAACGGTCACCAATATACACCTTTTTCATGGTCCCTGCATATTTGGATTCACTGGTAAACTGATAAATCATTTCTTTTCCGGCATCTGACTCTTCCAATTCCACAAATATACAGCGAAATGCACTGTTTTTACCAAATGGGCGTGAATCCTTCGTTGAATAGCTTTGTCTGAGTTCACCGTCAATATATACTTCTACATCCTGCCAAATGGATCGAAAGCAAATCGTTTCTGAAGAATATACTTTTTCCGGAAGTGTTGTTACTATAGAAACCTTTTCTCCCCACTTAGCAGGTATTTTCCCGGGGACACACACATCAATACGGTCACCGTTTTCAAGTATTTGCTGCCATTGGGTATCAAACACCTGACATTCTGTAGAGGTTCTATCTCTTTCATCCGGAAAAATAAATTGTCCAATCAAAACAAACAGCAGTACAAGTAGTAACATCCCATAAAAAAATACGGATATCCCTTTCATACATTTATTCAGAATATTTGATTTGCTTTCTATAGCCATATTTTTCTCCTATGTAAACCATTACAACATATTTAATTTGACAATAACACAATTGCGGGAGTTACGCAAATGAAAGTATATTTTCTCCTGCTTGCAATTATATGATATGAATTGTAAAATAGAAATAAATATATGCATAACAATCAGGTATCGTTATCCGAACCGGAAAGAAAGGTGGTAATCTTCATGGCATATGGTTCTGTTTCTTTAGAAAAGCGCTTAAAAGATAATATAAAAAATTATAGTCTGCCATCACTGTTGGACACAAACAGGATGAGTGAACAGCTTGAAATATTACATAAATTGTCCGGTGTTGAAATACTGGTTACAGACAGACATGGTGAGAAAATGATTTCCTTCGGAAATTTTGCCTCCTTCCATCCTGACGTTATAAATGAGCCGGGAAACAAGCTGCGGGTTGCACACCGTACCGTTGCGCATATCTATCTTCGTTATGATAATGTTGATGAAGCTACTCTCCCACTTGTCTCAACCTTTTTGGAAAAGCTGATTGAGACTTATGAGGCTGTAGGTGAACAAACCTATCACCATAAAGAAACAGCCGTATATGCGGATGAATTGGAAGAAAAGCTGGAAAAAGAATCTTATCAGGCAAAGCACGGCGAAAAAAATGATGCGCTTACAGGTGTTTTAAACCGTACATATTTTGAAAACCGCCTGAAAATCGTTGACCGCTCACAAATTGCACCCGTAAGTGCGATTTGTATCAATATAAATGATTGGAAATTTGCAAATGACAATTATGGTGAGGAAGAAAGTGACCGTCTGATTCGTATTATTGCCGATATTATTATCAGGAACTCAAAGCCTGAATATATCATCGGCCGTGTTGACGGAGATGTCTTCAATGTACTGATTCCAATGCCGGAGGATGGTGAAAGTGAAGCGTTCTGTTCCAATGTAAAAGCAGACTGTGAAGCATACGAGGATGCACGTCTTGCCCCTTCTGTTGCAATCGGCAACGTATTAAAAGAAAATGTGGAAGAATCCTTGAGTGATAAACTTGCTGATGCCGAATACGAAATGTTCGAAGATAAACTCTGTATGAAAAATACACCGGATTATCGTAAGCGTTTGGAAAAAGGACTGTAGTTGTCTGTATGAATATAACAAAGTTTACAAATCCGGACGGTATGGGAAAGCTGTCTGAAAATCATTTGCAGAACATTCGTTATCATTTTGTGGTAACCACTGCCATGATTGCAAGATATTGCGTGCATAACGGCATGGAGCAGGAAAAAGCCTATGGACTGAGTGATTTCTATATTTTAAAGATGGATAAGTGCCGTTCTGTTGAGGAGATTTCCAGGCTGCATGATACCATGTGTATTGATTACTGTCAGCAGATGCTTCCTGTAATGAAAAAAAAGGTTATTTCCAGACCAATTGTTCTATGTCTGGACTATATATACAGCCATATTCATTACAAAATAACGTTGGCAGGGCTTTCCGAATACCTTCATCTATCGCCCGGTTATCTTTCAAGTCTTTTCAAGAAAGAAGTAGGTATTTCCAATGTATTTATATACCGGGGGAAGCAGCCATAATGCATCATCTGCTCTATATGCGGGATGACCGGTTTCTTTTACGTAAGATGCATCATCCGGTGTGTCTTCATGTCCCGGATTATGCGTAAATTTAACAAGTGGAAGCCCTGCCCCGTTATTTACCTGTGCGGATAACATAAATCGAATCTTTTCGACAGCCATTTCCGGGTCCAGATGAATAATTCCCTGAATATCCTGTACGGTATCGCGATAACCATATCCATTTCTGAGTCCGCAATAAATAAAGGATGCAGCTCTTGACCAGATAAAGGTCATAAAGCAGTTATAAGCATTCCACGTGTTAATCATCGTATTGAATTCTTTGCTTGGAGTCTGCACTCTAAAAGCATTAAATTTTCCATGCCAGAATTTTATCAGTTCATTCAGTTCTTCTTTGCATTTCTTCTCAGGATTTTCATACTCATTTATAATTCCTGCGGCCTCTGCATCCTTTTTCATACCCAGAATAAACGCTATGCTTTTGGATTCTCCCGGCATCAGAGTCATTTCTGTTTCCAATGCTCCGCAGCCGTTTCTGTTATAATTTAAGCTTCCGTCAAGCTTGCCGTTTATGATACCGATTGGATTTCCATATCCATGATATTTTCCGATAAAGCAGTCCTTATCTCCGCAATAGGACGAAACCGCAGCACCCGCCATTCCAAAGAAACGCTCAATTACTGTTTTATTATCAACCGCTTCTCCTTCCTTTAATCCGTCCAGATTTCCGTGAATCATCTGCTGAATACGGTTTTTATGAAATTCTGTTCCGGTAATAAACTGTGAATACTGTAAATTCACCTGATCTTCTTCATAATTATTGTTATTTGTAAATTCGGCGTATCCGGATAACCGACCCAGCTTCCGCCGACAGCAACATTCAATATCATATAAAACGGCCGGTCAAATGGTGCCGGATAGGCAACCTCATCAAAACCGTTTCGTTTTGTGAACCACTCATGCTCTGTAAAGTACAGTTCGTTATCAACATAAAAGCGCATCTCACCCGGTTCCCGTTCACATGCAAACACATGGAACTCATTTGCAAAATCGCCATTTTTCAGTTTATAAGTGCCCTGCTTCTGTGAATGCGGTTCTCCAAAATGAAGTGTCCCATGAAGCGTATCCGTACTCTGTCCCATAACTTCCATAATGTCAATTTCACCACATTTCGGCCACTGCCCATAGAAGCTTTCATCCGTTGGCATCATTCAGAATGCCGGCAAAAATCCCATTCCGCATTTACCCATCCCGGATCATGCAGTTCCACATTCTAATCATCACGGTTTCTAAACATTTTTCAAATTACTCCTTATTTTTAAAAAGCATAACAAAAAATCCCGCATCAAAATATCATTTTCATGCTCTAAATATCATTTTCATGCTTTGTTTTACATCAAGTTCATATTTATAATATTCATGAGGATTCATGAGTAAATCTTCATTTCGGATAAAAAAATACACCTCCATGCGGAAGTGTATCTTTTCTTTTTACTTATTTATTCTTCTATCTGTGACGTACAATGCGGACATCTTGTTGCATCAATAGCAATTTCACTTTTGCAGTACGGACACTTTTTGGTTGTAGGTGCCGGCTTTTCCTCTTTCTTCTTTGAGAATTTTTCTCCTGCCCTGTTAATCATTCGAACCAGAATAAAAATAACCAATGCCATAATCAGGAAATTGATGATAGCTGTAATAAATTTACCGTAATACAGAACAACATCTCCGGTTATGTTCCACTCAAGCTGATCAAAATTCATACCGCCGAATAATCCGAGAAGCGGATTGATAATATCATTTACAAGAGAGGTTACAATCGCTGTGAATGCCCCGCCGATAATAATACCGACTGCCATATCCATTACATTGCCGCGGGCAATAAATTTTTTAAATTCATTCATAAAATTTTTCATATGGTTTTCCCTTCTTACCTTTTTTCACAATGTACTTATTACCATCTTATTCTACAATCAGATATCTGCCGTCTCCTACATCAAAAACCTCTGCGGCTTCTAAAATTTCATCCTCATCCGCGCCTTCCATATCCACACATTCTTCATCAAAATACTCCCAGACCTCCTTTTTGGAGTTTGCCACAACGGCCATACATTCCTCTAAGAAAGCCTCTGCTTCCTCATAGCTGTCTGCAACAGGCTCCGGAAATAATTGTGTCTGGTTTTTTAAAAAACATTTTACTACAGCCTCATCATATCCCTGCATACTTATATTCCTCCTTAAATTATGATAATAGATTCAGGCTATTCAGTACTTGGTATAATTTCCCTATCGGAAGACCGACTACATTATTGTAATCACCCTTAATCTGTTTGACATATCTTGCAAAATATCCCTGGATTGCATATCCGCCTGCCTTGTCATAGGGCTCCTTTGTGGCTATATAGGAACGGATTTCTCCTTCATTCATATAATACAGTTCTACTTCCGTCATCGCAACGAAGGAACTGACATGTGTATCGTTATTCTGCTGCCAGATAATACTGACTCCGGTATAAACCTGATGGGTGTTACCCTGAAGCATTTTTATCATTCGATATGCCTCTTCTTCATCCTTTGGCTTTCCCAGCACCTTTTCCTCAAATACAACAATCGTATCCGCTCCAATCACAATGGTATCACGATTACCTCTTTCAAATACATCCCGCGCTTTTGTGTAGGAAATATCCTTTACAATATCTTCCGGATAATTTCTTAAAATCTCTTCTTCCTTTTTACTTACACAGGCACGAAATTGTATGCCTATCTGAGTCAATAATTCTTTTCTTCGCGGCGATGCAGATGCCAAAACAAATTCTTTCATTCTTTTTTCAACCCCTTGTAATCCATTTTTGTCTAAACTATTCCGTCATGTGTGTTTTGGGAATGAAGCGTCTGGATGCACCGGTTCCATAGCCAAATCCCATTCTGCTTTTTCTTTCCCTTTTGGCTTCCTCCTTTGCATCCTTACAAAATTCCGTCTGCGAACTCAAAATCCTGCTTCCTCGCTTTTGCTTTTTACTATAAGTGCCGTCTGCCTGCATAATATGCGCCTTTTTGGTATCCCGCAATTCTAATTCCAAAATATGCTTGACTTTTTCCTTTAATGCTTCATCTTCTATAGGAAACAGAATCTCCACTCTTCGTTCCAGGTTTCTTGGCATCCAATCCGCACTTCCACAGAAGATTTCAGGACTGCCGTTATTTTCAAAATAAAAGATACGACTATGCTCCAGAAAATCACCAACAATGGAACGGACTGAAATATTTTCACTGATTCCGGGGATTCCAACCTTAAGACAGCAGATTCCTCTTACGATCAGTTCAACCGACACACCTGCCTGCGAAGCCTGATATAAGGCTACAATAATATCCTTATCACAAAGGGAATTTACCTTGGCAATAATTTTGGCAGGATATCCTTTGACGGCGTTTTCCTTTTCTCTTTCAATTAACTGGATAAATCGGTCTTTTAACCAGAGCGGTGCCACCCCGAGCCGGTTCCATGATAACGGCTCCGAATAACCGGATAGCATATTAAAGACTGCCGTCGCATCCTCTCCGAATTCTTCTTTACAGGTAAACAGACCGATATCCGTATACAGCTTTGCAGTTGCATCATTGTAATTTCCGGTTCCCAGATGAACATATCGTCTGATACCGTCTTCTTCTTTTCTTACCACGAGCGTAATCTTGCTGTGTGTCTTTAAACCTACCAGACCGTATAACACATGGCATCCCGCATGCTCCAGTTTTCTCGCCCAGACAATATTGTTTTCCTCATCAAAACGCGCCTTTAATTCTACCAGCACCGTAACTTGTTTTCCGTTCTCCGCTGCCTGTGCCAAAGCACTGATAATAGGAGAGTTACCACTGACACGATATAATGTCTGTTTGATTGCCAATACATTTTCATCCTGTGAAGCCTCTTTAATAAAATCAACTACCGGAGAAAATGACTGGTATGGGTGATGCATTAAAATATCATGCTCCCTGATACATTCAAAAATATTTTTTCCTTCCGGTATTTCCGGCACGGGCTGAGGTATATATTTTTTGTTTTTATACTCCTCATACCCTTCCAATCCATACATTTTCATTAAAAAGGTCAAATCCAAAGGACCACTGATTTCATATATTTCTGCTTCCGTAATCCGGAGTTCACGGCTGATAATTTTTAAAAGCCGTTTATCCATTCCCTGCTCTATCTCAAGCCGGATTGCCTGTCCCCACTGTCGCTTTTTAAGCTGCTTTTCAATTTCTTTTAATAAATCGGCAGCTTCTTCCTCTTCAATTGTTAGGTCTGCATTCCTCATAATACGAAACGGACATGTTGTAACAATATCATAGTTTAAAAAAAGCTTATGAATGTTTCGCTCAATAATTTCTTCCAACAAAATAACCGACTGGCTATCTCCCTGTTTCGGAAGTAATACAATTCGTGGCAGTACACTGGGCACCTGTACGGTAGCAAATTCCAATTCTTCTACCTTACCGTCATGCTTTTTCTTTTTTAATAAAGCACCTATATTAAGTGATTTATTACGAATCAAGGGAAACGGCCTTGAAGAATCAACCGCCATCGGTGTAAGAACAGGATATACATTCTCAATAAAATAATGGTCTACGAAATCTCCCTGTTCTTTGCTTAGTTTTTCATGACACGGTATCACATGCAAGCCGTTTGCCTTCAATTGGGGAAGAATTGTCCGGTTATAGGTTTTATACTGCAGCTCTACTAATTTATGTGTTTCTTCCGAAATACGCACAAGCTGCTCCTTCGGAGTCATTCCCGCAATATCCGCTTTTGTATATCCCGCGTTTACCATATCCTTCAATGAAGCAACCCGCACCATAAAAAACTCGTCCAGATTGGAGGCAGAAATACTTAAAAACTTCAACCGTTCAAACAACGGTATCTGCTTATCACATGCTTCACCTAAGACACGCTTATCAAACAAAAGCCAGCTCAGCTCGCGGTTATAAAAATTATCCGGATTGCTTAATTTTTTGTCACTCACACCGGTATTCCTCCTTTTTATTTTTCATTTTGCTGCTTGATAACCGGTTTTAAATAAAATACATCCTCGAAGAAATTGGCTCGCTCATTAAGAAGACCTCTCTCCAGCGTAATGTCCTTATCCGTTTTTACCGTAATAATCAAATCCTTTTCTTTAATAGAAACCTTTATGTTTTTAAACTTCTGCTTATGACTTCTGTCTAATCCGTTTGCAACACGCAGGATTGCCGCCAGTTTTGTAATCCTGAGATATTCGTTAGGAGTCATCAGATGACTGCCTGCAATTTCTTCATAGGATTCAAATTCCATATGATTAAATCTCACAACATTGGCTACAATCTCTCTTTCTTCATGTGAGAGTCCTATTATCTCCGTTGACATGATAATGTTGTAGCTGCAGTCACCAAGATTATACAGACTAACATATTTTCCGCAATCATGAAGAATGGCTGCAATACGAAGTAACAGCCGGTCACGTACCGACAGACCGCTTCTCTTTTTCAGAGCGTCAAATATGTACAGCGTAATTGCTTCTAATGTTTCCGCACGTTTCACACTTCCCATATAACGCCTGCTTATGTTTTTGGCACAGGCAATAATATCCTCTTCAAAATCATGGGTACGTTTCAGAAGATGACGGTCTTCACCATACTCATACGCCATCCCGTCACACAATGAAGTGCCCGGTGCCCAGATAAGTCCGGCATCTGTCAGCTTCACGGCGTTACGGATTAATGTTGCCGAAATATACAACTTATTCAGGCCGGCTTCATCCAGCCCGTACCGCTTCATCTTTTCTCCCACAGAATCACAGCGCAGCGAATCATAGAATTCATAAAACTGTTTGCTTTCAATATATCCTGCTTCATTGCCTCCTAACAGCTTATTCTGTAAAAGAGCCGATACATAATCATCCACAATGATGACATTTTCTATCTGCCGCTCCTTTAAATACAGCTTTTTAAATACCTCAAATTGGGAATTAATCATTTCATCCAGCAAAACTTCATATTTCGCATAACCGGAAGACAGAACATGCAGTCTTTCCTGTAAACGCAGTACCCCCAGCTTCATATTCTGAGTCGCTGCAAGTGTATCATCTTCAAATAGGGAAAACTGAATACTTCCTCCGCCTATATCTAAAATTGCAGTACCCTTTTCAATAATTCTATTAAAGTCATATCCGGTTGATGCCACTGATTTATATGTTAAAAAACGTTGTCTGGAATTGCTCAGAACCTCTATCCGTATTCCGGTACGCTGCTCAATCATATCTAAAAGAAGCTGTGTATTTTTTGTTTCACGAATCGCACTGGTGCCATAGGCAATGTATTGTGTAACGCCATACGATTTCATAATCTCCGAAAAATTCGACAATACATTACACAGTTCCGTTGCCTTCCTTGAAGAAAGCCTGCCTTCCGCAAAGGTCTCCGTTCCCAAATCAATTCCGTACCGAATAGAATCTACTTCCTTCATAATATTGGACGGCAGAAACTCAAATACCTTTAAATGCAGCATATAGGAACCGACATCAATTGCTGCAAACATTTTTACTCCCATAGTAAACCCAATCCTTCCTCTGACTGTTTAAAAAGATTACAGCCATTTCGTACACTCCTGTTACATTTTTCCCAACAGATAATCAATAAACTGCTGTGCCGTTCTTCCGGACAGACCACCATGCGACAATTCCCATTTATTTGCCTCAGCCAATAATTCCTCTGTCGGCATTGTTACACCGTAACGCTCCGCAAGTGTCTGCACGATTGTATTAAACTCTTTTTTATCCGGTGCACAAAAGAATATGGATACGCCAAATCTTGCAAACAGAGACAGCTTCTCCTGTACCGTATCCGATGCATGCAGATCATCTCTTCTGCCTTCCTTATCCTGAAAGCTTTCACTGATTAGATGACGTCTGTTTGATGTCGCATAAATTAACACATTATCCGGCTTCTTTTCAAGTCCGCCTTCAATAACCGCCTTTAAGTACTTATACTCTATTTCAAAATCCTCAAAGCTTAAATCATCCATATAAATGATAAATTTGTAATGACGGTTTTTAATCTGTGAGATAACATCCGACAGGTCTACAAACTGATGCTTGTAAATTTCGATAATCCGAAGTCCTCTGTCATAATACGCATTCGCAATTGCTTTTATGCTGGATGACTTTCCGGTTCCTGCATCACCGAATAAAAGACAATTATTCGCCTTTTTACCGTTTACGAATGCTTCCGTGTTTTCAACAAGCTTTTTCTTTGGTATCTCATACCCGACAAGGTCGTCTAATGTTACGTGTGCAATATTGCGAATCGGTACAATTTGGGCACCGTCTTCTTCATGAACAACACGGAATGCTTTATGCAGACCGAATTTACCAACACCGTAATCACGATAAAAGCCCGTAAGATTATCTTTCATTTCCTGCGGTGAATGGCTTTCATTAAATTTAAGTGCCAGAGAACATATGCGGTCACGTATTCTGGCATTGTATACCTTACTCTTTCCATCCTTTGCTTCGTAACTTAATATAAATTCAAAGCCCTTTACATTCAGCATGTTTATCATGTCACTAAAATCATAGTCATAAAACTCTTTAAATATGACAATGTCCTGTAAAACCGCATTATTAATGGTTCCTTCTATTGCACCTGTAATTTCACAGGAATGGCTATAGCTGTTTTCATTATTAACCAGAAGATTTGCAAGATAACAATGCCAAAGATTTCCGTAAAATCCAAGGTCTCCTGCCATTTCTAAAAGCCCGTGCATGCAGTCATACAGCAGTGATTTTATATCTTCTTTATTATAGTAATCATCCTTGTAATGCTCCATAAGCCACGCCATATCAAAAAAAAGCCGGCCATCTTCTCCAAAATCTTTATAGATTAACAGTTCTTTCTCTCTCATAATGATATTCCTTTAATAGTTTCCCAATATTTTCATATTAATTGTCTCTTCCCTGAGACCGCGCAATGCGTTTTTTACTGCCGTATCCGAAAGATTACCTTCAAAATCAAGGAAAAAGCGATATTCCCAATTCCGATTTTCAATCGGCCGCGACTCAATCTTACTGACATTTAAATGATTATAAATAAAGTGTGAAAGTGCATGATACAGCGAACCGCTTTCATGTGCCACTTCAAAACAGATGCTTACTTTTCCGGCATCCTTACGGAATATCTTTTGATTTGTTACAATAATGAAACGGGTCGAATTATTTTTATCATTCTGAATGGCTTCCTGTAATACCTCCAGTCCGTAAAGCTTTCCTGCAAAGGCACTCGCAATCGCCGCCTGGTTTATTTTTTTATCTTCAGCAACTTTTTTCGCTGCAAAGGCATTGTTCTGCATACTGATTTGTTTCCAATCCGGATGCTCCTGTAAAAAGCGGCTGCTCTGCATTAAGGACTGCGGATGGGAGTAAACAAGCTCCAAATCATTTACGGATGCACCCTTAATCCCCAGCAGACAATGCTCAATCGGGATTACCTGTTCCCCGACAATATAATTTTCATATTCTACCAGCAAATCATAAATTTCACTGACAATTCCGGCTGTGGAATTTTCAATCGGCAATACCGCAAAATCAGCCCTGCCCTCTTCAATTGCTCCCATAGCATCCCGGAATGTATCTACATGAAAGCTGTCAATTTCTTCGCCGAAATAAGTCTGCATGGCCGCTTGTGAATAGGCTCCGTCTGCCCCCTGAAAAACCACACGAATATTGTCTGTCTCCAAACTGTCTACCGCAAAAAAGGGGAGATTACCTCGTCCGCCCTTTTCATTTATTATCTGATACTGCAGTTTACGGCTCATTGCCATAATCTGTTCAAACAATTCACTGATACCGGTTTTATTAAAATCATTATGTGCCAAAGAACTGACTTCCCTGATTTTTTGTTTTTCCCTTTCTTTATCCAGAATTCTTTTCCCGGTTTTTATCTTATACTCAGCAACCTGTCTGCATATATCCATTCTCTCTTCATACAGCTCAACAACCCTGCTGTCAATCTCATCTAATTTCTGCCGCAGTTGTAATAAATCCATTTTGTATGCTCTCCATCTTTTTATGTAATAAATAAATAACAAAAATATTACATTTATCTTATCGCAGATTCTTCTTGATAGCAAGAAAATATACTCTTATAATAATGTAAAAGGGAGGTAAATTTTCTTGCGAAATTGGAAAAATATATTATTTGCTGCCGGAATATTCTTATTTATCTTTGCCCTTTCGACAGGTTTCTATTTTATAAATAAAACATCCCTGAATGAATCCTATGAAATCGGAAATACAGCCGGTAATTTAAATAACAGGGGATTGTTCTGTGAAAGAGACGGCATTGTCTTCTTTTCCAATGCCTATGACAATAACGTTTTATATTCAATGAATGCAGACGAGACAGATGTCAAACGCTTGAATGATGTTGGCGTATCCTCCATTAATGCGGATTCAAAAAGAATTTTTTACTCACAGACAGGCACTGCAGACGGTTCCGGACTCGGATATATCCGTAATACAACCGGTATGTATCGCTGTAACCACAAAGGAAAAGACACCTTCTGTCTGACAAAGGACCCGGTGGCAATCATTGCTTTAAGCGGCAATTACCTATACTACCAGCATTATCAGAATAATATAGGTGTCCCTTTAGAGAAAATTTCAATTGATAAGAAAAATCAAAAACAGGTGGTTGCCGATATGGTATCACCTGCATCTGTAACAGGTGCCACAATTTATTATGCCGGCAACGGAGAAGATCATTATCTCTATGCTCTTGATACCGCTACCGATACCTCCGTTTTGGTTTGGGAACATCCGCTCTGGAATCCGGTATATCATAACGGCTACATTTTTTTCATGGATTTGAACAATAACTACTCTCTTCACCGTTATGACCCTGCAACCGGTGAAGATTTTACCATTACCAAAGACCGTGTCGATTTCTTTAATGTATACGGTAATATTATCTATTACCAGAAATCCGCCACATCTTCACCTGCCCTGAAGCGTATCGGTATAGACGGAACAGGCGAGGAAATTGTTAAGGAGGGCGTATTTGAAAGTGTCAATATTACTTCCCGGTATGCCTATTTTAACGAATTCCAGAAACCGGTTCCCGTATATCATCAGTCAACCTACGGTGCTGTTAATCCACAGATGTTTTATCCGCAAGCATCTGCAAAGTAGTGCGCCCCGTTACCGGATGCCGGTAATATGGGGCAATCTCGCCAAGCGGTTTAAGAACAAATACACGATTTTCCATATCAGGATGCGGAATTACAAGTGTATCCGTTGCCATAATGCGGTCCTCATAATATATGATATCCAAATCAAGCGTACGTGGTCCCCAATGAATTTCGCGCTTCCGCCCGGCAAGCTGTTCTATCCGATGAAGTTCATCCAGCAGACCCTGCGGTGAGAGCAGAGTTTCCAGACAGCAGACACTATTTAGGAAGTTATCCTGCTCTACCCCGCCATATGGCTCAGTTTCCAAAAAAGAAGCCGTGCTTAATAAACGGATTTCTTTATTATTTTTTATTTCTGTTAAGGCATCCTCAAGATATTTCTTTTTATCCCCCATATTAGAGCCCAATGCTATATAAGCCGTATGCCAGAATCTTTTTATACGGACTGATACCGATTCAAACGGAAGGGGAATCGGTGCATCCGGCTTCTTGAGTTCTAAATCCACACCACGAATCAGCGGAAAACGAAGCAGAAGCTCCGTCACCGCATGCTCCGCTGCCGCTTCTATCAGCTTATATGTATTCTTCGTAAGATAATCATTCAGGAAATGGCATACCTCACCGTAATTGGTGGAATCTGTAAGCACATCACTTTCTCCTGCTTTTTTTGTATCCGTATACAAAACAGCATTGATATAGAAATCCTGTCCCTCGCGTGTTTCAAAATCATAAACGCCGTGATGTGCAAAAATCTTCAGCCCGTCAATATGAATTTCATCATAATTATTCAGCATGTAATATTGCCTCCGTCATTTTAATTGCCTGCAGATTTTCTTTGATATCATGTACCCTGACAAACGAACAGCCTTTCATTACTCCCAGTACAGTAGTAGCTGTTGTCCCGATTACACGCTCTTTAGCCGGTATATCCAAAGTCAGTCCGATTACAGACTTACGTGAAGTTCCGAGAAGTATCGGACAGCCAAGCGTATTCAGAATTTCCATATGTTTTAACAATAACAGATTCTGTTCATAGCTTTTGGCAAATCCAATTCCCGGGTCAAGCAGAATCTTATCCTTCTCTATGCCGGCTTTCTCTGCTATGGAAAGTGTCTTTTGCAAATCCGCTAAAACATCCTGTATATAATCTTCATATACCGCCTCTTTCCGGTTATGCATTAAGCAGCAGGGAAGCTTAGAGGAAGCAATAACCGAAGCCATTTTTTCATCGTCCTTTAATCCCCAGATATCATTAATTAAATCAGCTCCTGCTTTTATGGCTTCTTTTGCCACGCCTGATTTATAGGTATCTATGGAAACCGGTATATCGAACCTATTTTTTATCTTTTCTATAACAGGTATTACACGCTCTATTTCCTCCACGTCGGAAATACGCTCATAACCCGGGCGCGTGGATTCACCACCCACGTCAATAATATCCGCTCCGTCACGTATCATCTCTTCCGTATGGCGTAATGCCATATCCGGCTGATTATATATTCCACCATCGGAAAAGGAATCCGGTGTTACATTTAAAATTCCCATTATATAGGTTCTCTTTCCGGTTTCAAAATCTCGATTTCCAATTTTCATTCTATTTTTTCCTTTCCAAACACTCTAATAATTTAATCAGATAATCTTTTTTACAGATAGAAAGCCTGTCCTTTTTTCTCTTCCGACCAGTTGCACGCTTCATACATCCTGCAGAATGCACAATTACGGCTCAGCTTATCGGCATGATACAGAAGTGCCGTAAGGCTTCCTTCTTCCTCTTTCACGCCACCGTCTCTATGCAGGGATATTGCCTCTGTAATCTGCCCGATCTCCGTTTCAGTATATCCGCATTCCGGCAGAATAATCAGTGCATGCTCCACTCCGGCTTTTTCATGAGGAATATTTTCCATATACTGTCTGTATCTTCCACTATCATGCAAAAGTGCCGCCGCATACACAATATCCTTGGAAATGCCTGCTTTTTGTTCAATATTTAAAAGCATTGCAATTCTTGCAACCGCACATAAATGCTCTATATCATGATGGCAGAAGCAGCGGTCTGCTTCTGCCATCTCATTTAATCTGATACATTCCTTAAATAACGGATGATGTAAAATCCGGTTAATTCTGTCCATTCATTACTCCCGATAAAACTGTTTTATTTACTAAGCATCCGGTAAAAATCCCTTACAAGCGAATCATTTGTTTCAAACTCACCTCGTTTTACACAGGTAACGGTCCGGCTGCCCGGCTTTTTGATTCCGCGCATTGTCATACACATATGCTCCGCTTCTAACATAACCATGACCCCTTTGGCCCCCAGCTGCTCCATAATTGCATCGGCAATCTGATTTGTCATACGTTCCTGAAGCTGAGGACGTTTTGCAAATGTTTCCACGGTTCTGGCAAGCTTACTTAAGCCGACAACCTCACCGTTTGGAATATATGCCACATGTGCTTTTCCGTAAAAAGGCAGTAAATGATGCTCACACATGGAATAAAAGACGATATCCTTTTCCATTACAACATCATTATTTTCTACATGAAATCTTTTTGCGAGGAATATCTCGGATGACTCATCCATACCCGAAAAAATTTCTTCGTACATTCTGGCAATACGCGCAGGAGTCTCTTTCAGACCTTCTCTGTTTACATCCTCGCCGATTCCTTCCAGCAGCAACTTTACTGCTTCTTCAATTTTTTCTTTATTTACCATGAGTATCACTCCTAATTGTTCCGTTTTCTTCCACAATTGTCATAAGCTTTCCCAAAAAGGCTAAGGAACCGAACGCAATAATAACCGAATCCTTATCAGCAAATAAATAGCTCATCTCTATCGCCTCTTCCAGACTGTCTGCATTGGTTACATTACTGTTTACCTTCCTTACAGCCTCGGCAAGCTCAAGTGCAGGCAGTGCCCTCGGATTTCCCGGTGCCGCAACCGTAATGATTTGTGAAGCAAGCGGTGCTGTAATTCTTATTACCTTTTCGTATTCTTTATCCCGGAACATCCCCATTATATATACAATCCTGCGGTTTGTAAAATAAAAACGGATTGTTTCCGCCAATTTCTCTGCCGCAGCCACATTATGAGCACCATCAGCAATAAAGTACGGTTTTTTTCCAATTACACTAAACCTTCCTTTCCATACCGTTCCAAGAAGGCCTTTCTGAATCACTCCGTCCGTAAGCATTGCATATCCGTTTTGCGAGAGCCATTTTAATGCGGTAATTGCCAGAACGGCATTTTCTATCTGATAGCTTCCGAGCAACGGAATTTCATACTTTATATTATTATAAGAAAATGACTGTTTAGAAAGTACGGCTCTTACTTTAGATGCCTTTGAACAGTCTGCCACCAGAAGTTCGGCATTCTTTCTTTTACAAAAGTTCTCTATCACATCCGCCGCCGATTTATCCTGCTTTGTCGAAACTACGGTTGTACCTTCTTTGATAATACCGCATTTCTGTAGTGTGATAGCCTCTATGGTATCTCCCAGAAACTGCATATGGTCCATACTGATGGATGTAAGAATACAAAGCAGCGGAGCCCCAATAATGTTTGTAGCATCCAGCGCACCTCCCATTCCCGTTTCCAATACAACAATATCACATTCCTTTTTTTGGAAGTATAAAAATGCCAGTGCAGTTTCAATTTCAAAAGAGGTCGGATGCGGATTTCCCTCTGCTGTAAGCATATCACAGGCATTTTTTAAAATCTCCATTAATTCACCCAGTTCTCTTTTTGATATCATCCTGTCATTTATTAAAAAACGCTCCCTGTATGTAAAGATAGTCGGTGAGACATAGCGCCCTACTTTAAGCTTAGCCTCCCTCAATGCGGTTGCAATAAAAGCAGAGACCGAGCCTTTTCCGTTTGTTCCGGCAACATGAATGAACTTTAAAGAATCCTGCGGTCTCCCTAAAGCTTTTGTCAGACTGTCTATGGATGTAAGCCCCGGTACACTTCCAAGGGAATTGCATTCCTCAATATATGCCACTGCGTCCTCGTATTTCATATCATTTTCCTTCTGTATTTATAGTTTTTTAGAATAAACAAACTGTTTACGGAGATACTATCAGCATGAAAAAAGATATTATAACTCCGATAAAAAATCTAAGCAAAAACTACGTCCGTTGCGGCGTTCTCGGCTGGTGTATTGAAATTCTGTTTACATCCTTAACACAGGGAGTGAAAAAAAACCGTACCCTGACCGGAAGAACCAGCATTTTTATGTTCCCAATCTACGGCGCAGCCTGTTTGTTATCCCCGCTCTATCCTCTTATCAAACGTTTTTCATGGCCGGTCCGCGGTATTTTTTATATGAATCTTATCTATCTGACAGAATATTTATCCGGCAGATTTCTTATGAAGAAAAACTGTTGTCCGTGGGATTACTCTTCTTCTCCGCTTAATTACAAAAAAGTAATCCGTCTGGATTTTGCACCTTATTGGTTTGCAACCGGTCTTTTATACGAAAAATTTTTACAGAAAACCCCATAGAAAAAGCGACACGAACCTGCCCGTATCGCTCAATTTTTCTGCTCACTGATGCCTAAAACAAATTTCAACCATTTCTTTCTGATATTTAAACAGTCTTATTCATCCAATACATCATCAATATCCTCTGCTCCGATATTCAGGGTATTTAATGTTCTTCTCTTCAATCTTGCTTTCTCGGAAGCATCCAAAATGAAATCCTTTATCGTTTTTGCGTTCTTAACATGCTCAATCATAAGAATCGAATTTGTCGTATCACCTGTGAAACATTTAATGGTACCCATTCCGAAGATTCTCTCAATCAGACTGACTGTCAGTTCAACATCCTGAACCTTATACATATAACAGTCATTCTCTGCAGTCTTTAATAAACCGCTGTCAATCGTAATCAAGTCTTCTTTTATTGTATATTTTGTAAAGGTAAACGGAAGACCGAAAAACAACCACCTTTTACGCTCCACGAACTCTACCATACTCTTTTCTCCTTCTGCAAAAAATATCTGATGCGATACATTCATTGAATCACTTATCAGCCTACTTTCATTATACTGTAATACCAAAATAAAGCAATGCAAAATTTATTCAAAAAAACAAAATCTGATTGAAAGGTTTTTCCCTGTATGGTATCATACAAACTAACAGAATAAAGCAATAAGGAGGCGCTACACATGACAGCAAAAGATTGTATTATCGGACGCAGAAGTATCCGTAAATTTAAGCCGAATGCTATTGACCACAGTGTTCTGGAAGAGCTTGTTGCAACAGCTTCTTATGCACCGAGCTGGAAGCATACTCAGATTACCCGTTACATTGCAGTAGAAGGTTCTTTAAAAGATCAGATTGCAAAGGAAGCATGTGATGCTTATCCTCATAACGGTGATATTATCAATTCCGCGCCGGTACTTATGGTTGTTTCTGTTATTAAGAACCGTTCCGGTTTTGAGCGTGACGGCTCTTATTCAACTCCCCGTAAAGACGGCTGGCAGATGTATGATGCAGGTGTTGCATCCCAGACTTTCTGTCTGGCAGCCTATGATAAAGGGATTGGCTCTGTTATTCTCGGAATTTTTGATTCCGAAAAGGTTGCCTCTATTTTAGGTGTCCCCGAAGACAGAGATGTTATTGCATTAATTCCTATCGGATATCCCGACGAAGCACCTGTTGCTCCAAGGCGGAAACCGGTGGAGGATTTATTATCTTATAAGTAAAATTTAAATCGAAGGGAGTCAGTTGATTCTCTTCGATTTTGTATGTAAAAAATAAAAAAGGAGAAAATCATGCGTCATTTATTAAACCCATTGGATTTTTCCACTACCGAATTGGATAAGCTTTTTGATTTGGCCAATGATATGGAAAGAAATCCCGCAAAATATGCAGAAATATGTAAGGGGAAAAAGCTTGCCACCTGTTTTTATGAGCCAAGTACACGTACTCGTTTAAGCTTTGAAGCTGCCATGTTAAATTTAGGTGGTTCTGTTTTAGGCTTTTCCGACGCCGGCTCATCCTCCGCTTCAAAAGGAGAAAGCGTTTCCGATACGATACGTGTTATTTCAAGCTATGCAGACATCTGTGCAATGCGCCATCCTAAAGAAGGAGCTCCGATGGTAGCTGCTTCTAAATCCGGGATTCCGGTTATTAATGCCGGAGACGGCGGTCATCAGCATCCCACACAGACATTAACGGACCTTCTGACCATCCGTTCCTTAAAAGGCAGACTTGGCAATTTTACCATCGGTCTTTGCGGCGATTTAAAATTCGGACGTACCGTACATTCTCTTATTCATGCTTTAACAAGATACGAAAACATTACATTTATCTTTATTTCACCCGAAGAACTGCGCGTGCCCGATTATATCACGGAAATGCTGCAGGAAAAAAACATTGCATATAAAGAGGTTATTCGTTTGGAGGATGTTCTTCCAACCCTTGATTTGCTATATATGACCCGCGTGCAGAGAGAACGTTTCTTCAATGAAGAGGATTATATCCGTTTAAAAGATTTCTATATTTTAACTAAAGAAAAAATGGAACTGGCACCCAAGGATATGCTTGTTCTCCACCCCCTTCCCCGTGTAAATGAAATATCAGTGGAAGTGGATGATGATGAACGCGCAGTTTATTTTAAGCAGGCAAAATACGGCGTCTATGTCCGCATGGCACTTATCGTAACCCTGCTTGAGCTCGAACTCCCACTTAATTAAGCCGGGATGCCGTTTGGCTTGCAATCCCCGTCAGCTTAGTTCGGGATGCCGTTTCACAATTATATTTGTATATAGAAAGGTTCAGGTAACAATATGTTAAATGTAGGAAAAATTGAAGAAGGATTTGTATTAGACCATATCAAAGCCGGTGAAAGCCTTGCCATCTATCACCATCTGCAGCTTGATAAATTAGATTGTACTGTCGCAATTATCAAAAATGCACGAAGTAACAAAATGGGAAAGAAGGACATTCTGAAGGTAGAATGTGATATCAACCTTTTGGATTTGGATGTACTTGCCGTTATCGACCACAATATTACCGTTAACGTTATTAAAGACGGCGAAATTGTTTCCAAAAAAGAACTTTTCCTTCCAAAAGAAATACGCAATGTATTCAAATGCAAAAACCCACGCTGCATCACTTCCATTGAACAGGAATTGCCGCATGTTTTTGTTCTTGCGGATGAGAAAAAAGAAATATACCGCTGCCTTTACTGCGAAGAAAAGTTTAATAAGAAGAATTTGTAATGCAAACCCAAAATACCTACTAAATATACTTTCAATTTTATTTAGTAGGTATTTTTTTATCCCAATCCAATCATGTTAATTACAATTCCGGATAAAACACCGATTACATACAGCAGACCTATAATAACCAGATTGTCTTTTTTTTCATCATTTACACGAAGCAGTATCAAAACTCCGACACCGGCACCGACAAGTAATCCCGCCATCATCGTTCCGAAATGAATAATGCCGTCTAAATATAGCTGCGTAATTACAACAGATGATGCACAGTTCGGAATCAAGCCGATTATTCCGGCAAGAAGTTCTGCCACAATCGGCTTATTTAGGATAAAATCCGATAATGCCTGTGTGCCAATTCCTTCGATTAAGATATTTAAGACTATCGTAATCAACAAAATGTAAATCCAAATCTGTATGGTATGGCGAATCGCCGGTTTTAAAATGCCCTGTCCACATTTACAATGCTCATGTTCGCAAAAATGATGAATGTCCGGCTCCTGTTTTTTCCTATGGAAAAACTTCTGCAAAATGTAATCAATGAGACATCCGAACACCATGCCGATTACAGCTTTTAATAAAACCACCCGAAGGATAAACTGCGGGGCTACCTGCTCCGAAATCATAATAGGAAGCATCTCATCAGAAGTTGACAAGTACACTGCCAGCAATGTACCTACCGTAATCATTCGTCCGGCATAAAGATTGGATGCTGCTGCGGAAAAACCACACTGAGGTAATATGCCAAGCAAGGCTCCCCATACAGGTCCGGATTTTTCTGTTTTTGCTAAAAATACTTTTGTTTTTCCGGTCATTTTTTCTTCCAGATATTCCATGACCAGATAAGTAACAAAAAGAAACGGCAATATCTTAATACTGTCCTCAAATGCATGATGAAGGACATGTTCAAAAATCTCAAACATCTTTTTTCCCTTTAATAAAAAATTTAAATTATATAACTATACTTTTTATAGTAAAGTGTATTGAAGTAAACCAACTGACCTTTAATATACCATAAATCCTAAACGGATTACCAGTAAAATATTATATATCATATCCCGCTGCTGTTATACACTCCCTCTTTTGGATGGAGTTTCTCCGAATAGCTGTTTATATGCCCGTGTGAATGTAGATTGTTCTTTAAATCCGACATCCAGACAGACCTTGGTAACAGGTTCTCCCTGCTTTAACAACTCCCTTGCAAGCAACAGACGCTTCTGATTCAGGTAATTACCGATAGTATATCCGGTTTCCGCTTTGAACTGGCGCATCATATGATATTTAGATATATAAAACTTCTCTGATAAACTATCAATACAAATCTCATCTGTCAAATGATTGTTGATATAATGAATAATCTCCACTATCTTTTTATTACAGTGACTGGTATCCACAAAACATAGGCTGTCCTCTTCCATTTTTTTATTCAGTGCAATCAGAAACTGATTTAATACTGTTTTCTGATAAAGGTTCGCAAAGGGTTCTTCCTTGCCATGTATCACTGACTGTTTTAACAGCTTTGCCAGTTGCAGCAAGTCACTCTCCTTCTTGTCCTTCACACGAATAACATGGGAATATTGCTCTCTTACCTGTAAAAAACAATCACGAAGACACCTTTCCCCCTCTTTATACTGCATTAGATACTGTGGAGAAATATAAATTACCAGCCGGATATATGAGGCGTCCTCTTTTATAACATCCGCCAGTTCTATCTTATGCGAATCACCCTGTGGCACCAAAATAATATCATTTGGAATCAGCCGGTAAACCTTTCCCTCTATCGTATATTCGATATTGCCCTGAAAGAAAAACAGAATTTTATCAAAATCATGATAATGATACTCTATCTCTTTTGAAACAATATCTTCCAGATAGAAAATTTTGTAATCTTCCTCCAGATACCCTCGTTTTACATGTTTCTCTTTATCCATTCTGTTCACATAATCTCCTAAAAATCCTGTTATCTATAATAAATTCTACATTCTATTTCAATTAATCTCTTCCAAAATTTCTTCATAATTCCCATAATAAAGGTTGTTTTAATTAACTTTATCCCAAAGCAGCACTATTTGCAATATAATAAGCACTATTTTAGTATTTTTTGCTATTCACAAAGAATACAATAGAAGCAAATGAGGGTATCGTCCCCGAACAATTTTAGAATATAAACAGAAAGGTAAGGGTACATATGGAACAGATTATTCAGGCTATTAATAATGTATTTCGTTTTGTCATTCCGGTTTCTGATTTCTTCTGGGATTTTCCGACTAATTTTTCATGGTATGCAAATATACCGGTCATCGGAAATTTTTCACTTGCAATCATCTTATTGGTAGGCTCCGGAATCTATTTTTCTTTCCGTACCGGTTTTATCCAGGTTACACATTTTAAAAAAGGCGTGATACTGCTCACAAAGAAAAAGTCCGAAGAAACAGGTATTTCCTCGCTTGCTTCGTTTCTTTTAAGCTCAGCTATGCGTGTTGGCCCCGGTAATATCCTAGGTGTAACGGGGGCAATCGCTGTCGGCGGTCCCGGCGCCCTTTTCTGGATGTGGGTATCTGCTTTCTTTGGTATGGCTACTGCCTATACGGAAGCAGTTCTGTCTCAGATATTTAAGGAAAAGAAGGACGATGAATTTATAGGTGGTCTTCCGTTTTATGGAAAAAAACTGCTTGGAAACCATTTGGCAGCCGGAATTGCTCTTTCCGTTATGTATATTATCTATGCCATGTGCTGTCTTCCTGCTCAAGGATTCAATGTGGTTTCCTCCATCGGACAGATGGCTGGGATTGTAACAGGAAGTGCACTTGCTACCGACTCTGTTTTTTATTATATTGTCGCACTGGTTTTACTTATTCTGACTACATACATTGCTTTCGGAGGAATCAAGAAAGTAACACAGGTAACAGACAAGGTCGTTCCTGTTATGGCTGTTACCTACATCCTTATCGTTTTCATGCTGATTGTTTGTAATCTGAATACCATTCCTTATTTCTTTAAGGCTGTATTTTCAGGTGCGTTTGCTCCCGAAGCAATCTTTGGCGGTGTATTCGGAACCGTACTTGCACAAGGTGTAAAAAGAGGACTTATGTCAAATGAAGCAGGTCAGGGTACCATTACAATGGCTGCGGCTGCCGCAAGCACAGAACATCCCTGTGAGCAGGGCTTCGTACAGTCTATCGGAGTATTCTTAGATACAATCGTCATTTGCACATTAACCGGATTTGTAGTCGTGATGGCACACTTATGGACCGGCAGCGATGCGGGAGCATGGATGGAAATGGACCGTCTTCCTAAGTTCTTAACCTCCGCTGCCTCCTTAACACCGGCTAAAGGACTACAGCCCTTTGTAGCCTTTATCATTACATTTTGCTTTTGCCTGTTTGCTTTTACCTGTCTGGTCGGTATGATTAGTTTTTCGGAAATTGCAGCAAACCGTATCAGCAAGAAAAAAACTTTTATCAACAGTATCCGTATTCTGGGTATTGTAATTGCGGCATTCGGAATTCTCTGCTCGATTGCCGGACTCGATTTAGGCAACCTTTGGGCAATCTCAGACTTGGGAAACATTTTGATTGTATTTGCAAATATCCCTCTTCTGTATCTCGGTGCAAACTATGTATTCAAGGCAACTGCACATTATAAGAACAAGAATCATGGTTCATTTACTTCCGATGTGATTGGAAGCGAAAAACTGTATTGGGATGAGAAATGATAAGCTCATGAAAATCACAAAAAATACCTACTATATGGCACAAACAAGCACTTTAGTAGGTATTTTTTGTTTACACAACTTTTTATTCATTATTGTTATCTCTATTCTTATGCTGCTTTCCGGCGGCTTTTTTGATATCCTCCAATGCATTTTTAAAATGTCTTGACTTCATCGTAGGATTACTTAAAATCATGTCCCTTCTAAAGAAATCTCTGCGATTTAAAATCTGCATACGCTGTTCCATATCAATACGGAAACGAATGCGAAGCTCTTCTACTTCTTCTTTAAACTCTTCCGCTTTTTCCCGGATGTCTTCTGATACTCCTCTTAATTCAAGCTTATCACGTAATTCTTTCATATTCTTAAAGCGTTCTTCCAACGCTTCGGTTAATTCATCCAGACGCTCATAAGTATTATGGACAACCTTCTCTCTTTTATCTTCCGCAAATGCAAGGATAACATCCATACGCTTCTGCATACGTTCCATTTCATCACGTACTTCTTCCAGTTTAACAAGCACATCACGGATATCCAATGCCGTTTTAAAGGATACGGAAAAGTCTGCAACAGCAAGTACGGATACAAAGACTGTGATAACAGAAACCACCACCTGCGGTAAACCCAGTACAAAAGCTTCTATCGGTGTATGTATAAATCTGGTCATTATGATGGTAAATGCACCCCACGCCAGAGTTGCTTCCAAACAAATATGCCCCTGAAAATTAAATCTTCTTGTGGAATAATCCCAATATCTGACTTTAAACAGAGCTTCCATTGTAACACCGGTCACATACTCAAGGGCCGTTGCACCCACACAGCCTGCTAAATATGTAAGCAAAAGATTATCCCGAAAGGGAATTGTTACAACAAGCATCACAATTGCCCCGCTTCCGTATAAAGGAAGAAGCGGTCCACGCATAAATCCTCTATTTACCCACCGCTTATGCCTAATAGATACATATAAAGATTCATAACACCATCCTATAAAACAGTAGATAAGGAAAAACGCAACCCATTGGACGGTAGTATAGGTTGAATTCATATTATAATCACGCCTTTCATTTATTTACTTCAATTAAAATACGCAGCTTGTCCTTCTTTGTGCGGCTGCATTCCGATACAAATTTAAATCTGCCAAAACCTCTTACCGTAACGGAATCTTTCTCTTTTAACGTATAACTGTTATTCTCCGTCAATTTCCCATTTACAAATACTTTTCCGCTACGAAATAACTCCAAACTGCCCGCTCTGCTGATACTGTATATTTTTGCAATCACACAATCAAGCCGACAGGAGGAAACCAGCACTTCCTTTGAAACAGGCTCAGATACCGGCAGTTCATCTATACATTCAATAAAGTGGCATCTTACATGTGTATGCTTCACTTTGTCCAGCTCATCCAGCAGATATTCCGCAATTTTACTGTGACAGAATAAAAAGGCACTTTTTCCCTGAACAAAGATATCGCCAATTGTATTTCTCTCTATTCCGAGATTCATTACTGCACCGAGAAAATCCCGATGCGTAAGTGTATCGGCAAACTTTTCTATCAACGGCTCAATCTTAATACAACAAATTGGAAATTCTTCCTGATATCCCAATTCTTCCGGATTGCCGAATCGTGCTATCATACGTTCGCAATCTGTATTACCGCCGTATAACTTTACACAGATATAAGGATTCTCCCTGCAAATTTCTTCTATCAGCTGTTGTTCATGCAGAGATAGAAACCCCGAAAAGGTATACATATTATTCTTATATGACTGATTTGCCAGGTCCAACAGCCTCTTCTTTAATACAACTGTTTCTTTATCCATATACATTTCTTACCATATCCCATACCGGCCATCAGCTTGAAAAATCAATAACCGGTACCTTCGGCTCTTTTGCCGCAGAAACACTTTTTGCATATAGTACCGGGCCTATTCCTCTGTAACCTGCAAATTTTTCTGTTTTAACCGTTGCAGTCACATGTACCCAGGATTTTTCCGGAAGGTCCTTTGCACCATCAAACTTACAGGCATATCCCAAAAAAGCCATATCATCAGCGCAGCATGTCATTGCCATGCGTCCCGGCACAAAATACCCGTTCGGAAAATTGCGCGGTCTTAATACCATCCCGACAAATTTTACCGTCTTTCCTTCGTAGCGCTCCGGGTGGTCCATCATATCCAGATACCATATTCCGTAACCTGTATTATCAAGTTCAATTACATCGGCTTTTAAATTATACGGAAGTTCTTCTTCCATAATTTCATTTATCTCACCCTGAGAATCCTCAAAAATAATCTCTGCCTGAGGATTTACGGCCTTAACATTACGTTTATAAGAAGATAACTCTTTAATTCCATCACAGCGATTAAAAATAATCATCTCTGACTTGCGCACCATTTCCGCAACCATAGATTTCATATTTGTATAATACATCGGAAAGGTAGAGGCATCAATTGTTGTAATCTGCTGCTCTACTCCCCAATTATTCGGAAGGTACAAATCTTTACAATTCCACATACCATTATATTCAATAATAACACGAACAGGTTTATGCCTTTTTTCGAGTTCCTCCAAATGTTCAATTGTAAAGTCCTCTTCCTCTTCAATCAGTTCTACAACCGTACGACTCTTTTTTAGCAGCTTCGCATCGTATTCTACCTCGCCCTCTTCACATAAAATCAGAAGAGTCGTTCCCCTTGTCTGAAAATAAGGCTGAGCAATTGTATACTGGATAAATTCTGTTTTTCCGCTTTCCAAAAAGCCGTTTATCATATAAACAGGAATCATAACTTACTCCTTTACGACATTAATAAACCGTCTGATTATTATAGGGTTTAATGAAGAAATAGCTTTCCTAAGCATTCCTCATTCAGTTTTGAGCCGATTACACATATTTTACCCGTAACATCCGGTTTTCCGGCACGTATCTGTACTTCTCCCGGTACATAATCAAAATAAATCCATTCCTCTGTACCTTTTTCCTGTACCATACCCTTGGAACGAAGAACAAATCCATACTGCTTTTCATCCTCCAGAGAATTCAAAATTAACTGAATCTCTTCCTTGGTAAATTCATGCGGTGTTTCCAATCCCCAGCTCGTAAATACTTCATCTGCATGATGATGACCATGCTCATGGTCATGGCAACCGCAGGTGCACTCCTCTCCATGTTCATGTTCGTGATGGTCATGCTCATGATGCTCATGGCAGCCACATGAACATTCCTCGCCATGTTCATGGTGATGATGATGCTCGTGCTCATGATGTGCATGTTCTTCTTTTACCTGTTCCATCAGCTCTTTTTCTAAATCTTTTGCTCCTTCAATTGTTTTTAATATATCTGCACCATCTAACTTGTCCCACGGAGTCGTAATAATTGTTGCTTTCTCATTGTGCTCGCGAATCAATGTAATTGCTTTTTCTAATTTTTCTTCCGTAATATTCTGGGTTCTGCTCAAAATAATTGTGCCTGCATGCGCTATCTGATTAATAAAAAATTCACCGAAATTTTTAATATACATTTTGCATTTTGAGGCATCCACTACTGCTACGGCACTGTTTAATACCACATTTTCACCCATATCAACATCCTGAACCGCTTTCATAACATCTGAAAGCTTTCCGACTCCGGACGGCTCAATCAAAATACGCTCCGGTGCATAGGTGTTCATAACCTCCTTTAACGAAGTTCCGAAATCACCGACCAAGGAACAGCAGATACAGCCTGAATTCATTTCCTTAATCTCAATGCCTGCTTCTTTTAAAAATCCGCCGTCTACACCTATCTCTCCAAATTCATTTTCTATTAAAACAACCTTCTGTCCGTTTAATGCCTCTTTCAATAATTTTTTAATCAGAGTCGTTTTACCGGCTCCCAAAAATCCTGATACAATATCTATCTGTGTCATATCATTAATCCTTCCTTTCTTTCTCCAGATTATATGCCTTATTATTTTTTCACTCTTGTTATTCTGCTCTTTTTTTACGCCCCTGTCAACGCCGGAGCCCTTTAAAAGTATTAACTTTTCCTAAACTTTCCAATTCCTCATAGACCTTATCTATTACTCTGATACTGAGTGCCGCTGATTCATTATCATAACCGCCGATTGCCATTCCCAAATAACTTCCGTCCTCTGCTACCACCGCACATCCCGACATGCCGGGCTTTATTTTACAGTAATTATAAATCAGATAATCATTAAAGTCCTCCACATAAAAATTCATATCTCCGATTGTTCCGTGAAAGTTTTCCATGCATACAAATTTACCATCATAGGAGAGGAAACAATACGCCATTATATCTCCCTGTTTTAAAGAATCATATACCGAATCTTTCGTACGGATACCGGCAATCTTTTCCAAGGTTTCATAAGGAATATTCTCTGTATTTACGGATACAAAACCAACATCATGTTCTATGTTTATCCCCGTTACCGTGCCCTCCGTCGATATATTATCCGGAAATATTACTGTTACAGCATTACCGTTTTGCAGCAAATGATACGTCGTTACAATCACTAATTCATCCGGCTTTATTTTATAAACCGAACCATTGCCTCCAAAACCATTATCCAATATGAAAACCATGGCCCTTGCAGCACTTTCTTTTCTTTCCTTTTCCTGTATGCCGACTGACAATGTAAATAACAGCAAACACAATAGGAATGCGGTCTGCACAACACACAATTTCTTTTCCTTAAAATCCACTTTACAATCCTCTAAACCAAAATCCACCGGACAGTATCTTCTGCTTTCGTTAATCCGTTTCTTTTACCATAAAATACCCCCGGCTATCGCCAGGGGCATTGTTCCATTTAAACAATAAGCAGAAAATAAGCCGAGTTCTGTATCCATGATCATCTATCTAGGACTGCTGTCGCCAACAGCCTCAAGCGACCTACCTGAAAGCAAGCCGGGCAGACTTATCGCTTTCGTTTTGGTCTTGCTTCGGATGGGGTTTACATGTGCCCCTGTTGTTACCAACAGGGCGGTAGTCTCTTACACTACCTTTCCACCCTTACTTTCGGGAAACCCGAAAGCGGTTTATTTCTGTTGCACTAGCCTTGGAGTCACCTCCACCGGACGTTATCCGGCATCCTGCCCTGTGAAGCCCGGACTTTCCTCATCAGACAAGGCTCTGCCTTTTCTGCTGCGATCATTTCTCCTACTTATTGCCCGGTTATTATAATACATTTTAAACATTAAAACAACTGCCACCGCAAAATTCACGTACCAGAGAATTATTCGGAATACTGTCTGCAGGAATACTTAAAAAATATCCTAAAAATTTTAACAGACGTTTTGCTTCATAATATTCCGGATCATTTTTTTTCACACTGTATAATAGTGGTTCCGCATATGGCTTTAATAATGCAAGCTCATATATCAGCGCAGAATTAAACATCACATCCGCGCTTTCCTGATAAGGGAAAATATTTTCCTCTTCTCCGCGTCTTACACTGGGCCACATTTGTAATGTTCTTGTCGCACTGGCTCCTCTTGTTCTCGCATCACGTACCATCCTTCTTAAAAGACGTCCGTCCGTTGTCGGAATTCGATTGTGCTCATCTACATTTAATGATGTTAACGCACTAATGTATATTTTAAATTTACTTTCTGTCGGCAGCGCATAGGACATTTTATCATTAAGTCCGTGTATTCCCTCAATTACCAGTATATCATCCGGTCCGAGATGCTTCGTATTTCCGTTATATTCCCTATGTCCTGTTTTAAAGTTAAATGTTGGTATTTCTACGGTTTCGCCTGCTAAAAGGCGGGACATATCCTGATTGAACCGCTCAATATCAATTGCCTCAAGACATTCAAAGTTGTAGTCACCATTTTCATCCCGCGGCGTTTTTTCTCTATCTACAAAGTAATCATCAACTGCAATCGGATGTGGTCTCAAACCATGCGTCTGTAATTGAATGGACAGTCTGTGTGAAAAGGAGGTTTTTCCCGAAGAAGACGGTCCCGCAATCATAATAAACTTAACACCGCCACGGTTCACGATTTCCTGGGCAATCTCCGCAATTCTTCTTTCCTGCAATGCTTCCTGCACGAGAATCAAATCAGACAATTTTCCTTCACAAATCCGGGTATTCAAATCACCAACTGTTCCGATTCCCAGATTTTCGCCCCATGCAGTAGCTTCTTCCAATGTCTGAAATAATTTTTCTCTCGGTTCAAATACCTCAAGCTGTGTCGGATAATTTTTATCCGGAAGCAGAAGAAGAAGTCCTTTTTCATACAAAAACACCTGAAAATATTTCATATATCCCGTACTTGGGAGCATATAGCCATAATTATAATCGGCATAATCATCTATTGCATAAACATTAACATAAGAGCTTCTGCGATATTTAAACAGTTTTACCTTATCCTCCATTCCCTGGCTTGCAAATAACGCAATTGCTTCGGTAATGGGATATGGCTTTTTAGTAATTGGAATGTCAGCCGCAACCAGTTCGTTCATTCTTTCATTTATTAATTTTACATGTTCATCCGTCACTTTTTCTATTCCGTGAATTGCACAATAAACTCCCTTTCCGATGGAAAACTCTACCTTAACACGCACTTCCTTTCCCATAACGTCACGCACTGCTTTTACCAAAAGCATAATGGCACTTCTCTCATATGTCTTGTGTCCGATTGGGTCTGATAATGTAATGAAGGATAATTCTGCATCTTTTCCCACCGTTTTATGTAGCTCACGTATTTTTCCGTTTTCCGTTACAAGTGCAATCGTATTTTTATATATCTTCTGGTATTCCTCTGCTATTGTTTCAAAGGTTGTACCTTCCGCATATTCTTTTTCTTCCCCCAAAATTTTTATTATTGGCATATTTATCCCCTTTCCAATGTGTTCTCTATCACATAATTTACACATTACTCACATTTGTTATTCCAAATCATTCAATATTCCGAGCAGTTTCTATAAAATATAAAAAGGTTCGTTCTGTGATGCTTTTAAAACTAAAAGTTCCGGTATCTGGTCTGCAAAAAAATCTTCCATATACGTAACAAACAGCTTTTCTATTCCATAATGTCCGGCATCAATGACTGCCAATCCCTGTTCAACAGCATCTATACCGTTATGATGTCCTATATCACCGGTTATCAGTACATCTGCCTGTTTTAAAATTGCTGTATTAATATAATCTTTTCCTGAACCCGGAACAATTGCAACCGTTTCTATTTCTGAAGCCGGATCCCCATAAATACGGACACTGTGGATTGAAAAAGCTTTTTTACAGAGCTCTGCTGTCTCGGATAAAGACATTTTTCCGGACAATCTTCCGATTCTTCCAATCCCTTCATTTGCAATTTCATCCTCATATGTCACATCCAGAACTTCCGGATTTAAAAGTTCCATGGCATCTGCCGCTGCATCTGCCATTCCCATTACATCAAAATTCGTATGCATTGCATAATAGCAGATATCATTACGGATTAGCTTATACAATCTTCTGCCGACAAAATCATCCTCCGTAATCCGCTTGATAGGAGAAAATAACAACGGATGGTGGGTCAGCAGCAAATCAGCCCCCTGCAAAACAGCCTGTTCTACTACATCATCCGTCGCATCAAGCGCCAGCATCACTTTATGAACGGTTTTATCCCGTCTTCCGACCAATAAACCGACATTATCCCATTTTTCAGCAAACGCAACCGGTGATAATGTTTCAAGAATATTCATTATTTCACTACAGCGCATGGTCACACCTCCCCATTAAAACAGGCAAGTGCCGCAGTCGTCATCTGCAGTCGTTTTTGTATGGTAAACTCATTTGTTTCTTCTGACTGACAGCCATTTGCCCGATGACTGATTTTATCCGCTATCTGTTCATAATTTGCTTTCTCTTTTGAAAGATATTGATAAAGCACCGGATGTTTTTCTTTCAGCAAAACCGGTCCATACCATTCTTCCGTTTCCGATAAGGTGTCCGTCTGTCCCTTTCCCCACACCGCTTTTATACAGGGATAGTACTTACCTGACTCTTCTACCATATCTTCCTTTACGATTAAAAAACCATTCTCATTTAAAAACCTTCTTACTAAATGCAGTTCGGACTGTGGCTGTAAAATTAATTCCTTCAATAACTTTGCTTTATCCATATAGGCAGATAATATCCTGATTACCAGCCTTCCTCCCATTCCGGCAATAATCACGGTATCTGCTTCGTTTTCGCCTAATTTCTCCATTCCATCCGACAAGCGGACATCTATGTAGGAATCCAGCCCTCTCTCTGTAATATGCTCCTTAGCTCTAAGCAGAGGTCCCTGATTAATATCCATTGCAATCACACTCGGACATATATGCTTCTCATATAAATATATGGATACAAATCCATGGTCGCATCCGATATCTGCGGCAGCATTACCCACCGTTACCATATCTGCAACCATCTGCATCCGCCTTGATAAGAGAATGTCCTTTTTGCTCCTACTCTTCATAGATACTCCATTTTAATCCAGGTAATCCTTCAATTTTCTGCTTCTGCTCGGATGGCGAAGCTTACGGAGTGCTTTTGCTTCAATCTGTCGGATACGCTCACGGGTTACATTAAACTCCTTACCAACCTCTTCCAATGTTCTTGCACGCCCGTCATCCAAACCAAAACGAAGACGTAATACCTTCTGCTCCCTGTCGGTCAAGGTGCTGAGTACTTCTACCAATTGTTCCTTTAACAGAGTAAATGCAGCTGCATCGGATGGCACCGGTACATTATCATCTTGAATAAAATCACCCAAATGACTGTCTTCTTCTTCACCGATTGGTGTTTCCAATGAGACCGGCTCCTGACTGATCTTTAAAATCTCTCTTACCCGTTCTACCGGCATATTCATTTCCTCTGCAATTTCCTCCGGTGACGGCTCCCTTCCCAATTCCTGTAACAGTTGTCTGCTGACACGAATCAGCTTATTAATGGTTTCCACCATATGAACCGGAATACGAATTGTTCTTGCCTGATCGGCAATCGCTCTGGTAATAGCCTGACGAATCCACCAAGTTGCATAGGTTGAAAATTTATAGCCTTTACGATAATCAAATTTTTCAACAGCTTTAATAAGACCCAGATTTCCTTCCTGAATCAAATCTAAAAAAAGCATACCACGGCCTACATAACGCTTTGCAATGCTGACAACAAGACGAAGATTGGCCTCTGCAAGCTTTTTCTTCGCTTCTTCATCACCGTCTTCCATTCTCTGTGCAAGCTCAATTTCTTCCTCTGCACTCAGAAGCGGCACCTTACCAATCTCTTTTAAATACATTCTGACGGGGTCTTCAATACTGATACCATCCGGAACCGACAGGTCGATATTTTCCACATCAACCTCATCTTCTTCTGTTAATACGATTTCTTCATCTTCAATCAGTTCGTCATCCTCTTCGGTCGTTATCCGCAATACATCCACACCATTTTGCTCCAATGTCTCAATAATACGGTCAAACGGCTCCTCACTAAGACCAAGATCACTAAAGTGTTCTAAAATCTCCTGATATTCCAAAACATTTTTCTTCTTTTTGGCAGTTGCAAGAATGCTTTTTACCTTCTCTTCATATTTTGCCTGTGTTGCTTCATCCATCATGTATTTCATCCTCCTATGCATAATTCATGCATTCTATTTCTTATTTTTCTCATTATTCCAGAGAAATATGCGTTTTTGCCAGCTCTTCCAACGCTTTTTTCCCTTCAATCACTCTGTTTAAGCCGTTTACGTCCTGTGCAAGGCGCTGTGTAAACACTTCATAGCTGTTTCGTTTTACTGCAAGAACAACATCCTTTAATGCTTTTTCTCTTTCCGAAAGCGTTTCCATCGGCGGTAATTTTGTGTTGAATATCTCTGCAATCTTACGTTGTTCCTCTTCATCCTCAAACAAAGATATGATGGAAGCCGGCTCGCAGATTCCCTTTTCTAAATCCGGAAGCAGATATCCCGCAGCCTTCCCGTAAGGTTCTTCCGTAAAATCTTCTTTCGAAATATATTTTTTTATTTTGGGATATATACGCTCATCCTCTACAAGCCATGTTAATAATAATCCCTGTGAACGCATCACAAAATCCTGTGTCGTTACTTTTTTTTGAATACCGGATTTCGGACGTTCTAATGGTTTTAATAAGCCCTGCCGGGAGCCGTATTGATTTACCATTGTGCGCAGGCTTTCAAAACCTATATTGTATTTTTCGGCAACTGCCTGAATATAATTCTCTCTTTCCACTTCTTCCGAAAATGTACATAGTTTTCGGGCTATTGCACGATGAAATGCAGTTTTTTCCTGCGGGTCCTGCAAATTATAATCCCTTTCCAATATTCTGATTTCGAAGAAAAAGCTGTTTTGTGCCTGCTTAATCCGTTCTTCAAATTCTTCCGCGCCAAAATTCTTTATAAATTCATCAGGGTCCTTATATGGCTCAAGATTTAATACCTTTGCCGTTATTCCGTTCTCACGTAATATTCCGATTGCGCGCAGTGCCGCTTTGGTTCCTGCACCGTCACTGTCATATGATAAAATAACAGTATCGGTAAACCGGTGCAGCAGGTTAGCCTGTCCCGACGTAAAAGCCGTTCCGAGGGAGGCTACCGCCTGTGTAAACCCGGCTTGATGCATGGATATAACATCCATATATCCCTCACAAAGAATTATATGGTCTCTTCTGCTGCTTCTTGCAAAATTCAACCCGTAAAGATTACGGCTTTTATCAAATATTACCGTTTCGGGAGAATTCAGATACTTAGGTTCTCCCTCGCCCATAACTCTGCCACCGAATCCGATAACACGGTGATTGATATCCTGTATCGGAAACATAACACGATTAAAGAATTTATCATGCGTTCCGTGGCGTTCATCTCCTGCGGCAAGCCCGGCCTGTATAATCGCATCATCCTGATAGCCCTTCTTTCTCAGATATTGTACCAGATCATCTGAGAATTTATTGGAATAACCCAAGCCAAAGTGCTTCATTGTTTCTTCCGATAACTGTCTCTTGGCAAAATACTGATATCCGAGCTGCCCCTGCTTAGCACGTAACTGATAATAAAAATATTTTGCAGCCTCTTTATTTATCTCTAAAAGAAGGGCCTTTTTATCCGCTTCTTTTTTCATTTCTTCCGAATATTCAATTTCCGGCAGATTTATTCCCGCTCTGTCGGCCAATACTTTAACAGCCTCCGGAAATGTATCATTCTCATAATTCATTAAAAAGGTAAAAACATTCCCGCCAGCACCGCATCCGAAGCAGTAATACATCTGTTTTGTCGGAGAGACTGAAAATGATGGTGATTTTTCATTGTGGAACGGACAAAGTCCAAAATAGCTTGCCCCTTTTTTCTGCAACCGTACATAGCCTGATATTACATCCACAATATCATTCCGGGAACGAACCTCTTCTACCAAATCATCCGGATAGTACATTTTATTTTCCTTTCCCAAATTACTTTTTATGTTTTATCCATGCCATGATTTTGGTATGAACAGTTCTTCATACTTTGCAATTGCAAACCGGTCGGTCATAGCACCGACATAATCACAGACAACACGTTCCTTTGCTTCACCCTTATTTGCTAAAGCCAAGTATTCCTCCGGCAGTACATCAAAATGCTTCAGATAATACTCATACAGAGTTTTCATCAGCACTTCCGCTTTTCCTTCTTCACTTTTTGCTTCAGGATTGGTATATACACGTTCAAACATAAAGTGCCGCAGCTGTGCCATTGCATCCGATACCGGTTTAGACATCAAGATATCGTTTTTTCCCATACTCGTTGTTACGATATCATGAATAAAATGATTGAGACGCTCCCCCGTTGTAGAACCGATTACCTCACGAATCGACTTTGGCACATCCTCTTCCTTTAAGATTCCGGCACGAAGCGCATCATCCATATCATGATGAATATATGCAATCTTATCGGACAGTCGCACGATTTTTCCTTCCAATGTGGCAGGTTTTCCACTTGTCTGATGGTTCAGAATACCATTGCGTACTTCATAAGTAAGGTTCAACCCCTGTCCGTCTTTTTCAAGAACATCTACTGTCCTGAGACTTTGCTCACTATGCTCAAATCCCAACGGACAAACATCATTAAGAGCCCTTTCCCCTGCATGTCCAAACGGAGTATGTCCTAAATCATGTCCGAGCGCAATTGCCTCAACCAATTCCTCATTCAAAAGCAATGCCTTAGCAATTGTCCGGGCATTTTGAGAAACTTCAAGCGTATGTGTCAGACGTGTTCTGTAATGGTCTCCCTCGGGAGTCAGAAAAACCTGTGTTTTATCCTTTAATCTTCGGAAGGATTTACTATGTAATATTCTGTCACGATCCCTTTGGAAAACCGGACGTATATCACATTCCTCTTCTTCCCTGAGTCTCCCCTTTGAATGCATACTAAGGGTTGCATATGGACTTAAATGTACCTCTTCCCATTTTTCTAAGCTTTCCCGTATAGTCATGATTCACCTCTGTTTGTCTTTTTATGACTCTGTTTCTAATATTCTGCGTGCATTTTTAAAATCCTTTTTTTTCTATAAAATGCGTTATTTTTCTGATTTAAATTTCGTATAATACTTCACTTTATTCCGTAGTGTATAGATTCTTTACCCACTGTCTAAAATATGATAAACTAAAACAACCAAATAATCCTGTTTATACATTTTATGACAATATACATACAGGTTCCGGAAAGGCATACTACTTTTGAAAAAGAAAACACCAAACAAAAAAACTCAATCCTCCACCTGGTATCGATTGGACTTATCCGCTATTGTATATCCTACCTTACAGCGCAGGGACTTTTCTTCGGTTTACCGTCTATCAGTTTCCTTAACAGAAACAATTGACCCCAATATACTGAAACAGGCAGTAGACCTGTCCTTAAAACGATTTCCGACCTATAAGGTATCCATGCGTAAAGGGCTGTTTTGGCGTTATCTGGAGCCTAATAACCGTCCCGGTCCATTTGTACAAAAGGATATCCGTAATTTCTGCATGCCGATGCATTTTCACGGAAATAACCGATATCTCATTCGCTTTTACTATTATGAAAACAAAATTTCCTTAGAGGCGCATCATAGTCTCGGTGACGGAAATGGCGGCATGTGCCTTCTTAACACGGTGACAGCTACTTACCTGCGTTTAAAAGGACATACCGTTTCCAATGGGTATTCTGTTCTGGATATTTTTGAAAAACCGGATCCGGAAGAATTGGAAGATGCATATATGCGCTATTCCGATATAAAATACAAGCCGCCCCGAAACACTGAAAAAGCATATCTTGTACGCGGCACAAAAGAAGAATTTCATACATTAAATGTTATTAACGGAGTCGTATCCGTTTCACAGGTAAAGGAAACCGCTGCACGATACCATGCAACCGTAACGGAATATCTGAATGCGGTACTTTTGTATGCTCTATTACAAAAACAACAAAAGGAATTTCATATAAGATTACGCCCTGTCAAGATAGCAATGCCAATCAATCTTCGACAGTTTTTCCCCTCGAAAACACTGCGTAATTTTATAACCATGATTTATCCTTCTGTTGACCCCCGGCTCGGACAATATTCATTTGAAGAAATCGTACATCATGTCCATCACTATATGCACCTGTACATTGAAGAAAAGTATTTGAAAGGAGACATCAATACCAATGCTGCTGCGCAGCGCAATTTTATCGCACGTATCTCTCCTTTATTCCTGAAGGATTTTGTTGTACGCACCTTTTATTCAAAGGTACAGGATAAAAATTCCTCCGCCGGGCTTACGAACATGGGAAAAGTGAAGCTTCCCGATGATATGATGCCTTTTGTGGAACGTTATGATATTTATATGGGCGTTCCATACTCTTCACGTACAAACTGTGCTATTATAAGCTTCAAAGATACCTTGACGATTAATTTTGCAAGCTGTATTGTCGAATCTGATGTGGAACGCTATTTTTTCCGAAAGCTTGTAGAAGACGGTATTGCCGTCACTATCGAATCCAATCGAACATGACCTAAGAATGGAGTAAACTATGTCTTATTGTGTAAATTGTGGAGTCAAATTAGATGCATCCTTAAACCGTTGTCCATTATGCAACACCCCTGTTATCAATCCGAACGAATTAAAAAAAGCAGGAGCGATTCCTCCCTTTCCTACGGAACGGGGAGAAACTGAAAAAGTCAAATCCAAAGACGGGATTATCCTGCTTACGGTTGCTTTTGCGACGATATCCATTTGCTGTGCGCTGCTAAATTACCTTGTTTTTAATCACAGCCTCTGGTCAATCCCGATTATCGGACTATGCGCCTTAGCCTGGGTTGTCATACTTCCTGTTATGCTTTTTAAAAAATTACCTGTCTATGTCTTTCTCATTTTAGACGGCTTTGCCATAGCAGGGTATTTATATTTGATTTCTTTTATGACATCAGGAAGATATTGGTTAATAAAGCTTGGTCTGCCCATTACCGCATTGGTAACTGCTATTATAATTATATTTACATTCTTTTTTAGAAATGTTTCCTCTTCTATTCTTTCCGTCGCATTATATTTTTACATCCTTGTTCCTCTTTTATGTATCGGAATAGAATTATTGATTTGCAGATTCAGAGAGCAGCCGCTTCATATTGTATGGTCTGCTATTGTTTTAGCCCCCTGTGCGGTTGTTGCCATTATCCTTATAACAATATTATCAAGGAAACGGCTGCGTGAGGCTGTACGGAGAAGACTGCATTTTTAACCCGGCAAAAATCAACCCAATTTTCAGTCATGCATAAATACCCTTATAATCGGTTTGAAATAACGATTCAGATTGGCTCCTATCAAAAGAATATATATACAGCAATACATCCAGAACATCATAATAATGATTGTGCTGAGACTTCCGTACACACTCATTCCGTTAAAATTCTCCACATAAACGGAAAAGCAGAAGGAAAATACATTCCAGCCTATGGAAGCAAATGCTGCCCCGGGAATCTGATAACGCATTTTTAGTTTTTTATTCGGAACATATGTATAGGTAACGGTAAATATAATCGTCAAAAGTACCCATACAAAAACAAACCTAAAATGCATCAGGAAAGAAAATAATTCTCCTATATGCGGAAACATGCGGATTACCGTATGCATTACCACTTCCCCGAATACAGACAAACCAAGGGATACCAGCAGGGAAATTACCGTAATCACCATATAAAATGAAGCTTCTAAGCGTAAAAAAAGATAGTTTCTGTCCTCCGATACGCCGTTTACAACATTTAATCCGCGCATCAACGCCAGCATTCCTTTTCCGCATGACCAAATCATAACCAAAACCGCAATCGGTAATGTACCGACAGACTGGTCATACATCTGTTTAATCAGGGATACCACAATCGGTTCCAGAAACTCCGGTGCCACACTTGTAACCGCCGTAATCAAATCGCCTTCCGTAAGCGGTGTGAACGGTAAAAATGAGCATAAAATAATCAATGTCGGCATCAATGACAGGAAAAAGAAAAAAGCCGTGCTGGATGCAAAAGCATTAATATTATCTCTTGTAAGCTGCCTGGCAAAATCCCGGAAAATCAAATATATCTTTTTCATACTACTCTCCAAACTGTAATTTTTTTACTTCTGTTCCTGGATAGAAAAAGGATAGAATTTCTTCGCATGACATACCGGTCTTCGCCATATTTTTTGCTCCGTTCTGGCTCATGCCGACTCCGTGTCCGAAACCGCCTCCGGTTACCCTGTATCCTTTCACAATTCCGTCTTCTTTTTCTAAATCCAAAATCAAAAATGCGCTCGGAAGTGTTAAGGACGCATCTGCCTCATCCCCACTCTGCCTAAGAACCTTTGTCTTTCCATCGGCCAATACATAGCGAATATTTAATTCTGATAAAACCTTTACGACGGACTCAGTTCCGGTAATCACCAGCTCATCCGCAACACCGCCGGAAAGACGCTTTGTAATCTCAATATCCTTTATTTTCCCCAAATGCATAATCGGAATACTTTCAAATTCTCCGTTTTTATTCCTGCTCAATATCAGCTTTGGATTATTATCATAACGCTTCTGTAATATTTCCTCAAGGTATTCCGTATTAAGTTCTTCTGCCGTATAGCTCCAGCGATACCATCCCTCTTTGGCTTCAAAGTGGCCGGAATCTGGATTTTGAATCCACTCCCTGAAATTTTCTTCCTCTGTAAGCTCCGACGGTACTCTTTCCCTTTCTGTTTTATCTTCGCTATTTTCCGGTATAGCTGCATCTGTTACTGCATCGGAAGAAATCTCCCCCGGTAATAAATAGTCCGGATTCTCACTGCCGCCATGCCATACTAAGGTATCCGTTCCGACACCACAGGAGGTGGAATAATAATATGCACCAATCGGTTCTTCCCGGTAAACAGCAATCATATTATGGGTAGCCTTTACCGCCTCTGTTGTAGAAGCCTGTTCCTTAATATTGTTATACACCTGAAATCCTGCGCTGTCATCTACATGTGCACCAAAAGAAGGCAGACCGGTTTTTAACATCTTACCGTATGCATATGTTCTTGCACACACTGCCTGTGCCATAAGTGCTTCTTTTGGATAAGATGATGGCATCTCGCTTGGCACTACATTACATAAATAATCTTCTAATAATACTTCATTCACAACAATCAATCCTTCATCTGCCGCAGTGATTTCAAAGCTTCCTGAATAAACGGGGAGCCCACGGCTTCTGCCGATGCTTATTACCGCTGTTTTGGCAGAAAGCACCTTGGGAAGAATTTTAATCCGTTCTGTCCCGCTTTGCAAGTCTCCTTCCTTAATAAAAAAAGCCTCTTCTGCTGTTTTTTCCAATCTCTGTGTTTCTATTCCGTTGCAGTAATAGATCACTTCATAATCCTGATTACAGGATGCTTCAAAGCTTTCGTGGTAACGTCCCGCATAATCAGAGTTCTTAAGCAGCACACGGATATATTCCATATCCTCTTCTTTCATCATCAAACATGCTACGACTTTTCCGTTTTCCAGCACAAAGTCCGTAAAAGCATAGCCGATACGAAGATCCTTTTTATCCATAGTGGAAAGCTCACTATATAACCTATAAATCTCCATCTCATCATCCGGTTTAAATATTCCATATCCTTCTACTTCAATACCTTCATCCGAAACCTGTAGCAGCTTTCCGTGAATATATTCGGTTTCTTTTTTCATTATCGATACTGTTCCCCGGTCAAACTGTAAATCTACAATACTTTCTCCCGATAATCCGGAGACATCCGGTTTAATGACCGGTCCGTCCGCTTCCATATCTTTCGGTATAGTTCCTTCTTCCGTACTTTCAGCTTCTTCACCTCCAAAATACCTAATATGAAAATTTTTCACAAAAAAATGCACGCTGTTTTCCGATGCATCCGAAAAATATATGTTGCGCAACAGCCCCGGTTGTTTTCCGTATCCTAAAACAGATAGAATTTTCCCATTATAGCAGACCGCCGATACGTTACTGTACATATATTTATCTGTATCCCAAAAGACAGCCTCCATTATACCCCTGTCTGTTAAAACAGAGCCCGCAGATAATATATTTCCGCTTTGTTCCACTATATTTTCTCCATTTCCCAGTAGCAAAAGTTCCGTAGTAAAAATATTGTCTCCGCCGTATTGCTCTACCATTTCCAATAACAGCACATTCCAGTCATTAAGCCCGATATACCAGGAATCTTTTTTATACTCATCCGGAATCGTACTGTCAACCTTTGGAAAGGATTGTAGAATGCTCTTCACATCCTTAACCGTGATATACTCTTCTGGTGAATATTCCATGTTATTTATAAAATCGGAATAGAGTGTCATGCCAAGTACATCGGAAAATGCCTCAAGTTCGGGCAGGAATTCCTTCACAGTCAGATACGGCGCTTTTTCTTCTTTTATTATGTAGCTTCTGTATGTGGAAGCAATCAGCATTAAAACACCAATTCCTGCAATACAGGCTGCTGTTTTTATGAAAATCGCCTTCCCTGAATTTCTGTTTTGTCTCCGATAGGTTTTTCTGTTTCTCTTCATGCTGTCTCTTTCTATAATAAAAATCATTCTTACATTATGTCATTTATGGTGTCTATATAAAAACGGTACCTGCTCTGACATACCGATAAAAATGAAGAGCAGCCTAAACCGGCTGCTCTTCATTTGTTATCCCCAAAATGCGGGCTCCTGAATTTTGACTCCTAGCAATCCGCTAGGTGGGTTACCGCAACCACAACTTCTGCCTTCCACTGCAAACGGAGGCCTGACATCCATTGGGCAATATAGGAGTCCCGTTTAAAGTAAATGTAGGTTCAAAATATCAAGATATCCTGCACTTCAGGTTACTTATATTATACGCATAAACTGCATGCATTACAACAGGAAATTTTTTTCAAAAAAGGACACGCCGAAGCATGTCCTTTCATTTTTAAATCTTATAAAGCATCTACTAACTTCTGAACTGCTGCAAGTGCTTCATCAGGAAGCTTGTCATAGCCTTCCTTCTTCTCAGCAAATCCCTTAACAGCATCAACACGATTCTGCATAGCTGCTTTTAAAGCTGCTCTGTATTCAGCATTGTTTAAGTCAGGAGTAAAGTCTGCTGTCTTTCCGGACCAGTCATACATGATTTCAACATCATCAAAAGGTCCCCACTGCTCGAATTTAGCTTTTCCTTCCACGATTGTTTCAAGAATACCTAATGTATCAGCAGGTTTACATTTTGTTCCCATGAAATCACCTGTGTTTACGATGTAGCAGTCTACGTTCTTCTCTTCTACTAACTTTTTGAACTTCTCGTAGTCGTTTACCAACGGATAAGTTCTGAATGGGTTAGCGTAAGGAACGATACGAAGAGCATTTAAATCTGTTCCTGCTGCAACACGTTCTGCTGTAGATGTCTTTGTAGCTAATGTAGCACCCATAACGGAAGCTAAAGCTGCACCTTTTAATTTAATTACAGGCGGAATTGTAGGGTCTTTCATAATCCAGAAGATAGCATTAACAGGAGCGTCAATCTTATCTACACGGTTAGGAGACCATAATTTAGACTTGATAGCACGTCCGTTACCATTACGGATATCTTCTGTAACTAACTGAATCTTTCCTTCGCTGTCTAATGTACAAGAGCAGTTCTGGGCAGATAATAAATATTCATTATCAGCACATCCTGTAGGATAGTCTGCTGTCTTGTCAAAGTAGGTAGGCTCTAATGCTACAGATGCACATGTATCTGTATTGATGATGAATGCATCATCATGTAATACGGTAATCGGATATTTTCCGCCGTGTTTAGCATGTGTTAATGTAGACTTACCTGAACCTGATAATCCGTATACAGATGCAACGAATTTAGAACCATCCGGTAAAGTATATTCTTTCTGTCCACCGTGGCAAGCTGCATAACCGTTTCTGTTAGCTAATGCCCAAGCCATTGTAAGTGTACCCTTCTTGTGCTCTCCGAAGTATCTCATACCAAGGATAGCTGCACAGTTCTGGTTTGTATCGAAATAGCAAAGTGTCAGAGGATCGCTTAAGCAGCTGTAGTCAACATCAGGTCTGTTGCCCGGAACCCACTGAGGATCTGAGAAAATGTAGATATCAGGTTCATTTCCGTTTCCAACAGGAACCGAATTCTTGTACATCTTTACATATTCATCAGACATGTACTGGAAGTTAATCATCCAGTTGTAAAGGATGTTTTCTTCTCCTTCCGGAATAAGAAGGTGAGCCTTTACCATGAATTCAGGATCAAGACCTACGAAGCACTCTGCATGATACATTGTTTTCCAACGTGTCTCATAGATAGCATCCATAACTACTTTATCAAGCTTAGCTTCATCAACGCCCGGCTCTCCTTTGATACGACGAGCTGCTGCATAACGACCTGTTACGGCACCGTCATTGAACAATAAAACCTTTGCATCTTTTTCAAGACCAAATGTTTCACCATCTTTAATCGGCATATCTGTTACAACTGTTCCGGGTGAATTTTTAGCTAATTCATAAGCTTCTTTTAATGTGTTAACTTTTACTACGTTGTTTCCGTAAAAAGCTGCTTCAATGATAGAACGTGTCTTAGAAAATCCTACCTTGCCGGCACCAATCTCGGAAATTGGATAATACGCTTTTGTTGACATATATCGTCCTCCTTATGATAATGTATGAACACACCGTATATACGGCACTTTCCTATTTATGTGCTTTACGCACATCAGAAATATTATTACAGATAAGCCCTTAAATGTCAATCTTAGAAGAGAAGATTTTTAGATTTCCCGTGTTGCATCCGCAAGCCACATTTGTTCTTCTTTTGTTAAAAACGGGGCAATTTTTTCATTGACATTTCTATGATATTCATTCAGTAAACGAATGTCTTTCTTTTCCATTACAGATAAATCAATGGCATCTAAGTCGATGGGGACAAAAGTCAGAGACTCAAAACATAGGAAATGTCCGTCTTCGTTTTCTTCCTTATCCACTACTAAAAGTGTATTCTCCGTACGAATTCCGAAATGACCCGCAAAATATACGCCCGGTTCATCCGTCACTGTCATTCCCGGCTTAAGAATCGTCTCTTCCGCATCCTTATCATATCTCCACCGGATACTGTGCGGACCTTCATGCACATTCAAAAAGCAGCCCACGCCGTGGCCGGTACCGCATTTATAATCGATTCCCTGCTCCCACAAGGGAAGTCTTGCAAGAATATCCAGATTGCGTCCGGTACAGCCTTCTAAAAAGACAGCATTCTGAAGACGAAGCATTCCCATTGCAACAAGAGTAAAGAAACGCATCTCTTCTCTGCTTAAGCATCCCATTGCAAAGGTTCTGGTGACATCTGTGGTAGCTCCTAGATATTGTCCTCCGGAATCCACCAACAAAAATCCTTTTTTCTCTATCCCTGCATAGGAATCCTCACAGGCCTCATAATGCATCATCGCTGCATTCTCGCCATATGCACTGATGGTCGGAAAGGATAATCCTTTGAAATCCTTTACTGTGGAACGTAAATCATCCAGATATTTTGCAACCTTTAACTCATCCAATTTCTCCGTTGTTGTCTTTAACCAATACATAAACTTACAGACGCAGACACTGTCAAGCAGGAAGTATTCCTTTATATTTGCAATCTCTTTCTTATTTTTTACTGCCTTCAAAAGAGGTATAGGGCTGTCATTAACCGATGCATCCACCAACCGGTTCTGATTCATTAAAATCCGGTATGCTCTGTAATTGGTATCCGATGCGGGTGCAATACCGATACCTGAAACAGATTTTTCGAGGTATTCATACACCGATTCATAAGGAAACGTCTGAATCTGCTCTACCTCCAAATAGCTTGAAAGCTTTTCATCTACCGCCTGATTTTGAATAAACAAAAATGCTTCCTTCTCTGTTACAAGCGCAAAACATAGTGCAACCGGATTACAGGAAACATCTTCTCCGCGGATATTATACAGCCACATGATGTCATCCAGCTTACTGATAAAAAGAAAATCTGCCTGTTGCTTTTTCATTTCCTCACGTACTTTTTGCAGTTTTTTACTTACAGTTTCTCCTGCGTATTCAAGTGGCAGCTCATAGGCCTTCTGACAGGATAAAGTCGGACGGTCTTCCCATAAGTTCCCTGCATAATCTTCTTCCGCTGCAATAGTGATATTTTTTTTCTTTTTTACGATCTTTTCTACATAAGCGGCACTCAGCACTCTGCCATCAAAACCAAGTATCAGCTTCTCTGTTTTCTCTGCCAGAAAATCTGCAATGGCGGGTACTCCCTTTTCTCCCATCTTCATTAGCTTAATACCGCTCCCTGCAAGCTCCTTATCTGCCTGCACAAAATATCTCCCATCCGTCCATAAGAAAGCTGCTTCTTCCGATATAAGCAGGCTGCCGTTGGAGCCGGTAAAGCCGGAGTAATACTCCCTTACCTGAAAATATTCTCCGACATATTCTGAATTATGAAAATCCGATGTAGGGATTAAATAGTAATCCAGATTTTTCTCTTTCATTTTGTTTTGCAGCTTCTGTATACGTATATTTCGTTTATCCATTCCGGCTCCCGTTTTCTTCTTATATCACAATACCATTATGAAAATATTTTCTGATATATTCTATTCTTACAGTATCATACCATAAATATTTATATTATATAAGTTTTCTTTTAACCCGCTTATACTTTCCTAAAAAAAATCTAAAATTATCTAAAAATACACGAAATGAACTTGTTTTAACTTAAAATTTTCGGTAACATAGAAATGTATTTGTTAATTGGGACGAAAAAGAAAGGCGGGAATTGATTGGAAAAAAATATTTATTCAGAAATTACACCCGAAATTGTGGAATTAGCAGAACTTTCAAGACAAGCCGGAATTATTGATTCCGAGTTATTTACCAAATATGATGTTAAGCGCGGCTTGCGTGATTTAAACGGAAAAGGGGTATTGGCAGGTCTTACCAATATCTCAGATGTACGTGCGACTAAAATTGTGGACGGCGTTTCCTTTCCGGATCACGGCAAACTGTTTTATCGCGGATATAATGTGGCAGACCTTGTAAACGGTTTTTCAAGTGAGAACCGCTTTGGCTTTGAAGAGGTTGCTTATCTGCTTCTTTTCAATAAGCTGCCGGACAGACGGGAATTAGAAGACTTTACGGCATTACTTGCCAAATACCGTTCTCTTCCGACCAGCTTTGTACGTGACTTCATTATGAAGGCACCCAGCAAGGATATGATGAACTCTCTGGCACGAAGTGTATTGGCTTTGTATTCCTATGATGATTATGCTGACGATACTTCCCTTCCTAATGTTCTCCGGCAGTGCCTGCAGCTTATCAGTCTGTTTCCGCTGCTTACCATTTACAGCTATCAGGCTTACAGCTATTATCATAACGGTGACAGTTTGTTTATCCATCACTCACAGGATAATCTGTCCATGGCAGAAAACCTTTTACATATCCTGCGTCCGGACAGCAAATATACTGAATTAGAAGCTAAAATATTGGATATTGCCTTAATCCTTCATATGGAACATGGCGGCGGTAACAACTCTTCGTTCACGACTCATGTGGTATCGTCTTCCATGACAGATACTTACTCGGTTATTGCCGCAGCTATCGGCTCCTTAAAGGGACCACGTCACGGTGGTGCAAATATTAAGGTTGTTCAGATGTTTAACGACATGATGGAGCAGGTTCATGATTGGAAGGATGAGGACGAGGTTTCTTATTACCTGCGAAGACTTCTGCACAAAGAAGCCTTTGACAAAGCAGGCCTTATTTATGGTGTCGGACATGCCATTTATTCCAAATCCGACCCGCGTGCCGAGATTTTCAAGGGCTTTGTGAAAAAGCTGTCCATTGAAAAAGGCTTACAGGATCAGTACGAACTATACGATATGGTTGCCCGTCTTGCACCAAAAATTATTGAATCGGAACGCCAGATGTACAAAGGTGTCAGCATTAACGTAGACTTCTATTCCGGATTTGTATACCAGATGTTAGGACTTCCTATGGAACTCTACACACCGATTTTTGCGATTGCAAGAATTGTCGGCTGGAGTGCACACCGTCTGGAGGAGCTTGCCAATAACGGTAAAATTATCCGCCCGGCTTATAAAACACTTTGTACAGATCAGGAATATATAAAAATCGAGGACAGATAAAAAACAGGTTGTCTTTAAGTCAATACATGACTAAAAGACAACCTGTTTTTTCAATTTGCCAAAAATCAGAAGTTCTCTCTGATATTCATTTTACATCTCCAAAAATTCTTTAATAATATCCTTCATTCCGTCTTTCTCACAAATATGGTTATGTAGAACAGGAGCGGATTTTAATTCGGATACGGCACCCGGAACTGAAACATTGGCAGTTTTGGAAAGAGTCTCTACCAGCTCAAACATATCCTCATTATGCTCTTTTCCGTCAATGGCTTCCATAACGCTCTGTCCGAACTTAAACGGACTTGCGGTAGATGCGATAACCGTTTTCTTTGTATCACCTGTTTCCTTCACATACTGCTCATATACATAGGATGCAACCGCTGTATGGGTATCCAGTACATAACCGGTCTTTTCATACAGTTCTTTAATCCGTTTGGCAGTTTCTTCTTCTGTTGCAAAACCGCCGACAAAATCGTTAAGTCCTTCTTTCATCTTATCTGTGATGGTATAAGAACCGGTCTCTGACAAGAGCCTCATCAGTTCTTTGTTTTTCTCATCATCCTCTCCTGCAATCAGATAAATCAGACGTTCCAGATTGCTGGAAATAAGAATATCCATAGAAGGTGAGGTTGTTAAATAGAACTCTCTGTTTCGGTTATATTCACCGCTTCTAAAGAAATCATATAATACTTTATTATGATTGGAAGCACAAATTAACTTATCAATCGGCACACCCATATGCTTGGCAAGGTATGCAGCCAAAATATTGCCGAAATTACCGGTCGGCACCACAACATTAATCTTTTCCCCTGCTTTGATACGTTCTTCCTTCAGCATTATTCCGTAAGCGTACACATAATATACCACCTGCGGAATCAGACGTCCGATATTGATAGAGTTTGCAGATGAGAACTGATATCCCTTCTCATCCAATTCCTTTGCAAATTCTTTATCGGCAAAAATCTTTTTCACACCTGTCTGTGCATCATCAAAATTGCCGTGAATACCTACTACAAAAGTATTATCACCCTTTTGTGTTACCATCTGGCGTTCCTGAATGGCACTGACCCCGTTCTTGGGATAGAAAACAATAATCTTTGTTCCTTCTACCTCTGCAAAGCCTGCCAAAGCTGCCTTGCCGGTATCACCGCTCGTTGCGGTCAGTATTACAATGTCATTCTTTACATTATTCTTTCTTGCCGAAGTAATCATTAAATGAGGCAGAATAGATAATGCCATATCCTTAAATGCAATCGTAGGTCCGTGGAAAAGCTCCAGATAATACGCACCGTCTGCCTCAACAAGAGGTGCAATAACCTCCGTATCAAACTTTTTGTCATATGCCTTATTTATACAGCTTTTTAATTCTTCTTCCGTAAAATCGGTATAAAACCGGCTCATAACCTCATATGCGGTCTGTGCATAAGTCATATCCGCAAAATCCTCTATCGGCCGCCCAAGTGCAGGAATGCTTTCCGGAATAAATAAACCGCCCTCATCCGATAAACCTTTTAATATTGCCTGCGAAGCTGTTACGCGTATTGCACTGTTTCTTGTACTTTTGTAAAATAATTCTTTCATAATTTCCTCACATTCTAACGCTTTTGTGCATTTATGCCGTTATTATATTATACTTCCATAATGAAATAAACCTTTTTATCCCGCCCATTATAACACGTTTCTCTATGCCCCGCAATCAATACACTTCATCCTCAGCAAAAAAATTCATGCCCTCCGTAAGTAAATAATTTTGTCAGATGCTTATCAAACCATGCCGCTTTTTCTTTATCCGCATAGGCTCGCGCCATAAAATATAATGCCCCGCTTGAGCAATCCTCTCCGTAAAGCGCCGCATCTACCGCATCTATCGTATCCTGAGAAACCTTAACACTATAGAATCTACCGTCCCTGATTGGTGAGAACTGACATACACCGTCCTCCTGTTGAAAAATCACATCTGTTACCGTATCCGGAAATTGTTCATCCATAACACGGTTAATAATAACATTAGCTACCAGTATTTTTCCTTTTCGGTCTTCCCCTCCTGCTTCTGATTCCACAATCCGAAGCATATTTTCGTAATCTTCATTTGTAATGTCCAAAACATAGCTCCGTTCCATTACGGAAACATTAACAACTCTTTGTCTGGATGCGGAATTTTCCAATATTCCGAATACACTTTTTCTTGTTACCGTTTCATTTGATACATAGGCTTCCTGTACCACTTCCCTGCTTTTTTTAATTTCCTGCACATTATAAAATCCGCAGATTATAATGAAACTCCATAAAAGCAGTATTAGTGAGCCTGCTTTATAAAAACCATATTGTCGCATTTCTTCTTCCTTCCATCATGTTCCTTTTTTGTAATCAAATGTAATACTTCCTTAATATTTTATACATTTTCATGCAAAAATATTTCTTAAATTGTGCATTTAAGCCGATTTTGCTATAATAAAATAAAAATAATCGAATTTTTTCTATAAGAAAGGAATTATTGTGACAGTATTCTCCCCAAATACAGCCGGAGCCTTTCGGGCACAAAAAAAGGACGGCACTGTATATTACCGTTCCTCTTTTACATATAAAAATAAACATATTTCATTAGGCAGTTATAACACCATGTCCGAAGCGCATGCCGCTTATCTGGAAGCCGGACGTATCATAAATACACCTTCCCTTGCGCTAATGGATTATACAAAGAGCTGTCCTCTTTCTTTTGAAAAATGGGTTATTCTTTTTAACTTCCGTGACAATAACCTTTATTTTTCAACTCCGATTTACGTTCGCAAGCGTTATTTTTCCTATTACCTCGATGAACATACGGAGTTAAAGTTTTCTATTGATGATTTATTTTACTATGCTTCACATAAAATCATGCGCCGCAATGGCCACTTTTTTGTTGCCGATTACGGAATGCAGGTTACCATACTAAACCGCTATGGAATAAAAAGCTATGGAATTTGCGGAAAAGATTATAATCTTATAAACGGAGACCCTCATGATTTCCGTTATGAGAATATTGAAATTCTTAACACTTATCATGGAGTCCGTCATGTTTCCCATCGGGGCAAGCCAAAATATCAGGCCCGCATCCATCTTCGCGGCTATTACATTATCGGCTACTATGATACCGCCCTAGAGGCTGCCATTGCATATAATAAAGCCATTGATATCCTGCATACCAATGGCTTAATAAAACAATTTAAACAAAACTACATGGACGGAATTTCTCCTTCTGTCTATGCAGATATCTATCGAAGGATAAGTATTTCCCCAAAAATATCGGCATATGCTCCCAAAGCCGAGTCATGATTTTATCTCGCGGCATAATCTACAAAGCTGAGATTTAAATCCACAAATCCGTCTATACCCCTGACCTGTCCCTGTTTTGTATACTGCCACATTTCAAAACGATACGGGAATACCGGCATATCCGCTTCCTCTGAAAGCCAGATACAGGATTCCTTAAATTTGGACATGTCAATCCGTTTTACCAGCCACTCCGCGTTTCCGTAAATCATCGGCGTATAGCCGGCCTCCTTTATATGATTAACAAACACGGCCGCAATTGCTGTCCTCTCATCCCTTGTCAGTGTTTCTACCCTTGAGGTATCATTTTCAACAAATTCCATATCGAACGCAACAGGGTAGGCAACCTTATATTCTTTGATGTTATCCAATACAAGAGTTGCTTCTTCTATAGCTTCTTCAGAAGAAACTGCCTGCGAATAAAAATAGATTCCGATATCCAGACCTGCCTCTGTCGCCTTTTTCATATTCTCATGAAAATACTCATCAAGCTGCAATGTTCCCGTTTTGTAACCACGGGCTCCGAGACGAATCATAACAAATTCAATCCCATCTTCTTTCAAAGCCTCAAAATCAACTTCCTTCTGGTAGCGTGAAATATCCACTCCAAGAAACGAAACCTTCTTACCATCTGAATAATATTTCAGTCGTCCATCATTTGATATCAGATTCGTGAAATCATAAGTGTTCTTTTCCCAATATGGATTGATTTGTACCCATTCCTCTGATCCATCAGAATATTGAATCAGAAAATGCTTCCCGTCATCCTTGCTTTCCTGGGTTGTTGTCTCTTCCTCGTCTGTCGTTGTCTCTTCCTCGTCTGTCGTTTCCTCTTCTGTCGTCGGATACATATCCCATATATCAAGCTGATCTGCCGTTATCTTACCAAAAGCCGCCTCATCACTGCTTTCTGTCTCTTCCATGCTCTCTTTAACAGAGCTGACAGTCTGCATATTATTTTTTCCGGAAGGCTTCTTATTAACAGCCAATACGATTCCCAATATTGCAAGAATAAAGAAGGAAACCCCTAATGCCATATAGATAATAGGAAGTCCGCCACTGTTATCTTCAAAGTCATTTGTTTGTCTCATCGACTGCATTTCCTTTGTATTGTATTGCTTTTTTCGGACACTTCTCCACACACGTTCCGCAATCTACGCACTTAGAATAATCAATAGCAGCGCAGAAGTCCGTAACGGTAATAGCCTCTGCAGGACAGTTTTTTGCACAAAGCTGGCAGCCGATACAGCCGGTATCACATGCTTTCATTACCACTGGACCTTTGTCCTTTGAACTGCATGCAACGAGATATTTTGCCTTATACGGAACCATTTCAATTAAATGCTTTGGGCATGCTTCAATACATTTGCCGCATGCTTTGCACTTATCACTATCCACTACCGCTACACCGTTTACAACATGGATTGCATCAAATGCACAGGCTTTTACGCAGTTTCCATATCCGAGGCATCCGTAATTACAGGATTTCGGACCACCGTTGGGAACAAAGGCAAGCATTGCACAGTCTTCATTTCCGGAATACTCATAATCCTGTCTTGTTTTATCACAATCACCCTGGCATTTTACATATGCCACCATCTTTTCACCGGCCTGAGCTTCTACACCCATAATCTGCGCAATGACTGCGGATACGGCTTCCCCACCGACAGGACAGCCGTTTACATTGGCTTCTCCCTCAGCAATCGCATGCGCAAGTCCTGAGCAGCCTGCAAATCCGCATCCACCGCAGTTATTCCCCGGTAATGCATTTAAAACCTCTTCTTCTTTCGGATTTACTTCCACGCGGAATTTAATTGCCGCAATGCCAAGAAACAATCCTACAAACAGGCCTACACAGCCGATTACGACTGTTGCCATAATAATTCCTGATATCATAAGCACTCCGCCTTTCTACAGTAATCCGGCAAACCCACAAAATGCAATCGCCATTAATCCGGCTGTCAAAAGCACCTGTGGCATTCCCTTAAAGGATTCCGGAATATCATTCCATTCCATTTTTTCTCTTAATCCGGCTAGAATTACAATAGCAATGGTAAAACCAAGTGCTGTTGCAAATCCGTTTACCGTTCCCTGTAATATACCGTATTCCTTCTGTACATTCGTAAGCGCGACACCTAAGACCGCACAGTTTGTTGTAATCAACGGAAGATATACACCAAGTGCCTGGTAAAGTCCATCCATATAACGCTTTAAAAACATCTCCACAAACTGTACCAATGCGGCAATTACCAAAATAAATACTATCGTCTGCAAATATCCCAAATCAAACGGTGCCAGTAAAAATTTGTAAATACATCCGGTTACCACGCTTGCAAGCGTGATAACAAAGATAACCGCTCCGCCCATTCCTGCAGCGGTTTCCACCTTTTTAGATACACCCAGAAACGGACACAGACCTAAAAACTGGCTTAGTACTACATTGCTAACCAAAGAGGAGCTGATAAGAATAATCAATAAATCTTTTATTTGTTCCATACTTTATTTCTCCTCCTTTATTTCTTCTACTTCATCTATTTCAATCAGCCGCTTGCTGCATCCGGAATCTGCGCAATGCATACAGTCAGAGTTACACCCGGACTGTATTTTGCTAACATCCTTGCCTTTCTTTGCTCCTTCAATTTTCACTTTATTTTGAATGGCAGTTAAAACAGCAAGAACAAAGAATGCTCCGGGTGCCAGCTTGAAGATGCTGATTGGAGTAAATGCCTGTGGCATTACATGTATACCGAATACTTCTCCTCCGCCAAGCAGTTCCCTTACAAGACCGATACATGTTAAGGCAATTGAAAAGCCCAGCCCCATACCGAGTCCGTCAAATAATGAAGGAAGGACCGGATTTTTATAAGCATATGCTTCCGCACGCCCTAAAATAATACAGTTTACAACAATAAGGGGAATATAAATTCCTAATGCCGCATATAACGAAGGCAGATATGCCTGTAATAATAACTGCATAATTGTAACAAAGGAAGCTATGATAACAATAAATGCCGGAATTCTGATTTTATCGGGAATAATCTTCCGAAGTAAGGAAATAATTACATTGCTTAAGGCTAGTACAACCGTTGTCGTAAGTCCCATTCCCAAACCATTGATTGCTGAGGTCGTTACGGCAAGTGTCGGGCACATACCTAACATCAAAACCAATGTGGGATTCTCTTTTACCAAGCCATTCCATAAACGCTCCACACACTTATTCATCTGCCATACCTCCTTCCAGAACGGTCCGGAAATAATACAAACCGGCATTAACACCATTTGTTACAGCATTTGTGGTAATTGTTGCACCACTGATGGCATCAATCTGTTCTTCAGAAACTGCCCCTGTTTTGGTGTAAATAAACTGTTCCACATTTTTACCTGCAAACTGAGGCTTTAATACATTTTCCGCCTCCATTCCCAGACCGGGAGTCTCTGAAATAGATAAAATGGAAATTCCGTTTGTTGTACCATCCGCTGAAATACCTAATGTAAATTGTATATCTCCGCCATATCCTTCATGATTGGTAATAACAAGAACATAACCGAGTAATGTGCCGTCTGTTCCCTTTGCTTCCAGCACCTTATCAATATCAGTTGCTCCGTAACCGCCTTCTGCCAATACACTTTTCGCACTGACCTCTGTCTCTGTAAAATCCGAAGCATCCGCAAACACTTCTTTATATGCTTCCATTGCCGCTTTTTCTTCCGCCTGTGCAATCGGCTCTTTTGTAATCTGATATACTGCTCCCAGAATGAAGCCTGCAATAACTGTGATGGCAATCAGAATGCCGGCGTTTTTTAACATTTCCTTCATAGACGCTCGCCTCCTTTTCCAAAGGCCCTCGGATACGTAATCTTTTCAATCAACGGAACTAAAAGATTTCCGATAATAATTGCATAAGATACACCTTCCGCCCCTGCCCCGAAAATACGGAAGATGCCCGTCAGAATACCAAGTAATATTCCGAATAAAACCTGTCCGAATTTCGTAACCGGCCGTGTGACATAATCCGTTGCCATAAAAAATGCACCAAGCATTAATCCGCCACCGGCAAGATGGGCACTGATATAAGAATAATCAAAACCGTGTCCACCAAACAACCCGATAAATAATATAAAGGTCACAATATAGCTTCCCGGAATACGCAGGTCAATAATTCCCATTAAAATCAGAATACACGCGCCAAATACGATTGCAATCATGGATGTCTCACCAATCGTACCTGCTGTATTACCAATGACCATATCCAGAATATTTACGCTTTCTCCTGCTTTCAGTGCTGCGAGCGGAGTTGCACCCGAATAAGCATCACAGGTAAAATCTGTCATAATAACCGGGAAGGAGATTAACAGAAAACACCTTGCGGCCAGAGCCGGGTTCATGAAATTCTGACCCAGACCGCCAAATAACATCTTAACAACCAGAATAGCAAACACACCACCAATAATACCAATCCATAACGGAGCCTTCGGCGGGAGATTCAATGCCAATAAAAGTCCTGTCACAACGGCAGAAAAGTCAAATATTGTAAGAGGCTTTTTCATAACTGCCTCAAATAATGCTTCTGTTACCACAGTAGATGCTATTGTTACCAATACAAGCAACAACGCATGAAGTCCGAAATTACGAATACCGAATATCGTTGTCGGAAGCAAGGCAAGAATAACGGCCAGCATTATCTTACTCGTACTTACCTTTGAACGAATATGGGGATTGGATGAAACCTTCATCATGGAATCGTTCCTTTCACTCATTTTGCCATTACTCCTTTACTTTTTTCTTTTTCCCAAAACAATTTTACGCATTGATTTAATGGATTGTGTCAGATTACGCTTTGCAGGACAAACAAAACTACAGCAGCCACATTCACAGCATTCCATGCCGTTATGTTTTACAAAAGCCTCTTCCTGACCATGTTCCGCATAATCCGCAAGCATTTTCGGAACCACTCTTCCCGGACATACTTCAGCACACAGACCACAATTAATACATGCGGACGGTTTTGAAGCCGAAACTTCATCCCTGCTCATGCAAAGAAGTGCCGATGCTGTCTTTGTTGTAGGAACATCCAGATTAAATAATGCAAAGCCCATCATCGGTCCGCCGGACACAATCTTTTCGGGCTGACATTTAAATCCGCCTGCTGCATCAATCAGTTCATGATAGTTTGTACCAATTCTCACACGGTAGTTCTGCGGATGATTGATTGCATCACCGGTTATTGTCACAATACGCTGCATCAGAGGCTTACCCTCAATTACCGCATGATAAATTGCAACAATCGTATCCACGTTATTTACCACACAGCCGGCATCTGCCGGTAACTGTGAAGAATTAATTGCACGCTTTGTTGTCGCAAAAATCAATTGTCGTTCAGAGCCCTGCGGATATTTGGTCTTTAAGGTCTTTACCAAAATCCGCTTTTCATTCTTTGTCAATTCTTTTAGGAGCTTTATACAATCCGGTTTATTATCTTCAACTGCAAGAATTCCCATAGCGTTATCAAACAGACGCAGGGAAATCTTCAAGCCTTCAATCAGCTTATGAGGCTCTTCTAACATTCTACGGTAATCTGAAGTTAAATACGGTTCACACTCCGCACAGTTTGCAATCACATAATCAATTTTATCCGGTTCCTTAGGGGAAAGCTTTACATGTGTAGGGAAGCCGGCTCCACCCATGCCGACAATTCCTGCTTCCTTAATACGTTCAAGAATCTGCTCTTTACTTAATTCGTCTGCCGATTCTATCGCAGAATAGGTAACTTCATCATATTTACCATCATTCTCAATTACAATGCTCATCACACTGTCACCGGTAACTACACGTCTCGGCTCAATCGCCTTAACAGTACCGGATACCGTTGCATAAACTGGAGCAGATACAAAGCCGCCTGCTTCCGCGATTTTCTGACCGGTAAGAACATAATCACCCTTTTTTACAATAGGAACAGCCGGGGCCCCTATATGCTGGGATAACGGATAAACCAAATCGCCAACAGGCAGTATATCAACAATCGGTTTATCTTTTGACAGATCCTTACCGTCATAAGTATGGATACCGCCGGTAAATGTCAGTTTCGCCATCACTTATCCTTCTTTCTGTTTATTTTTTGACCATATCTGTCAGGATATGATTTTAACTTATTATTACCTTTACAATATACTATTTTTCTTGGCAAAATACTACTGATTTTTTGGATTTTGTGATAAGATATGACATACGGAAATATAGAATTATTTAAATGAATATCTGACAGAATATGTTACCCGGGAGAATTATATATGATAATCAAGAACTATCGGATTCCTTCTTTTACACCATCCTATCCTATTTCCAAGCTTGGAAAAAAAGAAGAAATTCTATTTACGGATATTGAAACAACAGGCCTGTCTGCTGCGACTTCATCCATTTATCTGATAGGATGCTGTTTTTTTGAAAACGGAGAATGGATGATTCGGCAATGGCTGTGTGAAACCCCAGAAGAAGAAAAAGCATTATTGGAAGATTTTTCTTCCATGCTTATCTCATATACCACTTTAATTCATTTTAACGGTAACCAGTTTGATCTTCCTTTCATTCAAAAAAGAGCGGCGTCACACGGAATCTCAATCTGCTTTGACACAATGCATGGTATTGATATTTACAAACGGATTTTTCCTTACCGATATTTTCTTCGTCTTTCAAACTGCAAACAGAAAACGTTAGAGGAATTTCTTTCCATACACAGGGAGGACGAATACAGTGGAGGCGAGCTTATCCGTGTATTCAAAGCTTTCTGTAAATCACATGATAAAGAAGCCATGCAGCTTCTGTTACAACATAATCGTGATGATGTATATGGCATGATTCGTCTGTTACCGATTCTTTCCTATACAGATTTCCTGAATGAAACACTGACTGTCAGAAAAGTCGAAACAAATATAACAAAGGATGCCTTTGAGAAAGAACAGAAAGAGCTTTTGATTTACTTAACACTCTCCACCACCCTTCCAAAACCAATTTCCTGCCATGGAAATGACTGTTATTTTTCCGGAAGAAATAACGAGGGTATGATTAAGGTGCCTGTATTTTCTGAAGAAATGAAATTTTTTTATGAGGATTATAAGAATTATTTTTATCTGCCTCATGAAGATATGGCAATTCACAAATCAGTCTCTACTTTTGTGGACCCTGCATTCCGCGAGCAGGCAACTGCCGGTAGCTGCTATACACGCAAAACAGGCGATTATCTTCCACAATGGGACACATTATTTAAACCGTTCTTTAAACGGGAATATCATTCCAAGCTTTTGTTTTTTGAATTAACGGACGAATTTAAAAATAACAGGGAAGCATTCTCACTCTATGCCTCCCATGTTTTATCCATGATGATGCAGATACATTAAGAAAGACCCGCGAAATCCCGCGGGTCTTAATATACTATTTCTGATAAAAGAAAGAATCCATTCTCTTATAGCCCATTTCCTTATAGCGCATAATCTGTTCCGTACTTCCGATAAATAATACGCCGTTTTCTGCAAGGGAATTATAATATTTCTGGAACACCTCATCCTTAGCTTCTTCCGTAAAATAAATCAAAACATTTCGACAAACAATCAAATGCATATCCTTTGGATAGGGATCTTTTAAAAGATTATGTTCTTTGAAGGTAACACATTTTTTGATTTTGTCGGAAATCTGAAAAAATTTTCCGTTCTGCGTAAAATATTCTTTTTTATATTTTTCCGGTACGGACGCAATGCTTTTTTCAGAATATAGTCCGATTTTGGCTTTTTCAATAATCTGCTCATTAATATCGGTTGCCATAATTTTGATTTTATCTAACGGAACAAATTCCGATAAAGCCATAACCAGCGAGTAAGGCTCATCACCGGTCGAGCATGCAGCACTCCAAATCTTCAGGTTCTGTCCAAAATCTTTAATCAGTTCCGGAAATACTTTCTCGGTAAGATATTTCCACTGATCAGGATTGCGATAAAACTCCGATACGTTAATTGTAATGTAATCCACAAATTCATCGTATTTTTCCTGATCCGTCTTAAGCGTTTTAATATAAGCTTCATAACCATTAATTTTATGCTTTGCAATCAACGCGTCAATTCTACGCTTCATCTGATTCTGCTTATATGCACTCAAATCAATTTTCGTAAGTTTCTCAACTTCTTTTATGAAATACTCATAATCATACGCCATAGTTATCAATCCTATTCCGCATCATTTTCCTGTGCAATTACAGCTTCGATATCTACATCCACAACATCAGCATCTTCCTCTTCTTCTGCTGCTTCTGTCTTTTCCGGCTCAAGCAATGCTTTCATGCTTAAACTGATTTTTTTATCAGCTTCATTGAAATCAACAACCTTGGCTGTCACTTCTTCGCCAACCTTTAAAACATCTGCCGGCTTTTCAATATGTTCTCTTGAGATCTGGGAAACATGTAATAATGCATCCACACCGTTTTCCAGCTCAATAAATGCACCAAAATCCGTCATGCGTGCAACTTTACCTGTTACAACATTGCCTACTGCATATTTTACGGCAGAATCCTTCCAAGGATTTGCATCTTCAAATTTCATGGAAAGAGCAATCTTGTTCCCTGCAATTTCTTTAATTAAAACAGTAACTACATCGCCAACCTTAAATACCTTTTTAGGATTCTCCACTCTTCCCCATGACATTTCTGAGATATGAAGAAGTCCGTCTGCTCCGCCCAAATCAATAAATGCACCAAAATCGGTAATGTTCTTTACAGTACCTTCTACTACATCACCTTCATGAATTCTCTCATAAAGCTCTCTCTGCTTTTCTTCTTTTTCAGCAACCAAAAGAACTTTTCTGTTACCGATGTATCTTCTTCTCTTGGGATTATACTCTGTAATGACAAAACTGATTTCCTGACCTGCATATTTGGAAAGGTCTTTCTCATATACATCGGAAACGAGACTTGCCGGGATAAAGATTCTTACTTCATCTACAACAACACAAATACCGCCATCCAATACCTGTGTAACCTTTGCAGTTAAAATCTCCTGTGTATTAAACGCATCTTCAATTCTCTTGTTGCCCTTTTCAGCAGCCAGCCTCTTATAAGTTAACAATACCTGTCCTTCTCCGTCATTTACCTTAAGGACTTTTACTTCCATTTTGTCACCAACCTTGGTAACTGTGGTGAGGTCAACATTTGGCTCGTTTGTATATTCATTTCTGGTCAGAATACCATCTGATTTATAACCGATATTAAGTACTATTTCTTCCGGTTTTACATCGATAACTGTACCTTCTACTACCTCTCCCGAATGGATTGTTTTAAATGATTCTTCTAACATTTGTTCAAAAGTTAAGTCTGACATAATTTTGAACCTCCTCAATAATATTGTTCGGGGTCGATGCCCCGGCAGTAATACCCACCAGTCGGACAGATTTAGGTAGCTCTAAATACAAGTCATCCAGTGTCTGTATAAAATGGGTGTTCTCACATTCTTCCTTACAAATCTCATAGAGCTTTTTGGAATTGGAACTGTGAGTCCCACCGATTACTATCATTGCATCTGCTATAGAAGCAATTTCTTTTGCCTCCGTCTGTCGCTCCTGTGTAGCATTGCAGATAGTATTCACAACGTTAATATCATAACCTTTTTTTTCAAAAATTTCAACTATATCTTTAAATTTATTGTAATTAAATGTCGTTTGTGATACAATACACAACTTTTTGTCAACACTTTCCGAAAAGTGCTCTGCTTCTTCGATTGTTTCTACAATCACGACATCCTTACCGCACCAGCCCTTTATTCCTTCAACCTCAGGATGTCCGGGGTTCCCCACTATCACAATTCTTTTCCCCTCTGTGCTCTCCTTTTCTACAGTATTATGAATTCGCTTTACAAACGGGCAGGTCGCATCCACAATCGTAAAACCGGCTTCCTTCATCTTTTCCGACACCTCTTTGGCCACACCATGGGAGCGGATAATTAAAATTCCTTTTTCCTTTGAATGCAGTTCCTCCATGGAATTGATTACTTCCACACCTTTTCCGGCCAATTCCTTTACCACCTCTTCATTGTGAATAATCGGTCCATAGGTGTATATCTTTTTCCCGCGTTCATTTTCAATCTGCTCATGGACTTTTTCCATTGCTCTTTTAACACCAAAACAAAAGCCTGCGCTTTTTGCCAGTTTAACTTCCATATAACCTCTCGTTCTGCCCCAATCGGCCTTTTTATGCATCTTTACGGATTATGATAGTTTTTCCACGATTATGGCTTCTATACAATCTACAACCTCTTCTATCGTCATATCGGAGGAATCTACATATACGGCATCCTCTGCCTGCCTTAACGGATTTAATTCCCGCGTCATATCTCTGTGGTCTCTTTCAATAATATCCGCCTCAATCTTTACAATATCTGCCGGTTCTCCTTTGGCAGTCAATTCATCAAATCTCCGTTTTGCGCGCACCATGCTGCCTGCCGTAAGATATATTTTTACATCCGCATCCGGAAGCACACTTGTCCCGATATCACGACCATCCATGACCACATCTGCCTCTTTTGCCAGCTTCTGCTGGAGCATCTGCAATTTGGCACGGACTTTTCCGTTAACAGAAGAAGCGGAGGCCATATTTCCGACTGCCTCTGTTCTCAAAAATGCATTCACATTTTCACCGTTTAAGAGTACAACCTGCTCACCGTTTATATATTTTATGGAAATATCTGCAGTTTCACATGCTCTTTCTATTGCCGTAGTGTCATCCGGCGAAATATTTTCACGAAGCATGTGTAATGCCATTGCACGGTACATCGCTCCCGTATCAACATAAATATATCCTCTGTTCTTTGCCACTTTTTTGGCTATCGTACTTTTTCCCGCACCGGCAGGACCATCAATTGCAATATTAATACTCATATATGTTCTCCTTTTATTCCAGATTTTCTTTCACATTACTTCCCGCAAGATATCCGCTTGACCATGCGATTTGTAAATTAAAGCCGCCGGTCAAAGCATCTAAGTCCAATACCTCACCGGCAAAATATAAATTCCTGATTATTCTGGATTCCATTGTGGAGGGATTAATATCTTTTACACAAACTCCTCCCTGTGTAATGATTGCTTCATTATAATCCCTTGTCCCGGTTACGGTAAGCGGCAGACTTTTTAATAATTCCACCAATTGTTTTCTTTCTTCCTTCGTAATATCATGCACAAATTTGTCGGGTGCAATCTGAGCAAGCATAAGAATAATCGGAATCATCTTAGAAGGTAAAAGCCCGTCCAATGCATTTTTAAACTGTTTATTTTTTCTTTCTTCAAAGTCACGCAGTATACGCTTATCCAACTGTTCTTTGCTAAGTGCCGGTTTTAAATCCAAAGTAAGGAATGTCTCATTACCATAGCTTTGCTTTGCATAATAACTGCTTGCAGACAGGATTAACGGTCCGCTGATTCCAAAATGGGTAAAAAGCATTTCACCAAAGCCCCGGTAAAGCTCTCTTTTTCCATCCCTTAGGGAAATTGCAACATTTTTTAATGCCAGCCCCTGTAAGGACAGAGGCCAGCTTTCCTTAACCGTAAGCGGAACAAGTGCAGGTCTTGTCTGCATCAGCTTATGACCTGTTTCTTTTGCAAACCGGTAACCATCCCCTGTTGACCCGGTTGACGGATAAGAAATTCCGCCGGTAGCCACTATGACGGCATCTGCATTTACTTTTCTGCCATCGGAAAGCATTACCCCGCAAACCGTATTTTCTTCCGTTAATAAATATTTTACTTCTGAATGAAAAGAAATTTTTACACCTTTTTTAATCAGCACATTCTGCAGCGTTCTGATTATATCGGAAGAATGATCCGAAACCGGAAAAACACGATTCCCCCGCTCCACCTTTAGTTCACAGCCGCTTTCCTGCAATAGCTGTATCATATGGGCGGAATCAAATGTATAATATGCACTGTACAAAAATTTGGGATTGGTAACTATATTTTCAAAAAAGGCTTCCGGCTCACAATCATTAGTAACATTACACCTGCCTTTTCCCGTAATATATATCTTTTTTCCTAATTTTTCATTTTTTTCCAATATTTCCACATCTAGATTGTCATCTGCCGCAGCAATTGCCGCCATCATACCGGCGGCACCTCCACCGATTACAATACATTTCTTCTTCATTATCCTTACTCCACACTTTTTATTTTTCTTTTGTAAGCGGATAATTTAACATCGGCTCTTCATCTATAAAATTAATTTCATCATTCAGATATACCTGATAATTATTCCATGTTGTTTCCAAAAGCTCAAGATTTTTCTTTACTTCTTCCGGCACACGCAGACACAAGGCTACCACAAGTGCATTGATAACACTTAAGGGTGCAACAAGCGAATCTACAATGGATACCATATCACTTCTGGCAAACAGGTTGCAGGATGAATACAGACACATAGGAGAATGTACATTATCCGTAATGGAAATCACTTTCGCATTACGGTCCGTCGCAAATTCCATTGCTTTCAGGGTTCTCATGGAATACCGTGGAAAGCTGATACCGATTACCGCATCCTTTTCATCGATACGAATCATCTGTTCAAACATTTCACTCACACTTGTTGTACGAAGAAGCACTACATTCCCGCGAATCATATTCAGGTAGAAGCTTAAGAAATCCGCAAGAGGTTCGCAGCTTCTGATTCCAACAATATAAATTGTTTTTGCATTTAAAATAACATTGACTGCAGCATCAAATGCAACCGGGTCCATCGTGTGAAGTGTATCGGATATTTTTTCCATATCTGCGGTCAAAACGGAACGCAATATCTCTGATTGTGTACTCTTTCCGTACTTGGAGCTGACCTTCTGTACAACATTCAATTTATTCTTTACCCATTCCGCAAGCTTTTTTTGGAATTCGGGATAACCGTCATATCCGAGGCCGGAGGCAAATCTTACTACCGTTGATTCACTGACAGAAAGTTTCTCTCCGATTTTTGCAGCAGTCATAAAAACTGCCTGATCGTAATCCTCCTTAATAAAACGTGCAATTGCCTTATGGCTCTTACTCATTTTAGGATATCTCTCATCTATTATTTGTATTACATCTTTTTCAAGTTCCATGTTTTCCTCTCTTACTTAAATGCCTGATATGTATCCTTTAATAACTTAACTGTTTCCCGGTCACTCAGATCATAATCTCCGGTTATCGCCATGCATGCCGCACCATGTACAAAAATCCACAGCTTTGTAAACAAATCGCCGACATTTTTACAGCCATCCTGATTTGCCTTTTCAAACTCTGCCACAACAAGCCCTTTTTCCCCGTTTAATATCTCATAAGTCGATTTTCCGTAAGAACGATTCGGCAAAAACAGAAAGCGAAACAGATGCTTTTCTTCCTTTGCAAATTGAATGTATGCATATGCAAGATTTATAAAGGGCTCCTTCTGCTCCTTTGGAAATCTTTCATAATAAAACGCAAAAAACGAATTTGCCATACGGAAAAGCTCCTGATAAAGTTCCTCCATATTTTCATAAGAACGGAAAATAGGCTGTGTCGAGCACTCTGCCTTTGACGCCAATTTTCTTGCTGTTACCTGTTCAATTCCTTCCTGCTTTACCATCTGAAATGCCGTATTAACCAAATAATCTTTTGAAATCGTTATCTTTCTCGCCATTATAATTTTCCTCTTTGGTTCTATTTCACTTTTGTTATGCTTAAGATCCATTTAGTTTTCTTACATCTTTTATTATCTTATCATAGGAAATTCAAATTAGCAAACAGCTGTTATTTTTTATTTTTCAGAGATATATTTCAAAACGCCGGCACGCAAAAGCGTGTCGGCGTCTGGTTTTTACATAGTTCAGATATTATACCGGATAAGCTCCGTTCTTAGTATCTGCCTGAGTCATGTCAACTTTTTCCTGCTGTGCCTGACGATATTTGAAGAAGTCGGTAGCAACCTGAGGGAATAATGCATAGGATAAAACGTCTTCATCCTGCTGCTTCCATTCCTTCATTTCTGCTTCTAACTTATCCATTTCGTTCTCGATTAAATCCGCAGGACGGCATGTGATTCTTTCTTCACCCGGAATAACCTTATCGATAACCTCCTGATTCATAGGCTTAACTGTCTGGCCATATTTACCACGAAGCATATCCTTTGTCTGGTCTGTAGCCATTTTATATCTTTCACCCATGAGTACATTAAATACAGCCTGTGTACCAACAATCTGGGAAGAAGGAGTAACAAGTGGCGGCTCACCAAGGTCTTTACGAACCTCAGGAATTTCCTTTAATACATCATAGTATTTATCTTCTGCATTCTGCTCTTTCAACTGGCTAACCATGTTAGAAAGCATTCCGCCCGGTACCTGATATAATAATGTCTTAATATCAACACCCATTACCTTCGGATTCAGTAATCCGTTAGCAAGACACTCATCTCTGTATGGTCTGAAGTAATCAGCGATTTCAGCAAGTAAGTTCTGATCAAAGCCTGTATCATACTCTGTTCCCTTGAAGGTTTCAACCATAACCTCTGTAGCAGGCTGTGAAGTACCTAATGCAAATGGTGACATAGCAGTATCGATTACATCAACACCGGCTTCTACAGCCTTTAAGTATGTCATACTTGCAACACCGGATGTATAGTGTGTATGAAGCTGAATAGGAAGCTTTGTTACGCTCTTCATAGCCGTAATCAATTCTGTTGCTTTATAAGGAACAAGTAGACCTGCCATATCCTTAATACAGATAGAATCAGCACCCATCTCTTCGATTCTCTTTGCCATGTCCATCCAATATTCCATTGTATAGGCATCGCCCAATGTATAGGAAAGAGCAATCTGAGCGTGACCTCTTCCTTCCTGTGTCTTAATCTTATTTGTTGCATCTACGGCTGCCTGTAAATTACGAAGATCGTTTAAGCAGTCGAAAATACGGATAATATCAATACCGTTTGCAATTGATTTCTCAACAAAATTATATACAACGTCATCTGCATACGGACGATATCCTAAAATATTCTGTCCTCTGAAGAGCATCTGTAGCTTTGTATTTTTAAAGCCGTCTTTAATCTTACGAAGTCTGTCCCATGGATCTTCCTTTAAGAAACGAAGGGAAGCATCAAATGTTGCACCACCCCAGCACTCTACTGAGTGATAACCAACTTTATCCATTTTATCAATAATTGGAAGCATTAATTCGGTTGGCATTCTTGTGGCAATCAAAGACTGATGAGCATCACGTAAGATTGTTTCTGTAATACCAATCGGTTTCTTAACCTGTTCTGACATTTTCTTTTCTCCTTTATTTTAATAGTTGCGCAATTTTTTTACATGATTCCGAAGATAGCCATAAATGTACCGGCTGCTACTGCAGTACCGATAACACCGGCTACGTTAGGTCCCATAGCATGCATTAACAGGAAGTTTGTAGGATCTGCCTCAGCACCCACCTTCTGGGATACACGTGCTGCCATTGGTACTGCTGATACACCGGCAGAACCTATCAACGGATTTACCTGACCCTTTGTTGCAATACACATCAGCTTACCGAATAATACACCGGCAGCCGTACCGAATGCGAATGCAATCAGACCTAATGCAACGATTTTTAATGTAGCAGCATTTAAGAATGCTTCCGCACTTGTAGTAGCACCTACGGATGTACCAAGTAAGATAACTACGATATACATTAATGCGTTAGATGCTGTATCCGTTAACTGTCTTACAACACCTGATTCTCTGAACAGATTACCTAACATAAGCATACCAACAAGCGGAGCCGTTGTAGGCAGAATCAGACATACAACAATCGTAACGATGATAGGGAAAAGAATCTTTTCCAATTTGGATACAGGACGAAGCTGACCCATTTTGATTTTTCTTTCCTTTTCCGTTGTAAATAACTTCATAATAGGTGGCTGGATAATCGGTACAAGTGACATATAAGAATATGCCGCTACCGCAATCGGTCCAAGTAATGCTGTCTGTCCAAGCTTACCGGCAAGGAAGATAGATGTCGGTCCATCGGCACCACCGATAATAGAAATAGCTGCTGCCGCTTTATCATTAAAGCCAAGAGCAATTGCTCCGAAATATGCTGCAAAGATACCGAACTGAGCTGCTGCACCAAGTAAAAAGCTCTTCGGATTGGCAATCAACGGACCGAAGTCTGTCATAGCACCTACGCCCATGAAAATCAGGGAAGGTAAGATTGCCCATTCATCCAGCAAGTAGAAATAATACAGTAAACCGCCTACACCGTTTGGTGAATCTGCAATATGAAGCATAATATCCGGATAGATATTAACCAAAAGCATACCGAATGCAATCGGAAGAAGCAATAATGGTTCATATTCTTTTCTGATAGCAAGGTATAGGAAGAAGCAAGCTACTGCAATCATAATATAGTTTCCAACCGTCAGGTTGAAAAACGCAGTCTGATGTAACAGATTGCTTAATGTAGTTGATACGTACTCCATTTACGTTGACCTCCTAATGTTGTAGAACCGTTTTCCGGCTCCGATTACTAGTTTAATGTAACAAGTGTAGCTCCTGCTTCTACAGGATCACCAACTGCAACGTCAACACTAGCAACTGTACCGTCTTCCGGTGCAACAACAGGGATTTCCATTTTCATAGCTTCAAGAATAATTACTGTGTCACCCTTCTTTACAGCCTGACCTACGCTTGTTTCTACTTTAAATACTTTACCTGCTGCACCGGCTTCAACCTTAATGCTGCCTGCTGTGCCTGCTGCCTTAGCTGCTGCGGGAGCTGCTTTCGGAGCAGCCTTAGGTGCTGCCTTAGGTGCTGCTGCAGGAGCACCTGTGGATGCGCCTTCTTCAACTACAACATCATATACGTTTCCATTTACTGTAATGGTATAATTTTTCATTTTTATATCCTCCTATGAGTTAAATTTAATTATCTAATTCTTCTGATTGATCTTACTACATAACCATCGGAAGAAGCTGCTCCTTCACTTGCTGCAATTGCTGCTGCAATAACTGCCACAAGTTCAAAGTCATCTTCCTGTACTGCTTCATTCTCTACAATCTGTGCAACTGCATTGTCAACAGATGCTTCTGCCTTCTTACCTTTCTTAGAGAAAGCAGCCTGAATCTTAGGAATGAAGTTAAAGCAGGAAATAATCAGGGAAATCAGAATCAGTACTACGAATACCGTACCCATACCCATAAGAGTATTTAATCCTGCCTTTGTCATCAACTCCCCAAAAGTAAATTCCGGGGTTGTTGTAACGGATGTTGCTTCAAAGCCCTTTGTTACAGAGTACTCTAATATAAACACTACCTCTGCATCTCTCTTTGCTCCTTCAACAGCAACATTGATTGTCATGATACCATCTTCATCGACAATATATGAAATATCTTTGATAGACTGATAACCACCCATATCAGCCAATGCACTTTCCCAGCTTTTAACGGAATTTGACATTACGGCATCCTCTGCCACATATTCCTGTGCGCCCTGTTTCACAATCTCATCCATACCGGCGATTTCCTGTGTAACATAGGACTCAACCATTTCCCGTGTAACCTGGTACTGCTCACTATAGTCTTTTTCTTCCTGACCGCAAGCAACTGCAGTGGACAAACAGGTGATCATACCTAATATTAACAACCATTTTTTCATATTAAGTATCATCCTTTCTTATACTGTGCCGTGCTTCTTTGCAGGACGGTCTTCACTTTTTGTATATAACATTTCAAATGCACCGATTACATATTTTCTCGTATCTGCGGCATTGATAATGGTATCTACATAGCCTCTCTTAGCTGCGCTTAATACATTATTCTGAAGGTCAGCATATTCCTTTGCACATGCATCAATTGCATCTGCTCCCTGTCCGTCACAGATAATCTTAGCAGCAAGCTTAGCATCCATCATGCCAATCTGTGCCGTATCCCATGCAAATGTCATATCTGCACCAATTGCTTTGGAATTCATGGCAACATACGCACTACCATATGCCTTGCCAATGATTACATTTACCTTAGGTACTGTTGCGTTCGCAAATGCGTATGTTAATTTGGCTGCTGCCTTTGCAATCTTCTTTTCGCAACACTTTGTTGCCTTAAAGCCTGTTACATTTGTTAATGATAATACAGGAATTTCAAATGCATCACAGAAGTTAATAAAATCTGCAGCCTTCTCACATCCTTTTGCGGATAATACAGCATCAAATTTTTCTGCAACCTTACCTTCTTCATCATAAACCTCTGTACGGTTTGCAACAACACCCACTGTAGCTCCGTTTAATTTAATAAATCCGGTAACCATATCTTTTGCAAAAGCGGCCTTTGTTTCAAAGAACACTCCGTCATCAGCAATCTGGGAAGCTGCAATGGAAGTATCACCAACACAGTTTGCAAGCTCTGCACATGCTCTGTTAAGATCATCCGTACATTCAACAAATGAATCATCCACTTCACAGTTTGCAGGAATCATGGAAATTAATTCACGAATCTGACCTAATACAGACGCCTCATCTCCGACATAATCAACAAGACCTGCTTCTTCGCTCTGGAATGCTGCGGATGAAGAATCGCATTTACTGATTTCGTTTCCTTCCAATGCATTAGGAGCATTTACGAATAATTTCGCTTTGCTTCCTTCCATAAATGTAAAATCAGCAAGTCCCGGGATAATAGCAAGTCCGCCGCCACATGCTCCAAAGATTGCAGTAATCTGAGGAATCACACCTGATGCCATGGCCTGTTTAAAATAGATTTCACCGAAACCGTTTAATGCGTCGGTTGCTTCCTGAAGTCTAAGTCCGGCTGAATCGATAAGACCGATTACAGGTGCTCCTGTTTTCATTGCCAGATCATAGAGGTTTGCAATCTTCTTTGCATGCATTTCACCGATGCTTCCGCCTAAAACAGATGCATCCTGGCTGTATACATACACAAGATTGCCATTAATAACTCCGTATCCGGTAATAACACCGTCTGAAGGAGTGTCTGTTTGTTTCAAGTTAAAATCAGTTGCTCTTGCAGTAATCTGCGCGCCGATTTCAACGAAACTGTTCTCGTCGAGTAAAGCTCCAATTCTTTGACTCGCTTGTGTAGTAGTACTCATTTTAAAGCCCTCCATCTTTATATTAATTCAAAAAAGAAACATAATTTACGAAAAATGGGCATAGTGGTATCCCCTTTTTTTCGCACTGAATGCAGTATATCATAAAAAGTGGTAAAGAAAAAGCAAATTCTTGCAAAAATATCATTTTTCACAAGAATTTGCTTATAGACGCTCAAGTCGCCATTCCTCATTCCTGAAGGAAACCTGTAATTTGATTTCTTCCGTTCATCTTTCCCTGATACAGCAAATCATCCGCCATTTTTATATTGCTCTCAATATCCATTTCTTTTTTGCCTTCCACAATTCCGAAGGTCATCGTAATATGCAATATCTCTTCATTATAATGAAGCTCATGACTAATAATCTCTTGTCTGGTTTTTTCTAAGTACTCTCCGGCAGTCTGCAGTGTACAGTTTTCATATATGAGTAGGAATTCTTCACCGCCCCACCGGACCGCAAAACCTTTCCCCATCATATTAATCGCTATAATGGAAGCAATTTCCTTCAAAACCCTATCACCGCAATCATGCCCATATGTATCATTAAATTTTTTAAAGAAATCAATATCCCCGAGTGCGACACAGAACGGTACTCCGTTTTCCAAAGCTTCCATATATAGTTGCCTGAACTTGATTTCTCCGATACGACGGCTGTATAGCTTTGTCAGCATATCTTTTTCTACCATTTCACGCAGGAATTTCTGTACACGAACCGTAAACCGTCCCATTTCTCCCAATTCATCATCACGCTGCATAATTCTGCTGTCTAATTCCGCCTTTAAATTCCCCTGAGCAATTTCCCTCAAAAATGTCTTAATACGTGATATAATCATAACCATTTCCTTAGTAAATCCCGAGCAGATAATACAAGATATCAGAATAACCAGAGCCACTACAATAAAGATGGGAATCATAGCAAGAAAAATTTCTTTTTTTAACACATCCGTCGGTTTACCCGCAAAAACCATACCGATGCAGGTACCGTCACCATTATACAAAGGTGTGTAATAAGCAAAATATGCTTTCTCACCAACCAGAACATTCTGATAAAACATTTCTTTTTTACCATCCAGAACATCCTTGGTCACACTGGGATGTGCGACCGTTCCCACAAGAGACGTTCCATCCTCCGAACGCAGGGTCGTTTGTACTCTCACATCTTTATAAAAAATTGTAATGTCAACACCACTGTCGCGTCTGATTTCCTGTAAAACACTGTCATTTCCGGTCAAATCCGTCTGGCCCTTGTAAATATGATAATAACCGTCCTGCTCTACCAGATAATAATCACCTTTATACAGCCTGTCATACATCCTCTGCGTAATAATTGCTATACTCTGCAGCCCCCTCTGTACTTCCTTCTGTACTGTATTGGAAAAGGTAAAATAAGTCGAAAATGTAATCGCAATCCCTGTTAAGATAATCGGAATAATTGTGATTGTGAGTAATTTTCTTTTCAGCTTTCCCCTTCTTCTTCCCATAAGCGCCTCATTTTCCACCATGAACCGGTATTGTTAGCTGCCGAATCCGGCATCTGTTAAAAATCAAATCCTTCAAAAGTAAACTGCCCGTCATCGTCCATCGACAAAAACCCATCATTAATACTTTCTTCCGAAACAACTTCCTCTACCGAATCTGATATACCGTGCTTTATACAAAAGCTTGCATCATAACCTATTGTCTTCAATTTATCCTTTATATCCTTTATTCCTGTCTGCAACGGTATATTGTCAGGAAGGAGAACGGTTATGATGGATTGGTCATCTGCAACCATAACACCCATTTTTTTCAAACGCTGTATTGCCTCTCCTTTAGAAACCATACTCCTATTCTCCTTTTTTTGTGACTATTATACCATATTTGCAGTTAATTCTGCAAATTTTGACAAATTTTTTAAAATGATACCGGGCCACACTCTGTATTTATCATACATTTGCAACATCCCTCGCTCGTTCCGCATACCTGAGCAGACTCCGGTGTTGCATCAATCACTCTCGCCATGCATGTATTATCACATCTCCTGTCACGAAGTTCAGGGAGCGGATTCGGAGCTATTTCATAACGGTAATCCATGCCTCTTGCATCAATTCTTCTATCAATTACTACATGGCTGGCCACTTCATGAACATTACAATTTACCGTATTCTGATACTCAAAGAATCTGTCATTTTGTGAAAGCGTCATAAGAGGCACTACACATTCTTCCTTCTGCGTATTCCCGGTCGTAGTCCGGATAATTTCACGTACATAGTCAACATTCGGACGCAGTGCCAATAACTGCGGGAAATCACCATTTGGAATCACCTGCATATAGTCCTTGTGTTCATGCTTCCACAATAGGTCCTTTGCCTTGTGCAGATGTGCTATTTCCTGAACAAGACACTGCTCCCATATACAGCGGATTGCAGGGTCACATTCTGTCTGAAGGCAGGAATAATACAAATAACATTCCGTATATTCATGCATAAGTAAATCTTCCAGCCAGGTTGCATTCGTATCCTTTAAGCTTTCATATTGACTGACATGTTCTTCCTCAATCATGGCAATTTCCTGATACAATCGTCTTCCGACATCTGATTTTTCATAAAACGGAGCAATGTTCATATAATAGTTCATTGTCTGCTGCTCCGCAGCCGTAATAATTCCGACATTCAGTTTTGTCTGCGTAGCAGCCGAATCATTACAAATATGATGGAAAATACTGTCTTTGGGATGACGGTGCTCTGATATGGTCGGACGGGCAGGCGTAATTTCCGTATAACTTCCGACTAATTTTTCGGGACAGGTACCATATTCATAATCCAAGAGATTGGAATACCGGTACAAATGGTCAAAGTCTTCCAGCAATGCAATATTTAATGCATTTTTTACATTACAATCCGTCTCCTGTTTTGCCAATACTGCTGTCAAATCAACTGCTAACTGCTCATATGTAATTGTGTGTTCTAAAACAGTCTCGTTCTTTGGTTTTAAACAACTGATTCTTTTTTGCTGCTGCTGTTCACTCCTGCGTACAAGTGCAAGTTCTTTTCTAAGCTCATTGTCATTACAATGTCTAGAAAAATTTCTTGAAAACCATTGTGCCTCAAATTCCGTACCATTCATCAGTACAATACGGCATTTTGTATATGGATTTGTTGTTTCTTTATTATATGGGCAGGGATACATCGTATTCCAATCCATAAACCATTTATCTACGGGTAGGGGTTTTTCATTAAAAGGATTAAACATCTCGTTATTCCTCCAAAAATTGATACTAATTTATTCTATGCAGCAGGATTCAGACATTTACAGAAAAAGCTAAAATAACCAAAAGCGTTGCAGTGTCTTTTTAAGACACCATGCATAATTAATTTGATCAACATCATTTTGTATAATTATTTTATCTTCCCTGTAAACATCCCCGTTTATCAGATATTGAATATATCCTGCTGTTTCCCCCTTCTTTACCGGTGCCGAAAGAACTTCCCTAACCTTCCGGTTAACCGTGATTTTTTCATCCTTACGAAGCAATAATCCATCGCCTTTATTATGTTCTTTTTTTCTTTCCTCAACCACTTTCCAATCTGCATAAGCACTTTGACCGATTTGTTCCGTCTGTCCGTTTTCAACCAATATTCTTCCGTATTTGGGTATATCTTCAGCAGCATCTTCAAAATAAGAAAATCTGTAGTTTTCAATTCCGTATTCCATTAATTTTTTTGTATCCTTCCATTTATACGTCCTGTTATTCGGCCATCCGCATGCTAATAATGCAACTACAAAAATCCTTTCATCCCTTTTTAATGCACCGACATAACAATATCCGGCTTTTCCCGTAAAACCGGTTTTTCCGGATATTGCCCCCTCCATCATATACAAAAAAGAATTATGATTACGACATGTAAAGGTTCTGTTTTTGCTGCAATCCGAAAATGAATATGACGGCGTCTGTGTAATTGCAAGAAATTCTTCCTTACAAGGTGATTCTGTTATACAATAGGACATGATTCCGGCAAGGTCCTCTGCTGTTGTGGAATGCATGATTTGTTTTTCTGAGCCGTCTTTTCCTGTTAAGGTTGCGGTTGCATCCAAACCGTTCGGTGTAATAAAGGTAGTATTTTTACAGCCGATTTCTTTTGCTTTCTGATTCATTTTCTGCGCAAACGCTTCGACAGAACCTGCAATTCCTTCTGCTATTGCCACTGCGGAATCGTTATGTGACTCAAGCATCAATGAGTATAAGAGATCCTTTAAATAGTATTGTTCTCCCTCCCTGATGTTTAACTGTACATCCGGCATACCTGCAGCATAAGCAGATACGGTTACAATATCCGAAAGATTTCCTTCCTCCAATGCAACAATAAGTGTCATAATTTTAGTGGTACTTGCCATCGGGAGTATTTCCGTGCTGTTTTTTTCATACAACACACGCCCTGATGTCGCATCCATTAAAACGGCACTTTGCGCATATAAACTGCTTTCACGTATTTCACTTATTTCTTCCGCTTCTTTCTGCAGGTAATATCCTTCCGCATTTGCCTGCTCTGCCGAAAAACCAAACAGGCATACTGCCATATATATTGCACAAAGAATCTTTATACAAAATACTCTATCTTTTTTTCCCATTTCCTGCCATCAATCCGTTTCTTATGAATAGAATATGAAAAAGCAGGCATATCCTATTCGGATTTGCCTGCCTTTATGTATTATTTCAAAAAAAATTAAATTGTATTAGATATTCAAAGATAACTGTATTTCCTGTTCAGCCTGCTCCTTGAACTCTGCTACCTGCACCGGGTTTATTTCCGGAAGCTCTTCTAACGATTTTACCCCAAAGCTTCTTAAAAACTGCTCCGTAGTTCCAAATAAAAGAGGCCTTCCCGGAGCATCCAGACGGCCGAGCTCCTTCACAAGTTCAAATTCAATCAGTCTGTTTATCGCATGGTCACAGCTTACACCACGGATTTTTTCCACATCCAGTCTTGTAACCGGCTGTTTATAAGCGATGATAGACAATGTTTCCAGCAATGTATCCGACAAAGTGTATTTTCTCGGTGCTTTTGCAATCTTTACCAGCACATCATACATTTCCGTTTTCGTACACATCTGAAAGGAGTTCTCCAATTCAATAATGGTAATTCCTCGATTAGAGGCATCCATTTTTTCCTTCATTTCATATATCAGTTTTTTGGCAACAGCCGGTGTGTCTTCTATCAGCTCTGCCAATTTATTCAGGGAAACCGATTCCCCCATTGTAAATAATACCGCTTCGATTACGGCTTCCTGTTTTTCCCTTTCCATATCCAGTCACTCATTCTTCCTATACGCATTTTTTAATTCAAAAATCCTGCTACGGACTCAGCCTGTTTTCCCATGTAAATTATAATGATATCATCAAATATATCATTCTGCTCAATCTGAACAACGCCGATTTTCATCAGCTCCAGAATTACCAGAAAAGTCACAATCACTTCCATTTTACTATTCTGTTTTTCCAACAGTTCACGGAAGCCGAGCCTTTTCTTTTTTGCAACATAATTTTCTATATAAGCTGTTTTTACATCAAGATTAATTTCATCTTTTTCTATTTTACCGAATCTGCTTCGGATAGGGTCTACCTTATCCTCCTTACGTTTAACGGTTTCTTTAAAAATCCTGTGCAATTTTTGCAGATTCATATCCCCCAGTAATACGGAATAATCAAGAGGCGCCTGATACTGCAATATTTCTTCCGGCATCGTTTTTTCCTTATACATATTTTTCTCTGCCATAAACTGTCTGTCTTTTAATTCAAAAGACATATATTTATACATCTTATATTCTAACAGTTTCTCAACAAGCTCTGCTCTGGGGTCTTCCTCTTCTCCTTCTTCATTTACCTCAGCCGGAAGCAGCATTTTACATTTAATATCAAGCAGGGTTGCTGCCATCAGTAAAAATTCACTCATGACATTCATATCCTCTGTTTCCATCTGCTTAATATAATCCATATACTGCTCTGTAATCATAACAATCGGAATATCATATATATCGACTTTATTTTTATCAATTAAATGAAGTAATAAATCAAGAGGTCCCTCAAATACCTCAAGCTTAACGGATAACGCCATTGTTCCTCTCCGAATTCTTCTCTTTTTGTGACACAGACTTTATTTTACCAAACGCTGACCGGCTTCGCAAGGTGTAAGATGAATCACAACAAGTTCTCCCGGATTAAATAAACGGATTGGTATTGTATGCATTCCCAAACCTCTGCTTAATACCATTGAGCAGGTACCTTTTTTAAATAATCCACCGTCATATTTGGGAAAAAGAACAAGCTTCGGGGATACCACTCCGCCAAGAACCGGCAGACGCATAATTCCACCGTGAATATGTCCCGATAAAACCAGATCTGCTCCCCAGTCTGCGTATTCTTTAAAGTATTCCGGATTATGTGCCAATAGTATCTGAAATAAATCCTGCGAGGACTCCCCTGCCAGCCTATCTAAATAATCAGCAGGCATAAAAATCTTACTGAACCGTTTGTAATAAGAACGCGTAAGTGAAACACCTGTTATGCGCAGATTGGTGTTTTCCGTACCTTTTTTAACGGAAAACACCGCAGATTCATTATCCAATACAACAACGCCCGCCTTTTTAAGCCGCGTTGTATATTGCATAAATTCATCCTGATAGTCCTCCGGATAAATTTTCATGCGGTACTCATGATTACCCAATCCGTAATAAACATGGTATTTTGAAGCAATCCTTTCCATAAAACGTGCCGCACGTTCATATCCCTTTCCCGGTTTTGCGGTTAAAATATCCCCCGCTGACATAACTGCATCAGGATGTATCTTATCAAGTACTTCCAACAGTTTTTTATTTTCTTTTCCATACTGTTTATTGTGCAAATCCGCAAGCAGGACCAAGTCAATTTTTTCTTTTATTTTTTCATTTTCCAACGTATATTCCCGCACAATAAAGCGGTTGGAATCTATTACCGTAACAATAATAAAAATCACCGCCAACAGAAAAATGATTGTCAGAATAATTTGAAGCATAAGCTGTTCCCCATGTCTTTTCGCATTCTCTTATGTATTGTATCACAATTACAGCAAAAATGCTTTGAAAGATAACAGAAAATAATCTTTATAGACTGCTTTATCTATATCTTCCGCATAAAGAAGAGATACACTTCCTATTTTTTTCCCGTTTAAATAATACTCTATTTCTCCGGCATGCATACCTTTTGTTACAGGAGCTTCTGTCCTATCGGGCAGCTCCGTCTTTTTTGTAACAGCAGAAACATCTGCGCCTGTTACATTTAAATAGGTAAACGGCCCTTCTGCCTCTATCTTTACTTCCTTTGGAATTGCGCCGTTGAGCGGAACACTGTTCCTATCCGGCTTTGCCTCATCCGTATACAAGCTACAGTTTGCAAACCCATACTCTAACAGTGTCTGCGCCTCTTTAAAACGCAGCTTATAATCGGGTGCCGCCATCACAACTGCAATCAAATCCATTCCGTTGTGATTAGCCGTTGCAGAAAGACAATATTTTGCTTTATCGGTAGAACCTGTCTTTAGTCCTGTTGTATACGGATATTGTTTTAAAAGCTTATTGGTACTGGATAAGGTAAACACTTCACTGCCTTTTTGGGTCACATGTGTAATATCCTCCATCCAGATAGTAGAATAATTATAAATTTCCGGGTACTTTGTAATCAATTCTCTGGACATAACGGCAACGTCCCTTGCAGATGTATAATGTGCATCATCATCAGACAATCCGCTGCAGTCACAAAAATGAGTATTTTTAAGGCCCAAGGAAGCTGCCCTTTCATTCATACGGTTTACAAATTCGGCTTCACTCCCCGCAATCTTTTCGGCAATTGCCACACAGGCATCATTTCCGCTTGCCACCGCAATACATTTTAACAGGGTATCAACAGTCTGCACTTCCCCCTCTTCCAAAAAAACCTGCGAGCCGCCCATGGATTTTGCATATGCACTTGTTATGACCTCATCCTCTAATTTCAGATTTCCGTCCGCCAGCTCATCAAAGACTAAAAGCAATGTCATGATTTTGGTAATACTGGCCGGGCTACGCTGTTCATCAGCATTCTTTTCATAAATAACCTGCCCGCTGGATGCTTCCATCAAAATCACGGACGGAGACTGCAGATTTTCATCCAATGCAGAATTCGCGCACACAATCATCGGCTTCCGTAAACCAACTGTTAATACGGCAAGCATCAAAAACAACATACATTTCCTTAATGTGTTTCCAAGCGAAAAAACATATCGTCTGAAGCATATATTTTTCTGCTTATATCTCCTATTACGCATTGTATTCCTCCGGATACAAAAAGATACTGTCTATATATATGTTTTCCGGCTTCTTTTCATACCAAAAGGGCACCGGATATTCCGATGCCCTTTTGTGTAAAAAATCTTATAACAATTAGTTATATTTACGCTTTCTGGCTGCTTCAGACTTTTTCTTACGTCTTACGCTTGGCTTCTCATAATGCTCTCTCTTACGAATCTCCTGCTGGATTCCTGCCTTTGCGCAACTTCTTTTAAAACGACGTAATGCGCTATCTAAAGTCTCGTTTTCTTTAACGATTACATTTGACATGTCTTACACCTGACCTCCCTTCAGTCCCTTTCTAGTAACACTGACTGATTTGGGTTTATTATGCATTACATAAAATTCAATGCATGCACATTAAATATTATAGCAATTATTTTTCATTCGTCAACCATAAATTGTAATTTTTTATTTTATCTGGCTTTCCAAAACAACTGCCGCTTCTCTGATGGCTGCATCAATTCCGGCAGGGTTTTTACCACCGGCCTGTGCCATATTCGGACGACCGCCGCCGCCACCGCCTACAAGCGATGCAATTCCCTTAATCAGATTACCCGCATGTGCACCATCAGCCATTGCAGCGTCCGTTGCCATTGCAATCAGATTTACCTTACCATCACAATCCGATGCAAGAACAACTACTCCTTCTCCAAGCTTTTCCTTTAGCTGGTCACCAAGCTCACGAAGTCCGTTCATGTCAACTCCGCTTACCTTTGCTGCAAGAAGCTTAACACCTTTTACTTCTACTACCCGGTCCATAACATCGCCGAGTGCATCCTTGGCAAGTTTACTCTTTAAGGATTCGTTTTCACTCTGAAGCGCTTTTACTTCCGCCATCAGATGTTCTACCTTTTCAAGCAGATTGGCAGGTGTTGTCTTCAAAAGCTTTGCTGCCTCCATAACCTTTTCTTCCATCTGTGCATAATAAGTAAATACAGCATTACCTGTTAAAGCCTCAATTCTTCTGACACCGGCTGCAACACCGCTTTCAGATAGAATTTTAAATGCAGTAATGGTTCCCGTGTTCGCAACATGTGTACCACCACACAATTCCATGGAAAAGTCGCCCATTTTTACTACACGTACTTTTTGGGCATATTTTTCACCGAAAAGAGCCATTGCTCCGGATTTCTTTGCTTCTTCAATCGTCATAACATCCGTTACAACCGGAATAGATCTGGCAATCTGTTCATTTACGATATCTTCGACCTTTTTCAGTTCTTCTGCTGTCATCGCAGAGAAATGACTGAAGTCAAAACGAAGTCTCTCTCCGTCTACATAAGAGCCTGCCTGTTCAACATGCGTTCCCAATACGGTTCTTAATGCTTTCTGTAATAAGTGGGTTGCCGAATGATTCTTACAGGTACTGCTTCTTCTTATTTCATCTACGGTAAGTGTTGCCATATCCGAAGATTTAATCATACCTGATGTTACCACTCCGATGTGACCGATTTTACCACCTAAAAGCTTTACGGTATCTTTTACTTCAAAGGTACCCTCCGCTGTTGTAATCATACCGGTATCGGCTGCCTGTCCACCCATTGTTGCATAGAAAGGAGTTTCTTCTACAAATATTGTACCAACCTGTCCGTCACTCAACGCTTCCACAATTTCATCCTCTGTTGTGAGAACCGTGATTTTAGAGGTATGGGAAAGTCTGTCATACCCTACGAATGTAGATGTAACACTCGGGTCAATTGATTCGTATACCGTCACATCCGCACCCATATAGTTTGTTACCTTACGGGCTTTTCTTGCCTTATCCTTCTGCTCCTGCATTGCTTCCATAAAGCCGACTTCATCCAATGTCATACCGCTCTCTGCAAGAATTTCTTCAGTCAAGTCAAGTGGGAATCCGTAAGTGTCATACAGCTTAAATACATCACTGCCGCTTAACACTTTTGTACCGGCTTTCTGCATATCCGCTTTCATATCATTTAAAATAGAAAGTCCCTGGTCGATTGTCTTATCAAATTTTGCCTCCTCCTGAGAAAGAACATTCAGAATAAAAGCTTTCTTTTCTTCTAATTCAGGATAACCGTCCTTAGACTCTTCAATTACCGTCTGGCTTAAATTAGCAAGGAATAAATCCTTAATACCGAGAAGTCTTCCGTGCCTTGCCGCACGACGAATCAATCTTCTGAGCACATATCCTCTTCCTTCGTTAGACGGCATAACTCCGTCCGAAATTAAAAATGTCGAAGAACGGATATGATCGGTAATTAAACGGATGGAAACATCCTTAGCTTCATCCGTCTGATAAGTCACACCTGCAAGCTCACAGATGCGGTCACGAATTGCCTTCATCGTGTCAATGTCAAATACGGAATCCACATCCTGTACGACTACCGCAAGACGTTCAAGTCCCATACCGGTATCGATATTTTTATTTGCAAGCTCTGTATAATTGCCTTTACCGTCACCGTCAAACTGTGTAAATACATTATTCCATACTTCCATAAAACGGTCACAGTCACAGCCGACCTTACAATCCGGCTTACCACAGCCGTATTTTATTCCACGGTCATAATATATTTCGGAACAGGGACCACAGGGACCTGCACCATGCTCCCAGAAGTTATCACATTTTCCGTCTGCATCACGATAGAAACGTGTGATTTTCTCAGCAGGAACTCCGATCTCTTTATTCCAGATTTCAAATGCTTCGTCATCTTCAAAATAAATAGAAGGATATAAACGTTCCGGGTCCATTCCGACTACTTTTGTTAAGAACTCCCAGCTCCATGCAATTGCTTCATGCTTGAAATAATCCCCGAACGAGAAATTACCGAGCATTTCAAAGAAAGTCAGATGTCTGGCTGTCTTACCGACATTTTCAATATCACCTGTACGGACGCACTTCTGACATGTCGTCACTCTTCTTCTTGGTGGAATCTCCTGTCCTGTAAAGTAAGGCTTTAAGGGTGCCATTCCCGCATTGATTAACAGAAGGCTGTTATCATTATGCGGCACTAAAGAAAAGCTCTTCATAGCCAAATGATCCTTGGATTCAAAAAATTCCAGATACATTCTTCTAAGTTCATTTACTCCTACTGCTTTCATGTTTATCCTCCAACATGTATTTTTACCAAATCATGCTCACTATCCTGCCTGTAAGCCTGCCGGATGTGTTCCACGACTGCTGTACAAAATTAACGTTTCTATTATAAATTGCTTTGTTTGGCATGTCAACGATAACCACTCGGATATGTAACTTAACCGGTCAGCAAAAAACTCCCGGTTTGCCAACTGATTCGAATGATTTTTAGAAACACTTCGGCAACCGCACCATACCTTCATGAATATCCGAAAGCTTTCCGGCTCCGCACATTGCCATCGTATCTGCCAGTTCATTTCCGACTTTATCCGTATAAAGCTTTACGCCTTCTTCTCCTCCGCCATAAACACTTACAACATAAGGACGCGCAATAATAACTGCATCTGCTCCCATTGCCAACGCTTTGAATACATCTGTTCCCGAACGGATACCGCCGTCTACAAAAATCTTCATACTGCCCTTAACAGCATCTGCGATTTCTTTTAAAACCTCTGCGGTTGCCGGACATTGGTCAAGTACACGGCCGCCGTGATTGGATACTACAATTCCTGCTGCTCCCGCTTCCAATGCTTTTTTCGCACCTTCTACTGTCATAATCCCTTTAATAATAAAAGGTACACCTGCCTGACGCACGATTTCTTTCATTTCCTTAACGGATTTTGCTCCGGCAGGCGGATTCATATTTTTTAAGAAAGGAAGGCCTGCCGCATCGATGTCCATTGCAATGGCAAACGCATTACTTTCTCTTACCAACGCTATTTTTTCATCAATCGTCTCTTTATTCCATGGCTTAATGGTCGGGATTCCCAGTCCTTCTGCTTTCGCAATGGCTTTAACCGCTGCTTTTACAACATCCGGATTGGTTCCGTCACCGGTAAAAGCGGCAATTCCCGCCTTTGCGCAGCCGCTTACCAGAATATCATTATATTCCATATCATTATACTTATCCCCGTAGTGAAGATTTACAGCACCGACAGGTCCCGCAAAAATCGGATATTGAAAGGTTTTTCCAAACAATGTACAGCTCGTATCCGTATCCACTTTCCGACAGAGGCAATCCATATTTACACGAATTTCCTTCCATTTATCATAATTACGAATTGCATTGTCCCCTGTTCCTTTTGCTCCCGGTCCCGGCATCTGATTTCGGCATACTCTTCCGTTACAGGCATCACATGCTTTACAATACGGACCCATACAGGTTTTTGCATTCTTCATCATTTCTTCATACGTCATTTGTTTACCCATCCTTTGATTTATTTTAAATATTAAAAAATCCTCTTTTGGATTTCACCGGTCAGAATCCCGATTACAAGTCCCGTCACACATCCTGCAATCATAAGCACCGGCAGATAATACCATACAGCAGTCGTTTCAAGCACAACGCAGGCTACCGCAAGCTGTCCGATATTATGCATAACGCCGCCTGCCATACTGACTCCCGTTATGGAAAAAGAATTTGTTCTCCTTAAGAGCACCATAATAATCAAACTTAAGACGGCACCGCTCAAAGAATATAATATGGAAAACATGCTTCCGAATAAAAACCCGGATAAAAGCACTCTTATTATTGATACCGTAAATGCTTCTTTTATTCCAACCGTATATAAAAGAAGCAGTATAACACTGTTTGCAATTCCCAATTTAATTCCCGGTATTGCAATAAAAACAGGTATCAGGCTTTCCACATATCCCGCAATTAATGCAAGTGCAAGTATCAGTCCGCAGAATGCTGTTTTTTTCACTGTATCATTTGGCAACCGCATCCGGTTCACCTTCCTTTTGTTTTTGATTTCCATCTAACGACTCTATCGTTATTACCACTTTATTCGGAAGACAAATTATGGTTTCTCCGACTTTTGAAACCGGTGTATGCTTCACACAAACCTGATCCGGACAATCTGCTACAATCATATCGGCTTTACCACCTTTGATAAGCAGTGTGTTGGTATCGTTAATCTCAATTTCTTTTTCTATAAACATGGAGCATCTGTATTGCTCCTCGCCGTTTACCGTCACAACTGCCACTGCACCGTTTTCTTTTATCTGATTTCCAAAGAAAAGGCCTGCTACCCCAGCCGTTAAAACAAAAGCTATAAACAAAAGTACACTATTTCTTTTTTTCTTTCCGTATTCTTCGTTATTCTGTGTTTTCATATCTTTGGACATTATACTATATTTCACGGTAGAATTCCACGAGATAGCATGATAAAATTACAGGTATGAAAAAAAGATTTTCTGCAGTGTCCGCTGTAATTGCCCTCGGATTGTTTCTGCTTTTGTTATCCTTAAGACAAAACAACTCCGTTCAGGAAAATGCGGTTACTGCTACCGGCTATAAATTAAATACTTATGTAACGGTTACCATTTATGATTCGGACAATGAAGCTTTAGCGGATGAATGCCTCGCACTCTGTGATAAATATGAGCTCATCTTCTCCCGCACAAATCCGGAAAGCGAACTGTACCTTTTAAATCACGGGCTTCTTCCCCGCTCAGAGGATGGCTACTATACTGTTTCCGAAGATTTATATCATGCAATAGAAATCGGGAAAAAATATTCTGATTTATCGGATAACGCTTTTTCCATTGCATTGGAACCCCTGACTTCTCTTTGGAATTTTACGGATGGTACAGATAGTATTCCTGCAAAATCTAAATTGGATTCTGCGCTCCCGCTTGTAAACAGTGAAGATGTTCTGTTACGTGCTCCGAATCAGATTGCCTTTTTAAAACATGGCATGGGGATTGATCTTGGTGCAATCGCAAAAGGCTATATTGCCGACCGTCTGAAAGAATACCTGCTTTCACAAAATGTAAACAGTGCCCTGATTTATCTGGGCGGCAATGTTCTTTGTATCGGTCAGAAGGGGAATGCTCCTTTTCGTATCGGAATTGAAAAGCCCTTTGATGCGGACGGCGAAGCTGCTGCCATTTTAAAGATTGCTGATAATTCCGTAGTAACTTCCGGTACCTACCAGCGTTGTTTTGAAAAGGATGGGGTTCTGTACCATCATATATTAGACAGCAGGACCGGCTATCCGTATCAGAACGGCCTGAGTGCCGTTACTATTATCACCGATTCCTCAACCGATGCAGACGCCCTAAGCACTACCTGTTTTTCTTTGGGGTTAGAAGACGGGTTAAAATTATTAGAATCCTTGGAGAACGCAGACGGGTTCTTTATTACCGAAGATGGGGAATATTACTATACCGAAGGGTTTTTGAAAAAATATGATGTGGAAAGGATTCCTTGAGGAGAAGAGAAGCTTCTCACTTCCTTACAGGGTGTATAACACACTTATATGAGCATTTTACCCCGCTTGGCTTCCATTTTTTCTTTCAAAACCTGCTGGTTGGAGAATATAAAGCGTTATTGAGCAGCTATACCCCGACTTTTCTCATTTGAGGGGTATAACTGCCCAATAACGCTTTTTACTGCACATTTACTTATGATATTTGACTGAAGCTTCTTCTAACAGGGTAAAACCATCTAAAAATATACCTGTATGCCCCGTGCATCTATATACCATTTGCATCTACTTGTATCTACATACTACTTGCATCTATATACCCCTCTCTCATTTCAGGGATGTCTCAGCTTAAAAAATCAACGCCAATACACCGGCACTTGCGATTCCCATAATAATGCCGGCAAGGACAACTCCGGCCATAACAGCTACCACGCTCTTCTTAAAGTCCATATCCAGGATGCTGGCTGCCAGCGTTCCCGTCCATGCACCTGTTCCGGGAAGCGGAATACCCACAAATAAAAACAACGCTACATATAAGCCTCTTCCTGCGGTTTTTTGCAGTTTTTCCCCGCCCGCTTCACCTTTCTTAAGGCAAAACGTAAAGAATTTTCCGATAAGCGGTTTATCGGTCCCCCATTCCAATACCTTTCTTGCAAAGAAGAAAATAAACGGCACAGGAAGCATATTTCCGATAATACATATTATATAGGCAGGTAATATCGGCAGACCGATAGCAAGCGCATAAGGGACTGCCCCACGAAGTTCAATCAACGGGACCATAGAGATTAAAAATGCAATTAAAAATTTTTTAAACATATCTGATTTATTTCCTTTTCCATTCAATTTATATTGCTTCGGGTATTGTATCATAGAGCAGATTCTTTTGGCAACTTAAGAAAAGCTAAAGAACAAACAAAAAGAGAATATCATTTTGTATTATTCCCCGTACAATGATATACTATCACAAATAAGCCGTATCATCTTCTTTAAATAAAACTTATTTGGACCGGCTTAATTAAAGATTTTGTACAACAGATAAAAATATACAAAAAACGGAGGTTTTTATGAGCTACATACCAGAATCAACACGTTATAACTCCATGCCATATAAAAAAAGCGGGGACAGCGGGCTTAAGCTGCCGCTTGTTTCATTGGGGCTCTGGCACAATTTCGGTGATACCGGCAATTATGAAAATATGAAAGCCATGTGTTTTACCGCATTTGATAACGGAATCACACATTTTGACCTTGCTAACAACTACGGCCCCGAATACGGAAGCGCCGAACGAAATTTCGGTAAAATTATTAAGGAAGAGTTCTCGGCATACCGCGATGAACTTTTAATCAGTACCAAAGCCGGTTATGATATGTGGCCGGGACCTTACGGCAACTGGGGCAGCCGTAAATATCTGATTGCCAGTCTTGACCAGAGTCTTCTGCGTCTTGGATTACCTTATGTGGATATTTTTTATCATCACCGTATGGACCCGAACACTCCGCTTGAAGAGACAATGGGTGCACTTGCTTCTATAGTCCAAAGCGGAAAGGCTCTTTATGTCGGCTTATCCAACTATGACGGTCCTACTTTGGAAAAAGCCTCTGCCATTCTGGAGGATTTACATTGTCCTTTTATTATCAATCAAAACCGTTACTCGATTTTTGACAGAAGTATTGAGGATAACGGTTTAAAGGAAACAGCCAATCGCTTGAAGAAAGGCATTATTGCATTTTCTCCGTTAGCTCAGGGGTTATTAACAAACCGCTATCTAAACGGAATTCCTGCTGACAGCCGGATTGCATCGGACGGACGTTTTTTAAATGAAAACGCGTTAACGGAGGATAAATTAAGACAGATTCACCTGCTGAATGATTTGGCTATGGAACGGGGACAGTCGCTTTCCCAAATGGCACTTTCCTGGGTATTAAAGGATAATCAGGTGACAAGTGTTTTAATCGGCGCCTCCAAACCGGAACAAATCCTTGATAATATCAAAATTGTCGGCCGTACTTCTTTTTCCGAAGAAGAGCTGCAACGCATCGACAATATTGTTTTTTCTAACAAAAAAGAGGAAGCGCCAAAATCCGTTTCCATGCCTTCCATGACAGCATGCGCTGAGGATGAACGTTTGCCACATTATGAAAAGCGTTATTCATACAATAAGAAAGGTGAAAAAGTCGACCATTTTTTCCGGGCCTGGGTTATGGCAAACGTACAGGCAAGCAATGACGGTCTACTTGTTTTTAACAGTCGTGCGGTAAAAGAATATGAAAAGTTTGCGGATGAGCTATGCCTGAGCGATTATCAGATTGGAGACGATGCCACAAAAGAATTATTGACAAAAGAGTGGGAATCTTTTGCAGAAGAATATCTGCTTTCCTGCAAAGAAAGTAAAGATTACAGAACTACCCTGTTTGGCTTTGTCACAATGTCTCAGGAGGATGTAAACCTGAAAATTCTTGCCGAATGCACACGTGTTACCAAAGAGTATCCGACCGCACTCGGATTGGAAGAATTATATCATCCTCTCTATTTAATTATGATGGCCAAAGCCGATGAAATTTTGAAATCCTAATATCTCTCCGTAAAAAATGGGCAGCTTACTTTTTCAGTAGCTGCCCTTATTTTATATACATTCTATTCTGTTTTAAACATTTCGACAATATTCTTTAATCGGGTAACATTATTCATATTTTCAGAAACACAAATTTGTTTTATAATCCGGTTAATCCCACAGTTGTTCCGCCACGCTGTATAAGGAAAGAACGCACAAAAGTCGATTTATACTGTAATACCTTTATATGATAAACTCTTAATACCCAAAAAGGATTTTAGACCCAAAACTATTTCTTCATCATATTGTAATTTAAAGCATGGAAGCAGTACCTCCCCCATCTCCGTTTCTATACTGCGGTAATTCTTTTTTGTTTTATAAAATTCTGTTTGCTTTTCATTTATGAAATGAACATGCAGCTCAGAGATTTCAATTTCCGAATTATTAATCGTTACAACTTCCACTATAATATTTTTTTTGTTTTTCTGTTTCATGTACTCTTTTAGTTCTTCTTCATATGTGAAATACATTTTATATCTCCCTGCTTTTATTTAAAAAAACGGTTACAAATATCATAGTACATCCAATGTATTCTATCTTGCAAGAGATATCTGTCTGACAATGTACGTCTTGTAAATATTTGCAACTCCAACTCTGTCTTTGTACCACATTCTATCTTCCTGCATAAAATATAAAAAAAAAATCGGAAATATTATGAATTATTTATACATTATTTTGCCTTCTGTTCTTTTTCTTATTATTTTTATTCCTATTATTTTCTTTCACTTTCGCAAAAAATCCGTCATAAAAAAAGTGCAGTTACTAAGTACTGATGAAAAGCAAAGCCTTTTAGATAAACTTGCAAAACCGGTCGGTTACCACTATGACTCTGGTCAGGATATTTTCACCTCAAGGCAGGATGCACCTCAAAAGGTATTCGGATATACCGGCCTTTATGATTTATCGGCTCCTTATTTTAATATGATATTTGACTATGAAACAATTTATTTTGATTATAATGCAAAAACATGGCTTATTGAAATGTGGAAGGGGCAATACGGTATCAATACAGGCTGTGAGATTGGTATCTATTATACCGACAAAATTGTTTTCCCCGACCAATATAATACTGTTGTTTTTATGCCGGTTAAAGAAAAGGATATGCCAAGGCTGTCCATGATACTTAACAAATATCCTTCCGGAAAAGAAAAATATTGCAGTATTCCGGGGCGACTTGAAGGAAAGCACTGGTGGCTTACTATTTTCAAGGTGGGACTCTTTTCCAAGCCCGGAGAACTGTTTGCGGATATTTCCATCCGGTTTCAGGATTATGCCATGATGTATCAATTTCTTAACAATTTTGAAAAAGCCCTGCCTGATACTGATTATAGAGTAAATAACCTTACGGTATATTTTTCTTTTAAAGAAAGCCATCGGCATTACTCACGATTTCAAAGGGTAATACGCAGCATCGGACTTTTTTCATGCAGGCTGTACTGTAAGCTTTTCCTGCAATTAACAAGAGACTTCGAGAAAAGCGGTGACAAAATCCTTTATATTTATTATTATCTGCCGTTTATCATACGAAGATTATTTAAACCCGTGCACAAGAAACAAAAAGGAGCTATGAAATTATGAGCTACATCAAACGGCTTAATCGTGCTTTTTTAAATGCACCGATTCTTCTGATTACTGCAAATACAAAGTATGTTTTTTTCAGTGATTGTCACAGAGGAAGCGGCAATAATAACGATAACTTTAAAAAAAATGCGACTGCATACTCTGCCGCCCTGCAATACTATTACCAATATGGTTTCTGCTATATAGAAGCCGGTGACGGTGATGAGCTCTGGGAAAACCGCAGTATGTATGTTACACACGGTCATCAGGCTGATCTGCTTAACTCCGTTTTTTGGAAGCTTACGGGGCATACCCACAAACCCACTCTGGGTAATAAACAGTCCCCCTATTATAACTGCGGAAGCTGTGTCCATCCCAGACGCATCACCTGCATAGAGCTTTGTGGTTATGAGATAAGTCTGGTAACATGGTATAGCAGTGCTGAAAAAAGCGAACACTTTGGTAATATCTATACCAAGTGTCCGCCGACCTTTCCTGTATATATCAAAAGAGAAGTATTATCCTCGTCCAATTTAAATACCCCTATCTTTCTAATCTAAAAAATTGCTGTTTAACAAGCATCTCCTCTTTGGTGCGTAGACATTCCTTTATCTTTGATTCTATACTGATAAACTCATTCACCAAATCAGGGTCAAAATCAGTTCCTCTTTTTTCCATAATGATTTCCATTGCCATTTCATGCGAAAAGGGCCTCTTGTATGGTCTCTCTGAATCCTGTGTACAAACTTGGTGCTACGCTTAATTCGCTTATTACCCATAGTAACAACCGCATAACCATCTTCATTCTTACGTGCTTTTAACTTTTTCCCAGTCGGACCGAAAATATCTCCATTAGAACAGACCAGATATGTAATGCCTCCAAATTCATAATTTTCTCTAAGTATCTCCATGATGCAATCCTCCTTTGAATAAATATTTTCTATAGGATTCTTGCTCCTATAGAATAATATATACTCATGCACATATGCCATTTGTCGCAATTCGATGGAGATTTTTCAAGATAATTTTATTGATATATACAGAGGGGGTGGGGTATCAAACTAAGAAATATTTTTATAAATAATTAACCAGGTACTGAGAAAAATTTATATATAAATTTACCTATACTCGTCGCCGTCATACAGATGCATTGCACAAAAAAAGAGACCTAAAAGTCTTGAAAACTCCTAAGTCTCAATATCGTTATTTTTAGATATTCACTTTGCCATCCATGATATCACTACCCTTAAGCATCTCATACTTCATTGAGCTTTCTACTGCAATTTCTTCAGCAGCAGCCTCTTTCGCTTTTACTACAGGGTCATCTACCATGTGGTCACCCTTAACCTCTAAAATTAAATATCGCCCATCCTCCATCTCTACAAGGAAATCCGGATAATATTTTCTTAATCTGTTTGATTCCGGGTCGATATAAGGAACATAAAAATCTGTTTGGTCTGCGGTAAACATACCAGTAAAATATGTTTGTTTTACACGGCTGTTAGAAAGCAACTGTAAAAATAATTTAAGTTCCGGTTTTGAATCGAACACATATGTGTCCGCATGAAAACTCTTGCCATTATTTTTAACAATTACCGAATCCTCAGAATCCTGCGTAACAATTAAATCTTCATTACCACTAAACTCATAATAGCCACCCTCTTTTGGCTTCTTAAGCAACTTAACATCTACATTTTCCTTAACAATTTCTTTATCTACAGAGTATAGCGTTTCGAAAACTATCGGAACAATCTTATCATGGATAATCTCATTATGCTCATTCACTGATGTTAATATGAATTCCATGCCTTCTTCTGATTCACGAAGAATCTTTGCAATCTCCGTACACCTGATATCCGGAAAGTACTTAGCCACCTCTGCCACCAGCATAATTTCGGTATACTCAACCTTGTTAACCATATAATTAACATTGCTCTCACGCACAACAGAAGCTGTAGTAATACCATCCTTTATATACATGGTTGCATCATAAGCCTCTGTCTCCATTTCTTTAAGGCCAAATGATATTTTCTTACTGTATGGCTTAGATTCTAATGTATACTTATAATGAAGTCTGTTCATTCTGATAGTTTTCGGCGGCTCTTTCACACGTACCGGAACTTTCTTTCGTTTCACATCCTTTTTAACTTTTAACTCCTCAATGCTTGTCCTGAAGTTCTTTTTAAGTTCATCATCCAAGATATCCATATTATCCTTGGATAAATAAACGGTAGCGGTCTGTTGTTCGTCCGTAATCTTTCTTAAGCATCTCATGGTAGCCTGTAAGACAAAGACCTTTGACTTTGGACTTCTGAACAATGCAACACTAAATAATGACCTACAGTTCCAACCTTCTCGGCCTTTATTTACCAACAAAATGAATTGCTTCTTGCTGCCTACAGTTCCTAAAACATCCAAGTTATTAAAGTCTCGGATGTCCTCCGGCTTTGTAATCTTCTCATCACCTACATTCACCAGAATCTTGTCAAGCGGTATTCCCAGTTCAGATAACACTTCCTCTACAACAGGTCTGATTTCATCCTGTACCTCTGCTACTTCTGCACCAAAAATAGCCATCTTAGGTAATAGAGCTTCATATTCTTTACCGCCATACTTCTCCCAGAAATCACTAATAACCGCTTTAAGAAATTCTTTATTCTTTACATTACTATAGCCTATAACACTGGTGTCCTTTAAGAAATTATTTCTGATTGCTGCCTGTAAACCATATGCATATACAACCTCCGGCAGAATCTTATTATTGACATATGGAGTACCAGTAAAGTTATAACATGCAACGACTTTACTTCCATGTGTAGCTAATTCTTTTGCCAGTTCATTAATTGTATTTCTAAGACTTGTACCCTTACCGTTTTCATGCAGAGCTTTCTCCAAATCAGCTCCAAACATATGATGTGCTTCATCCACATAAATTCCCATCTGTGAAAGACGTGTAAGCTTTTCAAAACGCTGATTCGACATCAAATCATCATTATTACTAATTTCCTGTAGTATACCCAGCACATCATCCAATGCGGACTGACCCGGTATCTGGTCGTTAAAAAGCCTGTCTACTGCACTCTTTTCCTTGTGCTGTGCCTTTAAAATAATCTTCTGCGTATTAGAAATAATAATATTATATTTTGAACCATCCAGAGTATTTAATGTCGTACCACTATCTTCCATAAAGTGTACTTTGATATTTGAATCTAATACACCTATGTATTCCGGCGGCACTACCTTACTCTTATCAAAAGTAACAATCTCTTTTAATGACTGCAAAACCGTTTTATCAGGTGCAAATACCAATGCATTATGACAATACTTCTCATCTCTCGGCCATTTAGACGCAAGTAAGAATTCATAGAAAATGCAGGTAGCCATAAGAATTGTTTTACCAAGTCCCATTGTCAGAGCATAAATATAGTTCGGATATGCTTCCGCATACTTTTTAATTTGCAGAAAATAGTCATGGTACTGCTTCGGAGAATAAACATCATACAATGTCAACTGGCCTGATTCATCATAGAATCTTCTGTCTGCAAACACTCCGTTTCTCTTTGACCAATCATCAAAAATTTGATACATCTGCTGATTATCCATGAATTCCTTCACAAATACATACATCTCTAATGCTTCAAACTGTGGTTTTCTTAAGAATGCATCCGGATTCTTCTCCTTGTCATTATAATCCAAGTATTTCTTTGTTATTTCACGATACCTATTTCTGATAATTCCCTTGTTATCTAAATAAAATGAACGTAGGAACTCAAAAAAGGCAAACTCCATACTTACTTCTTTTGCCATTACTATACCTCCAGTTCAAGGGATTCTGATAACAAGTCCGTAATCTTGATTTTAATTCTGGTCGCATATGAAGGAATTTCGTATACACCTGATACTAATTCATCCTTCCCCGGTATATCGCATACAGCAGGCCTCATAGTTTCACCATCATAATTCCAGTCAATATAAATGGATTCTACAAGTTGACGCCAATCATCAACAGACTCCTTCTGCATACTTAATTTCTGCAAAAGGTTCATCGGATAGAACTCTTTAATAGCAACAGTATTATTTTCTTTAACCACATTTGCATCCGCTTCTCTCTTAAACTGCAAATCAGTCTTATCCCGGAGAATATCCAGTATCTCTATCTCTAATTTATACGCAGACAATTCCTGTTCCAACGAAGCCTTCAAATCTGCTTCATGCCCCATACAGATAATTCTAATCTTCTCTACAACACCATTGGGATTCTCTTCTTTACGCTTTTCAAATGTATGGTAAGGTAAATTCGCTTTTAACTCCTCTAAATCTGCCTTAGTCGCAATACGGTTTGTAGGCATGATTTTAACCATCCAGCCATCCAACTCTCCATCATATACTGTTGAAGAATCAAATTTCTGAATTCCAAGAGCATCTATAATTAATTCTTTTGCTTCCACCGGATTGCGGAAGAAATCATAATTATTTACATTATAAACTTCGAAATTCACACTTCTCTCTTCAAATTTGGCAACATTTAACAATCTCTTTGTAACCATCTGAACCGATGCCAAGTTAATATCTGCTCCTATAAAACGTCTACCGAGCTGGTCGGCAACTGATTGTGTTACACCACTCCCCATAAAACAATCAAATACTAAATCACCTTCATTTGTTACAGTTTTTATTATCCTTTCAAGTAATTTCGCAGGTTTTTCTGTTGGATATCCAACTCTCTTTATTCCATCATTAGGATATCTTCCAGCTATTGCCATCTCCCACCAATCTTCAGGAATCTTACCATCAGCCAAATTATAATCACCAGCTATAAAACCAGACCCCTTCAGTCCTTGCTTAAAGTTTCCTGTAGTTTTTTCATCATGTGCGACTCTTATATCATCTACATTAAATTTCCATTTTCCATTTTTGCAATACCAAAAAATGTTATCATGTTTTCGATTAAATTGTCTCATACCTGGCGAACCAGGACCATAATAGCACCATATAATTTCATTAACAAAATTACTTGCTCCAAACACTTCGTCCATTAAACATCTAAGCTGGTGTCCACGATGCCAATCACAGTGTAAAAAAATGCTGCCATCCTCAGCGAGTAATTCTTTAATAAGAATTAGCCTTTCGTACATAAATTGAAGATATTCATCATTTGTCCAAATATCTCCATATTGCTTTTCCTCAAATGCTGTATTATCTCCAGAAGCTTTTGTCCCTAACACCTTTATTTCTTTTTTGTATGTCGCCTTGCTGTCAAAAGGAGGGTCTATATAAACCATATTGATTTTTCCTCTATATTCTTTTAACATATGGCTCATTACTTGAAGATTATCACCCCAAAATATTTTATTCATCCAACCATCTTTAGGCTCACCGTAGGACTCTTTTAACTGTGCCGGGTAATACTGTGTTGATGTATACGGTCTCTTACCCGTCCAATGCAGTTCCGGATATCCCTTTATCGGTTTTCTCTGTTCAAATTCAAATGAAAGCTGTCCGTCCATTAGCAATCTCCTTTTCTTCTACAATAATGTCTCATATCACAGTTGGCACAAAGATTCTTATCCTTAGCTCTTCCACTAAAATCCTTACTTTGAATCTTCTCAACCACTGCATCAAATTCTTTTATCGTCTTATCAATCAATTCTGTTGATTTATCAAATGTCACTGTAGGTACACCGTTTTCTTCACCAGTATAGTACAGATGCATCCTGCTTACCTTCTTTCCTGTTTTTTCTTCTACAAGATGTGCATATACCTCTAACTGTCGCCGATAACGATTCATCTCTACCGTTTCAATTAATATATCCGGTTTTTTCTCTGACTTAAAATCAATGATTTCTACGGTGTCACCCTCACCTCTGATAAGGTCAACCTTACCTAGTAAGATATAATCCGGCTTAACCAAACTGACCTCTACCTCCGCATCCTGAATACGACTCCAGTCACTTTGATTCCGTTCTACATACCGTAATACCTGCTTATATGCCGCTTCAATCTGCGGTTGTCCCAAATAAGAATGTTCACTCTTTGATAATGTCATATAATTTGTATCAAACCATTCTCGTATCGTTTCCGGTACAAGCGTATTCTCTTCATGTCGCATAGCAGCTCGATGTATATCTTCTATTGTCTCATGAATCAATGTACCAAAGAGTGTTGCACCTACTCTTACCTGTGTAAATCCCAATTCCTTAAAGAACTTATACTGCAATGCACAATTCTCATACAATGCAATATGCGAAGTAAATGAGTATGTATCCTTTATATTTACAGGTTTTACAGTTGCCAGTTCTAAGTCAGATAAGTCTACATCTTCATAAGATGGTAACTTACCATAGCATTCTTCAAAATATTTACTTGGTGTGGCTCCATGCCCTTTCTTCTCGCAACAAGACAGTACCAGTAAATTCTGTGCCCTCGAAAAAGCTGTATAATATAATCGCCAAAAATCAAAAAACTTGATATCCTCTCTTGTTTCAAAAACATCTCTGTGAAAATACTTATTTTCAATTTCCTCAATCAAATGATTAGCTCTATTCGTCGGTTTTCCGCTCAATGAATCAACGATTACAACCGGGAACTCCATTCCTTTTGATTGATGGATTGTCATAAAGGAAACACATCCACTCGGTGCATATTCTGAATCATCTTCATACTCCGTAATGCCACCATCATAAAGGAATCTAAAATACATATTGAAAAAGCGTTCAACTGCATCCACGATATTCCTTTCCGTAAAGACATCAATCCTATGTAAGTACTCATACTTCCCCAAGATAGATGTCAAAATAGAAAGGTTTCTCGCCGGCCTCTCATCTATTACACCAGACTTCATATCTATACCAAGATAAGAACTGAAAGGCTCAAACTGTAACATCTGATATAAAAGTCCCGTAAATGCATAATCTGCATTCTCATGTCTGATATTGGCATGTTTTTGCATCTTTTCAGCTATCCACTTACCTAATGTATCTCTATGTTCTAAGATAAGTTCTTTTGCCGCAGCAATACATTGCGTATCATAATATTCGTACAAGTTTTCAAAATCAAAAGGGAAATCGCGTTGCTGTAACTTTTGTATGTATTCCGGGAAGCACAACAGCATACAACCAATGACTTGCTTTATCTCTTTACGTTCAAAAAACATCTCTGAACGTGGTGAATACACCTTAATACCATGGTCCTCAAGGTACTCAACCATTCCAGTAATCTTATCACCTTTAACAGACTTACATAATACAGCAATCTGGTTATAGTCAGTTAATACACCACTATTCTTCAACTGCTTAATAAATGTATATACCTGCTCATACCAATCATCTACAAGTTCCTGCCCGGAACACTTAATAACCGAGACTTTGTCTTCTTGTTTTCCCTCCGGTGGAACTATCTTTTTATCAAACCTAAAGTTCTTCCAATGAAAGTCGTAAGCTCTTCCATCCGTAGTACTCATCCAATTATTATAAAAATCTATTATCTGCTTTTCTGAACGGTAATTAGTAACAAGTTTTACCTGTTTACATTCCCCTTCTTCAAAATGCCCAGGAAACTCCAGAATATTTCTAATCGTAGCACCTCGAAAACGATACAATCCTTGGTCGTCATCTCCTACTACACATATGTTCTTATTTTTCCCGGCAATCAAGAATACCAACAATTCCTGTATGTAGTTCGTATCCTGATATTCGTCTACCATCACATACTTGATTTTCTTCTGAATATCTTCCAATATCTCAGGCTGCTCAATCAACAGTTTGTATGCCTCTGTTTGGATGCTCGAAAAATCAATAAGATTCTCATCCTCCATCAAAATGTTATACTGCTCCATGATATTGGCTACAGCTACAATCTGTTCATTAGAATCCTGCATCATATCCTCTACATCTACGAGTTCTTCTGCAAGATTATTAACATATTTTACGATTTCGCCTGCCTGTCTCCAAGCTCCTTGCTTCTTTTCGAAGATAACCTCAAAATGAGGAAGACTTCTAAATCGGTTTATACGTTGAAACACCATATACTGCTGGTCGAAGTTATCAAGCATACGGTAATTCTTCTTAATTCTTGTATACTCCAAGTGGTCTTTAAGAATTCTCAGACAAATTGAATGGAACGTACCTATGTACATTTCATTTAAATTAACTGAAACCCCTATACTGTACAACTCATTTGTTATACGAGTAATCAACTCCTTCGCAGCCTTCTCTGTAAAAGTTGCAATCATAATCTCTTCTGGGAGCACATTCTTTTCAGTTATAAGATATACAATACGCTTAACAAGCGTATAAGTTTTTCCAGTCCCCGGCCCTGCTATAATCAGTAACGGGCCATCAGTTGTTGATATCGCACTCTTCTGTGCCTCATTTGCATTTCCAAAATCAAATGCCATATAAGTAACCTCCCAATGTATTTTTCATGCATCTACTCTACAGACTTATTTCAATTAGTGTATAGACATGGTATCTTTCTATTTGTCGGCTTCTTTTGCAACACCTTCGTTACGTATGGTGTATTTATTGCCATCTGGCAACGTAAATGATTGTTCAAAAACGACTCCAAGAGCATCTGCTATCTGCTTAATCTCATCTATGCTCAAGGTTTCTCGTTGTAATTTCTTATATAAATTCTGCCTAGATTGCCCAATTCTTCTTGCAAGTTCAGCTATTGTAATTTTCTGTTCTTTACATAATTGTTTTACTAATTCTGATGTGTTCATGACCACTCCTCCACACAACTATTGTAAACCATTTGGTTTCTTTTTTCAACAAAATAAGGAAGACATCTCTGTCCTCCCTACTCTAAAATCTTATCTAAATATGTACTCAAATTAATATACTCTATTCCCAGCCCTTGGCAAACTGAAGGAATACCGTTTGCTTTTGTACCTTCGTCTGTCACAACAATTCCATCATATAGTGCCGCTGTGGCAATAAGAAATGGGTCGCCATTTGAGTTTCTGCTACTTCGCATCTTAATAATTGCCGGATATTTCTCAAGAACTTCTTTTGTTTTTAATTGGACCTCTTGAGTCAACGGAATGAATGCTGATTTATGAGCCTTAGCCCATTTTGCCAAATCTTCATCCTTTAACTCTGTTAGTATCTCTGCACTTGAAATTAATTCACCATTTTCTATCTTATCTTCAAGTGTTTCCCATATATGAGCAAACGCTTTCTTATTCATATTATAGTTATGAGCAGCGTTTATAAGAGAACATGCATCTATCACATATACATTACTCATACAAACATCACCGCCCGTTCTATTTTATCTATATGTGCTCTGCTAACATTAAGAGTCTGGCACATCTCACCATAGGATATCGCCCCCTTGGAATATGAAGACATGATAACCTTTGCAAACAGATAACCTTCTTTGTTAAGATATTTAGCATAATACGGAATATTAAAGTTTCTTCCCTCGTTAGCCTCATCTATCTGAGCCTGCTTCATTGCAAAATCATCCGATAATTCCTTATATATTCTCTGATACTCAGACTTAGTAACCTTTTTCAGCTCATATAATCTACGAATAACTGAAACCGGGCTTACTGCAAATTTATCAGCAATATCATTTAAACACTCTATCGACCATTCTCGATATGCTAAACCAATTTCGTCTGCAACCTCTGTAAACTCCTTTTCCGGCATCATAATCTCAGCTGCTATTTTATCACATATCTTCTCTTCTTCGTCATTTCTGTCGTCAAAATCAATTAAACATAAAGATGAAGACCGTCTTACCAGATGAGCTAACTCATGGAACAAAGAAAAAGCCTTTGCTCTTTCATAATCTTTATTATTAACAGCTATTATCGGAAATCTATCATAGTATATAGAAATACCCTTCATTTCTTCAAGTGCTATACCAGTTACCTGAGCGACCATTATACCATGAGCTTCTAAAACGCCTCTATAGTAAATATACGCATTTTTATAACTGGTCTTATTTTTAAAGGGCAATACTAAACCAAGGTAGCTACGCATTGCATCTGCAATTTTTTTCGTCGTAGCTGAACTGTCAAATACAGGTAATGCCTCATATTCAAAATCGTTCTCGTCTTCTGTATACTCCAGCATCTTATCTCTGTTCCCGGTAATACGACCAATCTCAGCCCACAAATCATAACTGGTTTCTCTATAAACCGTACCATTATAAGTCCTTCTATCTGTATATGGCCTTGGTTCAACCGTTGGTGGTTCCGGTAAAAAGAATGTTGCGAATGGAATCTTATACAATGCCGCCAACTTCTTTGCTTCGTTTATTGATGGTAAATCTTCACCGCTTTCCCAAGCATTAATCTTAGATGCATCAATCTTTACTCGTTCCTGAACATCTACAGTAGTTTCAAACGGTGTCGTAGAACGTGCCCAAACAAGCAGTTCTTTATTTATATAGGCATAATTCTTCTTTCCCATTTGAACACCTCCTTCTGAAATGTATAATCGTTAGTATTATATCATATATTTCGGAATTTGAGACAAAAATTTAAGTTTTTTTCAGTCAAGTCATAATACAAAAAAATCCCGCTACCTGCATTCCTACAAGTAACGGGATTCATAATTTTTATATCACTATCCAAACCTCAGCTTCTAAGTCATACCATTGATTAGACCGCAGGTACGCTCCCTGGCTTTTCCTATAAGCTGATGCCTGTTCATAGTCGAAACTCATATTAAACAGGTGAATCTCACCCTCTATTGAGTTTTCGCCTACTTTTGTGCAATAGCAGCCTGTGCTGCTGCAAGTCTTGCAATCGGCACACGGAACGGTGAGCAGGATACATAATTGAGTCCTACTTTATGACAGAACTCAATGGAGCTTGGGTCTCCGCCATGTTCACCACAGATACCGAGCTTCAATTCCGGATTTACGCTTCTGCCCTTCTTCGTTGCCATCTCAACCAGCTGTCCGACACCATTCTGGTCTAATCTTGCAAACGGATCAGATTCATAAATCTTAGATTTATAATATGCATCTAAGAACTTGCCGGCATCATCACGCGAGAAGCCGAATGTAAGCTGTGTTAAGTCATTTGTTCCGAACGAGAAGAAATCTGCCTCTTCTGCTATTTCATCTGCAAGAAGTGCTGCACGCGGAATCTCAATCATTGTACCGATTTTGTACTGGATATCGGAATTTTTCTCTTTCTTTATTAATTCTGCCGTCTCTACAACAACTCTTTTAACAAACTGTAATTCTTTCTTTTCACCGACAAGCGGTATCATGATTTCCGGAACGATATCATAGCCTTTTTCATCTCTTACTTCAATGGCGGCTTCCATTACAGCTCTTGTCTGCATTCTTGCAATTTCGGGATAGGTTACCGCAAGACGGCAGCCTCTGTGTCCCATCATCGGATTGAATTCGTGAAGCTCATCACAAGTAGCCTTTACTTCTTCAACCGAAAGATTCATATCCTTAGCCAGCTGTTCAATTTCAGCCATATCCGTAGGAAGGAACTCATGTAATGGCGGGTCCATATAACGTACTGTCATTGGTCTTCCCTCCAATGCTTCATACATACCCTTAAAGTCATTTTTCTGAAAGTCAATCAATTCATTAAGCGCTGCTTCCCTTCCTTCTACTGTCTTTGAAAGAATCATCTTACGAATCTTCGGAATACGGTCTGCATCAAAGAACATATGCTCCGTACGGCAGAGTCCGATACCTTCTGCCCCCAATTTTACGGCATTACGTGTATCAGCAGGTGTATCCGCATTTGTACGGACACTTAACTTACGGAAGCTGTCAGCCCAGTTCATAAGTCTTTCAAAATTACCGCTTATGCTTGCTTCCACTGTTGGAATATCCTCTGCATAAATCTTGCCGGTAGAACCGTCTAAGGAAATATAATCGCCTTCCTTGATTGTCTTTCCGCCGAGTTCAAAATATTTTGCATCTTCGTTAATTTTTATATCGCCACAGCCGGATACACAGGCTGTTCCCATACCGCGTGCCACTACTGCAGCATGTGAGGTCATACCACCACGAACAGTCAGAACACCTTCTGCTGCGTGCATACCTTCAATATCCTCAGGAGATGTCTCAAGGCGTACTAAAATAACTCTTTCCCCTCTTGCTCCGGCATTCTTAGCATCTTCGGCAGTAAAGTAAACCTTACCTGCCGCAGCACCCGGAGAAGCAGGAAGTGCAGCACCGATTGTTTCTGCTTTTTTAAGGCTGTCTGCATCAAATGTTGGATGTAATAACTGATCTAAGGATTTCGCATCAATTCTGGAAACAGCTTCTTCCGGTGTAATCATACCCTCATCAACTAAATCGCAGGCAATCTGCAATGCAGCCTGTGCTGTTCTCTTACCGCTTCTTGTCTGTAAGAAATACAATTTACCTTCCTGAATGGTAAACTCCATATCCTGCATATCACGGTAATGGTCTTCCAATTTATTTGCAATTGCCATAAATTCTTTATAACATTCGGGCATATCCTGCTCTAAACGGTCAATCGTCTGCGGTGTACGAATACCTGCCACAACATCTTCACCCTGAGCATTAATCAGGTATTCACCAAAGATTCCTTTCGCACCGGTAGAAGGATTACGTGTAAATGCAACACCCGTTCCCGATGTATCACCCATATTACCGAATACCATCGCCTGTACATTGACAGCCGTTCCCCAATCACCCGGAATATCATTCATTCTGCGGTATACAATAGCTCTCGGATTATCCCATGAGCGGAATACGGCTTTTACGGCTTCCATCAGCTGAACCTTGGGCTCCTGAGGGAACTCTTCTCCCATTTTTTCTTTATAAATTGCTTTATATCTTGCAATGATTTCTTTCAAATCATCGGCTGATAATTCAAAATCATATTTAATACCTTTCTGCTCTTTAATCTCGTCCAAAATCGATTCAAAGAAAGTTTTGCTCATTTCCATAACGACATCAGAGAACATCTGGATAAATCTTCTGTAGGAATCGTATGCAAATCTCGGATTACCTGTCTTCTTCGCAAATCCTTCGACAGCTTCATCATTTAAACCTAAATTCAGAATGGTATCCATCATACCGGGCATAGAAGCTCTTGCACCGCTTCTGACAGATACTAAAAGCGGATCATTTACATCTCCGAAGTTTTTCCCCTGTTTTTTTTCGAGTTCCTTTAAGGCCGTAAAAATCTGTTCTTCAATTTCTGCACTAATCTTTTTCCCTTGTGCATAATAATCGGTACATGCTTCTGTTGTAACTGTAAATCCCTGTGGAATCGGAAGCCCCAATCCTGTCATTTCGGCAAGATTTGCTCCTTTTCCTCCTAAGAGATTACGCATGGAGGCATCCCCTTCTTCAAATAAATAAACCCATTTTTTCATTCCCACATCTCCTTTTCCTCTTTTATTATCCCAAATAAAACGGCTACGGACTGCGCCGTATTCAGTTTACTTTTACATGCTAACGCAAAAAAGTCGTCATAAACGCAAACTAAGACGGGGAAACCGTCTTAGTTAATCTGACCTTCTCTGGTCTTTCTATTACATTAAAATGTAAATTTATCAGCAAAGTATGCGTCCAAATCCTCGATTTTAATTCTTTCCTGTTCCATGGAATCACGGAAACGTACCGTTACAGACTGATCCTCTTCGGATTCAAAATCGTATGTAATACAGAACGGCGTGCCGATTTCATCCTGACGACGATATCTCTTTCCGATATTTCCCCTGTCATCAAATTCACAGTTATACTTCTTGCTCAGCTGTGCGAAAATCTTCTCTGCTCCCTCGTTAAGCTTCTTTGACAGCGGGAGAACACCGATTTTAACCGGAGCAAGGGCCGGATGGAAATGTAATACGGTACGCACATCACCTTCTCCGATTTCTTCTTCATCATAGGCTGCGCATAAAAATGCCAGAACCACACGGTCAGCACCCAATGAAGGCTCTACTACATATGGTACATATTTAATGTTTTTCTGGTCATCAAAATAGCTCATATCCTGTCCGGATACATTCTGATGCTGTGTTAAGTCATAATCGGTTCTGTCCGCGATACCCCATAATTCACCCCATCCAAACGGGAATAAAAATTCAATATCCGTTGTAGCCTTGGAATAGAAGGATAATTCTTCCTTATCATGATCTCTTACACGCATTTCTTCCGGCTTAATACCAAGTGTCTGTAACCAATCAATACAGAACTGCTTCCAATATGCAAACCACTCCAAATCCGTATCAGGTTCACAGAAGAACTCCAATTCCATCTGCTCAAATTCTCTTGTACGGAAAGTAAAATTACCCGGTGTAATCTCATTACGGAAGGATTTACCAATCTGTCCGATACCAAACGGAATTTTCTTACGGGAGGTTCTCTGCACATTTTTGAAATTGACAAAGATACCCTGTGCCGTCTCCGGTCTTAAGTAAACTGTATTTTTGGCATCCTCCGTAACACCCTGGAATGTCTTAAACATCAGATTGAACTGACGGATATCCGTAAAGTTATGCTTACCGCAGGTCGGACACGGAACATTGTTATCATCGATGAATGCCTTCATCTTTTCCTGCGTCCAACCATCAATGCTTCCATCCAATACAATACCGTTTTCTGCTGCAAAATCCTCAATAATCTTGTCTGCACGGAAACGCTCATGACATTCTTTACAATCCATTAACGGGTCGGAAAAGCCTCCGAGATGACCGGATGCAACCCATGTCTGCGGATTCATTAGAATCGCACAGTCTACACCGACATTATACGGATTCTCCATGACAAACTTCTGCCACCATGCTTTTTTAACATTATTCTTTAATTCTACACCCAGGTTTCCGTAATCCCAGGTATTTGCCAGACCACCGTATATCTCAGAACCCGGATATACAAAGCCTCTGGATTTTGCAAGTGCAACAATCTTCTCCATTGTCTTTTCCATAACTGATTTCCTCCTCACTATTTAAACACGATAACAGCCAGTTCATTTCCTGTTATCCCTGCTGTTTTTCTATCTTCTGATACAGTTACATTTTCTGAAGCATATAAAATCTTTTTATAGGTATGGACGGTTGCAGAATAATCTGCATCGGGACCCTTAGCTACTATCAGGCGGTTTTCTCCCAAATCCCCCCAATCCGGTGTGGAAACCGACTCACCTGTTTTAACATTCTTTAATGGACTTTCCAGATTATAACCGGAAGCAGTTCCCTGAGAAACTGTTCCGAAGAAAAATGAACCGCCGTTCATATTGCCGTAATCATCCGCATTTTCATAATGCATGGTCAGAGTAACCTTGTCTCCGCTTACCTCTGTCGAAATAATCTCAACGGCTTCTCTTCCTGCTTTCGTATTGTAATCGGCTACTTCCTCTTTATTCATAGCAGCCAATTCATCCGAATCATAATAGTCGGAAGGGAAATCTTCAATATATGTAACCATGACACCGCCATTTTTCTCAAACACGAGATTGGTGCCTTCCTGCAGTGAAACCTCCCCACACCCGGTCAGAAAAATAAAAAGAAGGCATATGCTGACCAAAATACCTTCTATTCTCTTACCGTTTTTCCTGTTCTTATTCATAAATCTGTATTTCTCCTGTTTATCATACTTATTATACCCAAAAAGCACTCGTATTTCAATCCCTGTTTCCTTGAATTTTTGATATCCGATTTGTTATACGGCACGAAATGTATCTTTATATCCGATAGGCGTTATAATGTATCTAAAATCTCAAGAGATTTGAATCTGCCTGTCAGATAATGTTTTCTTATCCATGTGCCGATATCCCTTAACTCACCCAGAACTTCATCCGTAACAGTAAAGGTATATAGCTTCTCAATGCTGCTGCCTGCAATGTACTCAACAGAAAATTTAGTCGAATCCAGATATTTTTTCCCTGACGGCAGTCCCGGAAATTCTCCGTTTATCACTACGGATTTTATTTCAAATACTGCACGAACCAGTTCATTTTTCAATGACGGATGCGATAATGCCCGTAATGACTGATACAGCAGCTTTAACATTTCTCTTTCATCATTATTTTCCCGTGTATAATAATCCGCAATTTCCAGAAAATACATACCATAATATGCACCTTCATAGTCCATTCGTAAATCTTCAAAGTAATTGGAAATTTCTGTTTCGGAAAGTGTATAAGAATCACGTCCCGCATATAATTTAAAGCTCCCGAAGCAGAACAGATTTGTACCTGCTACAAACCGGCTGTTCGGTTTTCTCGCCCCTCTTGCAAAGGCACTGATTTTTCCACGTTCTTTTGTTAAAAGAACAAGGCGCCTATCGTATTCCCCGATAGGCACTGCCTTGATAATCATCCCTGTTACGACTGTAAAATCCTGCACTTCCCATATCTCCTTTGGGATTTTTTTCTTCTTTCGCCCGGTTTTTAAACTTTAAATAGTCCTCTACTTTTCCCGAATGCATGAATTGATTCCAGTAATTTATTTCTTTCATCCTGTGCCCCCATATCCGATTTTTATCTATAGATATGGTCTGCTGTTTTATCATTTTCTATTCGGTTTCTTTCGGATCAAAGCCAAAATTTTTCAAAAGAAAATCACTGTCGCGCCAATCCTTTTTTACTTTGACCCAGAGCTGTAAAAACACCTTTGTACCAAGCATTTCTTCAATCTCGGGCCGGGCAAGTGAGCCTATCTTTTTAAGCATGGTACCGCCTTTTCCGATAATAATTCCTTTGTGGGAATCGCGTTCACATATAATAGTCGCATCAATACGGCAAAGCTTTTTTTCAAACTTCATACTGTCAATTGCCACAGCTACACCATGCGGAATTTCATCACTTAAACTGCGTAATGCTTTCTCTCTGATCAGTTCAGCCACAATCTGTTTTTCCGGCTGGTCCGTAATCGTATCTTCATCATAAAATGCCGGACCGTACGGCAGAAATTTGAAAATACAGGAAAGAAGAGTTTCCACATTATTTCCTTTTAATGCAGAAACCGGTATAATCTCTGCAAAATCAAGTTCCTTACGATAAGTATCAATGACCTCAAGAATCTCTTCTTTTTTGATGGTATCTACCTTATTGATTACAAGAAGAACAGGAATATCTGTTTTTTTCAGGTCTTCTATAATGCTTTTTTCACCGGCACCGATATAGGTTGTAGGTTCAACAAGAAACAATACAACATCTACATCATCAATAGAGCGTCTGGCAACACCTACCATATAATCACCTAATTTATTTTTTGCTTTATGAATACCGGGTGTGTCCAAAAACACTATCTGTCCTTCTTCACCTGTATATACCGTTTGAATACGATTACGCGTTGTCTGCGGTTTATTCGATGTAATTGCAATCTTTTGTCCGATGATTTTATTCATCAAAGTAGATTTTCCGACATTCGGTCTTCCGATAATGGAAGCAAATCCCGCTTTTTTCATATCACTCATGCAGTAACCCAGCCTTCCTTATTCTGTCTTTTCTTCTGTTACATTTTTATCGTTCTGCACTTCATTCTTTTTTCCGGTTGCCGTAGATGGACGAGTTACATACGGGTTTTGGTAATTGCCGGATGCTATCCGTTCCCCGCGTTCCTTTTCTAGACGTTCCGTGCGTTTATCGACCTTTTTCATAATTATACGGGCAATCACCACAATAATAAGTATTACAACCGCCCATACAATAATATACGGAATATTGATAATCAGTGTAATAAAGAATTCCTTAATTCCGTTTGTTACATCTGCAACACTCTTTATAAATCCCTGCACGATTCTCTCACCGTCTGTAAGCTCCACTACAGGCGTCAGTTCAATCACTTCTTCAATATTAATATGTACCGTACTGTAATCCACACGGTTATCAAATGTACGAAGCTGGGATTTCATGCTTTCCAACTGGTATTTGATTTCCCCAAGCCGGCTTTCAATCGTAATCATATCCTCTATCGTTTCAGCCGTTTCTAAAAGCTCTAACAGACGTTCCTGTTCTTCCTCCAACATTCTTGCATGACTGTCCAAATCCACATATTGAAGCGTTACGTCCTCTACCGACTCACTGCGTCCCGTTACATTTGCAGTCTCACCAATCTGCTTTACAAATCCATCCAGTTTTCCTGCCGGAATACGCGCTGTAACAGATGCGTGCCGATAATCTCTCCCGTAACAGTCAAGTGCTTCTATATAGCCACCAAGCTCTTCTATCTGCGTTTCCAGAAAAGCTAACATTTCATCATAGCTTTTTGTTTCAACATCCAGATTCACTGTTTTTATCAGCTTACGCGCGGTTTCTTTTTTGACATCATCCGATATAGTTTCATTTTCAAATGCCGCTTCCCCCGCACTATCCGTCATATAATCTCCGTTGCCGTAAGAAGCCAGTGCGGCCGGTTCTTCGACCGCTGCCTCTTCTGCTGCTGCATAATCCGAATATGCACTCTTATCGCTGCTGCCGCATGCTGCCAAAGCAAAAGACAGCATAAGACCCATTAACAGTATTCCTTTTTTCTTTTTCATTTTGTTTTCCTCCCTCTTACGCATATAAATCACAAAGCGTCTGAAACAATGAGGCTTCTTCTTTTATCTTTTCCCCGTTACCGACTACACACAGATAATCCTGCTTTATAAAGCAACGGATATATTCTGCCAGAGAACGAATTGTTTCCTGATTTGCAGCAAGCAGCTCATTTCTTGCCTTCTGCAAATCTGCCTCTGTCTGATTCGTCATATATGCACTCAGTGAACGCAGTGCCTTCGCCGGTGCATTAAGAGGCGTATCCAATTCACTCACCGCACCGATAATATATTGTGTCATGCTTCTGTCATCCTGATTAAATGAAGCAATATAGTCTGCCGCCATTTCATATACATCAATCGTCTTCTTCAAATTGGGGTCGCGGTAAGATACAAAATAGCTTTCCCCGGTTCTGGAAAAGCTGCACATACATCCATAGGCTCCGCCTTTTACACGAACCTGATTCCATAAATAATCATACCCCAGAATCACTTTTAAGACACGCAGTGCACCCGTATACGGCAGACCTTCCCTGCCAAAATCTCCTGCCCGGCATACATACTGTACCTGTGAGGAGGAAAGGAAGCCTTCATTTTTCTTCTCCGGCACAATTTCATCCACAATATCTTTATTTCCACATACCGGCAGCTTCTCTGTCAAATCACCCGCAAGCTTTTCAAAAACAGAATACTCTTCTTCCTCGCCTGCAAAATCAAACATCAGCTTATCGGATGTAAACAAGAAAGCACATGCCTTTTCAAGTCCCTGTATCAGTTCATCCGTATTCTGCTCCGTATTTTCTTCCAGACGGCTGACCAAACGATAACACGGCATACCGCTGATATTATCCTGAATTGCACCGCTTTTTGAAAAGTAGGATATTGCACGGCCGTATGCCACCTGATGACCGGCTGATATCATATTGGACTGCATGCGGGATTTTAATTCTCCCAGGATTTCCTTTAATCTCTTTTTATCCCTTAAATCAGAGCGAAGCATAATTTCCTCTAATAGGGAAAATGCCTCCGGAAGCTTCCCATGCAGTGTCTTAAGCTTCCATTCAAAGGAAACCGTGACTTCCTTTGGATTTTTTACGTTGGTATATACATTAATTACCGGTACGATTCCTCCGGTATTTAAATAAATCCGGTTAAACAGCTCTGAATAGCTGAATTTTTCGGTTGCAACAAAGCCTAATACCGATTTCAATATCCCCATATACGGAAGGTATTCCTTCGGTACACTTTTTGCAGCAAAAATAACCCGTCCGTAATTAATACCGTTTGTAAAAATCGGATGGAATAAGCACAGCTTATCTTTAATGCTTCGTTCTTCATTGTATAAGGGAGAGGTCTCTTTCTTGATATCCTCTCTGTTTAATACAGGAATACACGCAAGACTTTCCGGAGTATCCTCCGTTTCCTGAAAAGCAGTCAGCTCCTTAGTCCGTCTGATAATTTCCGCAATTTCGCTCTTATTTAATGAGGCTTTATACTTCGCAAGCTTTTCCTGCAGCAGCTTTTCTTCCTCTTCTGCCAGGTTTTTCTTCGGCTCTACAATTACAACTGATCTGTGATTATTTTCAAGCAGTGCAGATTTTAACAGATTTTCAAAATAATCTGTTTCAATCTTTCTGCGCAGACCTGCAAATGTGTCTTCTGATTCAATATGAATGAACGGCTTACTATCGTCATACAGCCAGCTGTCCAGAATCTGTAATCCATACATCAGTCCCGGAGGATAGGAACCAAAATCTGCCTCGCGGTATTTGAATTCATAATAATTTAATCCTGCCCGCAATGTATCCTTATCAAATCCGTTCTCTGCAATTTCACTAAGAACTCTTTGAACGAGCTTTACAAAATCATCTTTTTTTGATGCATCGGAATTTTTTGCAACAATCGAAAAATACGGTTGTTTGATACCGTTATCGTAGAAGCTGTAAATGTCCTTTCCGATTCCGGCATCTAAAAGTGCCTGTTTCAAAACAGCTCCCGGAGCCGCACAAAGTGCATAATCCAAAACCTGGAATGCAATATATTTCTCTCTGTCCAGGCAGTCATTTGTTACACTATTATAGCTTAAATAGGTATTTTCTTCTTCCTCTTCATTCTCTGTAATGGAATAATAATGTCTTACCTCAATCGGTTCCGAAAAAGGTTCCTGCGTAGGAATCTCAGAATCTATTTCCAGCCTGTCAAATGCAGAAAGATATTTTTCATCAATAAAGGCAAGCTTTTCAGCCATATCCATATTACCGTACAGGTATATATAACAGTTGGACGGATGATAATACTGTCTGTGAATATCAAGATAATGCTCATATGTCAATTCGGGAATTACCTTAGGGTCGCCGCCGGATTCTTCACTATAGGCTGTATCGGGAAACAACGTATTAAATATTTCACGTTCCAAAACATCATCCGGGGAGGAAAAAGCACCCTTCATCTCGTTATAGACAACACCATTGATTGTTAGTTCATCCTCCGGGCTGTTAAGTTCATAATGCCATCCCTCCTGTCTGAATGTCAGATCGTTTTTATATATATCGGGATAAAATACCGCATCCAGATAAACATGCATCAAATTCTGAAAATCCTTATCATTACAGCTTGCAACCGGATATACGGTCTTATCCGGATATGTCATTGCATTTAAAAAAGTATTCAGAGACCCCTTGGCCAGCTCGATAAACGGATCCTTAACCGGAAATTCCTTTGAGCCGCATAAAACAGAGTGCTCTAAAATATGCATTACACCGGTACTTTCTTTAGGCGGGGTACGAAATCCGATATAAAATACCTTATTTTCATCCTCATTTTCCATCAGTACGACACGTGCGCCTGTCTTTTTATGGGTAAGAAGCCTTGCGTATGAATTCACCTCTTTAATATCCCGGGCCTCTATCTGTTCATATGCTGTTAAATCTTCAATATTCATTCTGTTATCTATGCCTTTCTTACGATAATGCTTTTCAAAAATTATATACTTACACTTAAAAGTCCTAATTTGGTAATGTGCATTTCCTCAACAAATATCTGATTCATCTTTTCATGCAGCATCGCTGCTTCCGGACCTTCCACAATATCCTGTATTTTATATTCTTTTTGTATATAACCGGGCTTCCCCTTACCGTGTCCGTCTTCTTTAAACACATTTAATTTAAAACGTGCTTTCATTCTTTTATAAACCATATAAGACATATCATCCGGTTTCATATAAAAAATATGATTTTCCAGAGTAGTATTTCCCGCAACCTCTTTTAACATGTAATGTGATAAAATTACCTTAAGCTTAAACGGGACTTCATCTACATTCATAATCTCATCGTATGTATATTTTGCACCAATGTATACGTTTGTCATGTCCTGCATGACATATCTGAAATCGTTATTCATCTGCACCCTCAAAGTATTCTATTTTATTTCCGCTGATTCTGATGGCATCCCTTATCTTCTTTTCGGAAAACGAAGTTTCCTCCATCAGTTCCTCCACCGTAATTTTACGGTTCAGCGTTTCCGCTAATTTTTTAGCCTCTGTTAAAACTTCATTTACTTTATCCGCAATCTTACGGTCAGCCTTATTCTCCTCTTCCGTTTCCCTAATCAATTCTTCCATTGCATCCATTGCCATCTTAATAAGCATAGCCGGAACCTCATCTGCTTTTTCAAGACAGCCAAGCATTTCAACACCGGTAGCCAATGCAACATTTCCTTCTCCAATCAAATCTTCCAGTAAAACACCCTGACCGGTATACAGCTTGGCAACATCCATTATATCAGGCAGAAGAATTTCAATTGTTTTTGCCTTAGCGCTCTTTTCTCCCGCCATGGCCGATAAAAAGTATGCCTCCCGTTCTCCCTGTGAGGTAACCGGAAGCAGACTAATCTGTGACATGTATTCTGAAAGAAAACTCACATCCTCGCCTGTTAAATATTCATCCGGGTCAACCGGAGTCCCCATACCGATTTTTTTCTGCTTTAAGTATTCATAAATTGGTGTAAGCTCTTCAGGCTTCATACCGATTCTGCCGAATGCTTCTTCTACCTGTTCCTTTGAAATAACTCTATTCTGCTCTATGGCAAGTGATTTTACTTCCTCCAATGTCTTGGCAAACAATACTTCCTGATTCATTTTTAATCCTTTCCGCCTCTTACAAGATATAACTGTCTACTCAACATGCTTATGTGTAAACAAATGATCCTGACAGTATTCATAATTACCGTTACACTTTGAGCAGAAACGGAATTCCAATTCCGGATTACTCTCTTCCGTACGTCCGCATATCGCGCATTTATGACGTGTAATGCGTGCCTCATGACGCACCTCGCTCTTAAACTGCTGCCGCCTTTTAATCTGCTTTGGCGACATCCGTACTAAATTTCTGGTTGTAAGGAAAAATACAATAAAATTAAGAAGGGATGAGCCGATAACTACCCAGAGAATAATTCCGCCCATCAGACATTGCAAAACAAGATAAACACCGTAAATGATTCCCAGATATTTTACCTTGACGGGAATGATAAACATCAACAACACCTGCATTTCCGGGAAGGTTGCCGCAAAAGCAAGAAAAATCGACATGTTTACATAATATGTGCTGAATAAAGCGCCGAATGAAACATTTCCTGCTCCGAGTGCTGCATATACTCCATATAACAGAAAGCTGCCCAGAATGGTAAAGAGCATTCCCGAAAACAGATAACAGTTATAACGATAGGTTCCCCATACATGCTCCAGCGTAGAACCGATACTGTAATAAAAATATAACGTAATCAATGTAAAAAACAGATTGTTGGTATATGGAGGTACTAAAATCCATGTCACCAATCGCCATACCTGTCCATGTAAAATCATTACAGGGTCCAATGTAAGATAAGATAAAAATCCGCTGTTCACAATCTGAAGCAAATATCCGAATGCATAGCATATAATCAGATATAAGGACAAATTAGGAATGGCATATTTTGAAAACTTTCTTTCAAAGTTTTTTCCGAAATCATTTTTCATACAGGTCACCTCGTATTATATTCTGAAACATATTCTATCAAACGGGAAATAAAATGTAAACAAAGCCGCCTATGAAAAAAACAAAAGTGACATTGCACTTTGTAAAACAGTGTCGTATAATAATCGAAATTGCGATGAATTATTTCCTATATTTATGGAGAGGCATAGAAGTATTATGAGTAACATAAAATACACTTTGGGAATTGATATTGGTTCTACTACCGTTAAGATTGCCATTTTGAATGAAGAACATTCTATTTTGTTTGCGGATTACGAGCGTCATTATGCAAATATACAGGATACTCTTCATTCTCTTCTTGTAAAAGCAAAAGAATCATTGGGTGAGATTACGCTGCATCCTGTTATTACCGGTTCCGGCGGTTTAACACTTGCCAACCATCTGGGTATTCCGTTTGTCCAGGAGGTTATTGCCGTATCCTCCTCTTTACAGGAGTTTGCACCCAAAACGGATGTTGCAATTGAACTTGGCGGTGAGGACGCAAAAATCATTTATTTTGAAGGCGGCAACATTGAACAGCGAATGAACGGCATCTGTGCCGGCGGAACAGGCTCATTTATTGACCAGATGGCTTCTTTACTTCAAACCGATGCTGCCGGATTAAATGAGTATGCAAAAAATTATCATTCTCTTTATACAATAGCTGCCCGTTGCGGCGTATTTGCCAAAACGGATATCCAGCCTTTAATTAATGATGGTGCAACAAAGGAAGACCTTTCTGCTTCTATTTTTCAGGCAGTAGTCAACCAGACCATCAGTGGTCTTGCATGCGGCAAGCCGATTCGCGGACATGTCGCATTTTTAGGGGGTCCGCTTCACTTTTTATCCGAATTAAAAGCGGCTTTTATCCGCACCTTAAAATTAGACGAAGAACATACCATTGAATTAGAACACTCCCATCTTTTTGCCGCTATGGGTTCTGCCCTCAATGCAAAAGAGGATTGTTCCTTTTCCATGGATGAAATGGTTAGGAAGCTCTCTTCCGATATTAAAATGGAATTTGAAGTGGAACGTATGGAGCCTCTTTTTGCGAATCAGTCTTCCTATGACAGTTTCCGCGAAAGACATGATAAGCATTGTGTGCGTACCGGTGATTTAGCTTCCTACTCCGGCAACTGCTATCTTGGGATTGATGCCGGTTCCACTACTACCAAAATTGCGCTTGTGGCAGAAGATGGTGCACTTTTACACTCCTTCTACAGCAATAACAACGGTAGTCCTTTAAATACCGCAATTGAAGCAATTAAAGAAATTTACAGAAAGCTTCCGGATACTGCACATATTGTCCGTTCCTGTTCCACCGGATACGGAGAAAGCTTATTAAAGGCTGCACTTTTGTTAGATGACGGGGAAGTCGAGACCGTTGCTCATTATTATGCTGCGGCATTCTTTAATCCTGAGGTCGATTGTATTCTGGATATCGGTGGTCAGGATATGAAATGCATTAAAATCAAAGACCAGACCGTAGACAGCGTACAATTGAACGAGGCCTGTTCTTCCGGCTGCGGTTCCTTTATTGAGACCTTTGCAAAATCTCTAAATTACAGTGTACAGGATTTTGCAAAAGCAGCTCTTTTTGCGGAACATCCGATAGATTTGGGAACACGCTGTACCGTATTCATGAATTCCAAAGTAAAACAAGCCCAGAAGGAAGGCGCCAGTGTTGCCGATATTTCTGCCGGTCTTGCTTATTCTGTTATAAAAAATGCGTTATTCAAGGTAATCAAGGTTTCCGATGCTTCCGAATTGGGAAAGCATATCGTAGTACAGGGCGGAACCTTCTATAATGATGCCGTACTCAGGGCTTTTGAAAAGATTGCCGGCTGCGAAGCCATCCGTCCGGATATTGCCGGTATTATGGGTGCTTTTGGTGCTGCCCTGATTGCAAGGGAGCGCTATAGCTGCGGTATGAATACTACCATGCTTACCATTAAACAGATTGAAGATTTGGAATTTGAAACCAGCATGGCAAAATGCAAGGGTTGTACCAACAACTGTCGACTGACGATTAACCGTTTCACGGGCGGGCGGCAATACATCTCCGGTAACCGTTGCGAGCGTGGACTCGGCAAATCCAAAAGCGAATCGAATGTACCAAATTTATTTGCATATAAGTTAAAGCGGTTATTCTCATACGAACCACTCACGGCAGATAAAGCAGTAAGAGGAAAAGTAGGTATTCCGCGTGTATTAAATATGTACGAGAACTATCCGTTCTGGTTCACGTTTTTTACAAAATTGGGATACCAGGTTGTACTTTCTCCCAGTTCTACTCATAAGCTGTATGAATTGGGTATTGAATCCATCCCAAGCGAGTCCGAATGTTATCCGGCAAAGCTCGCACACGGTCATGTAAAATGGTTAATTAATCAGAATGTGGATTTTATCTTTTATCCAGCTTTGTTTTATGAAAGAAAAGAATTTGACGAAGCAAACGATCATTATAATTGTCCGATTGTTACTTCCTATTCCGAAAATATAAAGAATAATGTTGAGGAAATTGGTTCCGGCAAAGCTATTCTGCGCAATCCGTTTCTCTCCTTCCGTGACGAAGCCGTTATTGCAAAGGAACTGAAAAAAGAATTTTCCGATATTCCGGCAGATGAGATTGATGCTGCCGTAGCCGAAGGCTGGAGGGAGCTTCAGTCCGTAAGAGAGGATGTACGGAAAAAAGGCGAAGAAACGCTTGCCTATCTGCAGGAGACCGGGAAACGCGGTATCGTCCTTGCAGGACGCCCCTATCATCTGGATGCCGAGATTAACCACGGTATTCCGGAGCTGATTACCGGCTTCGATATTGCCGTACTGACAGAGGATTCCATTTCCCACCTTGCCAAACCTGAGCGGCCTCTTATCGTATCCGATCAATGGATGTACCATTCGAGACTGTATGCTGCCGCAAGCTTTGTAAAAACAACCGATTATCTGGACCTCGTCCAGTTGAATTCATTCGGTTGCGGCCTGGATGCCGTTACAACCGATCAGGTAAATGACATTCTTTCCGGCTCAGGCAAGATATACACCTGTTTAAAGATTGACGAGGTCAACAATCTCGGTGCTGCCAAAATCCGAATCCGTTCTCTGATTGCGGCAATCAAGGTACGTGAACAAAAGAAGCTTAATCGCCGGATTTGTTCATCCGCCATTGAAAAGGTTGTCTTTACGGAGGAAATGCGCAAGGATTATACAATCCTCTGTCCACAGATGTCACCGATTCATTTTGATCTTATCCAGCCGGCATTAAAGGCCTGTGGCTATAACTTTGAAGTATTGCAAAATGACAACCGGCATTCGGTGGATACCGGACTTAAATATGTAAATAATGATGCCTGCTATCCTTCTCTTTTAGTAGTGGGCCAGTTAATGGATGCATTGTTATCCGGCAGATATGATTTACATAAAACAGCTCTGGTTATTTCCCAGACAGGCGGTGGCTGTCGTGCAACAAATTACATCGGTTTTATCCGAAGGGCATTAAAAAAAGCCGGAATGGAATATATACCGGTCATCTCCTTAAATCTTGCCGGTATTGAAAGCAATCCGGGATTTAAAATGGATGCCAATCTTTTGATTCATGCTGCATTTGCTGCGGTAATCGGAGATGTTTTCATGAAATGCGTTTACCGTATGCGTCCGTATGAACTAACACCGGGCAGTGTAAATGAAATGCATGAGAAATGGAAGAAAGAAGCATCCGAGTTTCTTTCCCACAAAAAGCTTTCTTATTTCAAGCTATGTGGTTTGCTGCGTAAAATCATTAAAGATTTTGACAATATTCCGATTGACGAATCACTCCGCAAGCCTAAAGTCGGCATCGTAGGAGAAATCCTTGTCAAGTTTTCTCCTGCGGGCAACAACCATTTGGTTGAACTTTTGGAATCGGAAGGTGCACAGGCTGTTGTTCCCGATTTACTTGATTTTATGCTCTACTGTTTTTACAACCAGATTTATAAGCATGAGCACTTTGATACAAGCAAAAAAACAGCCGTTGTCTCCTCTTTGGGAATCAAAGCCCTTACTCTTTTGCGTTCTTCGGCTGCAAGTGCCTTTAAGAAGAGCAGGCATTTTGATCCGCCTGCACATATTGAACAGTTGGTAGAATATGCAAAACCGATTGTTTCCATCGGTAACCAGACAGGGGAAGGATGGTTTTTAACCGGAGAAATGCTTGAACTGATTCACGGCGGCACACCAAATATTGTGTGCACCCAGCCATTTGGATGTCTTCCAAACCATGTGGTCGGAAAAGGTGTTATTAAGGAAATCCGAAAGCGTTTCCCTTCCGCTAACATCGTGGCTATCGACTATGACCCCGGTGCAAGCGAGGTCAATCAGCTAAACAGAATTAAGCTGATGCTCTCTACGGCACATAAAAATGTAAATAAAAAATAGAAACTTCAGACCATTATAAAGGGTGGGCAAAATGTACCTGTAACGGACTATTTTTGCCCACCCTGATTTTTTATTAACATAAGGATGACTCGTGAAGCGTGACATCCGTTGTTTGTAATTATTGAACTGTCCACGCTGTATTCAGTGCAAGATCCCAGACTTCCTTCTGTTCCTCATACTGTTCATTCATCCATGCAACCGCCTCATCACGCCCTTCTACCGTTAACGGGAACTGCTTCATCTGCTTTTTCTCCTTTGGCGTATGCAGATAATTATACGGTTCCGGCCAGATTGTTACCTCCATTCCCTCTGACGACTTCACAAGCTGATACCGCATTCCCCGGTATCCGCCCGTAAACGGTTCCTTTTTGATGAAATTTACGGATATTGTATTGGGGTCAATCATGTGTTCTCCTTATATGCTTCATAAACATTTCTTTTATATCTTTCATTTTAGCACATTTTTCAAAAACATCCCATTTTTTTCGGGCCTTTTCACTATTTATTCCCGAATAGAGTTAAGTTTTTGTCAGTTGAATAAAGAAAAAAGATGAGAGTAACCCCTC
>JAEDCQ010000028.1 GCA_016294075.1 Lachnospiraceae bacterium | reverse complement strand
GAGCACAAAATCGGGATTTTTGTGCGCTTTTGCCAGCAAGTTTCTTCCCGATGGCGCTCCGCCACGGTGCCCCGGCCAGCAACAAACCTCATCCGGCGGAGTCGGGAACTCTTACGGTGCAAGATTAGGATTCATTATCTGTGATGATTTCATCCTGGAATATTGCATACAAAGAATATTTTCCTTACTTAAAATACCGTTGTTCATATTATCTCATAGTTTTAGTGATAAGTTCTCTCTATAAAGTGACGGAATGTCAACCTCATTGCAAAGACACCATAATTCCGTATCGCCCCAGTCGGTTTCGACTGTAAAGAAACCGTATCTGTCAGGTTCTGAAATGACAGTCCTATATCCGATTTGCTTGCCTATATATGTAGCCAATGATGAGGTGGCCTGCCATTCTATATCCACATCGCATTCAAACATTTCATTTATCAAGTCCATGTTCTTCTTCGTTTTTTTCTTGCTTTCATCTGTGCCAATGACTTTCCGCAACCAATCTGCAACAGATTCATTGTAAACCAAATGCTCTTTAATATAATCTTTCACTTCCTGATGTGACTTCACATCCAGACTGTTGAAACAGATAATCTGCATTCTGTATTTAGCCTTCGGAATGTTCAAAGTAGAATCTGATGGAACAGCCTCCATTATATTGCACTCGTCAATAATGGCTTTCAGAATGTCTATGGTGGAGATTTCCAGACTATCAACAACTTTCAGTACTTCCTCCTTCAACGATACGTCTTTTAGATTGTCATCTATGACATCATTGACTGCCCTTGCCGATAAATTTGAAAACTCCTTGATATAACGGATGCGTCCCGGACGGCCCAAAAGATTCTCGTCAATTGACAGCTTGTTGGTGGTGAGAATATACAGTTTCCGCATGTCGTTATAAACCCCGTCAATCATTTTGAGCAGAACATCCTGTTCCTCACGGAAGGTCTTTTCCGCTTCGTCGATAAGGATAATGTTTTCAAAATGCAGCGACTGGATAAATTCTAGCATGCCGTCAACTGGTTTCGAGATGACAATTACCGGTAGACCTATGCGGTTGCAGAGTAGTTTGGCGGCAATGGTCTTGCCTGTCCCTTTTAGTCCGTTGAAAATCACTCCGAGATTTTTGTTGCTTTCTTTAAACAAGTCTGAATTCCATGTTTTTATGATTCTTGACATTATCTCTTCGCAGTCAAGGTCATAAATCTTGAAATCGAATCGGAAAATATCATCTATCTTCTCCAGTCCCAAGCGTTTTGTCTGCGGATGCTCATAGATGCGGAATATCCCGTTGCCGGGAGAAGTGAGCAACGAAGCATAGCCCGGAATCGGGTAAAGAATACCACCGTCATTAATCCATTTCTGCTTTGATGCGATGGTCAGTTTTTCCTTGCGTACTTTTCCATCAGGATTGAGGTATTCTTCTTTGTAAAGGGTATAATATTCAAGGTCGACAACTTCATCAAGATAATTCATGCCGCATTTCCTTTCCAGACCTTCGTATGTGAAGCCGCATTTTAGTGCAACCCTGCGAGATGCATCATTTCGTGGTAAGACGGCGATGGTCAGCGAGTCAGCCATCCGTTCATCGAACAAGTAGCATTTCATTCTCTCCACGACTTCCGTCATATAGCCTTTCCCTCGGGCCTGTTTATGGAGAAAATAACAGATCTCGTAATTGCATTTCTCACCAGAAACGGTATTTGTCTTGTGCGGAGTAATTTCAAAAACGCCGAGAACCTTTTCCGGAAGGTTCTTTTCCGAAATACAGAACATCAGACCGCCTTCCTTCTCCCTGCGGATTTTCCCTTCGGCCTCGCTAAGCGTGTTCATCGGTCTGAATCCGGCGATTGCCGCTATTTCAAGGTCGCTCATCAGAACGAAAATATCATGTACATCACTTTCTTGAGGAGTCCTGATGATAAGCCGGACTGTAGCCAACTCGATTTTCCTTGCCTTTACTTCTTTCATTTTTTTATGCTGCATTTATGATTACAGCACAAAAATATTGCAGAGATGTATCAATTAGCGATACACCTCTGCAAAATCATATTGTAAAAGCAACTCCTTGCCATTATTTACCTTCGCTGATAATATATTTGGCATATCTTTCTACAAGTTCTTCTATAGTAGTTTTTTTATTTTCATCCAATTCGAAATAATTCTTTTGTTTTTTTGCAGCAAGTCCTGAAATGTGAGGAACATGCAGCAATCTTACATCGTCACCGATTAATTCATGACAATAGTCGTATGCCTCATTGCCCACAGCCACTATCCTTTGTGGATTAACGATTCCTATCTCTTTTTGCAGAATAGCCTTGTATATGTTTTTCTTCTCTTTAGAGTACTCGGCGGATTCCCTATGGTCATATACAAAATATTTCCTGCAGTCGGTAAGGTAAACGCCATAACCGTGTTCGATAAGCTTTTCGACAAGCAATGCCATTCTGCCACCTCCATTCTTTTTATCCCTCCAACTTTTACCATGCAGTCCAAACGGAGAAGCCACCAACGCGTCAATGCAGATATAATCTTCTTTGCACCCGGTTTTCCCTTTTGGAAATTTATCAATATCGGAATACCATGTATTGTCTCGCAGTGGATCTTGTGCGACAAGTATAATCCGCTTGTCGTTATTTTTCAAGTTGAACCATGTTGGAAGGTCAAGGCCTATTGCTCCACGTTTTTCTGTGCGTGTAGTCAAATCCTTGAAATCCGGATGTGTTATAGGTATAGGTACGGTAATAGTGTCTTCGTAATAACGGTTCCATCCGGTAGGCGTAAAAGGCTCTACTCCCGAACTAAACTCCCAAATAGCGTCTTTCAATCCCAGTTTCTGCGCCTCGTCTTTGGAATAATTGAAGAAATTGTGATACATGTCATCATATCGCAACTTTATCTTTTCCAATTGTTCTTTGCCTAAAACGTCATTTGCCAGCATTTCGTAAATCCGACAGGCAATCTCTTTGTCGTCTAGAAATTTAGAATAAAGTTTAGAATAAGGTGTTGTTTCCATTGTTATATTTGTTTCGATTATAATTCTACGAGATTCGGCATTCTAAAATTTGAGTAGTCAGCATTCATTATCGCTCCATTGGAAAAAGTTGTCCCGTTAAGAACTATTGTTCCATGCTGCGAATGTATATGTCCGAAAAGATGCAGCCGGGGTTGGACTGTTGTTATGCGGCTGAGAAGTTCTTCAGAACCGTAATGGATATTGTCGTCAAAGTCGAGGATGCCGAAAGGCGGTGTGTGGGTGATGAGAATATCCGTGTCTTCAGGAATATTTGCATAATGCTTGGTTTGGCGGTCAGAGATGCAGTCGCCCATGAACATTGGGACACCATAGAATTTCACACCGTCAATTTCCACTCCGGAATTGCACAGGTAATGGACATTACTGTCAAGCCCGTCAATGGTGGCACCGCAAAGACAGTCATCGTGGTTGCCGCAAATGAATATCTTTTGCGGACAAGGAAGGTCGCAGAACCAGTTCATGAAATCCAACGCTTCCTGCTCGCTGCCGTTCATGGTAAAGTCGCCCGAATGCACAACGATGTTAGCCTGTGGCAAATTGTGCAACCGTCTGTGACAGCCATGCGTGTCTGAAATATGCAATATTTTCATCTCGAATGTCTTCTTTGCCGACAAAAATAAAAAAATTCTGGCTCAATTTGCGATACAAGCGGAAACGATTCCATTGCTGTATATAAAAGTGAGACATGAGGAGGATACTTTTGCAGTGTATTGAAGTAATCTACATTAATATGTGTACGACATTAATTAATGAGAACAATGTAAAGCCTATTGCCATCTATGTGCATGGACTTGGTTCCGGTGCTACATCGACAACAGTCCGGATGGTATGTAAAATACTCTCTGAATACGAGTGGACAGCAATTGAAGTAAATTAGAATCCATTTGAATCGGTGGAAAAGATTAATGCTACTGTCAGTAAGTTCAATCCATCCTTATTAATGGGAACTTCATTGGGCGGATACTATGTGTTTTATGCAGATGCTCCATGCGCGACAAAAGTGATCTGCAACCCGGCAATGAATATAGCGAAGCTTATACGTTACAAGATAGGATTGTATTATCCGAGATGTTGCATTGGATGCTACAAGTTTTTATTAACTTTACAGCAACCAACAAAAAGCAATATGTTACAACTTCAAAAATACACATGGTTGATAGACACTATCCGCAAGGCGGGAAAGATTTCTTTGGAAGAAATTTCCGACCGTTGGGAGCGCAACAAAGACTTAAGTGATTACAAGCCTTTGAGCCGTGCTACATTCAACCGGTGGAAAGATGCCATTTTCAGTCAGTTCGGTATAATCATCTCTTGTCAAAGAACCGGTGGTTATCTTTATTATATAGAGAATCCGGAGGACATTGATGAAGATGAACTGAAAAAATGGATGCTCGACTCGTTTGCCGTAAGCAACCTTATCAGTGAGAACCTTTCATTGAAAGACCGGATTCTTGTCAGCAAGATTCCGTCTGCCCGTGATTACTTGACAAGATTGCTTGAAGCGATGAGGGAAAACCGTGTCGTGACAATCACTTATTGCGGGTTCAACAAGTCCGGCAGCTACACGTTTCCGATTGAGCCATACTGTGTAAAACTGTTTGAAAACCGTTGGTATGTGCTGGCTCGAAATGTACATTATGACAATTATCGGATTTACGGATTGGACCGTATAGAAGATTTGGAAATGACAACGGATACGTTCAAACTTCCGAAAAATTTTTCTGCATCGGATTATTTTTCAAATTATTACGGAATCATATCCGACCATAATATAAAGCCTGAACAGATTGTTATCAGAGCCTACCGTGACCATATTTCCTATATGAAATCGCTTCCCTTACATCATAGCCAGAAGTTGTTGGAAGATAGCGGTGAATATGCCGACTTTGAGTTATTCCTTGCCCCGACATTCGATTTTATAATGAGGTTGCTCAGCGCAGGAGCCATGATAGAAGTCATTTCCCCGGCATCTTTAAGAAAGACATTGAAGGAATGGGTGTCGGATATGTACAACTTATATAAAAACGATTAAGCCATGCAGGATTTTGCTGCCTGGCCAGGGTGCAGGTATCCGATGGGTGATAAGGCTGCCGCCTGGCCG
>JAEDCQ010000023.1 GCA_016294075.1 Lachnospiraceae bacterium | reverse complement strand
GTCAGTGGCTAAAATCCATAGAATTTAAGTTGCCGATTATAGAAAAAGAGTTTACGCTAGGTTTGGACAATGATGCGCAAAATGAAACAGTGTGCTGCATTAGGAGGGACGTGAAATAAGAATTTTACGTTGTACTTCCTTTTTTATCTCTTTTCAGTTTAAAATATTGGAATTATCTTGTAAAGATAAGATTGAAATGCTATCATGCTTCTGTAAGAGTTAAACTACGGAAAGGCATGGTTATTTTATGGAAAAAAGAAGCATTGCAAAAGAACTCAGCAGTAACACATATCCGGGGCGCGGTATTATCATCGGTAAATCCGCAGACTCTAAATATGCTGTAACTGCTTATTTTATTATGGGAAGAAGTGTAAACAGCAGAAATCGTGTTTTTGTAGAAGACGGAGAAGGTATCCGTACACAAGCATTTGACCCTTCCAAGCTGACAGACCCGTCTTTGATTATTTATGCACCGGTTCGTGTGCTTGGTAATAAAACAATTGTAACAAACGGCGACCAGACAGATACGGCATATGATGGAATGCAGGACGGTAAAAGTTTTGAGCAGAGCTTACGCATCCGTCAGTTTGAGCCGGACGGACCGAACTATACGCCGAGAATTTCAGGTGTATTACAGGTAGAAGACGGAGCATTTCATTACGCAATGTCAATTTTAAAGAGTGATAACGGTGACCCTGACGGAAATAACCGTTACACCTTTACTTATGAAAATCCGAAACCCGGCGAAGGACGGTTTATTCACACTTATATGCAGGATGGTGATCCGTTACCAAGCTTTGAAGGAGAACCTAAGTGGATTGGAATAGAAGGCAATATTGATGAATTTACCGATTTACTTTGGACAAACCTGAATGAAGATAACAAAGTGTCTCTTTTTGTAAGATATATAGATATAGCAACAGGTACCTATGAGACAAGAATCGTAAACAAAAATTCATAATCCTAAAAATACAGAATAAGATAGAGGAGAATTCAAAGATGAATGAGTACGAATTAAAATATGGCTGTAATCCTAATCAGAAGCCTTCTAAAATCTATATGAATGACGGTACAGACCTTCCGATTCAGGTGTTAAACGGAAGACCCGGATATATCAATTTTTTGGATGCATTTAACGGCTGGCAGCTTGTAAGGGAATTAAAAAAGGCAACCGGACTTCCGGCAGCAACCTCTTTTAAGCATGTATCTCCGGCAGGTGCAGCAGTAGGACTTCCGTTAACGGATGTATTAAAGAAAATATATTGGGTAGATGATTTGCCGGAGCTTTCGCCGCTTGCATGTGCTTATGCAAGAGCAAGAGGTGCAGACAGAATGTCTTCCTTCGGTGATTTTATTGCTTTATCCGATGTTTGTGATGCATCTACGGCAGGAATTATTAAGAGAGAGGTTTCCGATGGTGTAATTGCACCGGGCTATACGGATGAAGCGCTTGAAATCTTAAAAGCTAAGAAAAAAGGCAATTATAATATCATTCAGATTGATGAGAATTATGTACCGAATCCGGTTGAGCATAAAGAGGTATTCGGTATTACCTTTGAACAGGGCAGAAATGAAATAGAAATCAATGATGCATTGTTTGAAAATATTGTAACGAAGAACAAGGATTTACCGGAAAATGTTATTATTGATATGAAGATTGCATTGATTACATTAAAATATACGCAGTCCAATTCCGTTTGCTATGTAAAGGATGGTCAGGCAATCGGTATCGGCGCGGGACAGCAGTCAAGAGTACATTGCACAAGATTAGCCGGGAATAAGGCTGATAACTGGCTGCTTCGCCAGTGCCCGAAGGTTTTGAATCTTCCTTTCATAGATACTATCGGACGTGCAGACAGAGATAATGCAATCGATAATTACATCGGTGAAGAATACATGGATGTACTTGCAGAGGGAGCATGGCAGAGAGTATTTAAAGAAAAGCCGGAAGTATTTTCGGCAGAAGAAAAACGCGAGTGGTTAAGCCGTATGGATGGTGCGGTACTTGGTTCCGATGCGTTTTTCCCATTCTCAGATAATGTGGAGAGAGCAAAGAAGAGCGGGGTAAAATACATTGTTCAGCCCGGCGGTTCTATTCGTGATGATGCTGTAATCGACTGTTGTGATAAATATAATATGGTTATGGTATTTAACGGTGTACGTTTATTCCATCACTAAAATAATCGGGACATTCCGGTATCTGCCGGAATGTTTCCCTGTTATATAAATTATATAAGGAGCAGTAATGCAGAAATATCGTAAAAAAGAGTATCAGGGGGATAATTTCAGACAGGCAATTAAACACAACACTTTACACTATTTAAAAAGAATGGTGTTCAGTGGTTTTCTTGTTACGGCCTTATTACTGCTTTTACAAATCGGGATTTTGTTTGTGATGTTCTTCTGGCTGAATAATTATGCGAATCTGTATTACGAAGCAGCGGTTATTTTAGCTATTCTGTGCATTGTTTTTATAATTAATGATGACAGTAATCCGGCATACAAGTTAGCATGGACGGTACCGATTGTTTTATTTCCTGTTGCAGGAACCTTATTATATTTTTACTTTAAATATAATTTTGGAACAACGGCAATCCGTAAGGTTGCGTTTGAAATAGGAAAAGAAACCAGACGTTTCAGTAGCACGGGAGATGAGTTAAAAGAGGAACTAAAGAAGGAATCTCCGGAATTTAAAAAGCTTTCTTCCTATCTGGAGCGGTACGGTGCTGCAACCTATCAGAATTCAAGTATGGAATATTTTCCGCTTGGAGAAATTGCAATGGATGCTGTTTTAAATGAATTGGAAAAGGCGGAAAAGTTTATTTTTGTTGAATTTTTCATGGTGGAAGAGGGCATTTTCTTTGACAGTGTACTTGAGGTGCTTGAGCGTAAGGTTAAGGAAGGTGTGGAGGTCCGTTTCATGTATGATGACCTCGGATGTGTTGCATTACTTCCGCGAAATTATACAGAGACACTCAAGAAAAAAGGAATCAATGCAAGAATTTTTTCGCATATTTATCCGTTTTTATCCACACACTACAATAATCGTGACCACAGAAAAATTATAGTAATTGATGGTAAAACAGCATTTACCGGCGGTATTAATTTATGTGATGAATATATTAATGCATTTGAAAAATTCGGACATTGGAAAGATAATTTTATAATGATAAAGGGAGAAGCGGTAAAAGGCTTTACCCTTCTTTATATGCAGACGTGGAATTCCGTATCGTATCGTCCCGGCATTGACTATAATAAATATCTGAATACTTATCCTGTTAAGGAAAGCGGTTATATCATTCCTTACGGTGACGGACCGTATCAGAAGGAAGCGGTGGCCGAAAATGTTTATCGTGATATTTTATATAATGCAAAAAATTATGTATATATTATGACCCCATATCTTATTTTGGATTATGAGATGGAAAATGCACTGAGGCATGCGGCCATAAGCGGCATTGATGTGCGTATTATTCTGCCGCATATTCCGGATAAGAAAGCTCCCTATTACATCGCAAGAACCTATTATCCGAAGTTATTGTCGGCAGGGGTAAAAATATACGAATATAGACCCGGATTTATTCACGGAAAGACATTTCTAAGTGATGATTTGATAGGAACGGTCGGTACAATCAATCTTGATTTTCGAAGCCTGTATCTGCATTATGAATGTGGATGTGTTTTATATAAAAAACAGGGGCTTGCCGATATTCGCGAGGATTTTGAGGAGAACTTTAAAAAATGTATTCCTGTCAATCGGGATTATTACGAGCTGATTCCTGTTTGGCAGCGAATTCTTGGCAGATTGCTACGGATTGTAGCACCGTTAATGTAAACAACGGATGTCACGCTTTGAGAGACATCCTTATGTTAATAAAAAAAGGAGCACACTCATGGAAAAACCGGTATTAGTAATTATGGCGGCGGGAATGGGAAGCCGTTACGGAGGATTAAAACAAATTGATCCTGTGGATGAACAGGGAAATATTATCATTGATTTCAGTATTTATGATGCGGTTAAGGCCGGATTTGAGAAAATCGTTTTTGTAATTAAGCACCAGATTGAAGAAGAATTTAAAAAGTCAATCGGAGAGCGTATCTCAAAATATGTAGAAGTAGAATATGTATATCAGGAGCTTGATAAGCTGCCGGAAGGGTTTTCCGTGCCGGACGGAAGAGTAAAACCCTTTGGAACGGGGCATGCTATATTATGTGCAAAAGATGTGGTAAAAGGTCCGTTTGCCGTAATCAATGCAGACGATTTTTATGGAAGATATGCATTTGAAGCAATTTTCCGTCAATTAACTACAATTGCGGATGATGATAAGTATCGTTATGCAATGGTAGGATATAAGCTTCACAATACCTTGACAGAGAACGGACATGTGGCACGTGGAGTATGTGAAATTGACGATAATAATAAGCTTGTAACGATTAATGAGCGTACACGTATTGAAAAGCATGGAGAAGATGCGGAATATACGGAAGATGACGGAAAAAGCTGGGTAAAGCTTCCGGAAGAATCGCTTGTCTCCATGAATATGTGGGGATTTACAAACAGTATTATGACGGAATTGGGAACCCATTTTGTAACCTTTTTGAGGGAAGAATTGCCGAAGAACCCGGAAAAAGCGGAATATTTCCTGCCTTTTGTTGTGGATGAATTGCTGCAGGAGGGAAAAGCAACGGTTGAAGTATTAAAGACACCGGATGTATGGCATGGCGTTACATACAAAGAGGATAAGCCACAGGTTATGGAAGCAATCGGAAAGCTAAAAAAAGAAGGTTTATATCCGGACATCCTGTGGAAATGACAGAATAAGCAAGGAAGGTCATTGAAATGAAAAAAGTAGCAATGTTTGACACGAAACCATATGATAAAATCTGGTTTGACAGATTGAATGACGATCGGTATGAGATTCATTATTTTGAAGGAAAGCTGACAACGGATACGGTTTCTTTAACAAAGGGCTATGATGTGGTGTGCGCCTTTGTGAATGACGATATTGATAAAGAAGTGGTAGAGCAGATGTGTGAAAACGGTGTCAAACTGCTTGCAATGCGCTGTGCTGGATACAGTAATGTAGATATAAAGGCGGCGTCCGGAAAACTGAAAATTGCCCGCGTTCCTGCTTATTCTCCCTATGCGGTTGCTGAATTTGCGATGGGTTTACTTTTGACATTAAACCGTAAGCTTCACAAGGCTTATAATCGTACAAGGGAATATAACTTTAACATTAATGGACTAACGGGTATGGATTTATATGGGAAGACAGTAGGTGTTATCGGAACCGGTAAAATTGGTCAGGTTTTTGTAAATATTTGCAGGGGCTTTGGTATGCGTGTACTAGCGTATGATATTTTTCCCAATAATTCACTGGGTTATGAATATGTAGATTTAGATACTCTATTCAGGGATAGTGATGTGATTTCACTTCATTGTCCGTTAACGGAGCAGACAAATCATATCATTGATGAAGATGCGATTTCCAAGATGAAGGAGCATTGTTATATTATTAATACATCCAGAGGAGGATTGATTGACAGCCGTGCATTGTTGGATGCACTGAGGGAAAGAAGAATTGGTGGAGCCGGTCTGGATGTTTATGAAGAGGAAGCAGAATTCTTTTTTGAGGACCATTCCGAGAAAGGAATTACGGATGCAACACTTGCATTATTATCTGCGATGCCGAATGTAATCATTACTTCCCATCAGGCTTTTTTAACAGAAGAAGCACTGTCTAATATTGCAAAAGTCACTTTTGAGAATATGGATGCCTTTTTTGCAGGCAGTTCATTGGTTAATGAGGTACAATACACCTATAACGGATAAAGAAACGAGGATATCTCATGGATAAGGTAATATGTCCGAACTGTGGTGCTTCCATATATGAAAATGAACCCGCATGTCCATTCTGCGGATTTATTAATATGGAAGGCGCAGAAGACAAATTTATGCGTGATGTACAAAAGAAGGAAGAAGAATTAACTCAGATTCCGCAACTGCAAAAACAGGATTTGAAGAAATCCATGTCAAAAAGCAGTAAAATCATTATTATTACCGTATTGATTGCAGCAACGATACTTGCGGTCCTTTTTGGACTGCATTATGCGTTTGAGGCAATGCTGTTTTCCGAGGATAATTATGATGCAAAAACAGAAATGCTTTGGGAACGTGAAAACTATCCGGTTTTAGATAAGATGTATGAAGAAAGGGATTGGGAAGGTCTTTTAAAATTTGAAGAAGAACTTTATGAAATAAATGATAAGGAAGGAACGAATCATACTATTTATAATTGGGAACATTCTGATTTCCTATATGCCTACAGACGTTTTGAGAATGTAAAATATTATGTTAGTATTCTTGATTCGGGTGAATCCCTGTCAAAATTTCAGGCAGAAAATATTGTTTATTATTGTATGTGGTTTCATTACCGGATGTATGTGAATGATTATCAGACCTTTACAGAAGAGGAAGTTGCAATGGTCGATGAGTATCGGGAGTATACAGACGAAGTTTTTTATAATCGTTTGAAATTTACGGATATAGAAGCGGATGAGTTATATGGAAAAGCAGAAGAGTATCATTCCATTGATGCCAAAACGTGTTATTCTTATGCACGAAAAATTAGAAAAAGATTTGAATAACCAAAAGAGGAGCAGGGAATATGAAATGTCCAAATTGTGGCTCAAACTTAACAATTGATGACGAGAAATGTTCGTTTTGCGGAGAGACGAATCCTTTTGCAGCAAAGCATCGCCGTGAAATGAAGCATTTTACCAGAGAATTTAACCGGACGAAAGTGGATGTTATGCGGACATCCAAACAACTGCATTATTGGGCGGTTAAGATTACATTAATTGCAGTTTTAGTTGCTGTTAATATTGCGATGCTGTTTTTTATTACAAATTCTTATGAGGTTGAGCGTTTTTTTCAGGCAAGGAAAATAGAAGCAAACTATAAAACACATGCAGCAAAATTGAATGAGTTGGAAAAAAACAGGCAATATATTGCACTTTCACAATATTACAATGTTAATAAATTGTATTATAGTGACAGGCTGAAGGAATATGATTCGGTTGTACAGATGTGTAACAGTTATTCCTATATCTATGAATACATAATGCAGATTGTAACAGAAAAAGAAACCGAATATTATACCTTTGAGGATAGGCTGGAATTCATATCCGAACAGTTTGATTATGTTTATAAATATTGTAAACCGCGTGAGTATTCCGATCAAGAGCAGTATAAACCGCAGCATCAGGAGTGTATGGATGATTTGGTTGCTCAATTAGAGGATATTATTCAAACATATTTTGGGATTTCGGATGAGGAGATGGAAGCATTCCCGTCCTTATCCAAGGCAAGGCGTCAGATATTATTAGAGGAGGGGTTGAAACAGTATGAATAAAATATATTATGAAAGACCCCGGAATCTACAGAAAAACGCTGATAAAGAGCATGGCGAAAACACAAATGAAGCATCGATTGAACAGGAATATTTTAATCCTTCCTATCAGGAAACAAATACGGATATGTATGCAGGGGAACCTGAAAAGAATAATGCAATAAAGGAGTGGGTAGCAAATGCCCTGCTTGTTATATTAAGTATTATTTTTGTTATGCTTATGTTTGCTGTAATTGCGGAAAACCGTTCCATGCATTATCATTGGGAAAGAAATGAGAAAGACTTCTGGTATGAGATTACAGAGGGAAGATATTCTACTCTACCGTCACAAGCATGGGATAATCGTTTTAACGGGGTGAATACTTCCGCAGGTCTGGAACAATGTTATGCGATTGCCGAATATTTTGAAGCGGCTTCCTTATATCGTGTTGCCGTTGAACACAGAAATTTGGAAGAGCAAGAAAAATATGCAGGCATAATGGAAGAAAAGCTGGAATATATGACAGATGTTCAATATATAGCAGAAGATATTAATAAGAAATTGGGAATTGAGTAGACTAATTATGAAAAAACCCGAAAGAGAAAATCTTTCGGGTTTTTAATCGGAATGACAAGACTTGAACTTGCGACCTCTACTTCCCTAAAGTAGCGCTCTACCACCTGAGCCACATCCCGACGACAAATGATATATTACTATTAATCTATAAATCTTGTCAAGTAGTATTTGAAAGATTTGATAAATATGGAGGAAGAATGGAAACAATTCGATTTGAAGATTCCGGTCTTGACGAAAGAATTATCAGGGCCGTAAAGGAAATGGGCTTTGAATCCATGTCACCAATTCAAAAGGAGGCAATCCCGGCAGTTTTAAGCGGAGAAGATATTATAGGACAGGCACAGACAGGGACAGGAAAAACAGCCGCTTTTGGTATTCCTGCACTGCAGATGACAGACTCTGATAAAAAAGGAGTCCAGTGTATTGTTTTATGTCCGACAAGAGAGCTTGCCATACAGGCTGCGGATGAAATCCGAAAATATGCAAAATATATGCATGGAATTAAGGTGCTGCCGATTTACGGAGGACAGGATATAAACAGACAAATCCGCTCTTTGGCGGGAAATGTTCAGATTGTGGTCGGTACACCCGGAAGGGTTATGGACCATATGCGTCGTCATACGTTAAAGCTGAAAAATATTAGGCTTATGGTATTGGATGAAGCCGATGAAATGCTTAACATGGGCTTCAGGGAGGATATAGAAACCATATTGGAGGGTGTAAATACCGAGCATCAGACAGTATTATTTTCGGCTACCATGCCACAGGCAATTTTAGATATTACGTCGAGGTATCAGAAGCCGAATGCAAAATATATTCAGATACAGAAAAAAGAGCTTACGGTTCCTTTGGTAAAGCAATATTATTATGAAGTGAAGCGTGAGAATAAAGAAGAAGTAACGGCAAGACTGTTAGATTACTATAATCCGAGACAGACTCTTATTTTCTGTAATACCAAGAAAATGGTAGATGAATTAGCCGAAAAATTAAAGGGCAGAGGTTATTTCGCGGAAGGTCTTCATGGTGATCTTTCCCAGGCACAGCGTGATAAAGTTATGAACGGATTCCGTAACGGTACAACAGAAATTTTGATTGCTACGGATGTAGCGGCAAGAGGAATAGATGTAGATGATGTAGAAGCCGTTATTAACTATGATGTACCCCAGGATATCGAATACTATGTACATCGTATCGGACGTACAGGCCGCGCCGGCAGAAGCGGACGCTCCTTTACGCTCGTGGTCGGAAGAGAAATCTATAAAATCCGTGAAATTGAGCGAACATGTAATACCAGAATTAAAGCAAGAAGAGTTCCGTCAGGTGCAGATGTTACTGCTGCAAAATCCGAAAAGATATTGAATGAGATTCTTACTGTTTTAAAGGAACAGGATTTATCGAAAATGCTTCCGATTATTGAAGCAAAGCTCAACGAAGAGGACTGTACCGCAATGGAGCTTTGTGCGGCTTTTTTAAAACAACGGATGGGTGAGGACGCAAAAGATATTCCGACGGAAGATTATTTCGCAGAGCGTAAACGTCTGAAAATTGAGGAACGCCGAAACCGCAGAGAGCGGGTAGACAAGTATCGTAATAATCGTGACAGTAGACGAAGTAAGAAACCCGAAAATAAGATTTCCATGAAAGAGTATTCAAAGAGATTTAAATTCTAACGAAGCAACTTATCAAAAGGGTATCAGGTATGCAGAAAAAGAGAAGTATGCAAGAATTAAATAGAGGGAAGGGCAAGTCTGAAAATAAGAGTTTAAACAAGACCGGTAATAATGCGACAAAGACTGAGGCGTGTCCTTACGCATTGAAATGCGGTGGCTGCGATTATCAGGGGATTCCATATGAGAAACAGCTTGCCGAAAAGCAGAAGGAGATACAGAAGCTGCTGGGCGGCTTTTCAAAGCTGTATCCTATTATCGGAATGGAGGAGCCGTTTTATTACCGTAACAAGGTACATGCTGTTTTTAACCGTGACCGTAAGGGAAATATTATTTCCGGTGTGTATGAGAAAAATTCCCACCGTGTCGTAAATGTGGATTCTTGTATGATTGAGGATCAGCGAGCGGATGCCATTATTCTTACCATTCGTAAGCTGATAAAGAACTTTAAACTGAAGGTATATAATGAGGATACCGGATATGGATTGTTTCGTCATGTATTGATCCGTACAGGACATGTGAGCGGACAGATTTTGGTTGTATTGGTATTGTCTTCGCCAATACTGCCTGCCAAGAATCATTTTGTAAAAGCACTGCGTGCGGCACACCCTGAAATTACGTCCATCGTACTCAATGTAAACGATAGAAGGACAAGCATGGTCTTGGGAGAACGTGAAATTGTTCTTTACGGTATGGGCTATATTGAGGATACATTATGCGGATTGACATATCGTATTTCACCGAAATCCTTTTATCAGGTTAATCCAATACAGACGGAAAAACTGTACCGGACAGCCGTGGATTATGCAGGACTTACCGGAAAAGAAGTGGTTTTGGATGCTTACTGCGGTATCGGTACAATCGGCATGACGGCTGCTTCCAAAGCAAAGGAAGTTATCGGTGTGGAATTAAACAGGGATGCAGTGAAAGACGCAATTGCAAATGCCAAAAGAAACGGAATCAAAAACATTCGCTTTTATAACAAAGATGCCAGTGATTTTATTGTAGAGATGGCAGCACTAAAAGCAAAATGTGACGTCATTTTTATGGACCCACCGAGAAGCGGTTCTACCGAGAAGTTTTTGGACTGTGTTGCATTACTTGCACCCCAAAAAGTAGTATATGTATCTTGTGACCCTACGACTCTTGCAAGGGATTTGAAGTATCTTACAAAAAAGGGATACAAGGTTGAGAAAATTCAACCTGTAGAGATGTTCTGTTTTACAAGGCATGTGGAGTGCGTGACATTACTCCAAAGGAAAGATATGTAAAAAACCTTGAGTTTAGGCACTTTGAGAGGCATATTGTGTTTTCACAGAGAATCCGTATGCTTAAAGGCTATATCGAAAAAGTGGCTATCTGGTAAGAGGATATGCAGGCTGGAGAAAAGATAGATTTGATGAAAAGGAAATTAGAGGATTGAAAAATATGCATAGTATTACAGAACTTCCGGCGTGGGAGAGAATATTTAAGAAAATTGTATGGCAACAGCTTGGCAATATAGAAGGGAAAAAATACTGGATTTTGGAAGCGGCGAAGGAATAACAGCCAATTATTTTGCAAAGAATAACGATGTGATTGCCATAGAGCCATCAGAGGAAATGCTGGAAAATGCTTGATAAGATGATGCAGCTAGAAATGAAAGTAGCGCAGATTCCTGAGTATAGAGCTATTGCATTTTTCCATCATCTTATATTAAGGTTGAACAGATAACCGGCAAAAGAAATATACTTGTACAAGAAGAAAAAAAATAGTACCATAATAATAGGTTGATTAAGTAATTACGTATGAGGAGGGGCCTATGAAACTTAAGACAAGACTTTCAATAATATTTGGCACCGTCGTTCTTGCAATTGTCGCAACTGTTGGAATAGTTACATACAATAAAAATGTGGAAATGGGAACTGCAGATGCCAAAAAGACAATGCAGATTTCCGCAGAATTGGCGGCAAAGGAAATTGAGGAAAAATTAAATGATTTTAAGAAAATGGCGCAGGTGTCCGGATATGATTCCGTATTAGCTGCGTCAGGACAAGACGCAATCGTTTCAGACCATATCGATAATCTGGCAGAAAATTATGAATTTACCAGTGGCAATATACTTGATTGTAATGGGGTCAGCCGTAAGGATGGTACAGATTTTAGTGACCGTGATTATGTTAAAGAAGCATTGGCAGGAAATGTTAATATTTCTGATTTGACCTTGAGTAAATACACCGGTAATTACGGATTCAGCGTGGCATCCCCTGTTTATAACAGGAATCAGGAAATAAATGGTGTTGTCTATTTCCGTATGGATGTTGATTTCATGAGTAAGATACTTAATCAGATTGTAATCAGTGAAAGAAGTTATACATATTTAGTAGATGGGAACGGAATGGTAATCGTTCATCCCGATGAATCACTGATAGGAGAATATAATATAACGGATAACGAAAACGGCATGGGAAGAATTTCCGATATGATATTGTCCCAGGTAAGTGGTGCGGGAGAGTATAATGACAAAGGTACGGAGTATTTATGCGGGTATAGTCCGGTTGCGGGTACGAATGGCTGGACTATTGTCGTAACAGCACCAAAAGCGGATTTTATGGAGTCAACGTATGATACGATGAGGACTCTTTTTGTAGTAGACGTTGTGGCTCTTATTGCGGCACTTATTCTTGCAGTATTTTTCGCAGGAAGCATAGGGAAATCAGTTCATCAGGTCAGTCAGGCATTAACATCTCTTTCCGAAGGTAATTTGAATCATCAAATCGAGCCAAGTAAACGTACGGATGAGATAGGACAGCTTCAGAACTCTGCCGGAGAGTTACAGCAGACATTTAAGAAGATAATCTATGAAACAAATATGATTTTGGGTGGAATGGCAGATTATGACTTGACACAGACTGCTATGAATTCCTATCCCGGAGATTTTAATCAGTTATCAGATTCTGTAAATCGTATTAGAGTAATTATGCAGAGACTAATTAAGGAAGTGCAGGAATCAGCATATTCTGTCGGAACGAGCTCACGGGAATTGACTGATGCGGCTGACTCATTAGCAAAGGGCAGCGTTACACAGGCATCTTCTATTAATCAGTTAGTATCAAGCGTTGAGGATATGGCAGAATGTATTGCACGCAATTCAGATAGTGAGGAACGGGTACAGGAACGTTTGCAGGAATTAGATACTCTGATTATAAACGGCAATAATAAAATGGAGCAGCTTTGCGATGCTGTCAATCAGGTAGAGAATATGTCATCCGATATTCAGAATATTATCGGTACAATTGAATCCATCGCATTCCAAATCAACATATTAGCCTTAAATGCATCTGTAGAGGCAGCACGTGTCGGAGAAAGCGGACGAGGATTTGCGGTAGTTGCAGATGAGGTTGGCAATTTGGCAGCTAAGACGACAGAGTCTTCTAAGAAGACAGCGGAGATGATTACCGATTGTTTAAATAAAATTGAAAGTGCTATGCTCTGTGCGGATTCGACTTCAAAATGTCTTAAGGATATTGTTGAAAATTCTGAGCAGATTTCAAAAGCATTTAAAGATATCTCGGTAGATACGAAGGAACAAGCGGATAAATCATCACACATCAAGCTTGAGATATCGAATATTTCAGATGTTGTTCAGATTAACTCTGCTACAGCAGAGGAAACCGCAGCAGCAACAGAAGAATTATCTGAGCAGGCTAAGAATCTTAGTAAGTTGATTTCCAGATTCCACGTATAGTAATATACTGTTTTAAATTATATTTTATTGTACGGAATGAGTAAAGAAAACGATATTGGGAATAATAAGGCATATCTTTTTTTAGTGAGAGAAAAGGTATGCCTAATTATTTGAAAAATCAAACAAGCCCATATTTACTGCTGCTTCGTTTTATAGTGTTTACGTTTCAAAACTGGTATGGTTATTTTTAATAGAATTGGATATTTTTTTAAGACCAATTATGGGATAGAGTATATGAAACGTGTTTAAATAAAATTAGAAAGCAGGAAGAACAAGAAAAACTTCAATATATAGCGGGAAGGAGCTTATATGGCAGATATATTATATACATATAATAATCAGGTATATTTAAACATTACAAATAAATGTGACTGTAGCTGCAGATTCTGCATTCGTTCACATAAGGACAGCGTAGGAGAGGCAGAAAATCTGTGGTTTCAAGAGGAACCGACATTGGAAGAAATTAAGAAAGCGATTGACAATTTTGATTTCAGCGGTTATGACGAGGTTGTGTACTGCGGTTATGGAGAGCCGACCTGTGCGCTTGAAAATCTGCTTGCGAGTGCGGCTTATATAAAGGAGCATAACAATATTAAAATCCGTCTGAATACGAATGGCCTGGCGAACTTATACCACAAACGGAATATAGTTCCTGAATTGGCAGAAGTGATTGACAGAGTATCCATCAGCCTGAATGCACCGACAGCGGAAAAATATCAGGAAGTCACAAGACCGCAGTTTGCAAATGCATTTTACGCTTTGCTGGATTTTGCAAAGCTTGCAAGGGATGCATTTGTACATACCCAGCTTTCCGTCGTGGATGTCATTCCGAAAGAAGACATAGAAGCATCGGAAAAATTAGCAGATGATTTGGGTATTCATTTAAGAATCCGCGAATTCACCTGATATAAAGGGATATTGCAAGAGGTGATACCAATATTCTTGCAGGAGATGATGTAATTCTCAGTGTACCGCCATACATGCCTAGTGAGCAGGATAAACTGCAGGAGCGTTTTATCTCAAAGTCCGATACTCTAATTGCAATGGTAGTACATGGTGAGGAGACAATTATTCCGGACGGAAAGACGGTATTATATGATAAAGACATTGTTTAAATGTATCGTTAGAAAAAGGGATTTGCTCTACTTAAAATGGATAAACTAAGAAAGTATAAAAACTTTTTCTATTTACGAACAGTCAACCTTGAGCAATGATAATTGATAGGAGGATATGATGATATGTGTACAGCAATAAGCTATAAAACAAAAGACCATTATTTCGGTCGGAATTTGGATTATGAATATTCCTATGAAGAAACCATTACCGTTACACCAAGAAATTTCCCGTTTACTTTTCGGAAAGTAAATGCACTGCCTTCACATTATGCAATGATTGGGATGGCATATGTAGTTGGGAATCAGCCGCTATATTACGAAGCTACCAATGAAAAAGGTTTAAGTATGGCGGGTTTGAATTTCCCCGGTAATGCTGTGTACAAGCCTTATGAGGAAGGCAGGGATAATGTTGCGTCGTTTGAATTCATCCCATGGATACTGGGGCAGTGTGCGACAATTGAAGAATGTAAGAAGCTGCTTGGACAGATTAATCTTGTTGATATTTCATTCAGTGAACAGCTTCCGCCATCACCTCTGCATTGGCTTATTTCGGACAGGGATGCTTCGATTACGGTAGAAGCGGTAAAAGATGGAGTTAAAGTCTATGATAATCCAATTGGGGTATTAACGAATAATCCTCCGTTTGAGACACAGATGTTTATGCTCAACAACTATATGGGATTATCTACAGAGCCGCTGCAAAACAGCTTTTCAAAGGACTTAAAGCTTGAGACATACAGCAGGGGAATGGGAGGAATGGGCCTCCCGGGAGATTTATCTTCTGCATCACGTTTTGTGAAAGCTGCCTTTACAAAGCTGAATTCGGTATCCGGTGAGTCGGAATCGGAAAGCATCAGCCAATTTTTCCATATTTTAGCTTCTGTAGAACAGCAGCGCGGATGTGTTCATATGGGAAACGGACAATATGAGATTACAATTTACAGCTGCTGCTGTAACACGGATAAAGGTATCTATTATTATACAACATATGAGAACAGTCAGATTTCGGCTGTAGATATGCATAATGAAAATCTTGATTCGGACAAACCGGTATCCTATCCGCTGATTACCGGGCAACAGATTAAAATGCAGAATTAAGTTAATACAAAAGGTCGAATGTGTCAGACTTAAAAAGTCTAATGCATTCGACCTTTTTTGGGAGAGATAAGATATGTATCCGTAAAAAATATAGAACTGATTAAAATATATAAAGTTTATCAGGTAGACAAACGGAAGAGTAATAGGGTAAAATCTGAATAGAGGGTTTAACATTCCAAAGATGAGGTGATATATGTTGGGAATAAATATGTATGCAATAACATTTCTTGCATCTGTAATAATGCTTATTTTACTGATTTATATAAGTAAAAATCAAAATGTTATGTATTATCTTCTTGTGTTTTTATCAATTATGATCTGTAACATGGGAAACTATGCTTTATCAACTGCTGAGAGTCTTGATGCAGCATTACTGGGACACCGGCTATTATATATGGGAAGTACCTTTGTTCCGATTTTTATGTTATTTGCAATTATGAAGTTATGTCGTATGGAGATTCCGGCGTGGTTGGTAATTTGTTTATTGTCTATGTGTACAATGGTGCTTTACTTTGCTTTTTCTGTCGGAAAACGGACGGCTTTTTATAAAAATGTATCAATAGCGACGGAAAATGGAATGACATATTTGATAAAAGAATACGGACCGATGCATAAGCTGTATATGGTTTATTTATTCATCAGTATCGGCTTGATGATAGGAGTTATCTTTTATTCATTACTAATGAAGAATATTCCGCGTCAGGTTGTATTCTGTATACTTATGATGGTTATAATTACAACTGTTTGTTATCTATTCAGACGAATTTCAGGTAGTACTTTTGAATTGATTACTATTGCATATATTTTTGATGATATTTTATTCCTTGTTTTAATCAGACGCATCGGTAAATATGAGGTGATGGAAAGTATTGCCAATTCTCTGAATGAAAATTCCTCGTACGGTTATTTGGTGTTTGATCAGAAAAAACGATATGTTGGCTGTAATGAAAAGGCAAAAGAGTATTTGCCGGAGGTGGAAAACCAGAAAATTGATGCTCATTTAGACATAAAATCAGTTCCGGGCTTATATCATTACTTCGGATCATGGTTGGAGGAACCGATTACAGATGAACAGAAATGTTTGATTGAATCAGAAGAACGAGTTTTAGAATGTAAGTTTAAGATACTATATCCCGGGAAAAGTAAAAAAATAGACGGTTATCTGATTGAACTGAATGATGATACACAACAACAAAAATACCTAAAGCTTTTAAATAACTATAATAAGGATTTAAAAAAAGAAGTACGTAAAAAAACAGAGTATGTAAATAAGCTTCAGGAGCGGATTGTCTTGGGTATGGCGGATATGATAGAAAACCGCGATACAAATACCGGCGGTCATGTTAAGCGTACAAGTGAAGTGATTAAAATTTTTATTAATGAATTAAAAAAATATGCGGAAGAATATAAATTTCCAGATGAGTTTTTAACTTCTGTTGTAAAAGCGGCTCCTATGCATGACCTCGGGAAAATTGCAGTTGATGACAGAATACTGCGCAAACCGGGCAAATTTACACCGGAAGAATTTGATGAAATGAAAAAACATTCCGAAAAAGGCGCTGAGATTGTTGGACAGATTCTGGATGGCGTAGAAAATGAAGCATTTGTAAGGATTGCCAAAAATATAGCACATTATCATCATGAAAAATGGAACGGTGAAGGGTATCCGGATAAGCTTTCCGGAATCGGGATTCCACCGGAAGCGAGGATTATGGCTTTAGCAGATGTTTTTGATGCACTTGTCAGCAAACGATGCTATAAAGAAAAAATGGATTATGACAATGCCTTCCGTATTATTGAAGAATCACTCGGAAGCCATTTTGACCCGGAGCTTGGTAAGATCTTTTTGCGCTGCAGACCGCAACTTGAATCTTTTTATAACAGTGTAGAGTAGGGGGGAATGTAAACCTACTCCGGCTTTGTACATACATCAATCCATCCAAGTGAGTGTGAATGTTTTTCCAATTCTTTGAGAGACAATTCCACGGCACTTTGGCTGCTGCCTGCAGCCGGATATACGATGGGGAAGCGTTTGAGCGAACTATCCAGATAAACAGGGATATGCTCATCAATAGCGAACGGACATACACTTCCGGGAGTAAATCCCGTATATTCTTCCACCAATTCGCGCGGAATCATCTTCGCTTTTTGGTGGAAGAGCTGTTTATATTTCTTATTATCAATTTTCACATCCCCTGCCGTTACAATGATTAACGGGGAATCCTCCTGTAAAAATGAAAGTGTTTTTGCAATAAGTGCCGGTTTACATCCCAATGCAACAGCGGCTTCTTCGACGGTTGCCGTTGTCATGGAAAACTCATGTACTCTGTCTGCTAACCCCACAGATTCAAAATAACTTCTGACTCTTTCTATTGACATGGAAATATCCTCCTTTTTATCTTGTTTCAGTATATTCCAATATTTTCTTTTCGTAAATAATAATCTAAAACCCATATCAGATATTTGAAAATGATATATATTTGTTGAATTTTATGATAAAATTATTTTTGGAAATTATGGGAAGACTAAAAAGGAATCTGTATTTATGTAAGAATCCGTTTCATAAGTGAGGAAAAAGATATGTATGATGTTGTAATTATCGGTGCCGGAACTGCGGGACTTTCAGCAGCAATTTATGCAAAACGTGCCGGAAAAAGTGTAATGGTCCTGGAGGAAGCCTATTATGGAGGACAAATTGTAAATACGCCACATGTAGAGAATTATCCGGGAATCAAAGAGATATCCGGCTTTGACTTTGCAACCGGAATATATGAACAGGCTGTAGAGCTTGGTACGGAAATCGTATTTGCAAAAGCGGAAGAAATACGGAATACGGATACCGGCAAAGAAATTCTTGCAGGTGGTGTGACATATCCGTGTAAGAGTATTATTCTTGCAACAGGTTCCAAAAACAGGCCTCTTGGACTTGAGCATGAAAGGGAATTAACAGGAAAAGGGATTTCTTATTGTGCAACATGTGACGGTGCTTTTTTTAAGGGAAAGACGGTTGCTGTATTCGGTGGCGGGAACACCGCTGTTGCAGATGCACTGTATCTTTCAGATACATGTGAAACCGTTTATCTGATTCACCGCAGAAATGAATTTCGTGCGGAAAAAGAATTACAGCAGCGTTTAAGCGGCAGAAAAAATATTGTATCGTTAATGGAAAAAAGAGTAACTGCTTTATTCGGAAATGATAGTCTGACAGGAATTGAAATAGAAGATGTTGTAACAGGGGAAAAAACAGAACTAAAAACAGACGGTTTATTTGTGGCAATCGGACGGATGCCGGATAATTATCGTTTTGAAAATGTAGTCGAGCTGGATAAAAACGGATATATTATGGCAGGAGAAGACTGCAAAACAAAAACCGGAGGGATATTTGCGGCAGGTGACTGCAGGACAAAACAGGTAAGACAGTTGACTACTGCAGCGGCAGACGGTGCGATTGCAGCTTTAGCGGCTTGTGAATATGTCGGATAGTCAGGCTGTAAATCAAATGATGAATTCTGCAGTAAGCAGAATGATTTATCGGACATATAAGAATAATTATATTGATTGGGTAATAGAAAATAATTAAGAAATGAGGGGAAATATGGTTAACATATTAACGATTGTTGCAATATGCATCACATTGTTTATCGGGCTCGTTCTTCCGATTGCATTGTATATTGTATACGGTGTGCGGAATAAGAAAAAAGAAGTATGGATTGCCGGAGCATTCGGTGCATGCGGTTTTGTATTACTGCAGGTTGCCATAAGACTTCAGATAATAAATGTACTTGCTGCTTTGCCGGGATTTATAACATGGGTTAAAACGTATTATATCCTATATTGTTTTATTCTGGCATTTACAGCGGGAGCATTTGAAGTAATTGGAAGATACGGTGTTGCAAAAATTCTGTCAAAAAGTGAGAGCCTGTCAAAGAACCTTACATATGAAATGGGTATAGCGGCAGGAATCGGACATGGCGGCATCGAAGCGGTTGTTTTAATCGGTACGGCATATGTGAATAATCTGATTTATGTGATTCTGATTAATACCGGACTGTTTGATAGTATGCTGGATAAACTAAAAGGAGCAGAAAATGCATCATTTAGTGCAATGTATCAGCAATTTCTGGCAATCAGAGATATTTTAATTGAAACACCGTGGCAGACATTTCTGCTTGCGGGATACGAACGTATTTTAACAATGGTAATTCATATTGCCCTGACATTGTTAGTATTTTACTTTGTCAGCCGCAGAAAAGACATAGCCGGTATTCTGATTTGCCTGTTTTTACATACGGCAGTTGATTTTTTCATACCTATATTAAATGGAATGGCAAGTGAATATCTCGGATACCGCATTACACAGAATACCGCATATATTCTTGTTTATACAACATTGACAATTGCCGCAGCGGGCAGCGTTTTGATAGTGCTGCGCATTAAAAAGCTCTGGAAAGCAGAAGCGTAACATGCTTGTTTATCAATCCCGGTTTTTTATTAATTTATATAGTGTAGGGGTAAAGTGAAACTCCCTGCATATTTTTTCAATCTCATCAAGTGCATTTTCACGTGCATGCTTTGGTGAGATTGACCGTTTGACGGCACGAATCAGGATATTTTTCGGTGTATGGGCAAAATCAATAAATTCCAGAAGCTGTGTTTTATAGCCACAGTATTCTAACAGTTTTCCGCGAATCGCATCGGTAGAAAGTGCTGCAAAGCGTTCCTTGATAATGCCGTAATCGGTTAAAATCGAAAAGTGTTCTGTCTGAATCTGGCTGTTTAATTCATGCTGACAGCAGGGAACGGAAAAAATCATGCGTGCATTCCAGCAGATTGCATTGTACAAAGCATAGTCTGTAGCTGTATCACAGGCATGAAGTGTAATTACCATATCGACATCAAACGGTGTCTGATAACCGTTTATATCGCCCAATTCAAAACGAAGATTCTCATATCCGTATTTTTTTGCGACCTCATTGCAATGGATAATAACATCTTCCTTTAAATCAAGTCCTATTATATTGGCTTTTATCTTTTTAATTTCCGTTAAATAATAATATAAAATAAAGGTCAGATAAGATTTCCCACATCCGAAATCAATTACATTAAGCTCAGTAAAGGAATAATCCTTCAAGGTATCATCAATCATTTCAATAAAACGGTTAATTTGTCTGAATTTATCATACATGGTACGGACTACTTTGCCTTCTTTTGTAAATACACCCATATCTACAAGCGGGGGAATAGGCGTACCTTATTCGAAAATGTAATTTTTTCTGCGGTTGTGCGTATCAACAGAAACAGTCTGCTTCTGTTTGATTTTGGTGCGTTTTAGCGTTGGATTTCCTTTTTTGGAAATAAGAATATAATATTCCCATTCATCAGACCAGGCATTCACCTGAGCATAGTGACCGTCTGTCAGTTCAAGGCACCGCATAGTAAGGGCAGAAGCAGAAATGTTTTCATGAAATACCTGTTTTTCTGTATATTTTGCAAGCTGATAGTAATCGCTTTTTTTCTCAATAACAATTTTTCGATATGGTTCCTTCTTACTTTGGGGCTTACTGATGATAAGTTTATAAACCGCTTCGTCAAGCAGTTGTGAAAAATATTGATCCAGCATTTGCATCTTATTCTCCGTATCCGTTTTACTAACAGGGATATTGTAGCGTGTATTTTATATGTGTACAACAATTTTTTGATATTATTATCGGGAATCGGAATGATAATTGTATCCGTTACAATAGGACACAGTAAAGGTATCCGAACGATACAGGTAAAAAAGGAGCAGGAAAAATGTATCTGAAACTTTTTAAAAATGATTTAAAAAAGAATCCGTGGAATAATAGTATTCTTTTTGGAGACGAACCGACGGGGGCTTTTAAAGGCGTATTTTTTTCATATAAATGTATTCAAAGTAGTATAGAGATAACTGAATCCAGCACCTTGGCAAATTAAGCCAGGGTGCTTTTTTTAGTTTATATGCGATTTCTGTTGAGATTTATCTGAAAAATGTGCTATTATCAGAGTTGACATAACCGCTTGGAGGAGTACGTATGATTTACTATGATCAATTGCCTTTATCCCAAGATATTCTTCAATCGTTAGCTGAATTGAAAATAGATTATGTTTTTCAGCCGATTTTTTATCCGGATGGAAAAACCATATATGCTTACGAAGCGCTTATGCGTCCCGTAGGTATGAATGTCATGGATTTGATTGATGAGTATACAAAACTCGATAAACTTCATGTTCTTGAGGTGGCAACATTTTGGGGAGCTACTGAAGCATACTTTTTAAGGGGCTACAAAGAAAAGTTGTCGATTAATTCATTCCCTTGCGAATGCTTTACTCCAGAAGAACTTGAAACATATAGAGAGTATTTTGGGAAGGATGAGAATGTTCTTATTATAGAAAACCTTGAGTATCCGCATATAGATATGGAGAAGTCGCTAAAGAAGAGAAAGATTGCGGATGTTGGGTTGTCAGAATTTGCCCTTGATGATTATGGTGTAGGAATTAATGATATAGGGTTGGTTGAATCACTTGACCCACAGATTGTAAAAATAGACAGGTCTTTATTATCCGGAATAGATAGCAATGAAGAAAAGCAAGATAACTGTAGAAATATTATTGAAACAATGCATAAGATCGGAAAGAAGGTAGTTGTCGAGGGAGTTGAAACAAAGGAAGAATTTGATTACTTGGTTTTACTCGGCGCAGATCTTTTCCAGGGTTATTATTTGGGAAGACCTATGTAGAGTTCATGGCATTTCGGAGTTTATCCGGAGTGCCTTTTTTATTGAGTGGGGTGTAGTATATGGCAAGAGATTATGAAATGATAAGGTATATTAGAAATCAGATGAAAGGATTTGATGATAGATTCATCAATGTAGTTGTTAAGTTGTTCGGAAGAATGGTTGATGCAAGAGAGCCAAACGGCTGCCTTTCAAACAGTGCTATGCTTTTAGCATGTGCGAACCTCATGTATTCCGACATACATTCTGTACAGATATGGCGAACGCTGGAATGGAGCCAAAGAGCCTTGAATATGTTATGGGACATGGTGATATTAGTACTACTATGAATGTGTACACTCATGCCAGATATGACAATGTAGAGGCTTCTATGGGAAAGATTCTTAAGTTTACTACACCATTTGTATCGATGTTTATGAAGATTTATGAAGGTTTTTGTACAAGTGGTGTAGATTTTGAAAGATACTATAATAGCAAAGAACCCAGTATTTATAGGGGTTTGAAGACTTATGAAGGGATTTGTAAAAAATGATAAAAGTACTTTTCATCTGCCACGGCAGGAAGTTGCTTTTCTGAAAGAATGTAGGAAAATCAAGGGTTGAGGGAGTTTGAAAGATGATTTTTATACCAGATTTATACCAATTTTTAAGGATTTTTAGCTGTGGCATGGCGGAAAATACACTGAAAATTTATATCGCAAATCAGATAGAAATTTTGAATGGAATAATGTAATATAGTGATAAGTGTGAAAATGCAGAAAAAGATATTTGCAAGCGTGATGGAGGAAGTAATATGGCGAAAGATTTAACTGTATCTAGATTGGATAGACAGAATATTTTAAATAATGATATGGCCATAAAGGAAATAAAAGAAAAATCAGGGCTCGAAGGGGTCATCTGGGAAGATAAAATTTATGTTACAAGAGAGATGACAGCGGATTTTTTTGAAGTTGATGTAAGAACAATAAGCCGTTATTTGGAACAGAATAATGAAGAATTAACAGAAAATGGTTATGAGGTATTAAAAGGAAAAAGATTAAAATCATTTATGGAAGCGGTTAAGAATTCTGGTAAGGACATTAATGTCCCTACCAAAACTACAGTACTTGGTGTTTTTGATTTTAGATCTTTTTTAAATCTTGCAATGTTGATGTCAGAGAGTGAAAAAGCTAGAGCATTGCGACAAATGATGCTTGATATAGTAATTGACCTTATCAACAGAAAAACCGGTGGTGGAACGAAATATATTAATCAAAGAGATAAGGATTTTTTGTTCTCATCTTTGCAAGAGGATAATTACCGAAGACAGTTTACGGATGCTCTTAAAGAATGCGTGGTAGAAGACCGTTTTAAATATGCACATTTCACTGATTTAATATATGTAAGCATTTTTAGAGAGAAAGCAAAAGAATATAAAAAAATACTTGATCTTAAGGCAGGGGATAAGGTTAGAGATACATTTTATAGTGAGATTTTGGATATTATAGCTGCGTATGAAAGCGGTTTGGCTGATGGAATAAGACAGGAGTATTTGCAAAAGGGTAGATTGTTGTCAATAAAAGAAGTGGAAATTTTATTTGAGAGTTTTGAAAATATGGCATTGTGGAAGCCACTAATTCAAAGAGGACGAGTGAAAATGGCAAGTAGAGACATGGCTTTACGTGACGCATTTCATTATCAATTGGCAGAATATATTCAGCCATTAGATAAAGAAGAGTATCAAAAGTTTCTTGGTGCCACCGGAGATGAATTAGAACGTCTTATGCAAGAAAACAGTGAGGTTCTGAAAAGGTTAAAGGAGCGTGAATAATATGACGGGAATAAATTATATTACGCTCGAACAAGCTATAGATATTCATAAAAAGACGGTACAGTATAGTGGCGGCGGGGCCTATGGACATTTTGACTTAGGTAGATTGGAAAGTGTTCTCCAACATATTCAGAACGATGATTATTATCCGGAATTTGTGGATAAATTAACCCATCTTTTTTATTGTACATGTGAGTTTCATTGCTTTGAGGATGGTAATAAGAGATTGGCAATTACACTATCAGCGTATTTTCTGCTTTTAAATGGTTATATGGCTGTGGCAAAGGACTTCTTTGTGATAACGGAAAATATAAGTTACCATGTAGCTGCAGGAAAGATAGGAAAAGTACTTTTGCATAAGATTATGTTGGCGATACTTGATGGTACATATGAACTCAATGAAGAATTAAAACTTGAAATATTGAATGCCATTAGTACGGAAAGTACGTTTTAATGGACAGTAAATGATTATAATAGGAATTGGGAAGAGGAAAATCTCTACTTAATTCCTATTTTCACATTCGGAAAAGGAGAATTTTATGTTTGGATTATTTAGAAGAAAAAGGATTATGAAGTATGTGGATGGAGCATCGGCATACGTATTACAAAATTATACAGCACCAGTGCAGTCGACAGGAATTAAGTTTAGTCTTAGTGTTGATTCGAATCCACCGAGAGAGGCTGGGATCCAATACAGTGATCGCATTCAGTATAGCGATCGCGAATCATCAGATGATATTCAATATAAACTTCGTGAAAAGAAAAAAGAAGAGTTATCATGGCGCACGTTCGATTATCGACAGGTTTACCTATATCCATAATAACCGCGATAGTGAATACTCTACATATTTTGCAACAATTACTGAGATTGACGAGCCGGGAATGGAATATCCGGTTGGTACAAGATGCATTGTATTAGCTGATGGAGATGCTGATGATTATGAATCTATTGCCTTTATGACGATGGATGATAATGGAATGATTACAAAGATTAAAATTAGCACAGATGGAAGATATCATTTCAAAATTGATGAATAAACAAGAATAGCAGGAGGTACAGTATGCCACTTCATTTGAATTCAATTACTAACGACAGCCGGAATAGTGAGCTTTTAGCATGGATGCTGCAAGAGGGCATGAATGCATGTGATTCTATTTTTATTACAGAAGACCAAAAGTATTTTCATATTCGCTGCAACATTACGGATAGATTGTCCGGAGATGTTATCGGCAAGATGGTTTATACATTGTTGCATGGCGATAAGGCAATAGAGGTTTTAGATTTGGATATTGTATTCAATAATAAAGTACCTTCTGTAATAAGTTTTATTGAGCTTAGAGATGGCTCGTCAGATTCTAATGAATATTATGAGGCTGAGGTTGTTGATGGAGGCCAGCATTTCGAATTGGAAACAGTGAATCGTCATGTGATAGCAGAGAATCTAATTGACACTGAACGAGAAGTGTATGTATCGGCATTTCCGTTTGCCTTAAGTGTATATGAAGATATGGATGCGTTTGACACATGGGGCGGCTTTAAGAAGGATATTTCTGTAGGAGATACCGGTTTGAAGGTGGGCGGATTTTCCGAGAAGTTTATGATGCCGGGAGGAATGACCAATCCAAATAAAAGAAGTGATGAAAGTTACTCTTTTGTAGTTGGAAGAGTAGCTTCTTTTAAGGATGTTGAGGTTGCTTTTGGGAAAAACGTATTACCTTTTGTATTGACATGGATGGACACAGCGTTGGGGGTGATTCCGGTTCCAATGAGTAGAGAAGTGTTTGATTTAGAGAATCTGAAGGTTGGATGCATTATTGCTATGAATGCAGATGTAAAGGTTGATGTGGCTAAAGATGATGATTTCAAATATCCGAACAAATGAGAGTCACTATTGAAGGATAGAGTGAATTGCTTTTGCTTATATGCGGATTTTCTGTTGAAGAAAATTGTCACTTGCGTCAAAAATATTAAATATGTTTACAGGAGGAGGTAGTCGTGCTAGGCTACTTCGCCGACAAGGCGCAGGTTTGTAGGACGATGTTCTGTGAGTCTGTGCCTTTTCTTATTGCCTTGTAGCATGACAACGGGTGCCTGCAGTCAACATATGAGGGAAATATAAAAGAAGAAAATATATGCTTCGGTTTTATAACAACCAGTTAAAATTTCACATTACGCAACCATTCAGTGCGATAAGTCGGGATTTTGGGCTGTGACATGGCTTGTTGAAAAAATGATCAAGTATGATTTAGTCAATCGTACTTGACTATTTTTATGAGTAATTGAATTCGTAATATTACTTGTCGTATGACAAGTGAAAAGGAAATATTACTTGACGTACGACAAGTGATGGAATAAAATTAAGATGGAGGTGGCAGACTATGAACACACAGTTGATAAGAGAAAAACAGGACCTCACTTATTTGTCCTGGTCGGTATATCGTAATTCATCAGGAACAGCAGGTTCCTTTTTGAAATCGTATTCGGAATTAGGAGGCAGAAAAGTTTACTATAAGCTTTCGAATTTTGATAAAGTGCAGGGCGTAATCGGTCATGAATGTGTAAATGAATTGATTGTCGATAGGATGCTTACTATATTAGGGATTCCGCATTTGTCATATC
>JAEDCQ010000007.1 GCA_016294075.1 Lachnospiraceae bacterium | reverse complement strand
TTAAACGTTCATTTTAGATATTTAACCTGTCTACTTGACAGGGGGCATATCATTGCGCAGCCCTTTTTATATATCAGTATGTATTATGCAAATGGATTTTCTGTCGGATAACGAACACCTGCAGGCTGATTGTAACCGATTTCTTTTACATCTACACCAAGATACTTGAATACTTCATACAGTGCTTTTCCGTAATGACCGAATGCAACAGCTCCGTGATGAGGATAATTGCCTTCGATTAAAACGTGACGATAGAAGCGTTTCATTTCCGGAATTGCGAAGATACCGATTGCACCGAAGCTTCTTGTAGCAACAGGAAGAACTTCACCGTTTGCAACATAAGCGCGAAGCTTGTTGTCTGCTGTGCTTTGAAGACGGAAGAAAGTAATGTTACCGGGTGCGATATCTCCTTCCAATGTTCCCTGTGTTACCTCTTCAGGAAGGCTTCTTGCCATGATTAACTGGTATTTCATCTGACAGAAGGAAAGCTTCTTAGAGCTTGTATTACCGCAATGGAAGCCCATGAAGATATCGGAATCTGTATAATCGAATTTACCTTTGATGTCTTCTTCATATAAATCATAAGGAACGGTGTTGTTGATATCAAGTAATGTAACCACATCTTCGCTGACACATGTTCCGATATATTCGCTTAATGCACCGTAAATATCAACTTCACAGGATACCGGAATACCGCGTGTAGCAAGACGGCTGTTTACATAGCAGGGTACAAATCCAAACATTGTCTGGAATGCAGGCCAGCATTTTCCGGCGATACATACATTCTTTCTATATCCCTTATGTCCTTCAATCCAGTCTAATAATGTGAGTTCGTACTGAGCCAATTTAGGAAGAACCTCAGGCTTCATGTTGCCCTTGCCAAGTTCTGCTTCCATATCAGCAACAACTTCAGGAATACGTGGATCGTTATCATGCTTTTTGAATGCCTCAAATAAGTCGAGTTCTGAGTTTTCTTCGATTTCAACACCTAAGTTGTAAAGCTGCTTAATCGGAGCATTACATGCAAGGAAGTTTAACGGACGAGGACCGAAGCTGATAATCTTTAAGTCAGAAAGACCGATAATAGCTCTGGCAATCGGTAAAAATTCTTTAATCATGTCAGCACATTCTGCAGCTGTTCCAACCGGATATTCCGGAATGTAAGCCTTAACATTGCGAAGAGCTAAGTTGTAGCTTGCATTTAACATACCGCAGTATGCATCACCACGTCCCTGAATCAGGTTGTTACCGGATTCTTCTGCAGCAGCAATGAACATCTTAGGTCCTTCAAAATGCTTTGCAAGTAATGTTTCGGAAATTTCAGGTCCGAAGTTGCCAAGATATACAACCAATGCATTACAGCCGTTTGCTTTGATATCTTCCAAAGCCTGAACCATATGGATTTCACTTTCTACGATACATACAGGACATTCGTAGATGTCTGCTGCATCATATTTTGCCTGATAAGCCTCTACCAGGGCTTTTCTTCTGTTTACTGATAAAGACTCAGGGAAACAGTCACGGCTTACAGCCACAATACCGACTTTTACTTTTGGAATGTTGTTCATAAATTTTGTCCTCCTATTTTTTGGTAGTAAGTTTTATTTATTTAATGGAAATATTCTTTCCAATAAGACCAATGTGTGAGCCTTCCGGCAGTCCGCCCTCTTCATGACCGATAAGCCATTTGTTTTTGGCGGTAATCAATTTGTCTTCCCAGACATCATGTTCTTTGTCCAGCGGGAGATTGGTATCCTTCGGGAGCACAATCGCTACACGGAAACCGTCATCGTGTGCAGAGCATGGTGCATAGTGAAGAGTTGTTGCATACAGTTCAACGGCACATCCTTTCGGAAGGAAGAATGCTTCTACCAAAGAAGTGTCATATGTAAAATCATCTGTGATGTCACTCTGAAGACCTACCAATAAAATTGCATCTGTTCCGCCAACATTGATTTCGGAGGAACGGTGATACTCCAATGCATTTAATAAGTAGTTATGACCATTGCAATAGCCAATCTGAATCGGAAGCTCCCCATATGTTTTTGTCTGCAATGCTTCAAAAACAGGTGTAGATTCCAAAACATCAACAGATGGCTCATACGCTACATCATCCGGAAGAGGTGTGTTCTGTAAAGCATCTACTAACGGACCGAAGTCAATGCCCTGAACCACTTTGCCGTATTTTTTAAATGCTGCATCGGTTACTTTTTTTATTTCCATAATAAAATCCCTTTCTATTAAATATTTTTATGTATTATATGATGTCTATTTGCGCTGACAACTAGCGAAGCGTGAGGTTGCAAGCAAATAGACATCATATAATACGAATGAACATATTTACCTGCAATCTTTTTATTTTGTGATAATGTCGTAAAGCGGTTTGCATGCCGGATAAATTTCCTTAAACTGCTGATAGCGTTTCTCATATTTTTCTACAAGCTCAGGAGTGGGTTCTACCGTGTCAATTACCTTAACAAGCTTTGCGGCTGCATCTTCTACGGAAGCATATTCTCCGCAGGCAACTGCTGCAAGCATTGCTCCGCCGAGTGCAGGACCTTCTTCGCTCTCAATAACATCTACCTTAAGGTTTAAAACGTTTGCAATGATTTTTTTCCATAATGGACTCTTTGCTCCGCCACCGCAGATTTTGGTGCGTTCAATGCGAATGCCGAGGGATTTTGCAACCTCAAAGGAATCACGGAGTGCAAATGCAACACCTTCTAAAACTGCCTGTGTCATATCTGCTCTTGAGGTATCCATTGTCATACCGATAAAGGTTCCTCTTGCATTTGGATTATTATGAGGAGAACGTTCACCCATTAAGTAAGGAAGGAAATACACATGGTTTTCTCCTAATTTATCAATTGCCTTCTGCTCACCCGCATAGTCGGTTGTGCCGATAATTTCGTCCATCCACCATTTGTTGCAGGAAGCGGCACTTAACATACAGCCCATTAAATGATAATGACCGTCTGCATGTGCAAATGCATGCAGGGCATTGTTCTCATCTACACCGAACTTTTCGGAGGAAATAAAAATGGTTCCGCTGGTTCCGAGTGAAATGTTGCACATTCCGTCGCCAACCGTTCCTGTACCGACAGCGGCAGCCGCATTGTCACCTGCTCCCGCAACAACCTTTACGGAAGCAGGAATATCAAGCTCTTTGGCAACCTCAGGAAGGACGGTTCCTACTTCTTCGTAAGATTCGTAAATTTTTGCAAGCTGACTTTCTTTGATGCCGCATATATCCATCATTTCCTTGGACCAGCAGCGGTTTTTTACATCAAATACAAGCATTCCGGAAGCATCGGATACATCCGTACAGTGTACGCCTGATAATTTATACGCAATGTAATCCTTCGGAAGCATAATTTTTTCAATTTTTGCAAAATTTTCAGGCTCTTTATTTTTTACCCATAAAATTTTGGGAGCCGTAAAGCCGGTAAAAGAAATATTGGCTGTATATTTGGACAGCATATCCTTACCGATTACATTATTCAGATAATCACATTCTTCGTATGTACGTCCGTCATTCCATAACAGGGCAGGACGGATAACATTATCATCCTTATCAAGAATAACAAGTCCGTGCATCTGTCCCCCGAAGCTGATGCCGGCAACCTGTGACCTGTCACATTCACTTAACAGCTCTTTAAGACCTGCCATAGTCTGTGTATACCAGTCTTCCGGATTCTGCTCCGACCAGCCGGGCTGTGGGAAATACAGAGGATATTCTTTGGATACAATTTTTTCAATATGGCCGCTGCCGTCCATTAATAAAAGTTTTACGGCAGAGGTTCCGAGATCAACCCCGATATAATACATTTGTAGCCTCCTTATACAGTTAGATTACGTGCCCGTGCACGATATATTTTGATTATACGAATAAAACAAGTAAAAATCAATTGTTTTATTCACAAAAAAAGAGGAAGTTTTTTTGTGCAAAAGTGCCCGTGCACGATAGTTGACACGGAAAAAATTTTCATGTAAGGTAAAACAAGGAAGATGTTTTGGAAATGGGGTTTTCGATGGCAACGATAAAGGAAATTGCAGAGCTGGCAGGTGTTTCGAGAGGAACAGTGGACAGAGTGCTGAATAACCGTGGCGAAGTGAATGCAGAAACGGCAGCAAGGGTCAAAGAAATTGTAAAAGCATTGGATTACCGTCCGAATAAGGCGGGGCTTGCATTAGCTGTGCGGAAGAAAAAATATAAAATAGGAGTGATTCTGTTCAGCGAGAATAATCCATTTTTTGATGAGGTTATGGAAGGAGTTCAGGTTAAGGCATTCGAACTTTTGGATTACGGAGTCAGTACGATTACAAAACGTGTGGAGTTTGATGTATCTGCCCAGCTCGCAGCGATGGATGAGCTGATAGCAGATGGTATACACGGACTGTTAATAGCTCCTTATAATGATGAGATGATTCGCAGAAAAATGGATGAGATTGTGGATATGCAGATTCCGGTTGTGACAGTAAATACCGATATTGAAGGTAGTAAGCGGATGGCATATGTCGGTACGGATTATTTTCAAAGCGGAAGAATTGCCGCCGGATTGTTCGGGCTTCTGACACGGGGAAAAACTGAGCTTGCCATAATCACGGGCTCATCTAATGTACTTTGTCACAGTGAACGTATCCGGGGATTTCGTGAAGTTTTGGAAAAAGATTATCCGGATATTCAGATTGCGGAAATCGCTGAGAACCATGATGATGAATTTGAAAGCTATGCCATTACAAAACGAATTTTAGAAAGCTGTCCGGATATTGAGGCATTGTTTTTTTCAGCAGCAGGTGTCTGCGGAGGCTGCAGGGCAGTTATTGAGTCCAGAAAGAGGGTCAAGGTTGTTACATTTGATGAGGTTCCGACAACTATGCAGATGTTAAGGGACGGTGTGATTTCGGTTACAATCGGTCAGCAGCCGTTCAGACAGGGGGCAAAAGCCTTGGATATTATTTTTGATTACCTGACATCGGGCAGGGTGCCTGAAGCGGATGAATGCATTATTGATTTAACTATGAAAATCAGGGAAAATATTATCTGATAATATTTATGCGGCAGGAAATTACTGCCGCTTTTTTATGTAAAATATGGAAATAATCTTTGATTTGAAGCGTAAATGTTGTTATACTAATGCAGTACGGTCAAAAACGGACAGCTGTACATGAGGTTTCATATAGCTGCCGGTGTTTGGCAATAATGGAAAGCTTGGAGTAGTTATGGAAGTAAATAAGGAGAGACCTATTCGGAAGAAAAGACGCAGACGAAGGAGGATTAACCGTAATCTGGAGCTGGCAATTAAACTCAGTGTTTTTGCAATATGTGTTGTTACAGGGATTATTCTGGCATTTCAATATTTTAACAGAGAAGATGTAAAGTTATCAGAAGTGACTAAGCTCACTCTTACCGGGTATGACTCAAGGGGACGGATAAGGGCGGAAATGAATGCAGAAGCTGTTGACCGGGAAATTACGCAATTGCAGCAGATATTAGATACGGTAGAAGTCGGTTTTTCTAAGGAGGAAAAACTCGCAAACGGAGAAAAGATTCAGATTACATACAGTTATGATACGCAGCTCGCAAAAAAACTCGGAATCAAGGTAAAAGCAGAACCGGTAATGTTTACTGTGGAAAATCTTCCGACGGCAAAAAAGATTAGTCTTGAGGAATTGTTTGAGGATGTCACACTGACCTTTTCGGGTACAGCACCGGGATTACAGGTTTCGATTAATAATGAAAGTAATCATCCATACATAAAAACGATGGATTTTGTGATTCGTGATGAGAAGGAATATTATGAAAAAGGCGATGTCATTACGGTTGAGGCTGTTTTTTCAGAAGAAGAGGCAATCAATTACCAATATGAGATTGAAAATGGAAAAGACGGATATTGTAAATCCTATCCAATTCAAAATGTAGACAGCTATCTGACAAACGCGGAACAGCTTTCAGAAGAAAATCTGGATATTCTTATTGCAGAGGGGCAGAAATGCTTTGCGGACGCGAATCAGTACGGACTCCGTATTTTCAGTGAGGCAGGCTGTATGCCAATCTGGGTGAATAATAAAACAACTTTCACATGGGAAAATCCTTATGTAATATCGGCATATTTTAATACTGCTGTGGAGGATGCCTTTGGGACAATCGGAACAATGGTAAACGATGTCAAAATTGTATATGGTGTTACCCTGATGCAGGCAAACGGTGTATCCTGTGATGCAGAAATAGTCGTCCGTTTTGACGGATTGATGGAAAAGGCTGACGGGACAATTGATCTCGCCTTGGATACAGGGAGTATGATCTCGGCTTCCCATAAGGACAAATTCATAAAAGACATTGTTCGTAATACATATGCGGATGAACAATACGACTCAGAGCGTATTTTATAGGAGAATATACAAATTTTGTTCTAATCTTTTACGGTTTTATGCCGAAATAATAAATAGGAGTAAACGGATTTACGCATAATTGCTAAGGAGGGCAGAAAAGATGGACAAAATAGGAGCATATAGTGCTTATCAGAAAACATATGCTGAATCGGTAAACAGCCGAAAGGAAAGTGCTGTTTCAAAAAAAGAAGAAAGAAAAAGTGTTAACAGCACGGAAAAATCACCTGAAAAGGTTGCATTAAGTGACAAAGCAAAAAATCTGCTTAAGGAGCTGCAAAAGAAGTACGGCAATATGGATTTTATTGTGGCAGATTATGAAACGGATGAAGAGGCATCTGCGTTGCTTGCACGCGGTACGAAAGAATACAGTGTGTTAATTGAACCGGATGTTTTGGAGCAGATGGCAGAGGATGAGAAAGTAAAACAGAAATATCTGAAGCTGATTGATGAGGCAACCGACAAATTATCTGATTTAAAGGATGAATTAGAAAAATCAGGAGAACAGGTAACCCGTTTTGGAATTTCTATCGGAGAGGATGGAAAGGTTTCTTTTTTTGCTGAACTTGAAAAAATAAGTGAGAAGCAGAAGGAACGTATCGAAAGCGGGAAAGAAGCCCGCAAAGCCGAACGTGAAGAAGAAAAAAAGGCAGAGGATAGAAAACGAAAGGAACAATTGGAAAATAAGGAAAATGCCTGGTCAGGAACGGAGATGGATAAGAGCAAGCGCCTGTTTATTCAGGCATCCACACCGGAAGAGATGCTTGAAAAAATTAAGAGCATTGACTGGAGCAACATAAAAGAGACGGAAACAGGTAGTAATCATATCGATTTCAGCGTATAATATATCAGAGTACCGACATGTGTTATTGGTTACATTACTGAAATAACATAACAGGCATTGCCGTAAGGTGATGCCTGTTATATATGCGTAAATAAGAAAAGGATTGGTAAAATCTTGGGAAAGGGAAAAATGACACAGGAAGAAAAAGTCACATATATGACAACAAAATCAGTGCCTCCGCTGATATGTGAATTAGCTGTTCCGACAATTATAAGTATGCTTGTAACAGCATTTTATAATATGGCGGATACATTTTTTGTGGGAAAAATTAATACGCAGTCAACGGCAGCAGTCGGCATTGTATTCACTGTCATGGCATTGATTCAATCATGCGGATTTTTCTTTGGGCACGGAACCGGAAATTATATATCCCGTAAGCTGGGAGCCAGGGAATATAAGGATGCGGGTGTTATGGCTGCAACAGGTTTCTTTCTCGCATTTATCTGCGGGGTAATATTTGCCGTACTCGGACTGATTTTTCTGGATCCGCTGGCGGTTGCGCTTGGCTCTACGCCGACTATTCTGCCATATACAAGAGATTACCTTCGTATTATTCTTATCGGAACACCTTTTATGATGTCTTCTTTTGTTTTGAATAACCAATTGCGTTTTCAGGGTAGTGCATCGTATGCGATGGTAGGAATTGTTACGGGAGCGGTTGTTAATATTATTTTAGACCCGATTCTTATCTTTGGATGCGGTTTGAATGTTGCGGGGGCGGCACTTGCAACGGTCCTTAGTCAGATTATCAGTTTCGTATTGTTATATATAGGAAGCCTGAGGGGCGGAAACATTCGTATTCATATCCGAAATTTTCAGCCATCCTTTGCAAATATAAAAGAGATAGCAAGAGGTGGTTTCCCATCTCTCTGCAGACAGGGGCTGGCAAGCGTTTCCGGTATTTTTCTGAATCATATGGCTGGCATTTACGGTGGGATTAATGGTGATGCGGCCATTGCGGCAATGTCCATCGTGACACGTGTAACAATGTTTGCACAATCGGCATTGATTGGATTCGGACAGGGATTCCAGCCGGTATGCGGTATGAATTACGGTGCAAAAAAATACGGACGTGTAAGAGAAGGTTATTGGTTTTGTGTAAGGTACGCGGCGGTTTTTCTTGTTGCGGCAGCGGCATTGGGATTTGTTTTTGCAGATCCGATTATTGCACTGTTTCGTAAGGAGGATGCAGAAGTAATCCGTATCGGAGCTTTGGCACTCAGATTACATTGTGTTGTTTTCCCGCTCAGTGCTTGGATTGTAATGTGTAATATGATGCTTCAGTCGATTGGAAGGGCTGTAAAGGCTTCTGTAGTTGCAGCAGCAAGACAGGGATTGTTTTTTATTCCGTTTATTTTTATTCTGCCGTATTTTTTGGGGTTATTCGGTGTACAAGTGTGTCAGACGATATCAGATATCTGTTCATTTGGATTATCCGTACCAGTCGGGCTCAGCGAATTAGCGGTGATGAAAAAACAGGAAGAGATGCTGCAGGTGCAGTAAACATAATAAAATTAACTTAAGAGGGAGAACAAAGATGTTTGAAAGAATAGACTATACGGTTGGCAGGATTGATGGTGATTATGCATTTCTTATAAGGATTGATGAATCGGATGCGGAGGAAAAGTGTGTAGCAAGGGCATTGCTGCCTGAAAGTATTGATGTGGGTACAAGACTTGCCTATGAAATGATGCAGTATAGGATAATAGAATAGTATTTTACAGGAAAATTATGTTGGAGTTAAAAATATTCATAAGTATATATAGCATTACAGCATAAAAATACGTCATGCATTTTTAAAAATGCATGACGTATTTTTTACGAGCTTAGATGACAATTCGCAAAGAGCTTCCGTCATTATTTTTTCAAACTATCAAAATACTTCTTGGTTTCGGCAACCACAACACCGTTTAATGCGACTAACGCAATTAAGTTTGGAATTGCCATGAGACCGTTAAATATATCGGCGATTGTCCATACAGCGCTTACTGTCATGAATGGTCCGATGAAAATAGCTAAGATATATACCCAACGATAACCTTTTACAACGCTCATATTGCCGTTAAATAAGTATTCCAGACATCTCTCGGAATAGTAATCCCATCCGAGGATTGTGGTAAATGCAAAGAATACAAGGCAGAGCATCAGGATGAAGGAAGAAGCCTGCGCAGGGAGCGGCAAACCAACCTGGAAGGCTCTTGTTGTAACTGCAACACCTTCAATACCGTTTTCAACAGCATATGTATGGGAACCGGTAAGAATAATGGAAAGACCGGTCATAGTACAGATAATGATAGTATCAATAAAAGTACCTAACATAGATACAAGTCCCTGCTTGGCAGGTTCCTCAACAGTAGCTGTACATGCTGCGATAGGTGCACTACCAAGACCGGCTTCGTTTGAGAAAATACCTCTTGCAATACCCTTCTGCATAGCTATAATCATGGCACCGAGCGCACCGCCTGCCATAGCACGAAGACCGAATGCACTTTGTACGATTTCAGCAAGTGCAGCCGGAACTGCGGTAATGTGTGTAATGATAATAATCAATGATGCAATCACATAAAGAACAGCCATAAATGGAACGATAATCTGTGCAACTGTTGAGATACGTTTCAAACCTCCGATGATTACGAGTGCAACAAAAACTGTTAAAAGTAATCCTGCAATTATAACAGTCCAGGAATAGTCACGTCCGAATAAGGAAACAGACCATGCATTATCAGGATCGAAGAAATTATTTACGGCACTTGTAATACCGTTTATCTGTGTAAAGGTACCGATACCGAAAAGACCGACACCAACTCCGAAAAATGCAAAGACCTTTGCAAGCCATTTCCACTTTATTCCCATTCCTTTTTCAATATAGTAGAACGGACCGCCTACGATATGACCGTCTTCTGCAATGGTACGGTATTTTACGGCAAGCAAACATTCTGAATATTTGGTTGCGATACCAACTAATGCGGCCATCCACATCCAGAATAAGGCACCTGCACCACCGGCTACAACGGCAGTTGCAACACCGACAATATTACCGGTACCGATAGTTGCGGATAATGCGGTACAAAGAGCGGCAAAGCTGGAAACCTCTCCGTCACTGCCGGATTTTTCGTTTTTGAACATATACCGGAATGCGAGTCCGAGCTTGGAAAACTGCAATCCTTTTAATCGAACGGTTAAAAAGATACCTGTCGCAAGAATCAGGACGATTAATGGAACACCCCATACAAAATCGTCGATTGCGACTAAGATGTTGTTGATAGTTGTAAACATAGTTCTGTCTCCTCCTGCCTCAAAAGGCTTTTATTGTTTTTTACACATAAAAAAGAGCTGATGGAATCAGCCCCTAAAGAGTAGAACACGCATGTTGTGATGCTCTGTCCTTTTGCCTGAGAGATAGGCCTGAAAATCAGGCGGTACACCTTCGGCGCTTTACCGGTAGTAAAGACTCTCCAGAGTAAATCGTATGCAGCAGATATGTGCATGCTTTTGCGATTTGGTCTTATGTGTTATTATGTGTTTCCTGCTTTATTCGGAAACTTTAATGAAAGGATATCATAAATATTTGATATGTCAATATTTTTTTTGGAGAAGGTCGGATTGTGTTGACTTGCGATTATGCCTATATTATAATCAAAAACAAATTTGTGTTACACAGATAAAGGGGAACCAGAGAGCAAAATGCTTTCGGACCGCTTAAACAACCGTTTAGATGGTAGAATGAGAGGAGAAATTATGAGTAATTCAATGGGATGGATTCTTCTTGCATTTGCACTCTACTTATTGTTAATGGTAGTGGTAGGTGCTGTTTTTGCAAAAAAGAATACGAATTCAGAGGACTATTTTTTGGGTGGCAGAAATTTAGGGGCATTTGTGGCAGCATTATCTGCGCAGGCTTCCGATATGAGCGGATGGCTTCTTATGGGACTTCCGGGTTCTGTATATGCATTGGGAACAGGACAGAGCTGGATTGCAATCGGTCTTTTTATCGGTACTGTTTGTAACTGGTTGTTCATTTCCGGCAGACTCAGAAGATATACGATTCGTGCCAACAATTCTTTGACACTTCCGATGTATTTTGAAAATCGTTTTCATGATAATAAAAGGATTCTGTTAGGTGTTTCTTCTATTACAATTGTTATTTTCTTTTTGGTATATACAGCTTCTGCTTTGGCAGCAGGCGGTAAGCTTTTCAATTCTATTTTCGGGATTGATTATAAAATTGCACTTACAATCGGTGCGGTAGTTATTCTTACATATACATTCATGGGTGGTTTCCTTGCTGTTTGTACTACGGACTTCATTCAGGGAATGCTGATGTTAATCGGACTTTTGGCAGTTCCGCTTGTGGCACTCGGAATTGTCGGCGGAGGAAATATTGCAGGAACACTTACACAGTCAGGGGTTGACAGTGCCAATTTCTTAAATATTTTCTCAAGCGGAAGTACCGGGAAATTCAGTCTTGTAGATATTATTTCACAGCTGGCATGGGGACTCGGATATATGGGTATGCCTCATATTTTAGTTCGTTTTATGGCTGTTAAGGATGAAAAAGAATTAAATAAATCAAAGAGTATTGCGATTGTCTGGGTTGCGTTATCGTTGGTGTTTGCAGTTATTATTGGTGTAGTAGGACGTGCATATCTGTATCCGACAGTATTAACGGATGGTGCGGAAGAAAAAGTATTTATCGAAATGATTGTTAAATTATTCACTGTAGATATTAACGCTCCGATTATCGGGGGAATTTTCCTCTGCGGTATTTTGGCAGCAATTATGTCAACAGCGGACTCGCAGCTTCTTGTAAGTGCTTCCAGTGTTGCGGAAGATATTTACTGTGGTGTTCTTGGTAAAAAAGCAGATGATAAAAAGGTACTTACCATCAGCCGTATTACAGTATTGGTAATTGCCGTAATCGCTTATTTAATTGCATTGAACCCGAACAACTCCATTATGGGTCTGGTATCTAATGCGTGGGCCGGACTTGGATCTGCATTTGGTCCGCTTGTAGTATTGTCATTGTTCTGGAAGAGAACAAATTTAAAGGGGGCTGTTGCCGGAATTGCATCCGGTGCACTTGCGGTCATTGTATGGGATTATATTCCGCTCGTAGGCGGACAGACACTCGGCAGTGTAACGGGTCTTTACTCATTGGTGGTTGGTTTTGCACTCAGTCTGTGTTGCATTATTGTAGTTTCTCTTATGACCGAGGCACCATCTGAAGAGATTTTAGAGGAATTTGAAGATGTAAAGAATGGTAATAATGTTGCATAAAAATATATAATTAGTAAAAAAGAGGCTGTTGTTTTATGAATGATCATCCGGAATGATTAGACATAAAGCAGCAGCCTTAAGATGATTTATTGGGTAAAACAGAGGTGTCGGAATGAAGAGAAAAACATTATCAGCATTGTTAGTTCTGGTGGCAGGTTGTATGTGGGGGTGTATGGGACTTTTGGTAAGACCTCTTAATGCCATCGGACTTGAGACCATGGATGTTTGTTTTTTACGTGGTTTGGTAACTTTTTTGGTAATGTTTACAGCGCTTTTTATTTTTGACAGAAATGCACTTAAGATACACGTGAAAGATATATGGTGCTTTATTGGTACAGGCGCCTTAAGCGTTTCCTTTTTTAATTTCTGTTATTTTAAAACAATTATGCTGACATCCCTTTCTGTTGCTGCCGTACTATTATATACTGCCCCGGCTTTTGTAATGATAATGAGTTTCTTCTTATTTAAAGAGAAGATGTCCGGAAAAAAGATAATAGCGCTTGGGATTGCGTTTGCCGGCTGTGTATTGGTATCGGGAATCGTGACAGGAAGCGGGGATCTGAATGCGAAGGGTATTTTAGTTGGATTGGGATCTGGCTTCGGGTATGCGTTGTATAGCATTTTCGGCAGGTATGCCTTGCAGAGAGGATATAGTTCCGTAACGATTACTTTTTATACTTTTTTATTCTCAGCATTAACAACGGTATTCGGAGTGGATCTTTCTTCTATTATTAATATAATAGGAACACATTCGACTATAAGCTTATATGGTGCATTTATGATTTTGCTGGTAACACTCTTTCCGTACTTATGTTACACAAAGGGGTTATCAGGTTTGGAAAACGGCACAGCTTCTGTGATTGCTTCTATAGAACCTGTAATGGCTACAATGCTGGGAATTCTTATATACAAAGAAAAATTGACATTTATAAATGCGGCAGGTATGATGCTTGTGCTGGCATCCATTATTTTGATGAATCGTGACGGACAATAAATAGATATATAGACATAATAAAATGACAGTGAAAATGCCATATCAAATGGGCACCCATATGTTGGTTCCTAAAGTAGTGGAACATTAAAAACCACAATATCTTGAAAAGAAACCACTATATTTTGATATGTTAATGTTGTACAAAGTTTAGAACAAAAAATTGTTAAAAAAATAGAAAATACTGCTTGCATGATTTGGATTTATCATGTATACTATCAATTGCTGTGGCATGATAGCTATGAAGCGTGAGGTTGCTGCCCGTGTGGCAGGTTTTCCGTGGAGCGAATGTCAAGTTAGGAAACTGACGACAAGTCACTGTACAAACGTAACGGTCTATTGAAACAAATAGAAACAACGTGCGATGTATGAAGGGAAAATCAGGGTTTTCTGATGAGTAACTTTAGGACACACACGGAAGAGTGTACAGTCACCGCTTGTCGTACTAAAAAATGAAAAGCAGACAGTTTTTCATTTGGAATTAAAAGTGCGAAAAGGAGGCGACTTTTTTTATGGCAAATCAGGTTATGAGAATTACACTGAAAGCTTATGATCATCAGTTGGTTGATGCATCTGCCAAAAAAATCATCGAAACAGTAAAGAAGAACGGATCTCAGGTGAGTGGACCTGTACCGCTTCCTACTAAAAAGGAAGTTGTTACAATTCTTAGAGCGGTTCACAAATACAAAGATTCCAGAGAACAGTTCGAGCAGAGAACTCACAAGAGACTGATTGATATCATTACACCTACACCTAAGACTGTAGATGCTCTTCAGAGATTAGAGATGCCTGCCGGTGTTTACATCGACATTAAAATGAAAAACAAATAATTAAGACCTTCTTCTAGTATGGACGATATCGTCCCGCTGTAGGTCAAACAAGGAGGAAATGAAATGAAGAAAGCAATTTTGGCAACAAAAGTCGGAATGACACAGATCTTCAACGAAGATGGTGTGCTTGTTCCCGTAACAGTTCTGGAAGCCGGTCCTTGTGTGGTAACACAGGTTAAGACTACAGAAAACGATGGCTATGAAGCAATCCAGGTTGGATTTGGCGAGAAGAAAGAAAAAATCGTCAACAAAGATAAGGGCGGCAGAAAAGAAGTTGCTCACAGACACGGTATCAACAAGGCTGTGAAGGGACATCTTGCAAAAGCCGGTGTTTCCGGCAAGAGATATTTAAGAGAATTCAGATTTGAGAATTCTTCTGAATATCAGGTGGCTCAGGAAATCAAAGCAGACATTTTTGCTGTTGGAGATAAGGTAGACGCTACTGCAATTTCAAAAGGTAAAGGATTCCAGGGCGCAATCAAGAGACACGGACAGCACAGAGGACCTATGGGACATGGTTCTAAGTTCCATCGTCATCAGGGTTCCAACGGAGCATGTTCTTCACCGAGCCGTGTATTCAAGGGAAAAGGAATGCCCGGTCATATGGGACATGTAAAGGTTACTGTTCAGAATCTTGAAGTTGTAAGAGTAGATGCTGAAAAGAATCTGCTTCTTGTAAAGGGTGCTGTACCGGGACCTAAGAAAGCATTAGTAACCATTAAAGAAACAACAAGAGCAGAAGCATAAAATCGGACCGCGTTATATGGCGCGGATGAAAGGAGGACCATTCTAAATGGCAAACGTATCTGTTTATAATATGGAAGGTAAAGAAGTTGGAACAATAGAATTAAACGATGCGGTATTTGGTGCCCCTGTCAATGAGCACTTAGTACACATGGCTGTTGTTCAGCAGCTTGCAAATAATCGTCAGGGAACTCAGAAAGCAAAGACACGTTCTGAAGTATCCGGTGGCGGAAGAAAACCTTGGAGACAGAAAGGAACCGGTCATGCAAGACAGGGTTCAACAAGAGCTCCGCAGTGGACAGGAGGCGGCGTAGTATTCGCTCCCGTACCAAGAGATTATTCTTTCAAGCTTAATAAGAAAGAAAAAAGAGCAGCACTTAAGTCTGCATTATCAGACAAGGTTGCTAACGGCAAATTAGTAGTTGTTGATTCTTTGAAATTTGAAGAAATCAAGACAAAAGAATTTGTTAAGGTTATGGCAAATTTAAATGTAAATGATAAAGCACTTGTTGTATTAAACGACAATGATAAAAATGTTGTTTTATCTGCAAGAAATATTCCTACAGTAAAAACAAGCCTTACAAATACAATTAATGTTTATGATGTTGTAAATGCAAAGACACTTGTTCTTACACAGGATGCTGTTAAGACTATCGAGGAGGTGTACGCATAATGGCAGACGTAAAATATTATGATGTAATCCTCAAACCGGTTGTAACTGAAAAGTCAATGGCCGGCATGGGCGAAAAGAAATATACATTCCTGGTTCATCCGGAAGCAAATAAGTCTCAGATTAAAGAAGCTGTTGAAAAAATGTTTGATGGCGCAAAGGTAGAAAAGGTCAACACAATGAACATGGACGGCAAGAAGAAGAGACGTGGTATGGTAGTTGGAAAAACTGCTAAGACAAAGAAAGCTATTGTACAGTTGACAGCAGACAGTAAAGATATCGAAATCTTCTCTGGTCTGTAAGATTGAAAGTTCTTAAATAAAAGATTTGACTGTTGGCGAAATGAAAGAAAAGGAGAAAAAGTCATGGGAATTAAGACATATAACCCATATACACCCTCAAGAAGAAATATGACCGGTTCTGATTTCTCTGAAATCACAAAGACAACACCGGAAAAGAGTCTTTGCGTTTCCCTTAAGAAAAACGCAGGACGTAACAATCAGGGTAAAATCACCGTAAGACATCGCGGCGGCGGAAACAGAAGAAAATACAGATTAATAGATTTCAAGAGAAACAGCAAGGATGGAATTCCTGCAAAGGTAATCGGTATTGAATACGATCCGAACAGAAGCGCAAATATCGCTTTAATCTGCTATGCAGACGGTGAAAAAGCATATATTCTTGCTCCGGAAGGATTAAAAGACGGAATGACTGTTATGAACGGACCGGAAGCAGAAGTAAGAATCGGCAACTGCCTGCCGTTATCTGAGATTCCTGTAGGTGCTCAGATTCATAACATTGAATTATATCCGGGCAAGGGCGGACAGTTAGTGCGTTCCGCAGGTAATTCAGCACAGTTAATGGCTAAAGAAGGAAAATATGCAACACTTCGTCTTCCTTCAGGCGAAATGAGAATGGTTCCTATCGTATGCCGTGCGACAATCGGTGTAGTAGGAAACGGTGACCACAACCTTGTTAATATAGGTAAAGCAGGACGTAAACGTCACATGGGTATCAGACCTACTGTTCGCGGTTCCGTAATGAACCCTAATGACCATCCACACGGTGGTGGTGAAGGTAGAGCACCAATCGGTCGTCCGGGTCCATGCACACCTTGGGGTAAACCGGCTCTCGGTCTTAAGACTCGTAAGAAGAAAAAAGCTTCTAACAAGTTGATTGTAAGAAGAAGAGACGGAAGAGCTATCAAATAATTGAGCGAATATTAGGAGGAATCAAAATGGCTAGATCACTGAAAAAAGGTCCTTTCGCAGATGAAAGCTTACTGAAAAAAGTAGATGCTATGAATGCTGCAGGAAATAAACAGGTTATTAAGACATGGTCACGTCGTTCCACAATTTTCCCATCATTCGTTGGACACACAATTGCTGTTCATGATGGTAGGAAGCATGTGCCGGTATATGTTACGGAAGACATGGTTGGACACAAGCTTGGTGAGTTCGTTGCAACAAGAACTTACAGAGGCCATGGAAAAGACGAAAAGAAGTCTAAAGTAAGATAAATAAAGTCGCATAAATCTGAAAGGAGGATTTACTAAACATGGCTAAAGGACATAGATCCCAAATAAAAAGAGAAAGAAATGCTAATAAAGATACAAGACCATCTGCTAAGTTATCTTATGCAAGAGTATCTGTTCAGAAAGCATGTTTCGTATTAGATGCAATCAGAGGAAAGGATGTTACAACAGCACTTGGTATTTTAACCTACAATCCAAGATATGCATCAAGTCTTATTAAGAAATTATTAGAATCAGCAATTGCCAACGCTGAAAACAATAACGGAATGAACCGTGATAATCTCTACATCGCAGAGTGCTATGCAAACAAAGGACCTACAATGAAGAGAGTAAAACCTAGAGCACAGGGTAGAGCTTACAGAATCGAAAAGAGAATGAGCAATATCACAGTAGTTCTTGATGAAAGATAGAAAGGAGATTAAACATGGGACAGAAAGTTAATCCTCATGGTCTGAGAGTCGGCGTTATCAAAGAATGGGATTCTAAATGGTATGCAGATGCTGAATTTTCAGATTTCTTAGTTGAAGATTATAACATCAGAAAATTCTTAAAGAAAAAATTATTTGCTGCCGGTGTTTCCAAGATTGAAATCGAAAGAGCATCCGACAGAGTAAAAGTTGTTATCCACACAGCAAAGCCGGGCGTCGTAATCGGTAAGGGTGGAAATGAAATTGAAGTTACAAAGCAGGAACTTTCCAAATTAACAGATAAGAAGGTACTTGTAGATATCAAAGAAATCAAGAGACCTGATAAGGATGCCCAGTTAGTAGCTGAGAATATTGCACAGCAGCTTGAAAACCGTGTATCTTTCAGAAGAGCTATGAAGTCTACAATGTCAAGAACAATGAAAGCAGGAGCTTTAGGTATCAAGACAAGCTGTTCAGGACGTTTAGGCGGAGCTGATATGGCCCGTACAGAATTCTACAGTGAAGGAACTATTCCGCTTCAGACATTAAGAGCTGACATCGATTATGGTTTTGCAGAAGCAGACACAACATATGGTAAGGTTGGCGTTAAGGTATGGATTTATAAAGGAGAGGTACTTCCTACAAAAGCTAATAAGGAAGGGAGCGATAAATAATGTTAATGCCGAAAAGAGTGAAACGTCGTAAGCAGTTCCGTGGTTCTATGGCAGGAAAAGCGCTGCGCGGTAACACAATAACACATGGTGAATTTGGACTTGTGGCTACAGAGCCTTGTTGGATTAAATCAAATCAGATTGAAGCAGCCCGTATTGCTATGACACGTCATACAAAACGTGGTGGTCAGGTTTGGATTAAAATTTTCCCTGACAAACCGGTTACAGCAAAACCTGCTGAAACTCGTATGGGTTCCGGTAAGGGAACATTAGAATACTGGGTAGCAGTAGTAAAGCCGGGCAGAGTAATGTTTGAAATCAGCGGCGTAAATGAAGAAACAGCCAGAGAAGCATTACGTCTTGCTATGCACAAACTCCCTTGTAAATGTAAAATTGTTTCTAAAGCAGACTTGGAAGGCGGTGTATCAAATGAAAACTAATAAGTATGTAGAAGATTTAAACAAAAAATCAGCTGCAGAATTAGCAAGTGAATTAGTGGCTGCTAAAAAAGAACTTTTCAATTTGAGATTCCAGAACGCTACAAATCAGTTAGACAACACTGCAAGAATTAAAGAAGTTAGAAAAAATATTGCAAGAATTCAGACTGTAATTACACAGAAGGCAAATGCAGCTGAATAAGTTGTTACTAATATGTGAGATTTGGAAAGGAGATCAATCGTGGAAAGAAATTTAAGAAAAACTCGTACCGGTAAAGTTGTTAGTGATAAAATGGATAAGACAATTACCGTTGCAATTGAAGACCATGTAAAGCATCCTCTTTACGGAAAGATTGTAAAGAGAACTTATAAATTAAAAGCTCATGATGAAAACAATGAGTGTAAAATTGGTGATACAGTAAAGGTTATGGAAACAAGACCATTATCAAAAGATAAAAGATGGAGACTTGTTGACATTATCGAAAGAGCAAAATAATCAGAATCATCCCAAGTTTGGGAAGTTTATATTGGAAGGAGATTTAGCATGATTCAGCAGGAAACCAGACTTAAGGTGGCTGATAACACAGGTGCGAAAGAATTACTCTGCATCAGAGTTATGGGCGGATCTACAAGAAGATATGCAAATATTGGCGATGTGATCGTTGCTTCCGTTAAAGATGCAACACCAGGCGGCGTTGTAAAAAAAGGTGATGTTGTAAAAGCTGTCGTTGTACGTTCCGTTAAGGGCGCACGTCGTAAAGACGGTTCTTATATCAGATTTGACGAAAATGCTGCAGTTATTATTAAAGATGACAAAACTCCGAGAGGAACCCGTATTTTTGGACCCGTAGCAAGAGAACTTCGTGAGAAACAGTTCATGAAGATTGTATCTCTGGCTCCGGAAGTATTATAGGAGGTGTGGCATGGCAACATTCAAGATTAAAAAGGGTGATACCGTTAAGGTAATTGCCGGAAAAGACAAAGATAAAGAGGGTAAGGTACTCTCTGTTGATGCAAAGAACGGTAAGGTTATCGTAGAAGGTGTCAACGTTATCAAAAAGCATACAAAGCCATCTGCTGCTAACCAGAATGGTGGTATCGTTACAAAGGAAGCTGCAATTGATGCTTCAAACGTAATGTATGTTCATAAAGGAAAAGCTACAAGAGTTGGATTTAAAGTTGAGAACGACAAGAAAGTCCGTTTTGCCAAATCAACTGGCGAAGTAATTGATTAATTCAAAGGAAGGAGGCAAATAAAGTGAGCAGACTTAAAGATTTATACTATGATGAAATCGTTGATGCATTAATGAAAAAGTTTGGATATACAAATAAAATGCAGGTTCCGAAGCTTGACAAGATTGTAATCAATATGGGTATCGGCGAAGCAAAGGAAAATGCAAAAATTCTTGAAAATGCAGCAAAGGATATGGAAATTATCACAGGACAGAAGCCGGTTCTTACAAAGGCAAAAAATTCTGTTGCTAACTTCAAGATCAGAGAAGGCATGCCAATCGGATGTAAAGTTACATTACGTGGCGAGAAAATGTACGAATTTCTGGATCGTTTAGTAAACCTTGCATTACCTCGTGTACGTGACTTTAGAGGTGTTAATCCTAATTCCTTCGATGGAAGAGGTAATTATGCATTAGGTCTCAAAGAACAGTACATCTTCCCTGAAATCGAATATGATAAGATTGATAAGGTAAGAGGTATGGATGTTATCTTTGTTACAACTGCAAACACAGATGAAGAAGCACGTGAATTATTGAGACTTTTCAATATGCCTTTTGCAAAATAGTAAAGGTGATTCAATATAAGGAGGTAATTTCATGGCTAAGACAGCAATGAAGATTAAACAGCAGCGTAAACAGAAATTCTCTACAAGAGAATATTCCCGTTGCAAAATCTGTGGTCGTCCACATGCTTATTTAAGAAAATACGGAATCTGTAGAATCTGCTTCCGTGAATTAGCATATAAAGGCCAGATTCCCGGTGTTAAAAAGGCTAGCTGGTAAGACGAAAAGTTTTTCTAAGCTGACAAAAAACGTCAGCTAAGAAACACTAAGTTTCGTCTCGAAAAAGCACTGTGTGCTTTTTCCCAAGATAATTCAAGTAAAATAAACAAGGAGGCAAAATCAAATGACAATGAGCGATCCTATTGCAGATATGCTTACAAGAATCCGTAATGCAAATACTGCAAAACACGATACAGTAGATGTACCTGCTTCTAAGATGAAGTTAGCTATCGCTAAAATCCTTTTAGATGAAGGCTATATCGCAAAATATGATGTTATTGAGGATGGTAACTTCAAGACTATCCACATCACATTGAAATATGGTGCAGATAAGAATGAAAAGATTATCACAGGATTAAAAAGAATCTCAAAACCTGGTCTTCGTGTATATGCAAACAGAGAAGAACTCCCTAAAGTATTAGGCGGTCTCGGTATTGCAATCATTTCCACAAACCAGGGTGTAGTAACTGATAAAGAAGCAAGAAAGCTCGGCGTAGGCGGAGAAGTTCTTGCATTCATATGGTAAGGAGGTACGGGCATGTCACGAATCGGAAGATTGCCAATCGCGATTCCTGCAGGTGTTACTGTAGAAGTTGCAGAAAATAATAAAGTGACTGTAAAAGGTCCTAAGGGAACCCTTGAAAGAGTATTACCCGCAGAGATGGAAATCAAAGTGGAAGGTACTGAAGTAGTTGTAACAAGACCTAACGATTTAAAGAAGATGAAATCTTTACACGGATTAACAAGAACTTTAATTAACAATATGGTTGTTGGTGTTACAGCAGGATATGAAAAGAAACTGGAAATCAATGGTGTTGGTTACAGAGCCGCAAAGTCCGGTAATAAATTAACATTATCTTTAGGATATTCACATCCTGTAGAAATGACGGATCCGGAGGGTGTTGAATCTGTACTTGACGGACAGAACGTCATCATTGTTAAAGGTATTGATAAAGAAAAAGTTGGCCAATACGCAGCTGAAATCAGAGATAAGAGAAGACCTGAGCCTTATAAGGGCAAGGGTATCAAGTACGCTGATGAAGTAATCAGACGTAAAGTTGGTAAGACTGGTAAAAAATAAATAAGGAGAGTAAACAATGGTTAGTAAGAAATCAAGACAAGAAGTACGTGTTAAAAAACACATGAAAACTCGTAACCGTTTCAGCGGTACAGCTGAAAGACCACGTTTAGCGGTTTTTAGAAGCAATAATCATATGTATGCTCAAATTATTGACGACACAGTTGGAAAGACTTTAGTTGCAGCTTCTACACTTGAAAAAGATGTAAAAGCTGAATTAGAGAAAACCAATAACGTTGATGCAGCAGCATACTTAGGAACAGTAATTGCTAAGAAAGCAATTGAAAAAGGTATTAAAGAGGTTGTTTTTGATAGAGGCGGCTTTATATACCAGGGTAAAGTAAAAGCATTAGCTGAAGCAGCAAGAGAAGCTGGCTTGGAATTCTAGGAAAGGGAGAGAACATCACATGAAACATGATATCATTGATACAACAAATATGGAATTAACCGAAAAAGTTGTTTCTATTAAACGTGTTACCAAGGTTGTTAAAGGTGGTCGTAACTTCCGCTTCACTGCTTTAGTTGTAGTAGGAGATGGCCAGGGTCACGTTGGTGCCGGATTAGGAAAGGCAGCTGAAATTCCTGAAGCTATCCGTAAAGGAAAGGAAGATGCTACTAAGAACTTAGTAACGGTTGCTCTTGATGAGAATAACTCTGTTACACATGACTTCTTAGGTAAATTCGGTTCTGCGACAGTATTATTAAAGAAGGCTCCTGAAGGTACAGGTATTATCGCAGGCGGTCCTGCACGTAGCGTATGTGAATTGGCAGGAATTAAAAATATTCGTACAAAATCTTTAGGTTCTAATAATAAACAGAATGTAGTTCTTGCAACAATTGCAGGTTTACAGGCATTAAAGAGCCCTGAAGAGGTTGCAAGACTGCGTGGTAAGTCTGTTGAAGAAATTATTGGTTAGGAGGTAATAGGACGATGGCAGCTAAGAAACAGAAAATGTTAAAAATCACTTTGGTAAAATCTCCTATTGGTGCTGTTCCTAAAAATAGAGCAACAATTGAAGCTATGGGACTTACAAAGATGAACAAATCAATTATCTTACCTGATAACGATTGTACAAGAGGTATGATCCAAAAAGTAGGATATATGCTTAAAGTAGAAGAAGCAGAATAATATAAAATAAGAAGGAGGTGTCAACATGGAATTATCAAATTTAAGACCTGCAGAGGGCTCTAAGCACAGTGATAATTTTAGAAGAGGTCGTGGACACGGTTCAGGAAATGGTAAGACCGCCGGTAAGGGACATAAAGGACAGAAGGCTCGTTCCGGTGCACCCAGACCGGGATTTGAAGGTGGTCAGATGCCATTATACAGACGTCTTCCTAAGAGAGGCTTTACAAACCGCAACTCTAAGGAAATCGTTGCAATCAATATCAGTGAGTTAGAAAGATTCAGAAGCGGCTCAACAGTAACCATCGAAAAAATGATGGAGGTTGGTCTGATTAAGAATCCTCGCGATGGCGTAAAGATCCTCGGAAACGGAGAATTTACTAAGAAGCTCAATGTAAAGGCTAATGCATTCAGCGCATCCGCAAAAGAAAAAATTGAGGCACTTGGTGGAACAGTTGAGGTGATTTAATGCTTAAAACGTTAATAAATGCATTTAAGATCAAAGAACTTAGAAAAAAAATTCTTTATACTTTTGCTATGATAGTTGTGATTCGTTTGGGGTCACAGCTACCGGTTCCCGGTGTAAACCGTGACTTTTTTGCACAGTGGTTTGCAGCTCAGAGCGCAGGTGCATTTAGCTTTTTTGATGCATTTACAGGCGGTTCATTTATGAACATGTCAATATTCGCACTTAACATTACGCCATATATTACTTCATCCATTATTATGCAGCTTATGACAATTGCCATTCCTAAATTGGAAGAGATGCAGAAGGATGGTGAAGAAGGAAGAAAGAAAATTGCTTCCATCACTCGGTATGTAACAGTTGTGCTGGCGCTTATTGAATCTGCAGCAATGGCAATTGGATTTGGAAGAAGCGGTTTGTTACAGGAGTATAATGCATTAAATGTTATTATTGTTATTGTTGCTTTAACGGCGGGCAGTGCAGTAATAATGTGGATTGGCGAGAGAATTACAGAAAATGGTGTTGGTAACGGCATCTCAATTGTACTTGTAGTCAACATTATTTCCAGACTTCCTCAGGATATTGCAGGTCTCTATGAGCAGTTTGTAAAGGGAAAAGCAATTGCTGTCGGGGTGGTTTCGGCAGTTATTATTTTAGCAATTGTGGTTGCTATGATTGTTTTGGTTATCATCTTAAATGATGGTATCAGAAAAATTCCTGTACAGTATGCAAAGAAGGTGCAGGGAAGAAAATTTGTGGGCGGACAGAGCAGCAGTATTCCTCTTAAAATAAATACTGCAGGTGTTATTCCAATTATCTTTGCATCTTCAATATTGGAATTCCCAATTGTTATCTGTTCATTATTTGGAATTTCAGGAAGCGGTTTCTGGGGTGAAATCTTAAAAGGCATGAGTTCAAGTAACTGGTGTAATATTAGTGCTCCTCAGTATTCTATCGGTTTGGTAGCATATGTTATTATGGTAATCTTTTTTGCTTACTTTTATACATCCATTACCTTCAATCCGCTTGAAATTTCAGAAAACATGAAAAAACAGGGTGGATTTATTCCGGGTATCAGACCGGGTAGACCGACCTGTGAATATCTGAATAAAATCTTATATTACATCATCTTTATCGGTGCATGTGGTTTAACGATTGTAGGTGTATTACCGTTTGTATTTAACGGCGTTTTCGGCGCAAGAGTATCCTTCGGTGGCACCAGCCTTATCATTATCGTAAGTGTTATCTTAGAGACAATCAAGCAGATTGAATCTCAGATGCTTGTACGTAATTATAAAGGTTTTTTAAATGATTAATAGCCGGGATAAAGGGACAGGACGATTTCGTTTTGTCCCTTAATGGCTTAAAATGTGGAGTATATTTTTGGTGGGCTGTTAAGTGTGATAATAGATTATATTCTGTGTCTGGCACGCTCGCGCTCCGTTAAAAACGCAGCAGTGCTAAACTCGAAAAAACCTCGTTAAGCAACTGACGTTTTTAAAGGGCCATTTACAGAACATAATCTATTATCACAATGAAGAGTTCTTAGAGAAAAAATGCGCCATATTTAAGGCAGAACAGTTAATGATGAATAAAAAAGGAAATGGTTATTCCGAAGGAATGAATATTCCGTGGAAATGAATATTCTTTATTTAATAGACATAAGTACAAATGCCGAAAAGGCGGAAAGAGGAGAACGATGAAAATTATTATGTTAGGCGCACCGGGTGCGGGAAAAGGAACACAGGCAAAAATGATTGCAAAGGAGTACGGCATTCCTCATATTTCTACAGGTGATATTTTCCGCGCAAATATTAAAGAAGGAACAGAACTCGGAAAAGAAGCAAAAAAATATATGGATGCAGGTCAGTTGGTTCCGGATGAATTGACTGTTAAAATCTTATTGGACAGAGTCGCTAAAGATGACTGCAAGAATGGTTATGTATTGGACGGATTCCCAAGAACGATTCCTCAGGCAGAGGTTTTGGATGAAGCATTGACAAAGCTTGGAGATAGGATTGATTTTGCAATTGATGTTGATGTGCCGGATGAAAATATTGTAAGAAGAATGGGAGGAAGACGTGCCTGTGTAACATGCGGAGCTACTTATCATATTGAACATGTTCCGCCAAAGAAAGAGGGCATTTGTGATACCTGCGGAAGCGAGTTAATTCTTCGTGATGATGACAAACCTGAGACAGTAAGCAATCGTTTAAAAGTATATCATGAGCAGACACAGCCGTTAATTGATTTTTATTCAAAGAAGGGTGTTTTAAAATCCGTAGACGGAACTGTTGATATGATGGATGTATTTGCTGCAATTAAAACGATTTTAGAATAATCCGAGGTGGAGCATGGCTGTATCTATTAAATCAGAACGGGAAATTCAACTGATGAGGGAATCCTGTAAGATTCTGGCAAAGGTACATGAGGAATTGGGAAAGGCTATCAAACCCGGAATTACTACAAAAGATATTGATATTATGGCTGAAAAGCTAATCCGCAGTTATGATTGTATTCCGAACTTTTTAAATTATAACGGATACCCGGCATCTGTATGTGTTTCGGTAAACGAAGAAGTTGTGCATGGAATTCCAACAACGCAACGTATTCTTATGGAGGGTGATATTGTAAGTCTTGATTGCGGCTGTATTTATAAGGGATATCATTCTGATGCGGCAAGAACATATGCAGTCGGGAATGTAAGCAGGGAAGTGCAGCAGCTGATGAATGTAACTAAGCAGGCTTTCTTTGAGGGTATTAAAATGGCAAAAGCAGGAAATCATTTATATGATATCTCCAATGCCATTGACGATTATGTGACGCCGTTCGGCTACGGAATTGTAAAAGACCTTGTTGGACACGGAATCGGAACCAGCCTTCATGAAGACCCGCAGATTCCGAATTTCAGACAAAAGAGAAAAGGGATTTTGTTACAGCCGGGAATGACGCTTGCCATTGAACCGATGATTAATATGGGAACATGGGAAGTAGAATGGCTGGATGATGATTGGACAGTTGTATCCCGTGACGGTCTTCCCTCAGCACATTATGAAAATACTATTTTGATTACCGATGGAGAACCCGAAATTCTGACATTATTATAATATGGTATTTATTTTAGGAAGAAAGAGGATAATTCATGATTGGATGGCTAGCTGTTTCACTTGCGGGGCATGACAAAAAGAAAATATATATTATAATAGAAGAAACAGTTGATGCGGTTCTTCTTGCTGATGGGAAATGCCGGCCTCTTAGTAAGCCAAAGAGAAAAAAGAAGAAGCACATTCAGGTGATTAAAAAGATAATGGATGAAAAGCTTGCTGCTAATTTGCGGGAAGGAAATCCATGTCGTGATGAAGAAATAAAAAGAGCTGTTAAAATCTATAAACAAAGTTTAAACGAAAGGAATCAAGGCTGATGCTTTGAATGAATGGAGGAAAATATGTCAAAATCCGATGTTATTGAAATCGAAGGAACTGTAATCGAAAAGCTTCCAAACACGATGTTCCAGGTTGAATTGGAAAACGGTCATAAAGTTCTTGCACATATCAGCGGCAAGCTTCGCCAGAACTTCATCCGTATCCTTCCGGGGGATAAAGTGACTCTGGAGCTCTCCCCATACGATTTGTCTAAAGGGAGAATTATTTGGAGAGATAAATAAAAAAATTAATAATTGAATAACGAAATACTGTGAAAATAACCCCAAATGGCAGGTGAATAAAATGATATGCAAATAATCGAAAGATTTCTGCGAAATCTTGAAAATACGCTTGCAAATGGGGTTTTCACATGCTATAATATAAAATGGTCTTTTTATGAAAGGAGGGTTTAACATGAAGGTTAGATCATCAGTAAAGCCGATTTGTGAAAAGTGCAAAGTTATTAAAAGAAAGGGTGCAATCAGAATCATCTGTGAGAATCCTAAGCACAAACAGAGACAGGGTTAATTATTCCCACTCGCATTATTCATGGCAATAGAAAGTTCGCTTAGAATCTTTTTATCGTTAATTCGTTATTACACAGACCCCTTGGTCTGGATAAAGATAATTGAACGTAGGAGCCTACGGGAGATTACTTTTTGATACCGAGAATAATGTAACACAGTATCGGAAAAGCAGGGTGTATACCCAGCCGGGCAGAGAAAAGTTCCTATGACGAGACCCGGAACGGAATTTGCCCCAATCAATTAGTATTAGTTGTAATAAACAACAGAAAAACGGAGGAAATGTAAATGGCTCGTATTGCAGGTGTTGACTTGCCAAGAGATAAGAGAATCGAAATCGGTTTGACTTATATTTTCGGAATTGGCAGAGTAAGTGCAACAAAAATCTTGGAACAGGCTAAGGTTAATCCTGACACCCGTGTAAGAGATTTAACAGACGAAGAAGTTAAGGCAATCAGTGAAGTAATTGATTCAACAATGGTTGTAGAAGGTGATTTGAAGAGAGAAATCGCTCTTAACATCAAGAGATTACAGGAAATCGGATGCTATAGAGGAATTCGTCACAGAAAATCTCTTCCATGCCGTGGACAGAAAACAAAGACAAACGCAAGAACCTGTAAAGGTCCTAAGAGAACAGTAGCAAATAAGAAGAAATAAAGTATTCTTAGAGAAATAATTTTTCAGGTAACTTTTTAAACGCTGCACTTTGTGCAGGAAAATTGAAACTTTAAGAAAGTAGGTTAGTTTAAAATGGCAAAAGCAGTAAAGAAAGTAACAAAAAAACGTGTAAAGAAAAACGTTGAACATGGACAGGCACATATCCAGGCATCCTTCAACAACACAATCGTTACATTGACAGATGCAGAGGGTAATGCATTAAGCTGGGCAAGTGCAGGTGGACTTGGATTCAGAGGTTCTAAGAAATCTACACCATATGCTGCACAGATGGCAGCTGAAACAGCCACAAAAGCAGCATTGGTTCATGGCTTAAAGACAGTAGATGTATTTGTAAAGGGACCCGGTTCAGGACGTGAAGCCGCAATCCGTGCATTGAATGCATGCGGACTTGAAGTATTGAGCATCAGAGACGTAACACCGGTACCTCATAACGGATGCCGCCCGCCTAAGCGCCGCCGTGTATAATACAAAAAGAAATTCTAGGCTGATTAAAATACATCAGCCAAGAATTACTATGTTTTGTATAACATAAAGTCATTCTAAGTCAGCAAAAGGACGCTGACTAAGAATAACTAAATTATGTGTAACAAAAAGAAATTCTAGGCTGATAAAAATACATCAGCCAAGAATTACTATGTTTTGTATAGGAAAATGCTTCGCATTTTCCCAGATTTAGGAACTGAGCTGATTTCTTAGGAAATCAGCTTGCAAAAATATTATAAAAGAAAATGTTGGATGAAGGCATTTATGCTGTAAACAATAGTGGAGGAAAATTAAAATGGCAGTAAACAGAGTTCCTGTATTAAAAAGATGCAGATCCCTTAACTTAGATCCTGTATATTTAGGATATGATAAGAAGTCTAACAGAACTTCTTCCAGAGCAAACAAGAAAATGAGTGAGTATGGTCTTCAGTTAAGAGAGAAGCAGAAAGCTAAATTTATCTATGGTGTTCTTGAGAAGCCTTTCAGAAATTATTATGAAAAGGCAGATAGAATGATGACAGGTCTTACAGGTGAAAACCTTATGATTATCCTGGAAAGAAGACTTGACAGTGTTGTATTCCGTATGGGATTTGCAAGAACCAGAAGAGAGGCCAGACAGATTGTTGGTCATAAGCATGTATTGGTAAACGGAAAGTGTGTAAACATTCCTTCTTACTTAATCAAGGCTGGTGACGTTATCGAAATCAGAGAGAAATCTAAATCATTACAGAGATATAAAGATATCGTTGAGGTAACTGGCGGAAGACTTACTCCTGAATGGATTGATGTTGATATTGATGCATTAAAGGGAACAGTAAAGAACCTTCCTACAAGAGAAATGATCGATGTACCGGTTAACGAAATGCTTATTGTCGAATTATACTCTAAGTAATAAGTAGATGATAATCAAGTAGTGGCTATAGACGTTGTATTCATTAAAGGAGGGTATTTGCAGTGTTTGATTTTGAAAGACCAAATATTGAGGTTGCAGAAATCTCTGAGGACAAGAAATACGGCAGATTTGTAGTGGAGCCTTTAGAGAGAGGTTACGGTATTACACTTGGTAATTCTTTAAGAAGAATTATGCTTTCTTCTTTACCGGGCGCAGCAGTTAGCCAGGTTAAGATTGATGGTGTATTACATGAGTTCAGTTCTATTCCGGGCGTTAAAGAGGACGTGACGGAAATTATTATGAATATCAAGAGTCTTGCTATAAAAAACAACAGTGAAACAAATGAGCCTAAGACAGCATATATTGACTTTGAGGGAGAAGGCGTTGTTACAGCAGGTGATATTCAGGTTGATTCCGATATCGAGATTAAGAATCCGGATCAGGTTATTGCTACTTTAAGCGGCGGTAAGCTGTATATGGAATTAACAATTACTAAGGGCAGAGGCTACGTTAGTGCAGACAAGAATAAGAGCACTGATTTACCCATTGGTGTAATATCAGTAGATTCTATCTATACACCTGTTGAAAGAGTAAATGTTACGGTTGAGAATACTCGTGTCGGACAGATTACAGATTATGATAAACTAACTTTAGATGTTTATACAAACGGAACTTTGATTCCGGATGAAGCTGTAAGTCTTGCCGCAAAGGTTCTCAGCGAACACTTAAATCTTTTTATTGATTTATCCGAAAATGCCAAGACTGCAGAAGTTATGGTAGAAAAAGAGGATGATGAAAAAGAAAAAGTTCTTGAGATGAGCATTGATGAATTGGAATTATCCGTTCGTTCATACAACTGCTTAAAGAGAGCCGGCATTAATACTGTTCAGGAATTAACAAACAAGACCCCTGAAGATATGATGAAGGTTCGTAATCTTGGACGTAAGTCCTTAGAAGAAGTTCTTGCAAAGTTAAAAGAACTCGGACTTCAATTAAATCCAAGCGAAGAGAACTAATGCAGATTCGATAAATCCAAAGAGTTTGAATCTGATGATACTATTCAATGTGGGAAACCACGCACCATTCGGCGCATAAGACCAAAGAGCACAGCCGGATGAGAGCCTAAAAAGGCAGAATGGAGATTAAAATGGCACAGTATAGAAAATTGGGAAGAACATCTGACCAGAGAAAAGCTATGTTAAGAAGCTTGACAACAGCTTTATTAGTAAATGGTAAAATTGTTACTACAGAGGCAAGAGCAAAAGAAGTGAAGAAGCAGGTTGAAGGCTTAATCGCTTTGGCTGTAAAAGAAAAAGATAACTTTGAAACAGTTAAGGTTATGGCAAAAGTTCCTCGTAAGGACAAAGATGGCAAGAGAGTCAAAGAAGTTGTAGATGGTAAGAAGGTTACTGTATTTGACGAAGTAGAAAAGGAAATCAAAAAAGATTTACCTTCCAGACTTCATGCCAGAAGACAGATGTTAAAAGTTTTATATCCTGTTACAGCTCAGGTTGCAAGCGGAAGAAAGAAAGATGCAAAGAAAGTTGATCTTTGTGCAAAATTATTTGACGAAATCGCTCCTAAGTATGCAACACGTAATGGTGGTTACACAAGAATTATCAAAATCGGACAGCGTAAGGGCGATGGTGCTATGGAAGTAGTTCTTGAGTTAGTTTAATAATTGATTGTGAAAAACCCCGGAAATCTCCGGGGTTTTTTTCTTAAAGCGGTTTTATTTTACCTTCTGAAAATGTTGGTAATCCTTGCTGGAATTCCAATTGCCGCCCCAGGTGAAGCCATGCTCGATAAAGAGCTTGTAGCAGAGGTCGTTTTCATCAATTTTGTAAGGAAAATCTTTGCTGCGGTCAGCGTATACCTCACTTCCCTCCGGAGAGATATAAGTCTTGCCGCTTCCGTCTTTATTGAAAACGACATAAGGATTGTAGTACGGGTTGATATCAATAGCCAGACCGTATGCATGCAAGGATAAATTATCCTTGGATAATTTATCCTCGGATAATTCATCTGTTCCGTTTACAATACGGTAGTTGAAACAGGAGGTGTTGTTATGCTCCATGGAAAGTGTATCATCGCCCTCATATTTGTCTATCAGGGATATTTCTTCAAACTGATAACTGTTCCTGTAAAGCTCTTCAAATATTTCTAACAAATCCAGTGCTATAGATTTGTTACAAATGATTTCTCCAATCTGAATATTTCCTTCAAAATCATTGTACAATACACTAACATAGGATAAGTCATCCAGTGTAATTTCACTGTCGGAATCATCTTCGGGATAGGAGATACCGCGGATGCGATTTTCCATCTCCGGAGTAATCGGTTCGCAGTAAAATCCCTCCGTATACGTGTAACGATTGGGATTGACTGCTGCAGTCATTTCCGGAGAAGCTTCTTCTGTGAGGGGTTCTTCGGTTGACGGTTCCGGTGTATTTGCGGATATGGAATTATCAGAAACAGGCTCTGTTTCTTCTTCCACCGTTGTAGCAGCCGGATTTTCTAATGCATATTCATATAAAGTTTTGGAAGAGTTAAGACTTCGCGATAAAAAGGCACAGCCAAACACAACAAAGGCCAGAATCGCGAGCGTCTTCCATATATTCTCGTTTTTTTTCATATTATTCTCCATTCCGCCGCCTTTGGCTTGCGGCACAAATAGTAATGAAAGTTCTACTTTCTTTCACACTATTCTCTATTCCACTTCTTTGACCGGTGGTGTAAATAGTAATCTGATTCTTCTTTCTTTTTACATATACAGATATTCTTCTTCCTTGCATTATGACATAAAAAAGAAAGTGATACAACTTGATATTAACGGTAAGTTTTAGTAAAATGAAGATTATGATTATAATATCAAAGCCGTATCACGATAAAGTGTGGCATGCCTGTAATGATTTGCAGGATTACAAAATGGAGCAAATATGGCAATAATTGAATCGAAAAATTTATCTTTTGATTATATAAGAAGAGATGAAAACGGAAATGTGGAAGGAATTACCAGGGCAGTAGATGATATTTCACTATCTATTGAGCAGGGGGATTTCATTGCGATTCTTGGGCATAACGGTTCCGGTAAATCCACATTTGCGAAGCATCTGAATGCAATCTTATATCCTACAGAGGGAAGCATTTACGTAGATGGTAAGGATACCCGTAAGGAAGAGAATATATGGGATGTCAGACAAACCGCAGGAATGGTATTCCAGAATCCGGATAATCAGATTATCGGTCAGGTCGTGGAGGAGGATGTCGGATTCGGACCGGAGAATCTGGGTATTCCGACAAAGGAGATATGGGAGCGTGTGGAAGAAAGCCTTAAGGCGGTTGGAATGTATGAATATAGGAAGCACTCTCCAAACAAGCTTTCAGGCGGACAAAAACAAAGAGTTTCCATTGCAGGTGTCATAGCGATGCATCCGAAATGTATTGTTCTGGACGAGCCGACGGCAATGCTTGACCCGAATGGTAGAAAGGATGTTATCCGTGCTGCAAGAGCCTTAAACGATGTCGAGAAAGTTACAATCATTCTGATTACACATTATATGGAAGAAGTCATTTATGCGGATAAGGTCTATGTTATGGATAAGGGCAGAGTAAAATTACAGGGAACTCCGCGCGAGGTTTTTTCTCATGTCGAGGAATTAAAAGAGCTTCGTCTGGATGTGCCACAGGTTACATTACTGGCACATGAGTTGCAGAAAAGGGGCTTGCGGATTCCGGACGGGATTTTGACTATGGATGAACTGACAGCGGCGTTAAAGATGGGAGATATATGTCACTAATATTAAATCATGTATATCATATATACGGAGAAGATACAACATTACAGACTGCGGCATTGCAGGATATCTGTCTTACAATAAACGATGGGGATTTTATCGGATTGATTGGACATACGGGTTCCGGTAAATCCACTTTGGTACAGCATTTAAACGGACTGTTAAAGGCAAGTAAAGGGGATATTCTGTTTAATGGGCAGGATATTTACGATAAAGACTTTTCATTAAAGGATTTAAGAAGCAGGGTTGGCCTTGTATTTCAGTATCCGGAGCATCAGTTGTTTGAAACGACGGTATTTGAGGATGTCTGTTTTGGCCCCAAAAATCTCGGACTTTCCCAAAAAGAAGTAGAACTTAGAGCCTATGAGGCATTAAAACAGGTCGGTTTGGAAGACGATTTCTTTTATCAGTCACCCTTTGAATTATCCGGCGGGCAGAAGCGCCGTGTGGCGATTGCAGGCGTACTTGCAATGAAACCGGATATTCTGGTATTGGATGAGCCGACGGCAGGGCTTGACCCCAAAGGACGTGATGAAATTTTAGGACAGGTTAAAAAGCTTCATGATGAAAGCAATATTACGGTTGTCCTGGTTTCACACAGTATGGAGGATGTTGCCAATTATGTTAACCGAATTGTGGTTATGAATCGTGGCAGGATTCTATACGATGATGTACCGAAGGCTGTTTTTTCCCATTATAAGGAATTGGAAGAAGTAGGACTTGCGGCACCGCAGGTAACGTATATAATGCATAAGTTATTAGAGGAAGGATTCCCGGTAAGAACAGACGCGACGACCATTAAAGAGGCGGCAGACGAAATCTTACGGGTTATAGGATAACAGATACTGTAAAATCTGGAAGGATAAGGAATATAAGATGTTAAGAGATATTACATTAGGTCAGTATTACCAGACCGATTCTGTGATACACAGGTTGGATCCGAGAGTAAAGCTGACATCAACCTTTGTATTTATCATATCCCTGTTTTTAGTAAAAAATGTATGGGGATATTTGATTGCTTTATGCTTTTTGGCAGGCGTGATTCGTTTGTCAAAGGTTCCGTTTAAATTTATGATAAAAGGTATGAAGGCAATCGTATTTCTGTTACTGCTTACGGTAGTGTTTAACCTGTTTTTAACACCGGGAACACCGCTTATTCAGATATGGAAGCTGACAATCACAAAGGAAGGACTCAGAACGGCAGTTATGATGGCAGTGCGTCTGACATTTCTGATTATAGGTTCTTCTGTTATGACGCTGACCACAACACCGAATAATCTGACAGACGGTTTGGAAAGTTTGATGAAGCCGCTTAATAAAATAAAGGTGCCGGTTCATGAAATTGCAATGATGATGTCGATTGCCCTTCGCTTTATCCCGATTTTATTGGAAGAAACCGATAAAATTATGAAAGCTCAGATTGCCAGAGGTGCTGATTTTGAGAGCGGTAATATTATTAAAAAAGCAAAAGCAATGGTTCCTCTTTTGGTTCCTCTGTTCATCTCGGCATTTCGCCGAGCAAATGATTTGGCAATGGCGATGGAAGCCAGATGCTACCGTGGCGGAGAGCATCGTACCAAGATGAAACCGTTGATTTATAAAAGAAGAGACAGAATTGCTTATTTTGTGCTGCTTGCTTATTTCGCGGCATGCATCGGAATCGGAAGATTATGATATGAGGCAGATATGAAACGAATTATGCTGACAGTTGCCTATGACGGCACCTATTACCATGGATGGCAGTTTCAGAATAATGCAAAGACCATCGAGGGGGAATTGAATAAAGCACTCTCACGCCTCTTGAAGACAGAGATAGAAGTGATTGGAGCAAGCAGAACGGATGCAGGTGTACATGCGATGTGCAATGCAGCCGTTTTTGATACGGAAGCGGAAATCCCTCCGGAAAAGTATGCATATGCGTTAAATCAAATGCTTCCGCTTGAAATCAGGATACGAAAGTCTCAGGAAGTGCCGGCCGACTTTCATCCGCGAAGAACCGACACGATAAAAACATATGAATACCGAATTGATTGCGAGGAGTTTGCGGACCCTTTAAAAAGCCGTTATGCGTATTTTACCTATGTTCCGTTAAACGAGGAGCTTATGAGGGAGGCAGCGGCTTATCTGGTCGGTACGCACGATTTTAAAAGCTTTTGCAGCATAAATACGACAGCCACGACAACGGTGCGGACAATTTTTGATATACAGGTAATCAGAGAAGGTGTGGATATTATAATCCGAATCACGGGAAATGGCTTTCTGTACAATATGGTCCGCATTATTGCCGGTACGCTTATGGATGTCGGAAGGGGGAAATATCCGCCACAGATGCTGGAACGAATTTTGGAAAAGAAGGACCGCTGTGCAGCAGGACCGACTGCTCCGCCGAACGGACTAATATTAAAAGAGTTGCATTTCCCGGAGCTGGATGAATTTGCTAAATAGTAACAAAAAAGTGATTGACACGCGCGGATGCGTTTAGTATAATACATCAGTGTGGCAACGTTTGGAAAAACAGAATTCATAGCCCCGAATTCCTGTTTAAACCCGCTAAAACATTGGATTTTTAGAAGAAGTTGCCTATGAAGAAGACAAAATGTCGTGCTTTTTTTGAAGCGCAGATTGATTTGGAACTCATAGCCCCGAGTGAAGAATCAGACGACAATGGAAACAATGATTTTTAATGGAGGAAATACGATGAAAACATTTATGGCTAGTCCGGCTACAATTGATAGAAAATGGTATGTAGTGGATGCTGAAGGTAAGACATTGGGACGCCTTGCATCAGAAGTAGCAAAAGTTTTAAGAGGTAAGAATAAACCGATTTTCACACCTCATATCGATACAGGTGATTATGTAATCGTAATCAACGCAGAGAAGATTGCTGTTACAGGTAAGAAATTAGACCAGAAAGTTTATTACCATCATTCAGACTATGTTGGTGGTATGAAAGAAACCGTTTTAAGAGAAAAGTTAGCTAAGAAGCCTGAAGAAGTTATCGAATTAGCTGTTAAGGGTATGCTTCCAAAGGGCCCTTTAGGAAGACAGATGTACAAGAAACTTTTCGTATACGCAGGGCCTGATCACAAGCATGCAGCTCAGAAACCTGAAGTATTAACATTTTAATTAGACAGTATCGAAAGGAGATAATAAAATGGCTAAAGCTAAATCAGCTCAGTTCTATGGAACAGGTAGAAGAAAAAAATCAATTGCCAGAGTATATTTAGTACCTGGAACAGGTAATATTACAATCAATAAAAGAAGCATCGATGAATATTTCGGATTAGAAACATTAAAGGTTATCGTACGTCAGCCTCTTGCAGCTACAGAAACAGCTGATAAATATGACGTTAAGGTAAACGTTAAAGGTGGCGGATATACAGGACAGGCAGGCGCTATCAGACATGGTATTGCAAGAGCATTACTTCAGGTAGACGCAGATTTCAGACCGGTTCTGAAAAAAGCAGGTTACTTAACACGTGATCCTCGTATGAAAGAACGTAAGAAATACGGTCTCAAAGCAGCTCGTAGAGCACCGCAGTTTAGCAAACGTTAGGAAGTTTTCTGCGGGAAGCATTTTCAAATATCTATTTTTATCTATTATCCCGGAAGCCGTTGGCTTCCGGGTTTTTGAATCTTGTACCGCGTCAGGTACGTATTTTCCAATAATGATATTTTCAATATTGACATGATGATTTGAGAAAATTATTATTAGAGGTACAAATGGCTAGAGTTTCAAAAGAGTATTATGAAATAAAAAAGTCGGAGATTATTGATGCGACATTGAAAGTGTGCGAGAAAAAAACAGTAAGCAGTATTACGATGCAAGATTTAATTCTTGCAGACAATTTTCCGGATAGGGCAAGAGTAATCTTTCCTAATGTTGTGCCTGCGAGAGATATTGATACACATATATTTAGCGCTTTGGTAAAAGAGGTTGAGGCTGGGGTTATAACTCCTAAAATTCCTTTTGAAGAATTTATGGAATATAATGCTTCCGTTTTTGAGGGGATTGTAGGAAGAGCAATTTCAGAAAACAGTTTAAAACGAAACAGGGATTTTGATGAAAGTAATAGTTATGACATTAAAAAGCGATTTGAAACTTTTGCTCGTTCAAGCCTGATGTTTTATTCTTTTACTTCTGACAATGGCAGTATCTGGGGTATTTCTTTTGTGTTTTTTGCAGGAAATAAGAACAATAAAAAGTCTTAAGACTTATGATATAAAAGACCTATATAGTCTTAATCATTATGCTGATTATGAATTTGATGATTTTATAAAAGTCGACGCAAAGAATCAGGAGAAATATGTATGACACATAAAGGCACTAAGACAATAGAAACCGATAGATTAATTTTAAGAAAATTTGTAGAAGACGATGCGATAGCCGCATATAATAATTGGACTTCCGATGATAAGGTTACGGAGTTTCTGAGGTGGCCAACGCATACCGATATGGCAATTACGGAAAGTATAATAAATGCCTGGATTGCGGAAAGTGTAAATGATGACTTTTATCAGTGGGCAATTGTACTTAAAGAATTAAATGAACCGATTGGTGTGATAGGAGTTGTTGATAGAAATGAATCCCTAAATATGCTTCACATAGGATATTGTATTGGAAGTAAGTGGTGGCATCAGGGAATTACAAGCGAGGCATTTTCTGCAATAATCCCATATTTATTTGAAGAGGTTGGGGCAAACAGAATAGAGTCACAACATGACCCGCATAATCCTCATTCCGGGAATGTAATGAAAAAATGTGGCTTGGTGTATGAAGGAACTTTGCGGCAGGCAGATTACAGTAATAAAGGCATAGTAGATGCATGTATTTATAGTATTTTGAAAGATGATTGGGTAAAATCGAATGAATGACAAAACAAATACAAAAAACATATGAAGAGGTTGATCATAAAAATTGGAATTACAATTGGTGCACTTGCTGCAATCTTCCTTATTAGGTATCTCATAATGAGTAACTTATATGCAAGGATGACATTTATTGGGCATGCAACTATTAACTATTCTCGGGAGGAAGTCGCAAGAATGGAAATTCGAAAGTTTATCAATGAGGGACTACAGAATGTGTATGGCAACAAGTTGATGGATTTTGACACGACTTTCGACGAATTGGAAGAAAGGTATAACGCCAATGAATAATTATCGTGTTACCCTAACGAGGCAGGCAAAGGACGATATTATAGACATTGGCGATTATATCTCTTACACATTATTAGAACCGGGTACATCAAGAAATTTTATCAAAGGTCTAAGAAATTCTATTTCACAGTTAAAATATTTCCCTTACAAATTCCCACTTATTATGCAAGTCATTGTTGTTCTAAGAGTTGGCTATAACCAGCGAAATTGGAAAAACATTCTCTCTTAATTCGAGTGTTATTATTCGTTATTCTCCCATACAAATCGTTCCATATTGTCCCAATCACATGAAAAGATTGATGTCATTATAAGAGAAATGAAAAAATATTCCTTTAAAAACCTTGCCACCATGCTATACTAAAAGGGAAATTATAAAGGAATAAGATACATTAAAGTTTGAAATAAAGATGTGTCCGAAATGTGGTCGCTCACTTAAGAAAAGAAACAATAGTAGAAGGAAGTGAGAAAATGAAGATAGAAGAAAAAATCAGACAGCTTATGATGCAGTGAACCTGCAGGATATTTATACACTTGAAAATTACAAGGCTTTTGATAACTTTATTAATGATTTAAGGGATGATCTGATGCCTTACATAGAGGTAAATTACCCTATATTGACAGGAAAAGAAAATACGGCAATAGCAGGTTTGTCCATGGGAGGCCGTGAGTCTCTTTATATAGGATTCAGTATGCCGGAAACTTTTGGCTATATCGGCGCATTTTGTCCGGCCCCGGGGATTTTTGCATACAGTAATTTCGGCGTGTCGGAAGATGGATTATTTACAAAAGAAACATTTGTGCTTCCTGAAGGAAGTGATAACTTTGTAATGATAGTTGCAGGCTCAAGTGATAATATTGTTAGTACCTGGCCCGAGATATATCATAAAACATTGGATGAGAACGAAGTGGAAAATACATTTTATATAACTGCCGGTGGACATGATTTTGAGGTTTGGAAACATGGTCTGTACAACTTTGTAAAATGTATTTTCAAGTAAAGCAGAAAAATTATATACCCTTAGTTAGTATGGTTTTAGATAACAGGAGAAAGAAAATATGAAAATTGTTGTTATTCACGGACAAAATCATAAAGGCAGCACATGGAACGTGACCAATATATTATTGAAAGACCTTACCTGTGAAAAAGAAGTGAAAGAATTCTTTCTACCGGGAGATTTAAATCATTTTTGCATAGGGTGCTACAGTTGTCTTGAAAGTAGAGAAAAGTGCCCGTTTTGGGAGGATAAGAAACCAATTGATGACGCAATAAAAGCAGCCGACCTTCTTATTTTAACAACACCTAATTACTGTATGATGCCAAGCGCGCCAATGAAAGCATTTCTTGATTTGTTTTTTACAAACTGGCTATCACATAAGCCACATGAAGAAATGTTTAAAAAACGTGCAGTTGTGATTTCAACCACAGCAGGTGCAGGTGCCGGTAAAGCAAATAAGCTGTTAGCAGATAATCTTTTCAATTGGGGAGTTCCGGAAGTAATCCGATATGGGATTAGTGTGAATGCAACGAACTGGAATATGGTACCCGATAAGAAGAAAAACAAAATTGAAAAAGATATGAAGCGGCTGGCTTCAAAATTATCCAAGGAAAACATAGTAAGAGTTGGGCTCAAAACACGTATTCTATTTGGGTTTTACGGAGGAATGCAGAAGGCGGACTGGGGAGCATCATCATTTGAGAAAGAATATTGGGAAAGCCGGGGATGGCTTAATGGGGTTAAACCGTGGAGATAAAAAAGAGAATTTCTCTCATAATTTGTTAAAAATGTCCTTTGAAATCAATCAGAAAAAATTGATATAATAACCTAGAACGAGTAGCAGCAATTGCGTAAATCCAGTTGCAGCTACTTGTTTTTGTTATTGGAGAGGAGGACGAAAATGTTTTGCGAAGGAGAATATGTTGTTTATGGAACAAACGGTGTCTGCAGGGTTGGGGAAATAACAACTATGGATTTGGATAATGTTCCAAAGGATAGAGAGTATTATGTTCTGTATCCGAAGAACAATGGTGGAAAGATATATGTTCCGGTTGATATAGGTAATTCTAAAATGAGAAGAGTCATTACAAAAGCAGAAGCAGAGGAACTGATTGCAAAAATTTCAAGTATAGAGCCAATACATGTATCTAATGAAAAATTGTTGGAAGAAATGTATAAAAAATGTATTCGTTGTTACGACTGTATTGAGTGGATTCGACTGATTAAATGCATCTATTCCAGAAAGCAGATTAGACTTTCAGATGGTAAAAAGATAACCTCAACTGATGAAAAGTATATGCATATGGCAGAAGAGTCGCTGTATACAGAACTTGGAATTGCTCTTGATATACCAAAGGAACAGGTTTTGGATTATATATTAAAAGAAGTGGAAATAAAGAAAGAAATGGAGTGTTGAACAGATGGAAGAAATAGATTTAGGAAGTGGAAATATAGGAAGTCTTATTAAAAGATTTTCCATTCCCTGCGTAATAAGTATGGTTGTAGCAGCTTTGTATAATATCGTGGACCAGATATTTATTGGCTGGAGCAGTGCGGGGGCATATGGTAATGCTGCTACCAACATTGTATACCCTTTTACAGTGTTTGCGTTGGGAATCGCACTTTTGATAGGTGATGGAGCTGCAGCGGGATTTAGTATTGCACTCGGAATGGGAGACAAAAAACAGGCTGATAAAAATGTCGGTAATGGTCTGATGATATTGATTATCACAGCTATTGTACTATGTGCCATTGGATTTATATTTAGCACACAAATTTTGGGATTATTTGGTGGAAATCCGGATGAAGCGGAGTGCTATGGTTATGCTACAGACTACTTCCTTATTATTTGTGCCGGAATTCCTTTTTATATGATTGGGCAAGGATTAAACGGTTCTATAAGAGCTGATGGCTCACCAAGGTTTGCTATGGCATGTACACTGGCCGGAGCTGTTACAAATCTTATATTGGATCCCGTATTCATCTTTGGATTAAATATGGGAGTAAAGGGAGCAGCTATTGCAACAGTTATGGGACAGGTGTTGACTTTTGCAATGAGTGGATACTATTTGACAAAATCGAAAAACTTTCATGTGAACAGAGAGGCGATTGCTGTTGAGGGTCATACACTGCATAGAATTATATCGGTAGGGATGGCATCATTGATTGTGCAGCTTTCTATTGTTGTCATTATAGCAGTAAATAATAATCTGCTGACAAAGTATGGTTATGAAACTATGGCAAGTACCGGCGAAGCATTTGGGGTAGTAATTCCATTAGCCGTTGTTGGTATTGTTATGAAGGTCTTTGGAATTGTAGTATCGATTGTAATTGGAATAAGCCTTGGTGGCCAACCGATAATAGGATTCAACATGGGCGCAGGGAATATAGGAAGAGTAAAGGAAACAATTCAGAGGATTACAAAACTGGTACTACTGGTAGGTACAGTTTCATTTCTGCTTTTTGAAATATTTCCCGACACCGTGATTTCATTTTTTGGAAGTCATAACACAGCAGAATACATGGAATATGCAAGACTATGTATCAGAATTTTCCTGGGAGGAATCATCTTAACCTGCTATATTAAATCGGCATCCATTATTCTCCAATCAATGGGCAACAGTGTAAAATCAACAATTCTGGCACTGCTTAGAGATGTGATAGTTTTTGTACCTGCATCGATTATTATTGCAACGATATCAAGGAGTATTGTAACAATGCTTTGGGCAGCAGTTATTTCCGATGTCGTTGCTGCTATAGTTGGATTTGTATTTGTTTCAACAGAAATTTATAAACTGGAAAGTTTAACAGGTAATTGATAATTACGGATGGCTCGCGAAGCGTGCCATCCGTTGTTTGCAATATCAGACTGACTGTATTACACCACAGCCGATTTTTTCACCGGAATCACCGGCGGGCTGGGTTGTAAAGTCATCACGCATTCCGTGAATAACGACGGATTTACCGATGATATCTTCCATACGCAGACGCCCGGTATAAAAACACATCCATGCATAGCCGTTATTGCTAAGGAGCGGAGGCATATCCCCCGCATGCTCAGGGTGAGCCGTATTTGTGGGATTGTAGTGGCTGCCTGTTTGCGAAAAAGGTGGCGTACAATCGCCGAATTCATGGATATGCATGCCGTAAAAATTGCTGTTAGACAGAGGAGGCATAGTAGATGCACGTTTGATAACCGTTTCTCCGGCCGGCATTTCACTTCTAAAATAATCCGGAAGCCCGTAGACTTCAGCGTTTATCAATATTCCTCCGAATGGGGTATTGTAAAAAGAAACAAAACCCAACAGATTTGGATTGTCTTTATTCCCATGGATTTGTGCAATTGCAGCAGGCGTGTTTTTATAAAGAATGGACGTGAAAATATTTTGGGGAGTTGGGTTATTCATAAAAAACTCCTTTTTCATAGTATATTCAAGAGATTCTTTATTGTGACGGCTTGACAAGTTAGATACACCTAACTATAATGTAGTATTGGAAAAATAGAAATATATTTATGGTTAAATCAGCATAAAATTCTAACAAATGAAAGAAGGATATATATGACACTAAAAGAATTGGAAATCGGCAGTAGTGCTGTTATCCGTAAAGTAGGCGGACAGGGAGCGTTAAGGCAGCATTTTCTGGATATGGGGATGATACCGGGGGCAGTGGTTGAGCTTGTAAAATACGCGCCGATGGGAGATCCGATGGAGCTTTTGATTCATGGATATGAATTGACGCTGCGTCTTGCTGACGCGGAGAATATAGAGATAGAGCCAGTTGAAAAGCCGGAAGAAGTAAATAAATCTTCACAAAATGAAGAAAAAAGTATGCATGCTTATCATCCGGGACTTGGTGAAGGCGGGCGATACCATGAGAAAGCAACGGAAAATCCCCTGCCGGAGGGAACTGTATTAACATTTGCTTTGGCGGGAAATCAGAATTGTGGCAAGACAACTTTGTTTAACCAGCTTACCGGGTCCAATCAGCATGTAGGTAATTTTCCGGGTGTTACGGTTGACAGAAAAAGCGGACCGTTAAAGGATTACGGAAATACGATGATAACGGACCTGCCGGGAATATACTCACTGTCACCTTATTCAAATGAGGAGATTGTATCAAGAGAGTTTATTATCGGAGAAAAACCGACAGGTATTATTAATATAGTAGATGCAACGAATATTGAGAGAAATCTTTATCTGACCATGCAGCTTATGGAACTGGATATACCGATGGTTCTGGCACTTAATATGATGGATGAGATGCACGGAAACGGTGGTTCAGTCCGTATCAATGAGATGGAGGGGATGCTCGGCATTCCGGTTGTGCCGATATCGGCAGCAAAGAATGAAGGTGTGGACGAATTGGTTCGCCATGCAATGCATGTTGCACAGTATCAGGAAAAACCGGGAAGGACAGATTTTTGTGATAAAGACGATAACGGAGGAGCTGTGCATCGATGCCTGCATGGCATTATGCATCTTGTGGAAGACCATGCTAAGGTGGCCGGAATTCCGGTACGTTTTGCCGCGTCTAAGCTTGTAGAGGGAGATGAAAGGGTATTAGAAGCACTTCATCTGACGCAGAATGAACAGGAAATGGTAGAGCATATCATTGCACAAATGGAGGAAGAACGTGGGATAGACAGGGCTGCAGCCATTGCAGATATGCGTTATGCTTTCATACATAAGCTGTGTGACAGAACTGTCATTAAACCGAAGGAAAGCAAGGAACATGAAAGAAGCCGAAAAATTGACCGCTTTCTTACGGGAAGATTTACGGCTATTCCTGCTTTTATCGGAATCATGGCACTTGTATTCTTTTTAACCTTTCATGTAGTAGGCGCATGGCTGCAGACAATTCTTGAAATGGGGATTGAATGGTTGACTGAAGCAGTCGACGTGGCGCTGAGTGCAGGCAACATCGCGCCTGCGGTTCATTCGCTGATAATGGAAGGAGTTTTTTCCGGCGTAGGAAGTGTCCTTAGCTTCCTGCCTATCATCGTGACGTTATTCTTCTTTTTGTCTTTATTGGAGGATACCGGATATATGGCAAGGGTAGCCTTTGTAATGGATAAGCTGCTGCGTAAAATCGGTCTTTCGGGACGAAGCATAGTTCCTATGCTGGTAGGATTCGGATGTACGGTACCGGGAGTTATGGCAAGTCGTACTCTTTCTTCCGAAAGAGACCGGAAAATGACGATAATACTTACCCCTTTTATGAGCTGTACGGCAAAATTGCCGATTTATGCATTTTTCACACAGGCATTTTTCCCGAAGTATAGTGCAATTGTTATGGTAGCGCTGTATTTTTTGGGAATTGCAATAGGAATTCTTGTAGCATTAATATCAAAAAATACTATGTTTAAGGGAGAGGCCGTTCCGTTTGTTATGGAGCTTCCTAATTACCGCATGCCGGGAATGAAAAACGTTGCACGACTGCTTTGGGATAAAGCAAAAGATTTTTTGCAGAGGGCATTTACCATTATCTTTGTTGCAACAATTCTTATCTGGTTTTTACAGAACTTTAATCTGCATTTAAGTATTGTAAGTGATTCGCAGGAAAGTATATTGGCGGCAGTTGCGGGTGTAATTGCGCCGGTGTTTAAACCGCTTGGATTTGGTGACTGGAGAATTACGGTTGCCTTGATTACCGGTTTTATTGCAAAAGAGAGTGTAGTTTCTACGTTGAATGTATTGTTTGCTTCTACCGCTGCATTAGAAGCCGTTTTATCTCCTGTGAATGCAGCAGCATTGTTGGTATTCTGTTTGCTTTATACCCCATGCGTTGCAGCAATTGCATCTATTAAACGAGAACTTGGCACAAAATGGGCAATTGGTGTTATAATAGGACAGTGTATGATAGCATGGATAGCAGCATTTGTAATGGCAAGAGTCATTGCATTTGCCATGCAGATGTTCGGAATGCTGTTTTAAATGGGAAAAGAAAAGCATTCCCTGTGTACGCTTAATCCGGATTAAGACAGGAAAGGATAGTATAAAAAATGCAGTTGAGTATGAAAGAAGTTGCGGAACATATGAAAATGGCGGCTCCAAAGCTTGCCGTTACTACCTGTAAGCAGAGAAATGATGCGCTGTTACTTGTAAAGGAAGCGTTATTAAGAGAAAAGGAAGCTGTTTTTGCAGCAAATCATAAGGACATGGAAGCTGCGGCGGAAGCAGATATTGCTCCAGCTGTTATGAAGCGTCTTAAATTTGATGAAGGAAAGCTTACAGATGTCTGTAAAGGGATTGAGCAATTGGTTTCTCTTGAAGACCCGCTTGGAAAAAAAGACCTCTCCAGAGAATTGGATGAAGGTCTTACGCTGTATCGTGTAAGCTGTCCAATCGGAGTAATAGGCATTATTTTTGAAGCAAGACCGGATGCGTTGGTACAAATCTCCTGTTTATGCATTAAAAGCGGCAATTGTGCAATTTTAAAAGGTGGTAAAGAGACGGTTAATACGAATAAGGTCCTGTTTTCAATTATCCACAAGGCGGTTATACAGGCGGGACTCCCGGAATATACACTGCATCAGGCAACTCTTCATAATGAGATAGATGAGCTGCTTGCCTGTGACAGAGAGGTGGATTTGCTGATTCCACGAGGCTCTAATCAATTTGTGCAGTATATTATGAATCACACGAAGATTCCTGTAATGGGACATGCGGACGGGGTATGTCATATATATGTGGATAAAGATGCTGATATGCAAAAAGCGCTTTCTGTTATTGTAGATGCAAAAATACAATATACAGCGGCATGTAATGCAGTAGAGACCATTTTAGTGCATCGTGACATTGCAACGGCTTTTCTTCCTTTATTAAAAGAGCGCCTTAAGGAAAATAATGTTCTTATCAGAGGAACGAAAGAAGCAGCAGATACAATCGGATGTGAGGTTATGGAAGAGAATGAATTCCATACGGAATATCTGGACCTAATCGTATCTGTAAAAATAGTGGAAGACAAAAAAGCGGCGATAGAACATATCAATTACTTTGGCTCTCATCATACAGACTGTATTATTACGGAAAATGATGAGACAGCGGATGTTTTTATGGAAATGGTAGACTCTGCCGGTGTGTACAGAAACTGCTCTACAAGATTTGCGGACGGATTCCGTTACGGATTTGGAGCTGAAGTGGGTATCAGTACAAGTAAGCTTCATGCCAGAGGACCGGTAGGCTTGGAAGGCTTGGTAACATATAAATATAAACTGTATGGTGACGGACATGTCGTTAGTGAATATGCAAGCGGTAAGAGGTCGTTTCATTTTAAAAATTTATAAATACGAAATGATAAAAGGGAGATAATCCTATCATGCTTCAGACGATTAAGAAAAACTACGAACATACGATTTTTGCCAGTTATATCGGATATATCACGCAGGCAATTGTAAATAATCTCGCACCATTATTGTTCTTGACATTTGCGTCGACTTTTAATCTCAGTCTTGCACAGATTACGATGATAACAACAATTAATTTTATTACACAGTTAATTGTAGATTTAATTTGCGCTAAGGTTATTGACCGGATTGGTTATCGGATTTCTGTTGTTTTTGCACATGTATGTGCAGCATTGGGACTTATCGGGATGGCGTTTCTGCCTGATTTATTGGGAAATGCATATGCGGGTCTTTTGACAGCCGTAGTATTCTATGCAATCGGAGGCGGAATTATAGAGGTGCTGATCAGCCCGATTGTGGAAGCATGTCCCACAAAGAAAAAGGAAGCGGCAATGAGCCTTCTTCATTCCTTTTATTGCTGGGGACATGTAGGGGTTGTACTGTTATCAACAGCATTTTTCGCGTTATTCGGAATAGGAAACTGGCGTATTCTTGCCTGCTTTTTTGCGATAGTACCGATTTTTAATGCATTTTATTTTTTACTGGTACCGATTTATCCGATTGTAGAAGAACATGAAAAGCTGGCGTTTGGCGAACTGCTTCGTAAAAAAGCATTCTGGCTGCTGATTGTAATGATGGTTTGTGCGGGAGCCTCTGAGCAGGCAATGAGCCAATGGGCATCTGCATTTGCGGAATCCGGTTTAAAGGTGTCCAAGACAGTAGGCGATTTACTCGGACCATGTGCGTTTGCATTATGTATGGGACTTGCAAGGGCAATTTACGGAAAATACAGTGAACGTATTCCATTAAAGAAGATGATGGTCGGAAGCTCGATTTTATGTATTGCCTGTTATCTGCTGGCAGTTTTCGGAGGACATCCGGTTTTAGGTCTTATCGGCTGCGCACTCTGCGGATTTTCAGTCGGTATTTTCTGGCCGGGAACCTTTAGTATTGCAGCATGGGAATTACCGGGCGGCGGAACGGCCATGTATGCACTTATGGCGCTTGCAGGTGATTTGGGCTGTTCATCGGGACCGACAACTGTGGGAATGGTTGCAGACAGGATGAACGGAAACTTAAAGAGCGGTATTCTTGTCGCCATTCTTTTTCCGATTGTTATGCTGGCAAGTCTGTTTTTTGTCAGACAAAAAGAAAAAAAATCTTTATCCGATTGATTTTTTGCTAAATTTGTCATATTTAGCGGATTAAGAATTGAATTATCAAAAAAAAAGTATTACAATGAGAAAAATTATTGTAAGAACATGAATCCAGAAAGAGGGGCAGTTATGGAAAAGAAAAATATTGATTGGTCGAATCTTGGTTTTGGCTATATCAAAACGGACAAACGTTACGTTTCAAACTTTAAAGAAGGGAAATGGGATGAAGGCGCAATTATTGACGATGACATGATTGTTATGAGTGAATGTGCCGGTGTACTTCAGTATGCACAGACTGTTTTTGAGGGTATGAAGGCTTATACAACAGAAGACGGTCATATCGTAACATTCCGTCCCGACTTAAATGCAGACAGAATGGAAACATCTGCAAAACGCTTGGAAATGCCGGTATTCCCGAAAGAAAAATTCCTGGATGCCATTGATCAGGTAGTAGCAGCAAATGCGGCATATGTTCCTCCATTCGGAACAGGCGCAAGCTTATATATTCGTCCGTATATGTTCGGAATTAATCCGGTTATCGGAGTGAAACCTGCTGATGACTATCAGTTCAGAGTATTTACGACTCCGGTTGGTCCGTATTTTAAGGGTGGTGTAAAGCCTCTTACAATTAAAGTAAGTGATTTTGACAGAGCGGCACCTTGCGGAACCGGCAATATCAAGGCAGGACTTAACTATGCGATGAGCCTTCATGCAATTGTTACTGCTCATAAAGAAGGCTATGATGAGAATATGTATCTTGACCCTAAGACAAGAACAAAGGTTGAGGAGACAGGTGGTGCCAACTTCTTATTTGTAACAAAGGATAATAAGGTTGTTACTCCTAAGTCAGACAGTATTCTTCCTTCCATTACAAGAAGATCCCTGATTCAGGTTGCACAGGAATATCTCGGATTAGAAGCGGAAGAAAGAGAAATTACGTTAGAGGAAGTAAAGGATATGGCAGAATGCGGTCTTTGCGGAACAGCTGCTGTTATTTCTCCTGTCGGAAAAATTGTGGACCACGGAACAGAAATCTGCTTACCGAGCGGTATGACACAGATGGGACCGATTACACAAAAACTGTATGATACATTAACCGGCATCCAGATGGGACGGATTAAAGCACCCGAAGGCTGGATTCGCGTTATTAAGTAATTTATATTTAAATAATTATAATTACATAAAAAACCGGAGCCGATGGGCTTCGGTTTTTTTAATAAAAAGATTTAGAAAGTATGCAGAGAACAGCTTTCATACGGTATAGAATTATAAAAATAACTCGGATATAAAAACGACAATGCAGGCAAAAACCGATACCTGAAAAAGGCTTCTGCCAAACCATGCAAGTAAAATGGCGGCTGCAAAAGCAAGCATGGCGGCAATCGGACTGCGCGTTGCATGAATGATAGCCGGAAAGGTCATTACCGATAATGTGACATACGGTACATAGTATAAAAAGGAACGAATAAATGTGCTCTTGATTTCACGACGAATCAGGGTAAGAGGAAGAACACGGATTAAATAGGTTACTCCGGCCATAATTGCCATATAGATATAAATATTATGCTCCATTCTGCGTTTCTCCTTCCTTGATTGGAAACAGTACGGCTGCTGCTGCGGAAATGGCAATTGTCAGAAGCAGTATCGCGGTTCCCGACGGAATTTTGGATAAAAACGGTAATATGCTGAATAACAGACTAAGTAGCATAGACAGTATAATCAGGCCGGCAAGAAGACGGCTCTTTTTTGCAGGCGGAATGATAATGGCAATAAACATACCGTATAATCCGACACTTAATGCACTGACTACATTTGCGGGAAGTACATTTCCCATTAACACACCCAGATAGGTACCGATTGACCAACCGGGAATGGCGACGGAAAAAGCACCATAAGCATAAAAAGGATTCAGCTTTCCCGGAGCATTAATACAGATTCCGAAAATCTCATCCGTAACATCATATCCGATTATCATGCGGTGGAGTAAGGATGTTTTGGAATCGAGCTTTTGTGAAAGGGCACAGGACATCAAAAGATACCGGGCATTTGCAACCAGCATCATTAAAGCAAGCTCTAAATAGCCGGCGTTTTGACTTATCAGTGTAAAACCGGCATATTCTCCGGCTGATGCATTATTCGTCAGACTGACAAACAATGCCTGTAAGGGTGTAAATCCTGCATTTCTGGCAGCAATTCCGAGTGTGAAGGCAACGGCAAAATATCCGGTAGCAATAGGGATGCCGTCACGCATGCCGCAAGAAAAGGCAAGTCTTTTATCTGAGGTCATAACCATTCTCCGTAAATCTTGTAAAACATTGTTTTTTCATTTATTACAACGCTGTCAATATTACCATATTTTCGTCAAGAGTACAAGAAATAGAAAAAACGGTAGAAAAAAATAAAGAGTTATTTTATAATATTGCTGTAATGCACTAAAGTATAAAAAAGAAGAAAAAAGGCTCAAAGCAAGCAATCGCCGGGACGGCAGAATGAGAGGAAGCATGCAGCAGTTGATACAGGATTTAAAGAACGGTTCATTTAAACAGGTATATCTGCTGTATGGAGAAGAGGACTACCTGCGTAAGCAGTACCGTGATAAATTAAAAGAAGCACTTGTATCACCGGATGATACAATGAACTATCATTATTATGAAGGTAAAGATATCAATATCGGTGAAGTCATTGATCAGGCAGAAACACTTCCTTTTTTTGCGGAAAGAAGAGTTATCGTTTTAGAAAATACAGGATTGTGTAAAGCCGGTGGCGACAGCCTCGCAGAATATTTGAAACAACCTGCTCAGAGCGTTATTATCATTCTTGTGGAAACACAGGTTGATAAACGTTCACGGCTCTTTAAAACAATCAAAGAGACAGGGCGTGTATGCGAATTTGCCCGGCAAAACGAAGCAACCTTGAAAAAGTGGATATATTCTCTGGCAAAGAAGGAAGGAAAGTCGATTGATGAACAGACGATTACTTTCTTTTTAGAAAAAACAGGAACGGAAATGGCAAATATCCGTACCGAATGGGAGAAATTAATGTGTTATACCATCAGGGATAATGTAATTACAAAATCTGCCATAGAGAATATCTGTACGCAGCGTGTCAGTAACCGGATTTTTGATATGGTGTCGTCTATTGCTGATAAGCGTCAAAAGGAAGCTCTTGATATGTATCATGACCTGCTGACATTAAAGGAACCACCCATGGGAATTCTGGCATTGATTGCCAGACAGTTTAACCTGATGCTTCAGGTAAAAGAATTACAGCTTAAAAATATTCATGGCAGACAGATTGCAGACAAGGTGGGGCTTCCGCCGTTTATTGTACAAAAATATGAGAAACAGGCTTCCAGATTTAAGATAAGTGAATTAAAGGAAGCCCTGGCTTCCTGTGTTAAAGCTGATGAGGCAGTAAAGACGGGACGCCTGAATGATGTACTGAGCGTGGAATTACTGATTATTGAAAGAAGCCGTTAAGGCGTATTATAAAGTACAGACGGATTAGAAAGGAGAAGTTATGCCTGTAGTATTAATATGGTTTATTGTTTTTTGCTTTTTTATTTTCGGTCAAATTAATAAAGCAAAAAATTTTTCACAGAAAAGCAATAGGAAGTCAACGGTATATCAGAAAAGACCACCTCAGTCTCAAAAAAGTTTTGCCGATATAAAGGGACAGAAGAGTGTGGGACCGAATGTGGAACGGAATTGTGCGGCGGAGGATAATCACCGCTCGGAAAATAATATACATCAGCATAAGACCGGAACATCCGGTGCGGTGCCCAATGTAAGCAGAAGCTATACAGAGACTGAAGCACGTATGAGAACGGAAAAGAAGGGAAAACGTACTGTGGCAATGCGTCTTTATGAAGGAGATAGTATCCCGCGGGGATACCGTATGGTAAGATGTAATTATTGTGCAGCGGAAAATCTGATTCCGTATGCATCCAAAGGAGAGTATATGTGTTATTTCTGTCACGAAGATTTATAAACGGAACTAAGTTTATCCGAAAGAAGAGTGCAAAAGACCGGAGAACGGCAGAAAGAGAGGAAATTATGAGTAAGATTGAAGTAATCAGGGGTGAAATGGTAAAAGCCATGAAAGAAAAGGATAAGGAAAGGAAAGAGACCTTATCCATGCTTCTTGCAGCATTAAAGAATAAGGCAATTGATAAACGTGCTGATTTGACGGAGGAAGAAGAAAACGAGGTAATAAAAAAAGAAATACGACAGACAAAAGAAACAAAGGAGCTTGCACCGAAAGACCGCATTGATATTATTGAGGCATGTGATAAAAGACTTCAGGTATTAAGTGAGTTTGCACCGGAAGAGATGAGTGAGGAAGCCATTCGCGCCGTTATTGAGGATGTGCTTGCAAAGTTGTGCATTGAAAATCCTTCCGCAAAGGATAAGGGTAAAGTGATGAAGGAGCTGATGCCTCTTGTAAAAGGAAAAGCAGACGGCTCTATCGTAAATCGTCTTGTAAGTGAAGTATTACAATAAATTACTGCGCCAGAGGCATGAGATGAAAAGAAAAAAACAAAACTAAAAAGTATAAAATACAACCGCAAATACATTCTGCGGACATTTTTTCTATCGTTTCTTTTGCTTGCGGTGTGTTTCGGAATGTTGAAATTATATGTTTTGTATAATAATAAGCGGCCTATCAGAATAGAATGCAAGGGTCAGACCCTTGAAGAATCGGAGGATATAAAGAAGAAAATGATACCATTACCGTGGTTCCGTTTGAATACAACAAACAGATTATAAAAGGAGGGGAGCAGACCTTCGGATTCGTAAATTGGAAATCCAGAGAGAAAAGGATAGGCAGATTATATCGCAGGCGATGGTTACATTTGCATATCTGGTAGATGCAAAGGACCAATATACACAGGAGCATTCTGTCAGAGTGGCCTTGTATTCTGAGGAAATAGCTCGTCGAATGAGAATGAGTGAAGCGGATGCAACCTTAATCCGCTATATTGCATTGGTACATGACTGTGGAAAAGTCGGTGTCCCGGATGCTTATGATGCCATGAGCAGCGACCGCTGCTATCGAAGCCATCTTTCAAAGGAAAAGATATTAGAGGAATTGAACAGGTACAGCGGAGAACAGTTTGATCCGGAATTGGTAAAATATATGATAGATATGATAGAGGATGGTTTTACATATAATATCCATCATTATGATGATGACGGAAGGGAAGTAAAACATTTGGAAGAAGTATTTAAATAAAAAATCACGTGAAATAATAAAAAAGTCCGTTTAATAGGACATATAAAACGGTATCTTAATATCATCACAGGAAACAAGTCGCTTAAGCGGCAGATTGAGAGGTTTGATGATGAAAAGATATCGTTTTTATTTGATTATAGCTTTTATGCTTCTTATTTCGTTTTTTTCTTTGCAGGTAAACGGACAGGGTAAGAATTCAATAGCTGCAGACAGGATGTTTTACGAAGAACTGGAAGAAGAATACACAAAGCAGCTTTCCGATGTTCTTGAAAAAAAAGGATATCGGAATGCGGGAATAACCATGACAAAGGTTTATTACGAAGACGGAAGGCGTGAATATACCGTTCAGATACATCATAAACGGATTGACCGTCTTTCCGACGGAGAAAAACAATTATTAATGAATGAACTTTCGGCAGTCTGCTTCGGGGATTCGCAGTGCAGCGTTTTACATAAATTTCTAAGCTATAAAGGATAAGATTTACATGACAATATGTAGATTTCATTATATAATAAAGCAATGCAGGTAATGATATTTTTGTAAACAATTATGAAAATATTGCTTTACCTTTATGACTTAGTATGATTTAAGGAGAAGATGGAATGCTTCCGAAAAAGGATGAGATTTACAGGCACTTTAAAGGAAATATATATAAGGTAATTACACTTGCCACACATTCCGAAACCGGAGAAAGAATGGTAGTGTATCAGGCATTATATGGGGACTTTCAGGTATATTGCAGACCGCTTGACATGTTTGTCTCCGAAGTGGATCATGAAAAATATCCTGATATTATGCAGAAATTCCGCTTTGAACGTGTTGATGATTTGATAAGCCTTGACACAAGTGTCAATGATAGGGAGACTGTATTGCCCGAAACGGTCAACGAAGAAAAAGCGGATGAAGAAATAAATGCGGCAGACCCTCTGATTTTGGAATTTCTGGACGCCGGCAGTGTGTCAGAAAGACGTAATATTTTAACGGCGCTGCATCATAAAATCACAGACGATATGATTAATATTCTGGCAACTGTTATGGATGTTGTGATTGAGGATGGAGAGCTTGAGGACAGGTACAGGCAGTTAAAAACATGTTTAGAAACAAAAGAGAGATACGAGATTGAGAGAAAAATCTGATATATTAAAGGAAATAGCAGTACCTCTGCTTGATTGGTATGACACGGGCCACAGATGTCTGCCGTGGAGAGAAAATAAAGACGCATATCGTATCTGGGTATCTGAGATTATGCTGCAGCAGACAAGGGTAGAAGCGGTCATTCCGTATTATCTTCGTTTTTTGGAGCAGTTTCCGAATATAGAAGCTCTTGCTCTTGCAAAGGAGGAACAACTGCTTAAATACTGGGAAGGGCTGGGATATTACAGCCGCGTCCGTAATATGAAGAAGGCTGCAGTGCAGATAATGGAGCATTATGGAGGTGTCATGCCTGATTCATGGGAAGAACTACAGAAGCTTTCGGGAATCGGCAGCTATACGGCAGGTGCCATAGCATCTATTGCATATAATAAAGCAGTACCGGCGGTGGATGGCAATGTACTGCGTATTTTAAGCAGGCTTCGCATGGATGGAGAGTATATTACGCTGCCTACTGTAAAAAAAAGAGTGGAGTGTGAGCTTTTGGAGGTTATTCCGTGGGAACGGCCGGGAGACTTTAATCAGGCTATGATGGAGCTTGGAGCAACTGTCTGTATTCCAAACGGAGAACCCGGATGCAGAAGCTGCCCATGGAATACATTTTGTCTGTCAAGAAAAAATGATTGTGTGATGGAATTTCCCAAAAGGGAACCCAAAAAGAAAAGGACAGTTGAAAAGAAAACAGTCCTTCTGCTAAAGGACGGAGAAAATATAGCAATACATAAACGGCCGGATAAGGGGCTGCTTGCCGGGCTTTATGAGTTTCCGATGCTTGACGGACATGTAAGCGACAGCGAGGTACTCATTCATCTGAAAGAAAACGGGGTATATGCTGTCAGAATTGAAAAACTGCCTCCTGCAGTTCATATCTTTTCGCATAAGGAATGGCATATGATTGGTTATGCCGTGCGAATAGACGAGTTGGAAAAAAGAAAAGGCAGGGGAAAAGAGATATATCGTTTTGTCCATCCCACAGAAACAGAGCAAAATTATCCGATTCCGTCTGCGTTTGCGGCGTATGCGGGATATATGAATCTGAAATTGGGAAACGAGAGATTTAATTAGGAAGTAACGGAGGAAAAAAGAAATGAAATTATTATCAATTGCAATACCTTGTTATAATTCAGAAGCGTATATGGCAAAATGCATTGAATCACTTTTGATTGGTGGTGAAGAGGTTGAAATTATTGTGGTAAATGACGGTTCAAAGGACCGCACGCCTGAAATTGCCAAAGAATATGCCCAAAAGTATCCTACAATTGTAAAAGCCGTAAATAAAGAAAACGGTGGTCATGGCTCAGCGGTAAATACAGGTCTTGATAATGCCACAGGATTGTTTTTCAAGGTTGTGGACAGTGATGACTGGGTAGATGCAGATGCGTATCGCAAGATCCTTGATAAATTATCTGAGCTTGCCGGAAACAGACCGGTTCTTGATATGATGATTAGTAACTTTGTCTATGATAAAGAAGGGGTAAAGCATAAAAGGGTTATGAAATACTCTTCAAGGACTTTGCCGAAGGATACGCTGTTTACTTGGAAGGAAGTCGGACATTTCTTTAAAGGACAGTATATTTTGATGCATTCCGTCATATTCCGCACGAAGATGTTAAAGGAATGCGGCATACGTCTTCCGGAACATACTTTTTATGTGGACAATCTTTTTGTATTTGAACCGCTTCCTTATGTGAAAAACATGTATTATCTTGATGTGGATTTTTATCGTTACTATATCGGAAGAGAAGACCAGTCGGTTAATGAAACGGTTATGATTTCCCGTATTGACCAACAGATACGTGTAAATAAGCGTATGATGGATTACATAGTAGATAACAGGAACATCATTTATAAAGAAAAACAATTAAAGTCTTATATGATGAACTATCTCGATATTATCACTACTATTTCTTCTATTATGCTGATTAAATCGGGAACAGAAGAAAATCTGGAAAAGAAAAAGGAATTATGGGATTATCTGAAAAAGAAGGACCGCTATGTATTTATGCGGCTAAGATACGGTTTATTGGGCAATTGCATGAATCTGCCCGGTAAGGGGGGAAGAAAAATATCTGTGGAGGGCTATAAGCTCTGCCAGAAATTCTTCCATTTTAACTAGATGAATTTCAATGAAAAATACAGTAAAAAAGAAACACAGCTAATACCACTGTGTTTCTTTTCTTTTATGATTATGGTATTTGATATAGGCATGACGAATGCCGGTAAGAACCTCTGTACGGTAGGTAATAACATATACTACAGCGGCCATAATAAAGGCGGTCATGACATCAAACAAGGAATGCTGTTTTAAAAACAGGGTTGCAAGAATAATCAAAACAGTCAATAAAAAGCAACCGGTTTTCACAGTCTTTTTCGAGCCAAGTCTTGTGTTGTGGGTTACTGCAAACAGTACACCGAGAGAATTGTAAACATGGATGCTCGGCCAAAGGTTTGTTGCGGTATCTATCCGGTAGAGAATGGAAACGAGCCTGGCAAAAATATTGTCTCTCGGCATAACCGCAGGCCTTAAAAAGTGCATATTCGGAAATAATGTGGATACAATTAAAAAAACAGTCATTCCCGTAAAGAGAAAAGCACAGCACTTATGAAAGTCCTTAATATTGTTAAACAATAAGTAGATTAAAATCCATGCGATATAGAAAAACCACAGGATATACGGGATAATAAAATATTCACAAAACGGAATTTTATCATCTGCTTTCATATGGATAATTGTGTATTCCCGTCCATGTATGTTTTCAATCAAAAAAAACCATGTCAGATAAAATACAAGATAGCAGACGGCAGGGAGAGCCTGTCGCAGCTTTGGATAAATTTTTTTCATAATTCCTCTCATTCTGCCGCGTTTGCGGACTTTTAATACATAATATGTAAAACCTCCTTAAGACAGGTTACCTTGACGGAATCCGTCATGGCGAGTATTTCGCCATCCGTGTGCAGCCACATTGGAGAATTCATAGTAAGCGTATAGGAGGAAACGTGATAATCACTTACCTCCGGGAAGCGAAAATGCTTTCCTTTAAATGCAGTCGGAAGAACTCGAAGTACTTTAAGCTTGCTGACATTGGATACACTGCATAAATCCAGAATGCCGTCATGGTCATCTGCATCCGGTGCGAACATAAAACCACCGCCCTCAAATCTGTGAATCATGCCGCATAAAAACAGTAAACGATTTATGACGGTTGTATCACAGCCCTCCAAGGATAATTCGCCGGAAACGGCTTTGGTATTATAAAGCTGTTTTAATGCGATAAACAGGTAGGTCAGCTTACCGAGTTTAAAACGATTGAATAAGTCTTTCATTTTGGACTGCATGACTTCTGCGCAGACCGCAGCATCGTAGCCAAGTCCGCAGCTGACAGCAAAATATCGTTTCTGCATAGCTGCATTTTCAAAACGGCAGTCCCGGTACTCCACACAGCCGATATCAAGCTGTCTTCGTGTGGGCTGTTCCAACAGACGTTTCATTGCAACAACGGGGTCCTTTGAAATACCCAGATCGCGTGCAAAATCATTGCTTGAGCCTGTGGGGATATAGCTTAGAAGCAGCTTGTCAAAACTTTTCACTCCCTGCAGAGCCTCATTTATACTTCCGTCACCTCCTAAAATGATAACATGGATAGGGGAAGATGCATCTGTCAAATCCTTTGTCAGAGTGTGCATAATCTCACGAATCTGTCCGCTGTAGGAAGAAAAAAATACAGTATAGGGAACGGCAGTACTTTTTAAGTATGGCTCTAACCTGTTCCAATATTTTTTGCCGCGTCCGGAACGGGATGCGGGATTTACAATTATGTAGTACATTTTTAACCCCTCGTCTTTCGTTCTTCCAATTCTAGCAAATTCACATTTTATAGTAAATAGGCTGTGTCTTTTTTTCAGAAAAAATTAAGGAAAATACTTGCTTTAACATGATAAATTAATAAAGTATATTCTCATATGTAAAAATCTATGCTATAATCAATCCGATTAGTTTGTTGGGAAAATAAGTCAGAAGGCAGAAAGGTGGAGTATATGTATTCATTAGATGAAGTTAGGGCAGTAGATGCCGAGGTTGCTCAGGCAATTGTAGATGAACAGGAGAGACAAAACAGCCATATTGAACTGATTGCTTCCGAAAACTGGGTAAGCAAAGCTGTTATGGCAGCAATGGGAAGTCCGTTAACGAATAAATATGCGGAAGGATATCCGGGAAAGAGATATTACGGTGGCTGCGATTGTGTAGACGTAATAGAGAATCTTGCTATCGAACGTGCAAAAGAGTTGTTCGGATGTGATTATGCCAATGTGCAGCCGCATTCCGGTGCACAGGCAAATATGGCGGTACAGTTTGCTGTTTTAAAACCGGGTGATACTATTATGGGTATGAACTTAGACCATGGCGGACATCTGACACACGGAAGTCCGGTAAACATGAGCGGGAAATATTTTAATGTAGTTCCTTACGGTGTAAATGATGACGGATTTATCGATTATGACAAGCTTCGGGAAATTGCACTTGAGGCAAAGCCGAAAATGATTATTGCAGGTGCTTCTGCATATGCAAGAGCAATCGATTTTAAAAAGTTCAGGGAGGTTGCGGATGAAGTCGGTGCCGTTTTAATGGTTGATATGGCACATATTGCAGGTTTGGTTGCGGCAGGACTTCATGAAAGTCCGATTCCGTATGCGGATGTGGTTACAACAACGACCCACAAGACCTTGAGAGGACCAAGAGGCGGATTGATTTTGGCAAACAAAGAGGCTGCCGAGAAATATAACTTTAATAAAGCCATTTTCCCGGGTATTCAGGGTGGCCCGCTGATGCATGTTATTGCTGCAAAGGCGGTATGCTTTAAAGAGGCATTATCAGATGAGTTCAAAGCTTATCAGAAGCAGATTATTGATAATGCACAGGCATTGGCAAACGGACTTATGAGCCGTGATATCAAAATTGTTTCCGGCGGAACCGATAATCATTTAATGCTGGTAGACCTTACAAAATACGGACTTACAGGCAAGGCTGTCGAGAAACTTTTGGATCAGGCACATATTACCTGCAATAAAAATACGATTCCGAATGATCCTCAGTCTCCGTTTGTAACCAGTGGTATTCGTCTGGGTACTCCTGCTGTTACATCAAGAGGAATGAAGGAAGAAGACATGGATAAGATTGCGGAAGCAATAGCTATGGTAATTAAGGGCGGAGAAGAGAAGGTGCCTTGCGCAAGAGCAATTGTACAGGCTCTTACAGATAAATATCCTTTAATTTAAGTCTATATAATTTTAACTGAAGAAGCGGTTTCGGAGCAGTCCGAAGCCGCTTTTTAGGGAAAGAGAGTCTGATAAGCATATGAATAGTACTCCCGGTAAAAAAAACATTACATCGGATTGCTTAAAATGGATTGCGGTTATTACGATGGTAATTGACCATATCGGTGCCGCAATTTTGGAAAAAACGTATTTTTTTCTTTCGGCAGATATACAGAAAGCAGATTTTTTATTTCGTAAAATCGGGCGTTTATCCTTTCCGATATTTTGTTTTCTTTTGGTAGAAGGTTTTTATCATACACGCAGCAGAAAAAAATATCTCGTAAATATATTGCTGTTCGCGGTTATTTCCGAAATTCCGTTTGAAGCCGCTTTTTTTGACAGGCTTGTATGGGGCTTTAGAAATGTATATTGGACTCTTGCAATCGGTTTGCTTATGATGATTTTGTTAGAGAATTTAAAAGAAACAGAGTGGGTACATAAAGAGCTTTATTCTTTTTTACTTGTTGGAGGAGCGGCACTTCTGTCGGGACTTCTTCAAACGGATTATCCGGCAGTCGGAGTTCTTCTTGTATATATATTGTATAAAACCAGAACGGAGAGGAAAAAACAATGTATTCTGGGTGCTATTGCCATGTCCTATGAAATCACGGCACCGCTTTCTTTTCTGCTGATATATTTTTATAACGGGCAGAGAAAACAGAAACGTTTTAAATATTTTTTCTATCTGTTTTATCCTCTGCATCTGTTTGTTTTATATAAGATAAGAATAATGATTACTTAAAGGAATTTATATTATTCATAGAAATATTTTGCCGAAAAATGAGAAATATGCACAAAATGGCTTGCATGAATTTGGCTGATGTGCTAATATATCTTTCGCGGACAGACAAATGTACGTGAAACGAGAACATTAGAAAACATTTGTCTTCATGGAAAGGACATATATGGCAGATTCTACGGAATATTATGTAGTAAAGCAAAGAGCATTACCGGATGTGCTTCTCAAGGTTGTCGAAGCAAAACGATTAGTTGAGACAAAGCATGCGATGAGTATTCAGGATGCAGTGGATAAGGTAGGTATCAGCAGGAGCTCATTTTATAAATATAAGGATGATATATTTAAGTTCCATGATACTGCACAGGGTACAACGCTCACACTTACATTTGACATGGAGGATGAGCCCGGTGCCTTGTCAGATGTTTTGAAGGTTATTGCTGACTGTAAGGCGAATATTTTGACAATACATCAGAGTATTCCGATTAATGGGGTTGCAGCACTCAGCATCAGTATTCAGGTGTTGGAAAATACCCAGAATATATCCGAAATGTTAGATTGTATGGAAAGACAGAAATCTGTTCACCATGTTAAGGTTCTGGCAAGTGAATAAATATTAAAAAAGCCCTGTAACGGCGGTTATACAAGAAGTGGGTTAATAAACAGACAAAGGAGATTAATATGATTCAGGCAGCAGTGTTAGGCTATGGTACGGTAGGAAGCGGAGTTGTGGAGGTTCTGCATAAGAACAGAGAGATTATTGCAAAGAGAGTCGGAGAAGAAATAGAAGTAAAATATATTTTGGATTTGCGTGATTTCCCGGGTGACCCTTTTGAGGATAAGGTGGTACACGATATTAATTTGATTTTAGACGACCCGGATATTTCCGTTGTTTGTGAAACTATGGGTGGAACAAAGCCGGCGTATCAGTTCACAAAGGATGCATTATTAAAAGGAAAGAGTGTATGTACTTCCAATAAGGAATTGGTTGCTTCTTACGGTCCCGAGCTTTTACAGATGGCAGCAGAAAATAACTGCTCCTATCTGTTTGAAGCAAGTGTCGGCGGTGGTATTCCGATTATCCGTCCGATGAATACTTCTCTTGCGCCTGAAAATATCGTAAAGATTAAAGGTATCCTGAATGGTACAACAAACTACATCTTAACAAAGATGGCGAAGGAAGGTGCTTCCTTTGATACTGTTTTAAAAGAAGCACAGGAAAAGGGTTATGCAGAGCGTAATCCTGAGGCCGATGTGGAAGGCTATGATGCATGCAGAAAGATTGCAATACTCTCTTCTTTGATGACAGGTAAAAATGTTGACTTCAGTAAGATATATACAGAAGGCATTACAAAGATTACGGCACGTGACTTTGAATATGCAAAAGCAGTAAATAAAAGCATTAAGCTTTTAGCGGTAAGTGAGCGCACAGATGATGGTGTGTCTATTTTAGTTGCTCCGTTTATGCTTGGTGCAGAGCATCCTTTGTGCGGTGTAAACGATGTATTTAATGCCGTATATGTAACCGGAAATATGGTGGGAGATTTGATGTTCTACGGACATGGTGCGGGAAAACTCGCGACAGCAAGTGCCGTTGTTTCGGATGTAATGGAATGTGCAGGAAATATCGGAAAGAATATCCCGGTTTTATGGGAATCAGATAATCTTCCTTTATTGGATATGAAGGAATGCACCAGAAAATTCTTTGTACGTGTGGCAATGAAGGACAGAGGGGCTGTGCTTAACAGCTTTGGTAAAATAAAAGAAATCGATATTACGGATGATGAATTCGGTTTCATTACCGATTCCATGACGGAAAAGGAATTTGATACACGGATGAAAGGATTAAGAGAGGTTCTTTCGGTAATACGTGTAGAAAATGAAGAATAATTTTTCTGCTTATGGGAGGAGATAAAATGAAGTACATTGTAGTTTTAGGTGATGGAATGGCTGATGAACCGATAGAGGCACTGGGAGGTAAGACGGTACTTGAGTATGCGAATACGCCCTGTCTTGACAGACTCAGTAAGCTTTCTGAGATCGGAATGGCACATACAATACCGAATGGGATGAAACCGGGCTCTGATACGGCAAATCTGTCGGTGCTCGGCTATGACCCGAAAAAATACTATTCCGGACGTTCTCCGCTTGAGGCATTAAGCATCGGAGTCCCAATGAAGGAAACGGATATTGCATTACGTTGCAATATTGTTACGATTTCGGATGATGATGTTCCTTTTGAAGAAAAAACCATCATTGACCACAGCGCAGATGAAATCAGCACTGAGGATTGTGCGGTTTTATTAAATGCAGTAAAGGAACAGTTGGAAAACGAAATCTATCATTTCTATGTCGGAACAAGCTATCGTCATTGCCTGATTTGGAATAACGGAACGGTGGTGGAATTGACTCCGCCTCATGATGTATTGACGCAGAAAATCGGACAGTATCTTCCCAAGGATGCTGTGCTCCGAGAAATGATGAAAAAAAGTTATGAAATTTTGAAAAATCATCCGATGAACATTGAGAGAAAGAAAAAAGGTTTAAATCCTGCTAACTGCTGTTGGTTCTGGGGAGCAGGAACCAAGCCGATGCTGTCTTCTTTTACTGAAAAAACAGGAAAGAAAGGCATGATGATATCCGCAGTTGACCTGTTAAAAGGAATTGCAGTCGGAGCTGGTATGGGAGTCGCCAATGTGGAAGGAGCAAACGGCGGCCTGCATACAAATTATGAAGGGAAGACAGATGCAGCTGTTAAAGCGCTTTTTGAGGATGGATATGATTTTGCCTACATACATGTGGAAGCACCTGATGAAATGGGGCATCAGGGAAGCTGTGAAAAAAAGGTGCAGGCTGTAGAATTCCTTGATCAGAGAGTAATTAAACGACTGACGGATTCACTGGATGCAAAGCAGATTGATTATCGTCTGCTTGTAATGCCGGATCATCCGACGCCGGTACGTGTTCGTACACACACATCTGATAATGTTCCGTATCTTTTATATGACTCTACGGATGAAAAATCGGAAAATTGGAATTATAATGAAAAGGATGCGGCAAAAAGCGGTATATTAATTGAAAACGGATATACGTTGATTGATCGCCTGTTAAAATAACAAACGAAGAGAATGAGAGGATGTTATGAAAAAAGTAGTTAAATTTGGCGGAAGCTCTCTTGCGAGTGCGGAGCAGTTTTGCAAAGTAGGAAGCATTATTCATGCTGATACGTCAAGAAGATTTGTAGTGCCCAGTGCACCCGGTAAACGTTTTAAAGACGATACCAAAGTAACGGATATGCTATATGCCTGTTATAATCTTGCAGAAGAGGGAAAGGATTTCAAAAAACAGTTAAACGAAATAAAAAAACGTTATGAAGAAATCATTGCAGGGCTTAAGCTTACTTTATCATTGGATGAAGAATTTAAGAAAATTGAAAAGGATTTTATGTCAAAAGCGGGAAGCAATTATGCAGCAAGCCGTGGAGAGTTTTTAAACGGAAAGATTATGGCGGCGTATCTTGACTATGCATTTGTAGATCCTGCAGATTATATTTTCTTCAAAGAAGATGGAGAATTTGATGCCGATAAGACAAACGATGTATTAGGCTCAAAACTTCAGAAGATGGAGAATGCGGTTATTCCGGGATTTTACGGCAGTCTGCCGGATGGAACGGTAAAGACCTTTTCACGTGGGGGTTCTGATATAACCGGTTCTATAGTAGCAAGAGCCATTCATGCAGATATTTATGAAAATTGGACGGATGTATCAGGTTTTCTGATTGCCGATCCCCGTATTATCATTAACCCGGAAGTAATTGAAACGATTACATACAGGGAACTGAGAGAGTTGTCTTATATGGGTGCGACTGTATTGCATGAGGATGCAATTTTCCCGGTGCGTAAGGAAGGTATTCCGATTAACATCCGAAACACCAATGCGCCTGATGATAAGGGAACCTGGATTGTGGAAAGTACCTGTCAGAAATCAAAATATGTTATTACAGGTATTGCCGGCAAAAAAGGATTCTGTTCTATTAATGTGGAAAAGGATATGATGAATTCCGAGATTGGATTCGGAAGAAAGGTTTTGAATGTATTTGAGGATAATGGTATTTCCTTTGAACATGTGCCTTCCGGAATCGATACTCTGACTGTTTTTGTCCACCAGGATGAGTTTATGGATAAAGAACAACAGGTAGTATCCGGTATACACCGTCTGGCAAAACCCGATACCATTGATATTGAAGCTGACCTTGCATTGATTGCAGTTGTGGGACGTGGCATGAAATCTACAAGAGGTACTGCCGGAAGAATCTTTGCGGCACTTGCCCATGCGGATGTAAATGTAAAGATGATTGATCAGGGTTCTTCTGAGTTAAATATCATTATCGGCGTCCGCAATGATGATTTTGAAACGGCAATAAAAGCAATCTATGATATCTTTGTGGAAACCAGAATCTAAGTCAGATTATAAAATGAGAAAACAGACAGTTTATTTCGAATGAAGTGTGAGTAAGTATAAAAACGGTGCCGTATGGCACCGTTTTTTTATGTAAAAAGTTAACTGAAGATGTGTGGTAATACCAAATCTAATAGCCTAAGTCTTCATTAATTAAAAACACTTTGATTCTTCCGGTGTGCCCGCTTCTTCTCGTAATTACTACCTGATTACAAAAGCATTCGGGAGAAAGACAATCATGACAGCTTCCGGTCAATCCGCAGGGAATATTTTTGTTCAGGCGGATGGCATTGGCAGGAGAAGCGGTATTGCGTACACGCTCTACACCTGCATTTACAGAAGCAGTAAATTTATTACGGCCGACCAGAATCATAACATGGGTCGGCCCCTGAATCAGACACGCAACACGATTGCCGTTTCCGTCAATGTTGATTAATTCACCATCATTTGTAATTGCGTTTGTGCTCATAAAATAATAATCTGCCATTACAGTTTTAGCATATATTTCTCTGCTTTCTTCCGGTGATTTTGCAGCAGTTCTGTCAATTAATGTCAGACCGGATGCTTTCAGTGCATCCATCATACCGCTTTCATTAATGGTCTGTGAGCCGCCCCAGCTTATGGTACTTCCGTCAGGAATCATATTCATAATGGCTTCTACACAAGCTTTGGAATTCTCAAAATAGTATCCTTCCATATTGCGTTTTTCCAGATTCTTAATTACATTTTGTGCGAGTTTCTCAAATGCTTTCGATTTCATATACAGCCTCCGTTCATTATTCTTTTTTGTATCAGATATGCTTCATTATATTATAATCAGGCTATGTTTTCCAGAGGGGTATGGGAAAACTGTATTTATTGCTTTTATCATTAAGTTTTTCTTACTAATATTGAACACTGGTGAAAATATATGCGATATATTCAAGAGACATCTTTTATCTGATTATCAAGAAGTAGGAGAACAGGCTCAAAGAGCCGGGGGAATACATTCCATTCTTTGACAGACGAAATAGAGATTTTGAAAAAACAGTTAGAAGAACTGCAAAAGAAAGATATAGCGAGTGTACCAATTCCATCCTAAATGTATATACAATTTAAAAAATATACACATTAAAAACAGAATAAATACAAACGAAACAAAATTAATAAAAATATTTAAAAATTTTGCCAAAAGTGTATTGACAAATGAAAAGGGTTACTATATAATTCAATCATAAACAACAGAGAGAAAACAAAGAAGTGCACATATCTCTAATATAGAGAGACTGATATCAGTAGTAACTTATTAAAATAAAGCAGAAAGGAAGGTACGGTCCAACAAAAACTTAATCTAAACACAAACAGCGTAGAAAAGCATAAAAAATAGCAGCAGAGGAAAACAATGATGAGGATGCTGCAGTACAATCAGTACAAGAGAAAAAATGTGAAAAATGCGCGGACAACTGAATACAGAAGAATTCGTGTTAATGAAATGAAAGAGAGGTATAATCCCTTGGAAATTACAGTTTAGAAGCGGATATCAATACAAACGGTGTGTTGGTATCCGCTTCCTGATTGTGCGGCAAGAAGTTTTCTAACTTTTTGAAAAAAATTAAGAAAAATCTAAGAAGGTATATCAAAAAATGGGATTGGAACAAATCATGATATATGTTATACTCAAACATGTGTGAGAAAGGAGTATTATGTCAGATTTGGAATTTCAGGATGATGATAAAAGAGAGTATAGGAGAAAGCGTAGAATCCGCAATCAGATATTAGCTTATGTATCGCTTGCTTTGGTTCTTGCCGTCGTAGGGGTCGGAGCTTTTGTTGCTGTCAGAGCAGGAGGTAATGCTCTTGAAAAACGCAAACAGCAGCGATTGGAAGAAGAGGCGATGGCGCAGGCTGCGGAAGAAATGCAGACCACATCGGTAGAGGAAGCTGTTCCCGAGACAGAAGAAACAACAACGGAAGTTGAGGAATATACAGAAGAGGATTTGCTTGAGGAAGTAGTGAATTCCTGTATTTCGGAAATGTCTTTAGAGGATAGAGTGGCAGGTTTGTTTATCATTACTCCGGAGGCTTTGACTAATGTTGACAAGGCTGTCAAAGCAGGTGACGGCACGAAGGAAGCCTTGGATAAGTATCCGGTCGGAGGCCTTGTTTATTTTGAGCAGAATATTCAATCTAAAGACCAGATTACCGAAATGCTTGCAAATACAGTATCGATGAGTAAATATCCGATATTTCTTGCAGTAGATGAAGAAGGTGACAGTGTTGCCAGAGTGGCGGATGCGTTAAAGCTTAATAAAGTTGATTCCTGCGCCCAAATTGGGGAAACAAGTGATCCGAATAATGCATATGAGGTATATAAGGAGATAGGGAACTATTTGTGTGAGTATGGTTTTAATCTAAACTTTGCACCGGTTGCAGATGTATTGACCAATCCGAACAATAAAGCAATCGGAACGCGTTCGTTTGGAAGTGACGCGGATAATGTATCTTCTATGGTGGCATCTTCCGTAAAAGCACTAGAAGAAACAGGTGTAACTGCCTGTCTGAAACATTTTCCGGGACAGGGGAATGCGGATGGGGATACACATGAAGAATTAGCATCCACAGACAGAACCTTAGAAGAAATGCGGGAAACGGAGCTTAAGCCTTTTGCGGCAGGTATTGAAGCCGGGGCAAAGATGATAATGGTAGGACATTTTGCGGTTCCTTCCATAACAGGTGATAATACATCCGCATCTTTATCCAAGAAAGTGATTACGGATGTACTGCGGGAAGAAATGGGATACAATGGCGTTGTTATTACCGATGCACTGAATATGTCAGCTATTTCAGAGTACTATGATTCTTCACAGGCATGTATCATGGCGCTTAAGGCCGGTGCGGATATGCTTTTAATGCCGGAGAATTTTGAGGAAGCATATGAAGGCGTATTGGCGGCTGTCAAGGACGGTACGATTAGTGAAGCACGTATTAATGATTCTCTTGCAAGAGTGTATCGAATAAAATACGCCGGAGCTATTGACAAATAGATTTTTATCGGTTATATTATGTTTTGTCGTTGTAACGGCAGACATAATATGCGCGAGTGGCTCAGCGGTGGAGCATCTCCTTGCCAAGGAGAGGGTCGCGGGTTCGATCCCCGTCTCGCGCTCTCGGATAACATGAAAAAGACATCCCTTAGGATGTCTTTTTTATATTATCGAGACACGTCCGTGCCTTGCAACGACCGCCAATGCCTTTGAGGAGGATAGGGAAAATGCCTTCCGTGCCGGCATGAACGGTCACATCACCAAACCCATTCGTGTGGAGCAGGTTCTGTCTGCTCTGGCGGAGAACCTGAAATAATGCTTGTGAGAGCCGGTGGTAACTCAAAAAACCACCGGCCTTAATTATTTTCCGGATGATTTGGTATTGTCCAGATACATTCATGCAAATAATAAGTGATGATAATCGGTTTAAGCATATTTTCAATAAGAAGCCTGCAGTGAAACTCTATCTGATTCGAAAAGCTTCGTCGTATCCAATAGGAATCAACCTTGTATTGTTTCCCATTGATTCCAACATAAAGGGGCTTGATTTGTCCTTCATCATTAAAAGAAGCAATAACCGGAATTATCTGCATAGATAGATAATCGTGAGAGTTTTGTGATAAAATCTGACTCATAAATATCCCCTCCGCATATGAAAAATTTACTTTATTCTTTACGATAATGAAATAATTTGCTATAATTATATACGAACAAATGTTCGTTTTCAACTACAAGATAAAGGGAATATTTGGAAAGAAAAATAAAACTTGAGCCTATAAGGAAAATATAGCTAAAAATAAAAAGTAAGGAGGCGCAAAATGTCAGACAGAACATACATTGCAATCGATTTGAAATCATTTTATGCCTCTGTGGAATGTATAGAAAGAGGTCTGGACCCTTTGACAACAAATCTGGTCGTTGCGGATGCAGGCAGAACAGAGAAGACGATATGTCTTGCTGTATCGCCTTCACTTAAAAGCTATGGCATTCCGGGAAGACCAAGATTATTTGAAGTGGTTCAGAGGATCAGAGAAGCAAATATAGAGAGAAAGGCGAAAGCACCGGGCAGAGAATTTACAGGTGCATCCTTTAATGCGGTAGAGCTGGCAAGGTCACCGGAGCTTGAAATCTCTTATATTGCAGCAGTTCCGAGAATGGCATATTACATGGACTACAGTACGAGAATTTTTGACATCTATTTAAGGTATATCGCGCCGGAGGATATGCATGTATATTCCGTTGATGAAGTGTTTATTGATGCCACAACCTATCTGGATATTTATAAAATGAGTGCGCATGACCTTGCACTTAAAATGATTCGGGATGTATTACAGGAAACCGGTGTGACAGCAACAGCAGGCATTGGCACCAATATGTATTTGTGTAAGATAGCTATGGATATAGTGGCTAAAAAAATGCCGGCAGATAAGGACGGGGTCCGTATTGCCGAATTGGATGAGAGGTCTTATCGACAGCTTTTGTGGAATCATGCTCCGCTGACAGATTTTTGGCGTGTTGGACCGGGGTATGCCAAAAAGCTTATGGAAAACGGCATGTTTACAATGGGAGATGTAGCCCGTTGTTCTTTAGGAAAAGCAAACGAGTATCATAATGAGGCTCTTTTATATAAGTTATTCGGCATCAATGCAGAACTTCTGATAGACCATGCATGGGGATGGGAGCCTACTACGATTGCAGAGATTAAAGCCTATAAACCGGAGAAAAACAGTCTGGGCTCCGGTCAGGTACTTCATTGTGCGTATACTGCTCAAAAGGCAAAGCTGATTGTAAAAGAAATGACGGATTTGCTGGTGCTGGATATGGTGGACAAGAAGTTGGTTACTGACCAGATGGTACTTACTATAGGCTATGATGTAGAGAGTCTGACTGACCCTGTAATCAGGAAAAAGTATCGCGGTGAGGTTACGACAGACCATTATGGAAGAAGGATTCCCAAACATGCACACGGAACGGTTAATCTGCCCGGACTGACCTCATCTACTAAGATTATTATGCGGGCGGTAGAAGAATTATTTGACAGAATTATCAATTGGGATTTGCTGGTACGCAGGATAAATATTGTGGCAGCGAGGGTAGTTCCGGAGAGTGAAGTGACAGAGGAACAAACCTTTGAACAGTTGGATTTGTTTACGGATTATGAAGCTCTTGAACGAGAAAGAAAACTGCAGAAAGAAGAGTGTGAGAAGGAAAAACGGATGCAGCATGCCATTTTGGATATTCAGAAAAAATTTGGCAAGAACGCAGTTCTAAAGGGAATCAATTTTGAGGAAGGGGCAACGACCAGAGAAAGAAATGAGCAGATTGGAGGTCATAAAGCATGAACGGATATTATAAGGATGCACATAGATATGACGATATTATTAATCTGCCCCATCATCAGTCCGTGGAACGTGCACATATGTCGCTCCATGACAGGGCTGCGCAGTTTGCTCCTTTTTCTGCACTTGCCGGTCATGAGGAAGCAATTGAGGAAACCGCAAGGCTTACGGATGATAGGATAATGCTCGATGAAAGTGCCATAGAAAGTATCAATGAGAAACTTTATGAAATATCACAGCATCTTTCCGAGAAGTGGAAGGTTTCCGTTATCTATTTTAAACCGGACGCGCAGAAGTGCGGCGGCGCCTACCTTACGGATATTGGGACGGTAAAAAAGATAGATGAGACACAAAATACTATCATCATGGATAGCGGAATGAAGATAGCAATGGAGCAGATTATGGGAATTGAAATTGTAAGGTGATGGATGATGCATATGAGATTTTCTAAAAGTTTTTATCCCCTACCATAATATACAAATAAATGATACAATATATTTATATATTAGACAGAGGATCCAATAAGCTTGAGGGGAGTCTGGGATGCTCTTTGTTAGTAAAAAATGATTGCCGGAGGTGCGCTTATGAAATTGATATTTATCGGTGCAGCCCATGAAGTTACGGGGAGCTGTCATTATCTGAATGCTTGTGGGAAACATATTTTGGTGGATTACGGAATGGAGCAGGGGACGAATCTGTTTGAAAATGCGCCGCTTCCGGTGGAACCTCCGTTGATTGATTATGTATTTTTAACGCATGCACATGTGGATCATTCGGGATATCTGCCGCTTTTGTATGCAAGAGGCTTCAGAGGGCAGGTTTTTATGACCGAGGCAAGTGCCGATTTATGCAGTATTATGCTTCGTGACTGCGCACATATTCAGATGCAGGAGGCAGAATGGCGTAACCGCAAGGCAAAGCGTACTTCGCAGCTAAAAGAAAAAGAACCAATCTATACGATGGAGGACGCAGACGGTATTATCCGAAATATTATTCCCTGCGCATACGATCAGAAAATACAGGTAGCAGAAGGAATTGAGATTCGTTTTACGGACATCGGGCATCTTTTGGGTTCTTCCAGCATTGAGGTTTGGATGAAGGAGGGCGGAGAAGAAAGAAAGGTTGTATTCTCGGGTGATATCGGCAATACGAATCAGCCGCTTCTTCGCGACCCGAAGAAGACTGCAGAGGCCGATTATGTTGTAATGGAATCAACATACGGAGATCGTCTGCATTCTCTGGAACGTCCGGATTATGTAAAGGAACTTGCGCGTATTATTCAGGAGACCTTTAACCGTGGAGGCAATGTTGTCATTCCTTCTTTTGCAGTCGGCAGAACGCAGGAGATGCTGTATTTTATCCGTAAAATAAAAGAGGACAATATGATTCAGGGATTCCCTAATTTTCCCATATATGTAGACAGCCCGCTTGCTGTGGAAGCAACCGGTATCTTTATGGAAAATGAAATGACCTGTTTTGATGAAGAGGCATTGGATCTTGTAAGACGCGGAATCAATCCAATCCGTTTTCAGGGATTGCATTTAAGTATTACGAGCGATGAATCGAAAGCCATTAACTTCGATATGACTCCGAAGGTCATTATTTCTGCTTCCGGTATGTGTGAAGCGGGACGTATCCGCCATCACTTAAAACATAATTTGTGGAGACCGGAATGTACGATACTGTTTGTAGGTTATCAGGCTGTCGGTACATTGGGAAGATTTTTATTGGAGGGCGCACAGGAAGTCAAATTATTCGGTGAGCAGATTGAAGTGCGTGCAAGTATTGAAAAGCTTGCCGGCATCAGTGGTCATGCCGATAAAAACGGTCTGATAGATTGGGTAACGGGCTTTGAGAAAAAACCGAAACGTGTCTTTGTAGTCCATGGAGAAGATTCGGTTACGGATACGTTTGCACAGTGTTTGATTGATGAGTATGATATGGATGCATATGCACCATACAGTGGTACAAAATTTAATCTGATTACTAACACATTTGATTATGAAGCGGAACCGGTACGCGTCACGGTTGTTAAGAAGCCGCATGCCGCATCCGGTGTATTTGAACGGTTGCTGGCAGCAGGACAGCGCTTAATCGGTGTGATTAAAAAATGTGAAGGACGTCCGAATAAGGAGCTTGGAAAATTTGCCGATCAGATTAATTCTCTTTGTGACAAATGGGATAACTGATGCAAATGGGATTGATATTACCTCTATAAGTGAGAGCATGCACTTTTGAAACTATCGGAAGGATAAGTAAATAATAAAAATAAGGAAACGAGGAACAACAGCATGAGTATGGCAGATCGTATCTTTGTGGATATGTGCAGGAATATTTTGGAAAAAGGAACAAGTACCGAGGGTGAAAAAGTCAGGCCGAAGTGGCCGGATGGTACACCGGCATATACAATAAAGAAATTTGGGGTGGTAAACCGCTATGATCTTGCGAAAGAATTTCCGCTGCTTACGCTTAGACGTACGGCACTTAAAAGTGCAACGGATGAAATGCTCTGGATATGGCAGCAGAAATCAAACAATATTCATGATTTACACAGCCATATCTGGGATGAGTGGGCGGACGAAGACGGTTCCATCGGAAAGGCATACGGCTATCAGCTTGGGGTAAAGCATCAGTATAGAGAGGGTATGATGGATCAGGTGGACAGGGTTATTTTTGATTTGAAAAATAATCCGTTCAGCAGACGTATTATGACAAATATCTATGTGCATCAGGATTTACACGAGATGAATTTATATCCCTGTGCTTATAGCATGACCTTTAATGTAACACAAAAGCCGGGAGAGGAACGGCTGACGCTGAATGCCATCTTAAACCAGCGATCTCAGGATGTTTTGGCGGCAAATAACTGGAATGTGGTGCAGTATGCCGTTCTTGTGCATATGCTTGCGCAGGTGTGTGATATGAATGTGGGAGAATTGGTGCATGTTATTGCGGATGCACATATTTATGACCGCCATATTCCGATTATCAAAGAGCTTATCAGCCGTCCGCAGTATGACGCTCCAAAATTCACACTCAATCCGGATATTAAAGATTTCTATCAGTTTACGCGAAATGATGTATCTGTGGAAAACTATATTACGGGCGAACAGATTACGGACATACCTATCGCGATTTAGGTTTATAAGTGTTTGAAGAAATTAAAATACAGATGTTATTGCTTGGACAATAGAAGGAGAATACTTTCATGAACATGATTGCAGCCGTAGACAGTAAATGGGCTATCGGAAATAAAAATAAACTATTAATCAGCATTCCGGCGGATATGAAAATGTTCCGCCAGGAAACAATGGGAAAGGTGGTTGTAATGGGGCGCAAAACGCTGGAATCCTTTCCGGGGCAGAAGCCTCTGCCGAAACGAACCAATATCGTACTGACAGCCAAAAAAGATTATAATGCAGGTGATGCTGTTGTTGTACATTCCATTGATGAGCTAATGGAAGAATTAAAAAAATATGACACGAATGATATTTATATCATTGGCGGAGAAACCATATACCGTCAGATGCTTCCGTATGCAGATGTCTGCCATATTACAAAAATTGACAGAGAATACGAAGCGGATGCCTATTTCCCGAATCTCGATAAGGATGAGGAGTGGGAAATTACGGCAGAGAGCGATGAACAGGTGTATTTTGATACGACCTATGCATTTGTAAAATATGAGCGCAAATAAGTAATATTTCAAAGTAAAGTATTAAAGACAAAGGAACTTAAAATATCAGTAATACTTTGTAACAGAGTAAATGGAGCATTAACTCACAATGAAAATCTTACACACCGCAGACCTTCATATCGGAAAAATCGTAAATGGCTTTAGTATGCTTGAGGACCAGAAATATGTATTGACTCAAATGGTCGATATGACAAAGGAACAGGGTGTGCAGGCTTTTGTTATTGCCGGTGACGTGTATGACAGACCGATCCCTTCTGCGGAAGCAGTTTTGGTTTTTCATGAATTTATTCAGCGTTTGCACGAGACGGGAGTAGAAATCTTCTGCATCAGCGGGAATCATGATTCACCGGAGCGTTTAGGCTTTGCACAGGAAATATTGGGAGAACACGGTGTTCATTTTGAAGGAACCTATAAAGGATGCTGTAAGCAGGTAACGCTGCAGGACGAATACGGTCCTGTTGTATTTACGCTTATGCCGTTTGTGAAACCGGCCATTTTGCAGGAAAATTCCTCTATGGAAGCAGTACGACATATGCTGCGGGATACATTTGAAACCGAAGAAGAAAATCCTCAAAAAGATAATACGGGAAAAGAAGGAACCCGCCGCCATGTTCTGGTGACTCATTTCTTTGTCACCAATGCAGGGCATGAACCGGAGTTGTCCGATTCCGAAAGCCATGTTTTAGTAGGAGGACTTGATAATGTGGATGCCTCCTGTTTTGATTGTTTTGATTATACGGCGTTGGGGCATATTCACAAGCCCCAGAGTATGAATGGAGAAAAGGATGGACTTTCTCCGGTTATTTACGCAGGCTCACCGCTTGCGTATTCTTTTTCGGAATGTACACAGGAAAAAAGTTTGGTGTTGGTTGATCTTAACAAGGATGGCGTATCAAATATTACACGGATTCCGATAAAGCCGCTTCATCGTATGAGAAAGCTGAAAGGAAGGCTTGAGGAATTGATTTCGCCTGTTTTTGACAGTCATCTGGATAAAGAGGATTATCTGCAGATAACCCTTTCGGATGAAGAAGAGCTGATTGACCCAATCGGAACATTGCGGAATGTATATCCGAATGTGATGCAGCTGTTATTTGAAAAGAAAGAGAAGGAAAATAACGGAGATTTTACGGTTGCGGAAGCTAAAACGAAAATGACAACAGAAGCGTTGTTTGAAGAATTTTATCATCTGATTCGGGAAAAGGATATGGATGATGAAAGAAAAAGTGTGATAGAGGATGTAATAAGGGAAATATCATGAAACCGGAGAAATTAATCATTTGCGGCTGGGGACCTTATAAGGAAAAGACAGTCATTGATTTTAATCAATTGAATACTTCCGGTCTGTTTTTAATTACAGGTCAGACGGGAGCCGGAAAGACAACGATTTTTGATGCAACAGCATATGCGTTATATGGTGTTCTGAGTGGTGAAGTGCGCGAAAAAGGCAGTGTGCGCAGTGATTTCGCAGATGCGGATACCCCTACCTATGTTGAACTGTTTCTGAACCATAAAAATGAATCCTATCATATCAGCCGTAATCCGGAGTATCAGCGGCCTAAGAAGAGGAAAAGCGGGGAAAATGCTTTTACGAAAGAAAAGGAGAATGCCGTTTTAACAATGCCGGACGGTACAATTATAGCAGGTAACCAGGATGTCACTGCAAAAGTAGAAGAAATTCTGGGCATGGACAGCAGACAGTTCCGTCAGATATCCATGATAGCTCAGGGAGAGTTTTCCAAAATGTTATTTGCCTCACCTACCGACAAAAATACTATTTTTCGTGAGCTGTTCGGCACCGGAATATATGCACGTATACAGGAACGGTTGAGTATAAAATCCAAAGAGCTCTATAAAGAATATATGATTTTCCGTAATAAAATGGAAGAGGATATGCATCTGCTTTCTTTTGAGGATGAAGAGTGGACAAAGCTTTCTCTTTCGGAAAATCCTGATTTTGAGCAGATTGAGCTGTGTCTTTTAAAAAAAATCGAACAGGAAAAGAAAAATGCTTCCTTGCAGAGGCAGAGTGAAAAAAAACTGGAAGAAGAGCTTTTTGCCCTGCAAAAGGAGCTGGAAGCGGTAAAACAGCAGAACAGCCGTTTTGATGAATTGGAAAAGACAGGACAGAAGCTGGAAAAGCTGCAGGAAAAGAAGCTGTTGATGATAGAGTTGGAAGCCTGGATAAGCAATTTGGAGAAAGCCCGGGTATTATATCCGGAAGAAAAGCTTGTAATAGAAAAAGAACAGCTAATGACAAAAGCGTCATTACATATGAAGCAATTGGAAACAGAGGTGTCATCAGTAAAAGAACAGCTACAAAGCTTAAATATGACTGCTGAAAAGAAGGACACCATTTCGCAGGCATTTTACTGCGCAGAACAGCTTAAAGAAATGCAGAAGCTGCAAAAGAAGACAGAAGACAGCCTTAAGCAGATAAGGGAAAGTCTGGTTAAGGCAAGAAACGTATATCAAATATCACAGCAGCAGGCAGAAGAAAAACGCAGGCAGTATGAAGAAGCTGACGTCCGCTATAAAAAAGCCGTAATAGGTATTGCGGCAAGACTGGTCAAGGAAGGTGAACCATGTCCCGTATGCGGTTCCCTGCATCATCCGCATATTGCGGCAGTATCGGACGATGTGCCGGATGAGAGGCAGCTGGAGCTTTGGAAAGAAGAAGCAGACAAAAGCAGAGAGGAGTGTGAACGCTGCTATGAGCAGGCACTATCCCTTGTAAATGAAGAAAAGAATTGCGAAAAGGAAGCAGAGAACTATAAGCTTCAGAGTAATGAATTGTCACAGGCTTTAGAGGTGTTTTCTCCGGATATACTTTCTTATATCAGGGAGCATACGAAACAGGAATTTGAGAGGACGCTCAATTTATGCCTTGAGACGGCTGCTATACTTGCGGAGAAAGAAAAACAGCTTGTCCTAAGCTGCCGGGATGCAGAGCAGAAGCAGAAGGAAGCAGAGGAAGCACGAAGAAATCTTGAAGATAATTTGATAAAGAACGGTTTTGACGACTTTGAGGCTTATAAGCGTGCAATATCGGATTTGGGCACATTGGAGGAAAAGAAAAGAGAGTTCAGGAATTATCAGGATAACCTTCTTTCTTTACAAAAACTTTATGAGCATCTGAAGAATTCTCTGAAAGGGCTTTCCAAAAGAAACGAAGCCCCGCTTATGGAATGTTTTTTACAAAAACAGACGGAAAGAAAAGAATGCCGGCGACTGTCAGAGGAAACCGGTGTCTTATTGAATCAAATACAAAGGTCTTATCAGGGGATTTGTAAAAACCGTATCCGTGCGGAAGAAATTAAGAAGGAATATGGGCTTGTAAAGGATTTGGACAATCTTGCAAACGGAAATAACGCCAGAAAACTGGTATTTGAGCAATTTGTACTGGCAGGATATTTTGAGAAAATTTTAAAAGCAGCCAATCTTCGTCTGGACAGTATGACAGACGGAAGATATGAACTGCAAAGAGCAACGCAGGTCAGTGACGGAAGAAAAAAGGACAATCTGGAAATTCTTGTAATGGATTATTATACGGGAAGAAAGCGCCCTGTAAAGACATTATCGGGAGGAGAAATATTTAAAGCATCGTTAGCACTTGCGTTGGGAATGAGCGACTGTATCCAGGCAGAAAACGGCGGTATGGAAGTGGAAACGCTGTTTATTGATGAAGGGTTTGGTGCTTTGGATGAAGAATCCTTAGAGCAGGCATGTAACACGCTGCAGACGCTTGCCGGCGGGAACAGAATGATTGGGATTATCTCACATGTAGCTTCGCTGTGTGAGAGAATTGACCATCAGATTGTGATTGAAAAACGCAATAACGGAAGCTCTGTACGCATAATCTGATGCAGTACGCGCATAAGAATTTTTGCTATGAGAGGTTGATTGGCGGATGAATTTGAAAAATCATTTATATAAAATGATATCGGTTTTTTGTGTGGCAGGTATGCTGCTTTCCGGGTGCGGGGCGGATTCCGATAATATGAAGGTGGTTCTGACAACCGGTTTTTCCAAAAATGAAGTATTCCGGATAGAAGAGGTTTCCTGTTCAAAGGCGGAGATTATGGTATACCTGACCAATATCCAGAATCATTATGAAACAGTTTACGGAAGTAAAATATGGGAGACCAATATCGATGGGGTTTCCCTGGAAGAAAATGTAAAAGATACGGCACTTGCCAAAATTGCGCAGATTAAGGCTATGACACTTCTTGCAAAGAAGTATAATCTTTCATTGACTGAGGATGAGATAAGACTGGCGGAGGCTGCGGCAGAAGAGTATTTTAGTTCCCTGAATGAGACGGAAAAAGAAATGATGGGTGTGTCAGAAGATGTTATTATATCCCTGTACAGTGAATTTGCGCTTTCCAATAAGCTGTATCATCATCTGATTAAGGATATTAACCCGGAAATCAGCGATGATGAAGCCCGCACGATTACGGTAGAACATATTCTGATAAAGACATATAATCTTGATGAAAACGGGGAAAAGTCAGAGTATTCCGTGTATGCAAAGGAGCAGGCGTATCTATTGGCACAGGAAGTAGAGAAGAAAGTAAAGGCGGGAGAGGATTTTCATACACTTGCCGATAAATACAGTGAAGATGATACATTGACATATTCCTTCGGTAAAGGAGAGATGGAACCGGTATTTGAAGAAGCCGCATTCAATCTTGGAACGAATGAGATAAGTAATATAGTAGAAACACAGTACGGATATCATATTATCAAATGCATCAGTACGTTTAACCGTGAAGTAACCGATGAAAACAAAAAGAGAATTGTTGAGGAACGAAAAAAAGAAGTATTCGGTGAGGTGTATGAGAGTTTTGTGAGTTCTCTTGTAAAAAATCTGAATAAAGAGCTTTGGAGTGAAATTACGTTTATACATGATGAAAATGTGACAACCAGTGATTTTTTTGAAGTGTATAATCATTATTTTGAAGGATAGAGGCTACGGACAAAAAATAGTCCCAAATGCTATATTTATGTATGTTTATGAAAATTTAAGAAATCCCGGAAGCCTTGATTTTGCAGGGATTCAGAATAATTATTAGCACTCTTTTTAAATGAGTGCTAATTTTGCCTTGACATTTATTTTTACCGGGATTAAACTTCTATTTAAATTGAAACTGCCTGTATTTTGAAAGAAAGCATGGACAGAAAAGTGCTTAAAGAAAATAAAGAAAGGAAAGTGATGTAGAATGGCACAAAAGCATGGAAGTTTATCAATTAACAGCGAAAACATTTTTCCGATTATCAAGAAATGGTTGTATTCCGATCATGACATTTTTTTCAGAGAGTTAATCTCAAACGGCTGTGATGCAATCACAAAGCTCAAAAAGCTTGATATGATGGGAGAATATACATTACCCGATGATTATAAGGCAAAGATTCAGGTAATCGTAGATCCTAAAAATAAAACATTAAAGTTTATCGATAACGGTATCGGTATGACGGCAGATGAGGTAGAAGAATATATCAATCAGATTGCCTTTTCCGGTGCAACCGATTTCATTGAAAAATATAAGGATAAGACAAATGAAGACCAGATTATCGGTCATTTCGGCTTAGGCTTTTACTCTGCATTTATGGTTGCAGATGAGGTTCACATTGATTCGCTTTCTTATCAGGACGGTGCAAAGGCTGTTCATTGGGAATGCGACGGCGGTACGGAATTTTCTATGGAAGATGGAGACAGGGACACTGTCGGAACAGAAATCACCCTGTTTTTGAATGAGGATGTATTAGAGTTCTGTAATGAATACAAAGCAAGAGAAGTCATAAAGAAATACTGTTCATTTATGCCGACGGAAATATATCTGTCTAAGGCCGATACGGATGAAACAGAGACCATCAATGAGGAGGATAAGCTTCCTACCGATGAAATTGTAGAAACAATCGTACCCGATGCAGACAAGAAAGAGGATAAAATTCGCTTAAAAATTAAAAAGCGTCCGGAATTATTAAACGAGACACAGCCTCTTTGGGCAAAGCATCCGAATGAATGTACCAAGGAAGAGTATCTTGATTTCTACCGTAAGGTATTCATGGATTATAAGGAGCCGTTATTCTGGATTCATTTAAATATGGATTATCCGTTTAATTTAAAGGGAATTCTTTATTTCCCTAAGATTAATACCGAGTATGAGTCCATTGAAGGAACCATTAAGCTGTATAATAATCAGGTATTTATCGCAGACAATATCAAAGAGGTTATTCCGGAATTCCTGCTTTTGTTAAAGGGTGTAATCGATTGTCCGGATTTGCCGTTAAATGTATCAAGAAGTGCATTGCAGAATGACGGATTTGTAAAGAAAATCTCCGAATATATTACAAAGAAGGTTGCCGATAAGCTTTCCGGCATGTGCAAGACAGAAAAAGAGGAATATGATAAATATTGGGATGATATCAGCCCGTTTATCAAATTCGGCTGCTTAAAGGATGATAAGTTCTGCGAAAAGATGACAGATTATATTCTGTTTAAGAATCTGGACGGCAAATATATGACTCTTCCGGAATGCCTTGAAGTGAAGCCAATTGATGCGGAAGAAAATGCGGAAGAAAATGCAGATATTGTGGATGCAGAAGAGGCTGCAGGTGAGAATTCTTCCGAGGAAACTTCTTCTGAGGAAGAGAAAAAAGAAAAGGTTATTTATTATGTTACGGATGAACAGCAGCAGAGCCAGTACATTAATATGTTCCGTCAGGCAAAGATGGATGCTGTCATTTTAAATCATAATATTGATCAGCCGTTTATTTCCCAGTTGGAGGCTAAGAATGAAGGAATTAAATTTATGCGTATCGATGCAGATTTGACCGATTCCTTCATGAGTAAGACAAGCAAAAAAGCACAGGAAGAAATGAAGACGCAGGCGGAAGAGCTGCAGAAGATTTTTAAAAAAGCTTTAAAGAAGGAAAATATAACCATAAAAGTAGAAAAGCTTAAAAATAAGAAAATTTCTTCCATGATTACGGTATCCGAGGAAACAAGAAGAATGCAGGATATGATGCGTATGTATTCCATGAACGGCATGGGCATGGGAGGCTTCGGCAACGAAGGCGAAACGCTTGTGTTAAATGCAAACCATCCGCTTGTTCAGTATATCTTGGCAAATCAGGACGGAAAGAATACAAAGATGTTCTGCGAACAGTTGTATGACCTTGCAAAATTACAGCAGGCTCCACTTGATGCCGAAGCAATGACACGCTTCGTTCAAAGAAGCAATGAAATCATGTGCGCACTGAATGAGTAAAATATAAATACTGTACAATATCATATTGTTAAAATGCAAAAGGGTGTGCTGCCAATGTGCAGCACACCCTTTTGGGGGTGCGTCTTGTATTATATTAATGCGTCTGGGGTG
>JAEDCQ010000022.1 GCA_016294075.1 Lachnospiraceae bacterium | reverse complement strand
AAAGCATTTCAGCAAGCCAAAATGATTATCACGGATAATCACGAAAGCAAAATGGAAATTCTTCCAATGAGTTCCCGACAATGAAGAGTTTGGATAAATAAGTCCAGTGTGTATGGACCACTTTCAAGTGAATGCTTGGGAGTGGTCTTTTTGCGTTTGTGGGTCAGGAGGATAAAATAATTTCAATGAATATAGGGTTTGTACATAAAAATATGTTACGAGGGAATCCTAGGACTGAAAAATGCAACTAATTGCAAAAATCTTCCCTAATTTGGAAAGATACGTTGAGAAATACAAAAAAATATGGTATTATAGGACTGAAAAATGTAACTAGTTGCAAAAATCTTCCCTAAAGGAGTGCATAGCTATGGAGATAAAACGTGAGTATTATTTGAACAAACTTATAAAAAGACAAAATAATGGATTGATAAAGGTTATAACTGGTATTAGAAGATGTGGTAAATCGTATTTGTTAAATACTCTCTTTTATAATTATTTGATAGAGAATGGTGTTGATAAAGAGCATATTATCCGTTTTGCATTTGATTCCGCAGAGGATCTTCATCTTATAGGGGAGAGTCTGATTAGTGTTGAGAAAGAAAAAAGAGGCGTGAATCCAGAGTTATTCATGGAATATATTCGCTCTCAAACATCTGGTGAAGGGAAATATTATTTGCTCTTAGATGAGGTACAGTTACTTGATTGTTTTGAATCTGTTCTAAATGGGTACTTGCGTAAGGATAATATGGATGTATATGTCACCGGAAGTAATGCAAAGTTTTTGTCCAAAGATATTATCACTGAGTTTGCCGGACGTGGTGATGAAATCCATATGTATCCATTAAGTTTCGCGGAATTCATGTCTGTATATAAGGGTGATAAGTACGAAGGGTTGTCAGAGTATATGCTTTATGGTGGAATACCGCTCGTAGTTCTACGCGAAGGTGCAAATGAAAAAGCTACCGTTTTGCAGAATCTGTTTGATGAAATCTATATTACAGATATATTCAAGAGAAATAGAGTAAAGAATCAAGGGGAGTTAGAAGATTTGCTGAATATTCTTTCTTCTGCGATAGGTTCGCTTACTAATCCGGAGAAATTAAAAAATACATTTAAGACGGCCAAAAAATCAAGTATTACAGCAAAAACCATCAAGAAATATTTAGATTACTTTGAAGATTCTTTTTTGATAGAGTCTGCACAGAGATATGATATTAAGGGTAAGGCTTATATCGAAACACCGAAGAAATACTATTTTTCCGATTTGGGACTTCGTAATGCTCGAATAAATTTCCGACAGTTTGAGCAGACACATTCGATGGAAAATGTGATTTATAACGAACTTCGCATGCGCGGATATAGTGTGGATGTAGGCGTGGTGCCAATTGCAGAGAAGGACAAAGATGGAAAAGTAGTTCGAAAAGCTTTGGAAGTAGATTTTGTTTGTAATCTTGGATCTGCAAGGTATTATATACAGTCGGCTTATTCGCTCCCAGATGAAGCAAAAAGAAATCAAGAGATACGACCATTTAGGAAAATAGATGATTCTTTCAAGAAAATTGTGGTGACAAAAGATATAGTTCCAACGCATTACGACGAGAATGGGATTTTGACGGTGAATATTTATGAGTTCTTGCTTAATCCGGGAAGTATTGAAGGATAAAAACGGAAGCTAAAGAAAAAGATCAGAGGTAAACAGGGTGTAATGAATATACAAATATTTGGTACAAAAGGTGTATCCTGCAACGTTTCCCTTACGGCATTCCATGAGTTTGGCGGAATTATAGATTGGACAGGAGAGATTGAGAAATAGAGAATCTGATTGGGGCTGCCAGAAAGAGGAAGGGGTATTAACAGTGTAGATCAGTTCCCGGTGGTAAGGTTTATAACAGAAAGAAGGAAAAGCAGAGAAGCGGTGTTGAATCCGGAAAGGGGTTTGATGCCGATTTTTTGTGCGAAAGGTTTTGTTCATAAAAAGGAAATATAATGGGATATTTGTCAATTGATATATGAGAAAGAAAAGGCATACATTTTCCTCTGCAATAGTTGGTATGTAAGACTCGGAATTGTGTTTACAAATCCGCAGACATAATTATATAATTAATGTAAATTTTTATCAGTGTTTCTGGTGTCGTGCCGAAGCGGAGTTTGTGATTCTATACGTGGGATAATGAAGGAAAATCCCGGCAGCTTATGAGGTTGATTATTCTGGAGCAGATTTACAGAGCATACAGAATGATGCAAGAGAAGTTTGAGGACAAAAGATGAAAAATATTAAATATATTTCTATGCTTATTGTTGCAATAGTTATTTTACAGTTTACAGCAATTGGAATAATAATGTGCACATCTAAAGTTCAGGATGTCACTCTGGCTACAGATGATGTTGTTGAATGTAATTCGGGATGGGAGATTACGACAGAAGATGGAACGACAATTAGTATTTTATCCATTCCGTATTATGGTAAATCAGATGCCGATGAGATAATTGTGGCTCGGAGGGTCATCTCAGATAAAATGTGTGGTAAGACTTTGTGTTTTTTATCAGCGGATAAAAAATTGCAGGCATTTGTAGATGACGAACTTATCTATTCTTTTGGAATGGATGATAAGCGTGCCATTGGAAATACTCCGGGAAGTGTTATGGTGTTTGCGGATATTCCGCAGGACAGTGAAGGAAAGATTCTGAAGCTTAAAATGCAGTCGCCATATGAGGACTATGCGACCTATATGACGCAGATGGTAGTTGGTGACAGAGATGTTGTCATTTTATATTTTCTAAAGAATAGAATTCTGCCGCTCATATGCTGCCTTGGAATACTTGTATGTGGCATAACTTTGTTGATTTTTGCCACTGTTCAAATAAAATCAAAACAGAATCCGGCCAGATTATTTAGTATAGGTATGTATTTTATTGTTTTGTTTGCGTACCATCTGATTGAGACAAAGGTACCTATGATTTTTTATGGAAATCAGTTTTTGTATTCTAATATGATTTTTATCAGCCTTATGACGGCACCTATTTTTATAGAATTATATTTACTTGCGACTTCAGATTACTACAAAAAGCTGATGCACATATTAATTGGTTTAACAGTTATAAATATTATTGTGCAGTTGACTTTGCAGGCACTTAACATACTTGATTTTATGAATATGGCATTTGTTTCGCATGGAATACTTTCAATAGTTATAGCTTCTGTGCTTATAATGGAGTTTAATAATGTTCGCCAAAGGAAGAAGGTGGACGTTGCGTTTTTGGGTATTCTTTTTGCAGCGATTTGTGCGGTTATTGATTTGGTTCGGTGCTACACCATAAAGATAGGAGATCTTGGAAAATATAGTAGAGTTGGCGTTTTCATTTTCGGAGTCAGCATGGTGATATCATGTATTAATGATATGGTAAAAAAGCAGATTCAATTTGCAGAAAATGCAAAAGCAAAGCACATTTCGGCTGAAATCATTAATACACTTGTAACTGCTATTGATGCAAAGGATATATATACAAAAGGTCATTCTACGCGTGTTGCAGAGTATTCAGTTATCTTGGCGAGAAGACTTGGTTGGGATGAGGAACGAATTAATAGTGTTCGATATAAAGCACTTCTTCATGATGTTGGAAAGATTGGAATTCCGGATAGAGTATTAAATAAGGCCGATAGATTGTCCGAGGAAGAGTTCGAAATAATCAAGCATCATACAATAATCGGCTCGGAAATTCTGCAAGGGGTATCAAGTTTGGCTGAAATGTACGTAGTTGCCAGAAATCATCATGAACGATACGATGGAAACGGATATCCGGATAAGAAGTCCGGAGAAGATATTCCGGAGGAAGCAAGACTTGTATGTATTGTTGATGCATATGATGCAATGTCATCTGACAGAGCATATAGAAAAGCATTATCAAAGGAAGTAATTCGCGGAGAACTTAATAGGGGACGAGACACACAATTTGATTCACATATGATAGATGTTTTTCTTGAACTTTTGGATGAGGGTGCTTTGAGTACGCAACAAAATGAGAATGGAGTAAAGCATGATTTGGACGACGTAACATCGGTAGTCAGTGAATTAATTACACAGAATTGTGAACCGGGAGCAATTAAAATCAATCAGGAAGATATTGGGAAAGTGTATCAGTATATTGATGGGCTTCATATCAGATTTGGAATTGATGTTCATACTGTGTTGATTTCATTGGTTTGGGAAGATGATACGGCAATGTGTGATGTTGGTGAGGCGATGAAAGCTATGGAATACAGCATTCTCCAGTCACTTAGGAAAGTGGATGTTATGGCAAGAGTGTCTGAAAGTCAGTATTTAATTGTCTTGACAGAAGCTCATTCACAGAATCTGCATATGATTATAGAAAGAATTTTTGTCAGTTTCTTTAAGAATTCTCAGAATACAAAAATTAAACCGGTTTATGAGATTAAATAATCTTTCAACCAGGAAAGATTCCAAAAGCACATTCACGGAGGAAAATATGGATCTTTTTATTAGTTATAGAAGAGATACAGGTGGAGATTTGGCAGCATTAATAAATGAATAATTCAATCAAAAAGGTGTTGAAACTTTTTTTGATAGAAATAATATTCATAATGTGGATTTTTGGAAAAAAATTCAAAGAGGAATCGATCAGTCGCCTAATTTTCTTATGATTTTATCACCCGGCTACTTTCTGCACAGGGAAAATGAAGAGGACTATGTTCGAAAAGAAATGCTATATGCTTTAGAAAAGGGGAAGAATATCTTGGCAATTGCCACCAGAGATTATGATCCAAACGAAATTGTCTGGGAGCATGAGATTGAAGAAATTCGTAATCTGAAAACATTTGATTACAAGGTTTATCCGACAGATGGTAATCAAGAGATACCGGCTTGTTAAGCGCTAGAGATGAAAATATTCATTATTTTAATATTAATGAAATTCTGGCACGTGAATTTTGGAAAACCCATAATTTGTATGAGGATATTAATAATGAGTTTGCCGGGAAAAATACAAAATCGGAATGATTGGTTTTGATTCACTTGGAAAGTCTATATTTAAACAGGCTTATCTTAACAATATATATAGCTTAACCCAATGTATTGAATATCATATTTGGGGTGCCGATGCATATCAAATTACCTTCCTGGAATCACTGAATTTAGTGAACTCAGATCATATTATTGTTCACAGAGAAGAGTGGCTGGAAGCGGTTAACACAATTACGGATATGAATCGTGTAATTATATCCCAAGAAAATGATATAAATGCGATTCAGGTATTGATAGGGGCAAATCCTTTATTAAATATTTTTGTATTCAGTAAATCGGGTGAGAATTTTTCAAAAATGTTTGAAAGCAATCACATTTGTTCTTTTGGTAATGTATCATCCATATTAAATGAAAAGACCATTAAATCTGAGCAAACGTATTTGATGGCAAAGTTGTTTAATTATGATTATTATATAAGGGCAAATAAAACTGAGATGTCTTCTGATTATGAAAAGGAAATGAATGAACAATGGCAAAAATTATCCGGCTTTAAAAGGAACTCAAGTATAGCAAGAGCCGATTTCTATTGGATTGAGAAAAGAAAAAAGAATGAGGGAACTTCTGAAGAAGATATTTGGGAAATGGAGCATATAAGATGGTGTAGATTTCATTATATCAATCATTGGGTATATGGTCCCCAAAAGGACGAGGAAAGAAAAACTCATCCTTTATTAGTTGATTTTTCAGATTTACCATATTCTGAAAAGGAGAAGGATGGGATTCATAATGGTAAAATAATGAAAATGATTGAACAGTTTTTGTGACAGAAGCGTTCCCAAAGGAGGAAATTATGCGTAACTTTATTTATGAAACACCCACAAAGGTTTATTTTGGAAAAGACGAGGAACTAAAGGTTGGGAAAATATTGAGAGTGTTTGAACCCACAAAGGTTCTTATTCATTACGGCGGACAGTCTGCGAAAAAGAGCGGGCTTCTGGATAGAGTTAAGAAGGCGTTGAAGGACGAGAATATCTCATATGTGGAGCTGGGAGGAGTTGTAGCAAATCCTGAGCTGTCTTTAGTAAGGAAAGGAATTGAAATCTGCCTTTCAGAAGGAGTTGATTTTGTTCTTGCAGTCGGTGGAGGCTCAGTATTGGATTCTGCCAAGGATATTGCTAACGGGGCAGCAAATCCCGAAACAGATGTCTGGGATTTTTCGCTTGGAAAATGTGTTCCGGAAAAAACCTTGAGGAAAGGCGCAATTCTTACATTGTCTGCTGCGGGCTCAGAGATGTCAAATTCCTGTGTTATCACGAATACAGACACAGGTGAAAAGAGAGGGTACGGCTGTACATGCAACAGAATGGATTTTGCCATAGAAAATCCGGAACTGACATATACGGTAAGTCCTTATCAGACAGCATGTGGTGCAGTAGATAGCGCAATGCATACAATTGAGCGTTATTTTTGTCAGGGAGAAGATACATATCTTACGGATGCAATAGCGGAAGCAGTGATTAAAAGTGTTATGAAAGCAGGCAGGGATTGTCTGGATGCTCCATATAATTATGAAGCAAGAGCCAACATGATGTGGGCATCCTCCCTTGCGCATAATGGGCTTACCCAGTGCGGAAGAGAGTGTGTATTGGTAGTGCATCAGTTTGAACATGAGGTTTCGGGAATGTATCCGGAGGTTGCACACGGCGCAGGCCTTGCTGCCTTATGGTGCAGTTGGGCAAGATATGTGTATGATGCCAATATTTCAAGATGGCTTCAGTATGCATCAAATGTGTGGAATCTGGATATAGACTTTGAACATCCTGAAAAGACAATAGAAACCGCAATTAATATGCAGGAGGAGTATTATGAGTCAATTGGCATGCCGATAAATCTTAAGAGTCTGGGGGTAAAAGAGGAGGACTTGGAAAAACTTGCACTAAAATGCACAAGGAATAGGACAAGAAATCTTCCCGGATATAAGACATTGGAGTATGAAGATATCCTTAACATCTATAGAATGGCATATGAGAACCGATAAAAGGCAAAAGGAGGTGTCAAAGCTGCAGGAGGTAAAATACATAACAATCATTTCGGACTGAAAAAAAGATAAAATGCTATGATACTGTCAATGATTAAAATCGAGGAAAAAAGTATTCATAAACTCTCCCGGAAGGTATTTGGTTTGACGCCGTTTGTCAGTTTATAATATAGTAAAATTATAGCATGAAAAGTCGAAAAATGACTGGTAAGAGAAAAGTATGTAAAAAAAATAATAAAAATACTAAAAATTTAAATTTTCTATTGACCTTCCCCCCTGTGGAAGGTCTATTTTATAAATATCGAAAGGCCAATCGAAAAAACGGAGGGGTTATGAAGATTAATCAGGTAGAGGAATTAGTGGGAATCACTAAAAAGAATATCCGCTTCTATGAAGAGCAGGGATTAATTAATCCGAAAAGAAATCCGGAAAACGGATACAGAGAATACAATCTGGATGATGTCGGACAATTGATGAAAATTAAACTGCTGCGTAAGCTTGCTGTTCCGATAGAAGAAATTCACTTTTTACAGACAGGAGAAATTACATTTGCTGAATGTATGGATAAACAGAAGATTCGTTTGAATCATGAAAAGCATTGTATTGAGCTTACTGAAAAGTTATGCGAAAAAATAGCAGATGAGGTGGATAATCTTTCAAAACTGGATGCTTCGGAATACCTTTCGGAAATGAAACATATGGAGGAAGGAGGAACCAGATTTATGGATATTACCCAAAAGGATATTAAACAGAAAAAGAAGAAATATGCTTCTTATATAGCAGCTTTCTTCATGATTGCCGTTATGAGTACGATGATTGGTTTACTTTTGTGGGGAAACAACATGGAACCTATTCCCATAGGAATACTGCTTTGTATTATTGCGGCATTTGCAACGGTAATTGTGGGTGTTGCCGCCGCACTTAAAATGAGATTAAAAGAGATAAATGGAGGAGAAGAAAATGAAGCTAGTAAGTATTGATACCATTCCGGGAAAACAGATTGAGGCACTTGGAATTGTGAAAGGAACTGTTGTGCAGTCAAAAAACATAGGCCGTGATTTTATGGCAGGTATGAAAACTCTTGTCGGCGGAGAGATTGCCGGATACACCGAAATGCTGAATGAAGCAAGACAGATTGCAACAAAACGTATGGTGGACGAAGCGGAAAGCTTAGGAGCTGATGCCATTGTTGGAGTGCGTTTCGGTTCATCAGCCGTAATGCAGGGAGCTGCTGAAGTTGTGGCTTACGGAACAGCCGTAAAGATTATCTGTTAATAGGATGCATATAACAAAAAGCCCCATTAAAGGAAAACCCTTTATAGGGGCTTTTTTGTGTACCGGCGCCTCCCTGATTTGGTGATTCTGCACAAAAACAAATTGTAAATTTGTCTATTCAAATCATTAAAAACAACTTGTAAAGATGTCCGTACAAGCGCAAAATTATACTATACCTAAAGAAACAGGCTATAGTCAGAAATGCAAGAAGCTAAAGGGAAACAAAAAAGGAGGATATATTTATGTTGTTAAAGAAAGATTACAAGTTTTGGTTTTGCACAGGCTCTCAGGATTTGTATGGAGATGAATGTCTGGCTCATGTAGCGGAGCATTCTAAGATTATTGTGGATGCACTGAACAAATCCGGTTTTTTGCCTTATGAGGTTGTTTGGAAACCGACGTTAATCACCAATGAATTGATTCGTAAGACCTTCAATGAAGCGAATGGTGATGATACCTGTGCAGGCGTTATCACATGGATGCATACTTTTTCTCCCGCAAAATCATGGATTATCGGTCTGCAGGAGTATAGAAAACCATTACTTCATTTACATACACAGTTTAATGAAGAGATTCCCTATGACACAATGGATATGGACTTCATGAACGAAAATCAGGCAGCTCACGGTGACAGAGAATATGGACACATTGTAAGCCGCATGAGAATAGAAAGAAAAGTGATCGCAGGTCATTGGTCAGATGAAGTTGTACAAAAGAAGATTGCTTCTTGGATGCGTACGGCAGTCGGTGTTATGGAAAGCAGCCATATCCGTGTCATGCGTGTAGCAGACAATATGAGAAACGTGGCTGTTACGGAAGGCGATAAGGTAGAAGCTCAGATTAAATTCGGTTGGGAAATTGATGCATATCCGGTTAACGAAATCGCAGAAGCGGTTTCCGCAGTTTCCGAAGCTGATACCAATGCTTTGGTGGAAGAATACTATGATAAATATGATATTTTATTAGAAGGCAGAGATCCTGATGAATTTAAGAAACATGTAGCTGTTCAGGCTCAGATTGAGTTGGGATTTGAACGATTCCTGGAAGAAAAGAATTATCAGGCAATTGTTACTCACTTCGGTGACCTTGGTGCCTTGAAGCAGCTTCCGGGTCTTGCAATCCAGAGATTAATGGAAAAAGGCTATGGCTTTGGCGCAGAAGGTGATTGGAAGGTTGCGGCTATGGTTCGTCTTATGAAAATTATGACGGCCGGAATGAAAGACGCAAAAGGAACTTCTATGTTAGAAGACTATACATACAACCTTGTAAAAGGGAAAGAAGGCATTATTCAGGCTCATATGCTGGAAATTTGTCCAACAATTGCGGATGGTCCTATTTCGATTAAGTGCCAGCCTCTTTCCATGGGGAACAGAGAAGATCCGGCAAGACTTGTATTTACATCCAAAGAGGGCCCCGGTGTTGCTGTTTCCATGATTGACCTTGGACAGAGATTCCGTCTTCTTATCAATGAGGTGGAGTGTAAGAAGGTTGAAAAGCCTATGCCTAAGTTGCCGGTAGCTACAAATTTCTGGACTCCGCAGCCGGATTTCTACACAGGTCTTGAGGCTTGGATTTTAGCAGGTGGTGCTCATCATACGGCGTTCTCCTATGACTTGACTGCAGAGCAGATGGGTGATTGGGCAAATGCTATGGGTATCGAGGCTGTTTATATTGACAAAAATACAACAATACGAGATATTAAAAGAGACTTAATGTTGGGCGAAGTATTCTACCGCTAATAAAATAGAAAGGAAAAGAAAAGATGAACACATTAGAATTACAGAAAAAAGCTGTCGATGTCAGAAAAGGAATCGTAACAGCCGTTCATGCTGCAAAATCCGGTCATCCGGGTGGATCTCTTTCTGCAGCAGACATTTTCACCTATCTTTATTTCGCAGAAATGAATATCGATCCTGCTGATCCGAAAGCAGAAAATCGTGACCGTTTCGTACTTTCAAAAGGACATGTTGCACCGGGCTTATATTCTGTTTTAGCAAACAGAGGATATTTTCCGGTAGAGGATTTAGAGACGCTTCGTCATACAGGCTCTTATTTACAGGGACATCCTGATATGAAGCACATTCCGGGTGTGGATATGTCGTCCGGTTCCTTGGGACAGGGATTCTCTGCTGCAGTCGGTATGGCACTCGGCGCTAAAATGCAGGGCAAGGATTACAGAACATATTGCTTATGCGGCGACGGTGAGATTCAGGAAGGTCAGATTTGGGAAGCTGCTATGTTTGCGGGACATCGCAAATTAGACAATCTTGTTTTAATCGTAGATAACAATAACCTTCAGATTGACGGTAAAATCAGTGACGTATGTTCACCGTATCCGATTGATGAGAAGTTTAAGGCATTCAACTTCCACGTGATTAATGTAAACGGAAATGACTTCGATGAGCTGAAAGCAGCTTTTGATGAAGCAAAAACGGTTAAGGGAATGCCGACAGCAATTGTTGCAAAGACAACCAAAGGTAAGGGTGTATCCTTCATGGAGGATAATGCCGGTTGGCATGGAAAAGCACCTAACGATGAGGAATACGCAATTGCTATGGAAGAACTTACAAAGGAGGGTGAAAAGCTGTGTCAGATGTAAAGAAAATCGCTACAAGAGAAAGCTATGGTAACGCTTTAAAAGAGTTGGGAGAAAAGAAAGAGAACCTTGTTGTTTTGGATGCTGACTTGGCAGGTGCTACAAAAACAGGTGTTTTCATGAAGGCTTTTCCTGACAGACATATAGACTGTGGTATCGCAGAGGCAAATATGACGGGAATTGCAGCAGGTCTTTCTACCTGCGGGTATGTTCCTTTTATCTCTACATTTGCCATGTTTGCAGCAGGACGTGCATATGAGCAGGTTCGTAACTCAATCGGATATCCTCATCTTAACGTTAAGATTGCAGCAACACATGCGGGTATTTCTGTTGGTGAGGACGGTGCTACTCATCAGTGTAACGAAGATCTTGCGCTTATGAGAGAAATTCCGGGAATGGTTGTAATTAACCCGAGTGATGATATTGAAGCAAAAGCAGCAGTGGCTGCAGCATATGATTATGTCGGACCGGTTTATATGCGTTTCGGTCGTGCGGCAGTACCGGTTATTAATGATAATCCGGATTATAAATTTGAAATCGGAAAGGGTATTACACTTCGCGAAGGAAAAGATGTTGCTTTAATCGCAACCGGACTTTTAGTATCCTCTGCCTTGGAGGCAGCAGAGCTTTTAGCGGCAGACGGTATCGAAGCGACTGTAATCAACATTCATACAATCAAGCCTTTGGATAAAGAGCTGGTTATCAACGTAGCTAAAAATACAAAGAGTGTATTCACATTAGAAGAGCATTCTGTCATCGGCGGTCTCGGAAGTGCTGTTATGGAATGCCTCTCAGAAGAATATCCTTGTAAGGTAACTCGTATCGGTATCAATGATGTATTCGGCGAGTCCGGTCCTGCAGGAGAATTAATTAAGAAATATGGCTTAGACGGTCAGTCTGTCTATGAGAAGGTTAAGGCTTCTTTATAAAACATAAAGAGATTTATTTTTAGAAGGTATGTTTTGCAGCCAGCATCACCTCGGTCTGCAAAATATATTATAGAGGGAGATAACAAATGGAAGCAGTTAAAAAATGTATTAGTGAGGGTAAAGCAGTCCTTGGTATCGAATTTGGTTCAACAAGAATCAAGGCTGTATTGATTGATGATAAGCATGCTCCAATCGCATCCGGTGCACATGATTGGGAAAACAGATTGGAAAACGGTATCTGGACATATAGCTTAGATGACATCTGGACAGGACTTCAGGACTGTTATTCAAAGCTCGCAGAGGATGTAAAGAATCAGTACGGTATTACTTTAACAAAGGTTGCGGCAATCGGCTTTAGTGCCATGATGCATGGATATATGCCATTTAACAAGGAAGGTGAATTGATGGTTCCTTTCCGTACATGGCGTAACAATCTTCAGGAACAAGCATCCAATGAATTAACGAAATTGTTTGATTTTCATATTCCGCAGAGATGGAGTATTGCGCATTTATATCAGGCAATTTTAAACGGTGAGGAGCATGTTAAGGATATTACCTTTATCACAACTCTGGAGGGCTATATCCATTGGAAACTTACAGGCAAAAAGGTGCTTGGTATCGGTGAAAACTCCGGTATGTTCCCAATCGACTCAGAGACAAAATACTATAATAAAAAGATGATTGCACAATTCGATGAATTGATTGCGGATAAAAATTATCCATGGAAGCTCGAAGAAATTCTGCCGGGCGTATTGCTTGCAGGCGAAAGTGCCGGAACTTTAACAGAAGAAGGTGCAAAGCTTCTTGATGTTTCAGGAAACTTAGAGGCAGGGATTCCCTTGTGTCCGCCGGAAGGTGATGCAGGAACCGGTATGGTTGCAACAAATGCCGTTACGGTTCGTACCGGTAATGTTTCAGCCGGAACATCTGCATTTTCCATGGCCGTTCTGGAGAAGGATTTGTCTAAGGCATATGATGAAATTGACCTTGTAACAACGCCTACAGGTCATGCGGTTGCAATGGTTCATTGTAACAACTGTACTTCAGATTTGAATGCATGGGTAAATATCTTCAAGGAATTTGCGGAAAGCTTTGGCATGAAGGTTGATATGAATGAATTGTTCGGAACTTTATATAACAAGGCTTTAGAGGGTGATGCGGACTGTGGCGGATTGCTGGCATACAATTATTTTTCCGGTGAGCATATCACAGGATTTGAGGAAGGCCGCCCGTTATTTGTGCGTAAGCCGGACAGCAAATTTAGCCTTGCTAACTTTATGAGAGCACATTTACTTACTTCTTTAGGCGTTCTTAAGGTTGGTAATGATATTCTGGCAAAGGAAGGCGTAAAGCTGGATAAGATTACAGGCCATGGCGGTTTGTTTAAAACTCCTGTTGTCGGACAGAAATTACTTGCGGCAGCTCTTGACTGCCCGGTAACTGTTATGGAAACAGCAGGCGAAGGCGGCGCATGGGGTATTGCCTTGTTGGCGGCATACATGGTTTGGAAGGATGAAGGGGAAACCCTTGAAGCTTATTTGGATAAGAAGGTATTTGCCGGACAGGAAGGTACGACTCTTGCTCCCGATAAGAAGGATGTAGATGGATTTAACGAATTTATTAAGCGTTACGAAGAAGGACTGTCTATTGAAAGAGCAGCAGTAGAGGCTCTTAAATAACAGTGATAGAAAGAGGGATATATGTTAGAGGAATTAAAACAGCGCGTATATGAAGCAAATATGCTTCTTCCGAAATACGGATTGGTTACCTTTACATGGGGTAATGTTAGTGAGATTGACAGAGAAACAGGATATTTTGTCATCAAGCCAAGCGGTGTGGATTATGAAAAGATGACAGCGGATGATATGGTAGTAATGGATTTAAACGGAAACCGTATTGAAGGAAAATATAAACCATCGTCAGATACTGCCACGCATATTGAATTATATAAGAAATATCCTGAAATCGGAGGAATAGTACATACACATTCTCCGGAAGCAACCGCATGGGCACAGGCGGGCAGAAGCATTCCCTTGTACGGAACAACACATGCGGATTATTTCTATGGGGATATTCCCTGTGCAAGATGTTTATCTCCGGAGGAAATCGAAGAGGCTTATGAGAAAAATACAGGCTTTGTAATTATTGAAACCTTTGAAAATGAAGGGATTAATCCAATCCATACTCCGGCGGTTCTCTGTAAGAATCATGGACCGTTTGCATGGGGAAAGGATGCTCATGAGGCTGTTCATAATGCCGTTGTCTTAGAAGAGGTGGCAAAGATGGCAACCAAAACAGAGAGTATCAATCCAAAAGCAGCAAAAGCACCTGATTACTTAAAGGATAAGCATTTTTACAGGAAACATGGTGCAAATGCATATTACGGACAGAATTAGTTAAGGAGTCTGTATGGAAAAGCAGATGAAATGTGCCAAGCTCGTTGAGGACTTAAAACATCAGATTATGTCCGGAGAGATTAGACCGGGCGATAAAATTTCTTCTGAAAATGTTTTGGCCAGAGAATACGATATCAGCAGGCAGACGGTAAGAAAGGCAATTGATATTCTGCGTAACGAAGGATTTTTGTATGCCGAACACGGAAGAGGTACCTTCTGTTCTGATATGATTAAACAGAACGGGAACTCCGGAAATATAGCTGTTGTCATGACATATCTTTCGGATTACATCTTTCCGCATATTATCCGCGGAATCGATGAGGTGTTGGAAAAAGAAGAGTACAGTATTCTGTTAAAAAGCACACATAACTACCGTAAGGTGGAAGCTAAATGTCTGGAGGAACTGCTCAAAAAAAATATTGACGGACTGATTATTGAGCCGAGTAAAAGTCAGATTGCGTTCAAAAACCATGATGTTTTTGCGATGCTGGAACGATATCATGTTCCATTTGTATTTGTACAGGGTGTTTATCACGGAATGGAGGACAAGCCCTACGTTTTGCTTGATGACGAAAAGGGTGGATATCTGATTACGAAGCATCTGATTGAACAGGGACACCGCCGGATAGCAGGTGTGTTTAAATCAGATGACAGACAGGGACAGAATCGTCATAAGGGATATGTCCGAGCCCTGCAGGAGGCAGGTATCTGGTATGACCCGGCGCTGGTTGTATGGTATCATACGGAAGATATGTATACTTTGCCTTATGAAATGATGCAGGATATGGTACACAGGGAACAGATTGATGCGGTGGTGGCATATAATGACCGTATTGCGATTGATGTGATTAATGCACTTGAGGAAGAAGGATTACATGTTCCGGATGATATTTCCGTGACAGGATTTGATGATTCGGAGTTCGCAAAAAATTTCAAGGTGCCGTTGACAACAATCTGTCATCCGCAGAGTAAAATCGGTGTAGTAGCGGCAGAGCTGCTTATCAAGCTGATGAAGGGATATTCCGTAGATGAGGATAAGATGCACATTATTATGGAACCTGAGCTTGTTATCCGAAATTCTACAAAGAAAAAATAAAAAGTACAAGTTTGACAAAAAAGAAAAAAATTACAAAAAACAACTTGTGTAAACAAGTGTACAATTTGTATAATGTATGGAGAGAAAATTGTTATTTTACTAATATGCAAGTGAGTAACCCTTTTTTCTTAATACTTCCTTTTATTCAACCCCGTATCTGGCTCCCACCGGATGCGGGGTCTGTTTATATGAGGAGTCCTGTTTGCTGTGGCTGTATTTATAGACAAATTTCAAAGAGAATTGATATCTGTCATAAAAAAAGGCATAATGTAATAAGAAGATAAAAATGAATTTAGAGGGAAAAAAGATGAATATAGAAGATATTTTGCAAAAGATGGATTCCATTCATCAGGTGGAAGAGGTGGAGCCGTTTTTACTTAGTCAGATGGAAGAGGCCAAAAATCAGGGAGACATTAATACATTAATATCCCTCGAAAATGAAATGATTGGACATTGCAGGGAAACCAGCCAATTTGAAAAAGCAAAGGAATATTGTAAAAAAGTGCTGGCACTTTTAGAAGAAAGCGGATTAAAGGGAACAACTGCGTATGCCACTTCCCTGATTAATGTTGCGAATGCGTATAGGGCAGCCGGCAATCTGCAGGAATCTCTGCAGTATTTTCTGGCAGTCTTTCCTTTATATGAAGGAAAACTCGAAAAGACGGATTTTTATTATGCAAGTCTTTATAATAACTTAAGCCTGCTGTATCAGGAAATGGGTGATTTTGAAAAATCCTGTAAGGCACTGAATACAGCACTTGGGATTGTAAAGCTTTATCCGGAAGCCCGGATTGAGCTTGCTGTCACATATACCAACCTTGCAACCTCTCATCTGGCATTGGGACATATGGATGAAGCGGAAGAAAATTTGACAAAGGCTCTTCATCTTTTTTCACAGGATGAAGAGAAGGACTACCATTACAGCGCAGCACTCGGAACAATGGGGCAGATAAAATACAAAAAGGGAGCATATCAGGAAGCTGCCGACTGCTTTTTGAAAGCAATGGAAGAAGTGGAAAAGCATCTCGGGCGTACACAGGCATACGAAATTTTAAATGAAAACAGAGAACAGGCACTTTCTAAACTACAGGAGCAGGAAGGAAAAAAGCAGACGGAAGGATCTTTTAATATGACGGATAAAGAAAACAATCCGGAAAAGATGAGAGGTCTTGATTTGTGTGAAGAATATTATGAAACATATGGAAGGGAAATGATACACAGCAAATTCCGGGAATACGAAGACAAAATTGCAGTTGGGCTTGTAGGAGAGGGTTCAGACTGCTTTGGATTTGATGATGAAATATCCAGGGATCATGATTTCGGACCGAGATTCTGTATGTGGCTTCCGGACCCGGTTTATGACAAAATAGGTGAACAGCTCCAGAAGGAATATGAACAGCTTCCACAGGAATTTAAAGGCTTTCGCAGAAATCCGACCATGCAGGGAAAAGACCGCTGCCGGGTTTATCGTATCGGAGAGTTTTACAAGCAGTTTTTGGGAATCTCACATGCTCCTCTGACAATAGAAGAATGGAGCGTTATTCCGGAAGAAAATCTTGCAACCGCGGTAAACGGCAAAATATTCAGGGATGATTTAGGAGAATTCACAAATATCCGTAACGGACTTCTTGCATATTATCCGGATGCAGTGTGGCGTGCAAAGCTTGCAGAGCATGTTGTAAAGATGGGACAGCTTGGTCAATGCAATTATGAGAGAATGCTCCGACGTAAGGAATGGGTGACGGCGGAAGTGATTCTGGGAGAATATATGAAGATTACAATGGAAACGGTGTATCTGCTAAACCGTACCTATGCCCCTTATTATAAATGGCTTCATAAAGGGATGGACAGACTTGAAATACTGCCTGAGATTATGGATATTTTCAATGCCATTGCAGACATGCAGCGCCGCGACGAACGAATTCCCATGACGATAGAAATTGTTGCGTCGCTTATTCTTGCGCAGCTTAAGGAACAGAAGCTGATTCCTGAGAATACAGATGTTGGGGAAGATGCCAATTATCTTGAAAAATACGGCACCGTTTTAGCATCAGCGGTAATAGCCGAGCATTGATACAAAGGTTGCATACAAAAGACAGAGTGTTAAAAATGCATACAGGATGTGGTAAAGTACATCGGAAGCTTTTATTATCTTTTCCAGACCGATTGACAAAAAAAACATAAACGGAATTACCATCGGCAGATAATAGCGTCCCTGAGGCTGGAAATCAAAGGTATAGGAATAGTATAATGCCAGACCTATCGGTATCAGCAGTGCAAGCAGCATGGTAAAATATACAAGCAGCTTTCTGTTACGGGACAGAGAGCGTAATGCTGAGGTCTTAAGAGGCAACAGAAGTCCGATTACAGCGATAAAGAATAAATCCCTGAATGCCATATAAATATAATGATGTGTCGGAATCAGCATTGGTCCGAACATGGCAATAAAGCTTTTCCATACAAGCGTAAAATAATCGGTTCCGAATACCATTTCACCGACAGAAATGCCAAGACGCTGATAGGTGTCTCTTGTAAAAGGGTTGTATGATTCTAAACCGGTCTTTGCGGCACAGAGATTACGTGCATTGAGTGCAAGAAAATCCCCGTTATAGAGAATTGCATTTCGGATAAACCACCATGAAATGCCCACCAATACAATGACGCTGATAAAAACTCCCTTTTGCATCATACTCTTATAATCGTAGGAAATTCCGGAAGAGTAGGACGTGTCGGAGTTCTTTGGGCGTATAAAGCAGGCAGAAAAAAACAGTACCGCACACAAAATAATTCCATAACAGTTATAATAGGACAGGGCACAAAGGATGATACCAATGGCCAGTTGGATACATGTGTTTTTATGGAAATCATTGTGCATACCTTTTAATAAAGCATGCAGAATCATGGCAATCGATAATAGTCCCATGGAATCGGTGTTTACATAAGTGTGTATGAAAACATTCTGCGGAAGAAACACAACGGCAAGGGTAAACGCCCAGGCTGTTCTTCGGTCAGAAAAAAGAAGGTTGCTTATTTTCTTTACATAAAAGGCAGTCAGACAGCCAAATAATATATTGACAAGGCGGGAAATAAATACACGCATTTCAAGCGACGGATTAAAAGCACGCAGGGCATGCAGCAGATATCCGTCAATCATATAGGTTAGTATCGGCTGAAATGCATAGGATGCGCCATAACCGTCAATTAATACCTCGGGGTCTGCTCCGTTCGGAAGTGTGCCATGCTGATAAATGTATTCCACGACTTTGAAACGGTTTATTTCATCGGGGCCGTCTCCGAAGGGCTGAATAAGTGCAAAGGTAAGCATACACGATAATATGATAAATATCAGGATAAAAATCCGAAAATATTCGGTACGGATATTTTTATTCATAAATTTAGGAACTCCTTACTATATAGTAAATTTATTGTAGCATAAAAAAGGTGCAGATTGCATTATATTCTTTTATTTAGCCTGAAAATATGGTATCTTTATATCATACAAACAGCGGAAAAAATGGAAAAAGTCCGTTGCGGAGGATAAGACAACATGGGGATTTTTATGGAACATCAGACGTTTGTGCCGGAGCGTTTAGAGCATTTTTTGTATAAGTACGGAGAAATTGCAAATGTATATGCGGCAGCGTATACCGGGGATGGAGAGTTGATTGCGCGTTTTTCCTGTAGTGATGAGGACAGGGAAAAGATTGACAGAGTATTTCCGGCTGTCAGCAGAAAGGAAATTTTGGGGCGTGTAACCGGACAGGGGCTGGAAGACCAGGTTATAGAGGATACGTCTCTTTCTAATGTAAAAGTAGCGGCAAGTGCAATCAAACAGAAAGAAAAAACAGAGATTGTCTGGATTCTTTTGGCACAGCTTACGGATGAATCCGATGAAACAGGAGAAGCGGACGAACTTATTTTTGAACGACGGACAACCATGCCGCTTTTTCTTCGTGCGATGGATGTACTTCGTGATATAGGAGCAGAATGTGTACAGGCACAGTATTCTGCTATGGAGTGGGAGGAAGAAAATCGTAAAAACCGGTCCTCGGCAAGTGAAATGACCGAGAATTTAAAACGTATGGAGATTATCATGGAAATCCTGCAATATCTGGATAGTGATAAATCCATTGAATATATTATGCAGGAATATTTACGTCTTACCGGCAGACATTTAAATACGCAGGTTGCGTGTGTGGTAAAGAGGAAGGAAGAACAGATAAGCATTCCGGCACAGTGGGGAGAGGAAAACAGGGACCTGACCGATATGCTTTCCAAAAACAGGTTACCATTTTTTGAAGGTAAAAAACCACAGATATTGTCTCACGATTCTTCCCACATACGCAGACTGCAGGATGAAAATATTATACTTCCGTTTAATGCAGTAGTCATATTTCCGATAGATTTAGGACGAAAGCCGGATTTATTTGTCTGTTATTTTGAAACACATGAGGAGAGAATTTGGAAGCTGGAAGAAATACAATTCATGAAGGATACAATCCGGATTCTGCAGAATATTCTGGAAAGACGTATTCAGAAAAACTCTATTGCCAGCTCATATGCTTCTATGGAGGAAATATTGGAATCAATCGGTTGTGCCATACTTGTTTTTGATGCGGATACAAATGAGATCCAATTTGTGAACCAGAAAACACACCTTATGTTTCCTCAGGGGAAAACGGACCCGCAATTATTTGAGGATATCAGACAAATATTAAGTAAGGAGAATGTACACGAATTCTGCGACCGTAAGCATGAGACATGGTATGAGGTACATCGAAATGAGATACGCTGGGTTGACGGACGGCCAAGAATGATGTATTCCATATTTGATATTACGGATAAAAAAATGTATCAGCAAAAAATAGAGCAGCAGGCGTATACGGATTTTCTTACCGGTCTTTTTAATCGTCTCTGCTGCGAACGTGATTTGGCAAGAACCGTAGATGAAGCAAAAGAGTACGGCGAAAGGGGTGCTCTTCTTTATCTTGATTTAGATGATTTTAAGCATATCAACGACGGGCTCGGGCATCAGTACGGAGATGTTTTGTTAAAGGATATCAGCACTGCCTTCCGTAATGTACGCGGGATTGAAGAAACCTCATACCGGATGGGTGGCGATGAATTTGTTATTATTATTTCACCGGGCTGGTTTGAAGAATATGAGCGAATTGTAGAAGATATAAAAGCTATTTTTGCCAAGCCATGGTTTTTGAAGGATGGTAATTATTATTGCACAATGAGTATGGGCATTGTCACCTTCCCCGATGAAGGAGAGAGTGTTGCCGATTTAATAAAAAAAGCCGATATTGCCATGTATGAAGCAAAAAAGGCAGGTAAAAACAGAGTTGCAAAATTTGACATAGCACATTTATCTATATCAAACAGGCGTTTGGATATGGAAAAAAATATGCGTGATGCTACTGCAAACGGATATCGTGAATTTCAGATTTATTACCAGCCGATTATTGATATTCAGAAAGAAAATACACCGTGTACAGGTGCTGAGGCATTAATTCGCTGGAACAGTGCAAAGATGGGATTTATTTCGCCGGCGGATTTTATACCTCTTGCAGAATATCTCGGATTAATTAATCCAATTGGAAATTATGTATTGCAGCAGGCATGTGAGGCATGCAAAGAGTGGAATGACAAGGGACATCCTGAATATAAGGTTAATGTTAATCTGTCTGTTATTCAGCTTTTGCAAAACAATATTGTAGAGATTGTAGAGGAAACGATAAAGAAAACCGGAATTAATCCGCGTAATCTGACGTTGGAGGTAACGGAAAGCCTTGCCATCAATGATATGGAAAGAATGAAGGGTATCATGTTCCGGATACGCCAGCTTGGTGTGCGTATTGCACTCGATGATTTTGGGACAGGCTATTCTTCATTGAATCATATCAGAGAAATTCCTTTGGATGTTATTAAGGTGGATCAATCCTTTGTTAAAGATTTGGTGGAAGACGATTATTCGCAGTCTTTTGTAAAAATGGTGGCAGAGCTTGCCAGTACTCTGGGTGTAAGCATCTGTGTAGAGGGAATTGAAAAATATGAGCAGTACAAGGTTCTTGAAGATATGAAGGTCCGTCTGGTACAAGGTTTTTATTTTGACCGCCCAATGACAAAGGATGAATTTGAAAGAAAGTATTTGGCAGATACAAAAAAGATAAAAAATAAGCAGAGTTGACAGCTTAGGGAGTAAACGTGAAATTAACGGATTTATTACAGTATCAGAAGATTTATATACAATGTCATGATAATCCGGATGCAGATTCCATTGCATCCGGGTTTGCGCTGTATCAGTATTTTACCGATATGGGAAAGAATACAACCCTTTTTTATAGTGGTAAATTTATGATTCAGAAGTCCAATTTAATGTTGATGACAAGAGAATTGGAAATACCGATTATTTATATAAAAGAGCCTCCTACACTTACGGATGAACTCTTAATTCTGACGGACTGCCAGTATGCTTCGGGAAATGTGACGTTTGTTGAGGCTTCCCATGTTGCAGTAATAGACCATCATCAACTGGAAATGAAAGAAAACGAGTATTGTGAAATATATTCCGGACTCGGAAGCTGTTCAACTGTTGTATGGAAACTGCTTTTGGAAGCCGGATATCCCGTTAATGATAATACAACCTTAGGAACAGCCTTATATTACGGACTTTATGCCGACACAAATCAGTTTGTTGAAGTGTATAACCCTCTTGATATGGATATGAGGGAAAGTGTTTCGGTTAATCAAAGAATGATACGTCAATTCCGGAATGCTAATATTTCACTATCGGAATTGGAAACCGCAGGGATTGCATTGATTCGTAATATATATAATGAACAGTACCGCTATGCGATTATTAAGTCGGCACCCTGTGACCCTAATATTTTAGGTATTATCAGTGATTTCTTATTGCAGGTGGATGCCGTGGATACCTGTGTTGTATACAATGTTCTGTCCGAAGGGATAAAGCTGTCTGTCCGAAGCTGCATTAGAGAAGTACGTGCAAATGAATTGGCGGAATTTCTGTGTGTCGGTATCGGCTCCGGAGGCGGTCATTTGGAAAAGGCGGGCGGATTTATCAGTGCAAACCTGTATGAAAAGAAGTTTGATGGTGTACATACCGAAGCATACTTCAGTGATCGGTTAAACGAATATTTTGAGAACACGGAAATTATTTATGCGAAGAAAGCAGAAATAGACGTTTCCAATATGGAATTGTACCAGAAAAAAGAAATGGTATTAGGTTTCGTGCGCGCCAATAACGTATATCCGCTGGATACCAAGATTACGGTTCGTACACTTGAAGGCGATATGGATATTGAGGTAACGAAAGACTTAATTATCATGATTGGAATTAAGGGAGAGGTTTATCCGACTACGGAAGCAAAATTTAAAAAATCCTACCGCGTATTATCAGAACATTCGGATTTAAAGGATACTTCCATTCGTATGAAGTATATTCCGATGATTAAAAACAGGACGGATAATACATCCAGACAAATTACGGAATTTGCCGGAAGCTGTGTGACAACCGGAAAATCACAGATATATGCCAGAAAACTTGAGAAGACAACAAAGATTTTTACCGAGTGGGATGAAGAAAAATATATGCTCGGGAAAAAGGGAGATTATCTTGCGGTAAGAAAAGGAGATATGCATGATATTTATTCTGTAGAAAAGAATATATTTGAAATCACTTATGAAAAGCTGTAAAGAAATTCTCTTGTTATAGTATTTTCCCTGTGATAATATAGTAGTGTATTTTTATCGGATGGAGCTTACTTTTTTGATTTAAACAGATATAGAAAGGCTGGATATTATTTTGAGTACGGAAAGCAGAAATTTTATTGAACAGATTATAGATAAGGATTTGGCAGAAGGTGTCTATGACACGGTGCATACCCGTTTTCCGCCGGAACCGAACGGATATTTACATATCGGACATGCGAAAAGTATACTTTTAAACTATGGGCTTGCCAAAGAGTATGGTGGTAAATTCAACATGCGCTTTGATGATACCAATCCGACCAAGGAGAAGACCGAATTTGTGGAATCCATTAAACGGGATATTGAATGGCTAGGAGCAGATTGGGAAGACCGCTTATTCTTTGCATCCGATTATTTTCAGCAGATGTACGAGGGAGCCGTCAAACTGATTAAAAAAGGCAAGGCCTATGTATCGGATTTGAGTGCGGAACAGATTCGTGAATACAGAGGAACACTGACGGAACCCGGAAAAGAGGATCCGGGCAGTAAGCGCAGTATTGAAGAAAATCTTACTTTATTTGAGGATATGAAGAACGGCAAGTATGCAGACGGAGAGAAAGTATTACGTGCCAGAATTGATATGGCATCTCCCAATATGAATATGCGTGACCCTGTAATTTATCGTGTTGCCCATATTCCGCATCATAATACAGGTGATAAATGGGTGATTTATCCGATGTATGACTTTGCGCATCCGATTGAAGATGCGATTGAAGGAATTACACATTCTATCTGCACATTGGAGTTTGAGGATCACAGACCGTTATATGATTGGGTAGTCAGGGAACTCGAATATCCTCATCCGCCAAAACAGATTGAGTTTGCAAAAATGTATCTGACAAATGTTGTAACAGGAAAGCGTTATATTAAAAAGCTTGTTGAGGATGGAATTGTAGACGGCTGGGATGACCCGCGCCTTGTTTCCATTGCAGCACTGCGCCGTCGTGGTTTTACACCGGAATCCATTAAGCTGTTTGTAGATTTGTGCGGAGTCAGCAAAAGTAACTCATCCGTGGATTATGCAATGTTAGAGTATTGTATCCGTGAGGATCTGAAGCTGAAAAAGCCCCGTATCATGGCTGCACTGGATCCGGTTAAGCTTGTAATTGACAATTATCCGGAAGGTCAGTATGAGATGCTTACCGTACCGAACAACTTAGAAAATGAGGAACTGGGGGAAAGACAGGTTCCGTTCGGAAGAGAATTATGGATTGACCGTGATGACTTTATGGAGGAACCGGTTAAAAAATATTTCCGTTTATTCCCGGGAAATGAAGTACGGCTTATGTATGCATATTTTGTTACATGTACGGGCTGTGTAAAGGATGAAAATGGGAAGGTAACAGAAGTACATTGTACTTATGACCCGGAAACAAAGAGCGGAAGCGGATTTACGGGAAGAAAAGTAAAAGGAACCATTCATTGGGTTCCGGCTCATGCAGCAAAGAAAGCAACCGTTCGGTTATATGAAAATATTATTGATGAGGAAAAGGGTGTATATAACGAGGATGGTTCATTGAATCTGAATCCGAACTCCCTTACGGTTTTGGAAAACTGTTATGTTGAACCGATTTTAGCGGATGCAAAAGCATATGACAGTTTCCAGTTTGTACGTCAGGGCTATTTCTGTGTGGATGCAAAGGATTCTACTCCGGAAAAACCGGTATTTAACAGGATTGTTTCTTTGAAGAGTTCATTTGTATTACCGAAAAAAGAAGAGTAAGATTCAGTTTTAGTATACGAACAGAAAACGGAAAGAGGTTATATATGGCAGGATTATTAGATGGTATGGAAGCTTTTGGCTTGGGGGAGATGTCTTCGGAGGATATTTTTACTGACCCCAAGGCAAAGGAGGCTGCTTTAAAAGCGAAAACTGAGGTAGAAAAAAAGTTTGTGGAAGAAGATTTTCTTTTTGAAAAAACATATGAATGTCCTGTCTGCAATAAGTCATTTAAAGAGCATACACTTCGTACCGGAAAGGCACGTTTGTTAAAAACAGATATTGATTTGCGTCCGACCTTTGAGGGAATTGAACCGCTCAAATATGATGTAGTCCAATGTAAAGAATGCGGCTTTACCGCACTCACGCGTTTCTTCCTTCCTATGACGGTTGCACAGCGCAGGTCAATATTAGAAAAGGTAACTCCCAATTTCAAAAAGGCAGATTTAAAAAAGCCAGACCCGGAGGGTGATACATACAGCTTTGAGGATGCCGTAAGCCGATATAAGATGGCGCTTGTTAATGCGATTGTTAAAACAGCCAAAGCAAGTGAAAAGGCATATATTTGTCTGCGTGGCGGCTGGCTTTGCAGAAGTTATGCGGAATCAATGCAGGAGCAGGCAACAGACGAAGCAAAGATAAAGGAAATTCATGAGCTGGAGGATGAATTCTTAAAAAATGCATATGAAGGTTTTACGGCGGCAAGACAGAATGAGAGTTTTCCGATGTGTGGCATGGATGAGAGTACTCTGGACTACCTGCTTGCAACCTTAGCAGTTCGGCTCGGACAATACGCTGTAGCCTCAAGACTAATCTCAACGTTATTAATTTCGCCAAACTGTAACAGTCGTACAAAGGACAGAGCGCGTGATTTAAAGGATGAACTGTTGCGCTTACAAAAGGAATCAAAGCAGTAATGAATGAATTAATCATTTCTTTTACGGAAAAAAATGAAAAGCATCTCTACGAACAGATATATCAGCATATCAAAACAGAAATCGTAGAGGGAAGAATGAAAAAACAGGAGAAGCTCCCTTCCACAAGGGCGCTTTCTTTGTATTTGCAGGTATCCAGAAGTACGGTATCCCTGGCGTATGACCAGCTTCTTGCCGAGGGTTATATTGAGTCAAGACCCGGAAGCGGATATTATGTAAACACATTGGAAAATCTGTATAAGGATACCCGCGTGAAGAAAGTGGCAGTCCATCCGAAAAAGGAGCAAAATCCGGGAGAGAAAATTGTTTTTTCACCGGTTGGAGTGGATTTATCCCAGTTTCCGTACCGGACATGGAGAAAAATTACAAGAGAGGTGTTAAGCTTTGAGGAAAGCCTGTTTACGGGCGGGGATGCCCAGGGAGAATACTCGCTTCGAAGCTCCATACGGAAGTATCTGCATGCAGCCAGAGGTGTGAACTGTACAGAGGAGCAGATTATTATCGGAGCCGGTAATGAATATCTTTTAATGCTCCTTCAGAAGCTTTTGGGAATCCATACGAAGGTAGCATTTGAAAATCCAACCTACTTAAAAGCCTATAGGAGCTTTTATGATTCGGGATTTCCTGTGAAGCTCATTTCGATGGATAAAAAAGGGATGAAAGTAACACAGCTTGAAGCGTCCGGTGCACAGATAGCTTATGTCATGCCTTCCCATCAATATCCTACCGGTATTGTGATGCCGATTGGGCGCAGGCTGGAGCTGTTAAGCTGGGCGGACGCCTCTCCGGAGAGATATGTCATAGAAGATGATTATGACAGTGAATTCCGCCATAAGGGAAAACCGATTCCCTCACTGCAGTCAACCGACAGCGGAGATAATGTAATCTATATCGGAACATTTTCAAAGGCCGTAGCACCGGCTATCCGTGTCAGCTATATGGTTCTGCCCAATTCCCTTTTGCAAAGATACAGGCAGCAGGGCTCGTATCTTTCTGCAACCGTTTCACGTGTTGACCAGCGGGTTTTGGATGCATTTATGCAGGGCGGTTTTTTCGAACGTTATTTAAACCGTATGCGAAAGGTGTATCGTGTTAAGCATGACAGACTGATGTCACTGCTTAAACCATTTGAAAAACGATTCCGGATTACGGGTGAATGGGCAGGCCTTCATCTTCTTCTTACGGCAAAGGATTTTGTGACGGAAAAGGAGCTTATTGAGCAGGCTGCAACTGTAGGAGTACGCGTATTTGGGATGTCGGAGAATCTGGTCGGGCAGGACGAGCAGATACAACAGAAAGCAACTATTATTTTGGGATATGCGGAACTCACCGAGCAGGAAATGGAAAAAGGTGTGGAACTGTTGCAAAAAGTATGGATAGGGGACGAAAAAGAGAGGTATAACGGATGAAAGAAAAACTGTATACGATTCCGCTTAACGATGCGGTAAACGCACAGGATGAGTGTCCATTTTGTTTTATAGAAAGAAAAATCGAACAGGATATGCTGGATTTTGTGTTAGGCAGCGGTTCATCCTATATGGAGAGCGATGTGCGGGAACAAACTGATAAAGCCGGCTTCTGCCGTATGCACTTTAAGAAGATGTATGATTATGGCAATACACTCGGAAATGCATGGATATTAAAAACGCATATGCGGGAAACTATTTTTGAAATGAAAAAAGCAATGAAAGCGCAGAGCTCTACAGCAAATGCCGGCTTAGGCGTTTTGTTCCGAAAAAAAGCCGTATCCGGCAGTAATCCGGTATCTGCATGGATAAAAGAACGTGAGAGCTCATGCTTTATCTGCAATCAGTTTAACGACCATTATTCCCGATATATGGATACTTTTTTTGAATTGTACCGTAAGGATGCGTCTTTTAAAGAAAAGATAGAAAACAGCAAAGGCTTCTGCCTGCCGCATTTTGGTGATTTATGCGATGCGGCACAGACACGTTTAAAGGATAAGGAGCTTGAAAGCTTTTATGAGAATTTTTTCCAATTAATGCAGCAGAACATGGAGCGTCTTTTTGAGGATGATGCATGGCTGATTGAAAAATTTGATTATCGGAACAGGGATGCCGATTGGAAAAATTCCCGTGAAGCGTTGCAAAACTGTATGCAGAAGTTAAAGGGCGGGTATCCTGCCGACCCTGTGTATAAATAAGGGACGTTTCTTTTTCCACGGGCAGCGCTTTTTGCCATGAAGACAGTGTTTTGTCATGACTGATAGGTGCGGTAAATAATTTGAAAAGTAAAACAAAATCCCTGCCTTTTGAACGAAGGTACTGATGAAGAAAAAGAAGAATTGAAACAAGCGTTATCTAATGCAAGAAAACAATCTTCAATACCAACACTTGCAGGACAATTAGGAACTAATGTTGCTTTATACGGAGTTGGTTCTAAAGCTATGCAAGCGATACCTGCAATATCAAATTTGACAGGTAAAATGGGAAATGCTGTTGGAAAAAAAGCGGGAGAAGTAGCAAAAGAAGCAGGTAAAAATATTGGAACAAATTTAGCGTTTAATGTTGGTGGAGAAGGAATATCATAAATAGCAGATATTATAAAGCACAAAGGTAAAATAACAGATGCGGAAATAAAAAATGTTGCAGATGAAGTTGTGTCAAAAAAATATAAGGATTTTGATTTTGAGAAGAAATCAGAAGCACAGATTATTTTGGAAAGAGATAATTTGATTAAATCTGTTTATCCAGAAAACTACATGGGTGGAAAGCACAATGTTGGATTTGATGCGGTTGCAGAACTCACAAGAGCATATAATGAGCCGGTTGTCCTTATGGACTCTTTAACACATCCAGGCAAAAGCGGGATGGTTGTTACAGATTTGAAAGATGCACATACCGGGCAACCTATATCTACGCCTATACATATGGGTAAAAATACAAGTATGGGAAAAGTCAATGAGATTGCGAGTATACAAGGACGGCATAATATTGGCAACTTAGTAGATAGAAGCAATGTGTTATATGCAGATAATCAAAGGGTCCACGATGTTCTTTCGGGAAATAGGCTGCAATTGCCTAATCTGAAAGAATCCGCAGACCCTATAATTACTCATAGTATATCCAATACACAGAAAAATATCAACTCAAAGTCAAAAACAACAGCACCAAAAGGTAAATTGATTTTATATCCTGCCATTTTGAGGAAGTTCATTCTTTTCACATTTTCTCTCAAATTTTTCAAGTTATCCACATTGGCAGGTGGCACTTATTCCTTTTTGAAAAATGTGTAAAAAGAATCCTTTTAAATAACTATCATTACACATATAAATAACCAGTTTCCTTAGTTGCTAAGTCGATACATGTTAAGCATATTATCCAAGTTATATTTTGCCTACATGCTTTTATTTCCAATGAGAATTAACTACTTTTTCGGTCTCTTCTCTGGATAATTCATATTTCTCCATGATTTGCTGTAGAACAGTTTCCTTGGATATATTAACTTCTCTTAATATTTGGATGGAAGTTATAATCGCGGCTTCACGGCCCTCGGCAAAGCCCTCTTCATGTATTCCTTTGCGAAAGACTTCTTCATTAAATTCGGTTAAGCATGAAAGCATAATACCCTCCCTGTGTTTTTTGAAAAATCCATCCAGATAATTATTGGAAATCGCATATTGAACAGCCTTATCGACTGCTTCTTCAATCGGCATGGTTTGGTAGTTTTCTTTTACCTTTGCAACGAAATCAGAATATTGCGATAGTGCCTGACATTTTCCCAGAATATCCGGATTATGCCCCTTGTTGATGTTCAGCATGGTAGCAGTCCATT
>JAEDCQ010000021.1 GCA_016294075.1 Lachnospiraceae bacterium | reverse complement strand
TAACAGCCCCTTATAGGGGCAGAGCAAACCACCGGCTGAGCCGGTGGTCATGATTAGGTAAAACGGCTTGCATGCCAACCGTTTTAAATGCCTACAATTTCACTTACAAGCTCAGTTGCATCCTCAATACAGCCGGCACAGGAACGCAGTACATGTCCTGTCTCCACACCCTTTAAATCACGGCATACGACAGCACCGTTCTTATTCTGAAAGGCTTCCACGATTTTTTTGGAAAGCCGGTAGGTATCTGCCTTGCTTTTGGGACCGTCAAAATTTGCTGTAGAGTTTTTAAATCCGGCGGCCATAACTGCTCCGGAGATAGCACCGCATGTACAGTCCATGCAGCCCATTCCGAGACCGAAGCCTTCACCGGCTTTAAATAATACTTCTTCCGGTACGCCTAATTCTGCACTGAAGGCACATACAACCGCCTGACAGCAGTTATAGCCTTTATCATGATTTAAAATTGCCAGTTCTTTTTTTGTCATAATCTTAGTATACCTTTGCTTCTTCTTCGCCGTTTACAACGCGTAAGCCGCCCTGTACAAGTGCAAGAAGTTCGTCTTCGCCCGGATAAACGGTGAAAGGAGCAATCCATTCACAGGCATCCTTTAAGCCTGCAACGACACCCTTATCATAAGCGATACCGCCTGTTACGATGATTCTGTCAACCTTGCCTTTTAATACAGCAGCCATGGAACCGATATCCTTGCTTACCTGAAGAATAAATGCATCACGGATTTCCTTTGCTTTTGTATCTCCGTCATTTACCATTTTTTCTACATCACGCATATCGTTTGTTCCGAGGTATGCATTAAAGCCACCGTTTCCAACAAACTTCTTATATACTTCTTTTTCCGTATATTTTCCGGAGAAGCACATCTTAATCAAAGCACCGGATGGAGCACCGCCTGCTCTTTCGGGAGAAAATGCACCATCGCCATCCAATGCGTTAAATACATCTATAACACGGCCGTTATTGTGTGCACCTACGGAAACACCGCCCCCCATGTGTACAACAACTAAATTCATTGTGTCGTATGCTTTGCCGCATTCCTTAGCGTAGCGTTTGGCAACGGCTTTCTGGTTAAGTGCATGGAATACACTTGTTCTCGGAAGCTCAGGCACACCGGAATATCTCGCGATGTCACATAATTCATCTACAACAACAGGGTCTACGATAAAAGAAGGAACACCGATGGAATCTGCAATTTCTCTTGCTAAGATACCGCCTAAGTTAGAAGCATGCTGTCCCTGCTTACCAATCTTTAAATCGTTCAGTAAGTCATCCGTAACCGCATATGTACCACCCGGAATCGGTTTTAACATTCCGCCGCGGCCTACAACCATATTTAAGGAATTGATATCAAAGTTTTTCTCTTTTAACAGGTTGGTAATGATTTCTTTACGGAAATCCTTCTGGTCTACGATAGAAGCGTATTTTGCAATTTCTTCCGTAGAATGTCTTAAGGTTTCTTCAAATAATAATGTTTCGTCTTCAAACACACCAATTTTGGTAGAGGTTGAACCCGGATTGATAATTAAGCTTTTTACTGCCATTTTTCTTCTCCTTATTTATTTTTATTTAATTCTTCTGCAACAACTGCAGCAAGAGCAATGGAATTAACCTTTGTCTCACAGTCATCGGAACGGGATGTTAAGATAACCGGAGCCTTTGTACCTGTGAGGATATTACCGTTCTGGCAGTTTACCATATGAACGATGGATTTGTATACCAGGTTACCTGCGTGGATATCCGGGAATACCAGAATGTCGGCATCGCCTGCAACCTTACGGTTAAGAGCACCTTTTTCTTCTGCTGCTTCCTTATATAAAGCGATATCCAGAGAAAGAGGACCGTCTACGATACAGCCTGTAATTTCACCCTCCTCATTCATGCGGGTAAGCTCTGCTGCTTCTACCGTAACAGGCATTTTGGGATTTACTACTTCAACAGCGGCAAGAGGAGCAACCTTCGGGCACTCAACACCGCATGCTTTTGCGATTTCTACCGTATATTCAATAATACATTTCTTATCTTCCAATGTAGGATATGGCATAAAAGCAACATCGGATAAGAAAAGAAGACGGTCAATTCCGGGAATCTCGAATACACATACGTGAGATAGCGGTTTTCCTGTACGGAGACCTACTTCTTTATCAAGAACACTCTTTAAGAAGGTTTTCGTATCTAAAAGTCCCTTCATGTACATATCGGCTTTGCCGTCATGAACCAGTTTAACGGCTGTAAGGGAAGCTTCCGTTATGTCCTTTACATCAATGATTTCATAATCATCCGGATTCATGGAAAGGGAAGCTGCGATTTCACGGATTTTGTCTGCATCACCAACTAAAATGGAGTCTGCGATATTACGTTCCTTTGCAGCTTTTACAGCCTCTAAAACGGCCTTGTCCTGCGCAACGGCTACTGCCAGTTTCTTCTTTTCACATGCATTTACCTGCCAAAGTAAATCATCAAAACTTTTGCTCATTTGTCTGCACCTCTGTATTTTTATTTTCAAAGGCTTCCGTGTCGGTAAATATGTTTCCGATTAAGAAGCCCGGTGATAAACACCGCTATTAAAAAGATAGCACTTTACAGGGTAAAAAGCAAGAACGGCGTTCCTTCATTCTTCGGATTTTGTTCATAAAAAGTTAAGACTTTAGACATAGGGGTAACAGTTGAATTGAAACCGTATATCTGTTACAATATTCTTTAGGTTTTTAACCGAATTCTAATATGATGAGCAGAAAAAGTCTGCGATGGGAGTCAGTAGGAATATGAAAATTATCGACAAGGTCTTTGGAACACACAGTGAGAGAGAATTAAAACGTATTTATCCTTTGGCGGATAAGGTGGAATCACTGGCACCAATGATGGCTGCTCTTTCTGATGAAGAGCTGCGTGGAAAGACAAAAGAATATAAGGCGCGTCTTAACGACGGAGAGACTCTGGATGATTTGCTTCCGGAAGCATACGCAACCGTACGTGAAGCTGCAAAGCGTGTACTTAAGATGGAGCATTACCGTGTACAGATTATCGGCGGTATTATTTTACATCAGGGAAGAATTGCAGAGATGCGTACCGGTGAAGGTAAAACCTTGGTATCTACACTGCCGGCTTATCTGAATGCTTTGGAAGGAAAAGGCGTACATGTTGTTACCGTCAATGATTATCTGGCAAAGCGTGATGCCGAATGGATGGGACAGGTTCATGAGTTTTTAGGTTTAAAGGTTGGTGTTGTATTAAACAGCATGACCTCCGAAGAGCGTAAGGCTGCATATGCATGTGATATTACATATGTTACCAATAACGAGCTCGGATTTGATTATCTTCGTGATAACATGGTTATTTATAAGGAACAGCTTGTACTTCGTGACCTTCATTATGCCATTATCGACGAGGTTGACTCCGTACTTATTGACGAAGCCAGAACACCGCTTATCATTTCCGGACGAAGCGGGAAGTCTACGAAGCTTTATGAAGCATGTGATATTCTTGCCAGACAGTTAGAGCGTGGTAAGGATATGGAGGACCTTTCCAAAATGGATGCCATTATGGGTATCGCAAGGGAAGAGTCCGGCGATTTTATTGTAAATGAAAAGGACAAGGTCGTAAACCTGACTGAGCGCGGTGTGGCAAAGGTGGAGCAGTTTTTCCATATTGAAAATCTTGCAGACCCGGAGAATCTCGAGATTCAGCACAATATTATTCTTGCACTTCGTGCACACAACCTTATGTTCCGCGACCAGGATTATGTTGTCAAGGATGACCAGGTTATGATTGTAGATGAATTTACCGGTCGAATTATGCCGGGACGCCGCTATTCCGACGGTCTTCATCAGGCAATCGAAGCAAAAGAGCATGTTAAGGTAAAAAGAGAAAGCAAGACGTTAGCAACGATTACGTTCCAGAATTTCTTTAATAAATTTGAAAAGAAAGCCGGCATGACCGGTACTGCATTAACCGAGGAAAAGGAATTCCGTGATATTTACGGCATGGACGTTATTGAGATTCCGACTAACCGTCCGGTAGCACGTAAGGATTTACAGGATGCGGTTTATAAGACAAAAAAAGAAAAGCTGCATGCGATTGTAGAAGCAGTGGAGGAAGCACATGCAAAGGGACAGCCGGTATTGGTTGGTACGATTACGATTGAAGCTTCCGAAGAAATCAGCCGTCTTCTTACGAAAAAAGGAATTCCGCACCGTGTTTTAAATGCCAAGTTCCATGAGATGGAGGCTGAGATTGTTGCAGAGGCAGGTATCGCCGGCAACGTAACGATAGCAACCAATATGGCAGGACGTGGTACGGATATTAAGCTTGATGATGAAGCAAGGGCAGCAGGCGGTCTTAAAATTATCGGTACGGAACGTCATGAGTCACGCCGTATTGATAATCAGCTCCGTGGTCGTTCCGGTCGTCAGGGTGACCCCGGTGAATCCAAGTTCTATATTTCACTGGAAGATGATTTAATGCGTTTGTTCGGTTCAGAGCGTATGATTAATATGTTTAATGCGCTCGGCATTCCCGAAAATCAGGAAATTGAGCACAGCACTCTGACAAATGCGATTGAAACCGCACAGAAGAAGATAGAAGGAAACAACTTCGGTATTCGTAAAAACCTTTTGGAATATGATGCTGTCAACAATGAGCAGAGAGAGATTATTTATGCCGAAAGACGCCGTGTACTGGATGGTGAAAGTATGCGCGACGTTATCTATAAGATGATTACGGATATCGTGGATAATTCCGTTGATTTTGTAATCGGTGAGGAACAGTATCCGGAAAACTGGAATCTGACAGAACTTAATTCTCTTTTACTTCCGATTATTCCGCTTGCACCGATTACACGTGAACGCATTGCAACACCGGGTAAAAATAATTTAAAACAGCAGTTGAAGGAAGAAGCGGTTAAGCTGTATGAAGCAAAGGAAGCAGAATTTCCGGAACCTGAAGCAATCCGTGAATTAGAGCGTGTTATTTTATTAAAGGTGATTGACCGTAAGTGGATGGACCATATCGACGATATGGATCAGTTAAGACAGGGAATCGGTTTACAGGCATATGCACAGAAGGACCCGCTTGTTGAATATAAGCTGAGCGGCTATGAGATGTTTGATGCAATGACCGAAAACATTAAGGAGGATACCGTTAAGCTCTTATTCCATGTAAAGGTTGAGCAGAAGGTGGAAAGAGAGCAGGTGGCACAGGTTACCGGAACGAATAAGGATGACTCTCTTGCCAAAGCACCGGTAAAACGTATGGAAGCCAAGGTATATCCGAATGACCCGTGTCCTTGCGGAAGCGGTAAAAAGTATAAGCAGTGCTGTGGAAGAAAATAGATTGTTTTTCTGAATATAAAATCAAAATATAAAGGTGGTGACGTGAGTGGTTGAATTGGACCAGATGAAAACAGAACTTTTATCTTATAAAACACCATTGGCGGAAGTGAGGGATTCACTTTGACTTAGCTGCAAAGCTAAAAAGGGTGGAGGAATTGGAGCGTGAAATGGAGGCTCCCGGTTTTTGGGACAACCCGGATGTATCCAATGCCAAGATGAAGGAATTGAAAAGCTTAAAGGATGCTGCGGAAACATATGAGCATCTGGAAGCTGCATATGACGATATTGAAACACTACTTGAGATGGGATATGAGGAGGAGGACCCGGAGCTGATTCCGGAGATTCGAAGCGAGCTTGACTCTTTTATAGAAAAGCTGGAAGAAATTCGTATCGGAACCTTATTATCGGGAGAGTTTGATAAGAACAATGCCATCTTAAAATTAAACGCCGGAGCCGGCGGAACCGAAAGCTGTGACTGGGCTTCCATGCTGTATCGTATGTATACGAGATGGGCAGAGAAGAAAGGGTACAGCGTAGAGGTTTTGGATTATCTCGATGGAGATGAGGCGGGCATTAAGTCAGTGACCTTCCAGGTCAACGGAGAAAATGCCTACGGCTATCTGAAATCCGAAAAGGGTGTACACAGATTAGTCCGTATCTCACCTTTTAATGCACAGGGTAAGCGCCAGACATCCTTTGTATCCTTAGATGTTATGCCGGAAATCGAGGCAGACCTTGATGTCGAGATTAATGAGGAAGACTTGCGTATCGACACATACCGAAGCAGTGGCGCGGGCGGACAGCATATCAACAAAACTTCATCGGCAATCCGTATCACGCACCTTCCGACAGGTATCGTGGTGCAGTGCCAGAATGAACGCAGCCAGCATCAGAATAAGGATAAAGCGATGCAGATGCTGCGTGCCAAGCTCTATATGATGAAGGAAGAGGAAAACAGAGAAAAGCTTTCCGATATCCGTGGAGAGGTTTCCGAAATCGGATGGGGAAATCAGATTCGCTCCTATGTATTCCAGCCTTATACCATGGTAAAGGACCATAGAACCGGCGTGGAGAGCGGCAATGTAGATGCGGTTATGGACGGTTCCATTGACGTATTTATAAACGGCTATCTGAAATGGATTGCGACAACGAATGAATAAATTTGTTCTTTTATAACGAAACAAAAATAGAGAATTGGGGGTATTCCACAGGCTTTTAATGTGCGTGGAGTGCCTCCGATAACATCTTAAACATATTTAGAAGAAATCTTTTATCAAATTATCTTACGGTCAATCGACCGAAATTTCCCAATGATGAATGGATTATGAAAAGTTCATATCTATGACAGAATATATCGACAAAAAAACATAGAGGAGTTGCAATAGTCTTTTTGTCGATTGTGTGCAAAATAATGTCGATTGTGCAAAACATTTCAAAAACGGGTAAGGATTTGATAATAATATAAAGTAGAATACCTTTGTATATAATCAGTTACTATCGAAACATGCTATGACAACATGTATTACAAACATTACCAAGATTGTAGATTGATAGTATCAATCTTCCTGCTCCTGCTGTGAAAACTTCAGATAATCAGCATCCTGCATTACGTTCTGGTAGATATTGTCATGCTGAAGTGCACCACAGGGATCCCAGTCTTTTCCAGAAGCATTGTATAATGCCTGGACTTCTGCAACTGTGTTTCTGGATACACTAAGTACTTTTGACACCTCCCTTGCACTTAAATCTTTTCCAACAAGTTCCAGAATACTCCTCACTTTTGTTTTGTTGAACATAGAAAAAGACCTCCTTATAGTTTATTTGGGGTAAAACTCCGGATAATAACTATAAAAAGATCTTTATCGTGAAATCAATGATAAACACAAGAAAAAAATATCATTTTTGCATGGATCTCAAGCGAGATAATATTCAATAAATGGGTTAACGGGGTATAATTTTATATATAATTAAAAAATACTCCTTTAACTTGAAAAACAAAATTTTTGTGGTAACATAAGGATATAAATGGAGGTGTCGCTGTGGTCTTATATAAACGTGAAAATTACTTAAAAAAGATAAGAGGATTTTATCATGACTCAGATATAATAAAAGTAATAACAGGTGTTAGAAGATGTGGAAAATCTTCATTGATGAAAACTATCATAGAAGAATTAATAGAGTACGGTGTATCAGAAGAAAATATTATTTTATTAGATTTGGATTCTAAAGGTTACAAGTCGATAAAGAATCCGGAACAATTAGAAAACGAGATAGAAAAATACGATTGTATTCAAGGTACGAAGTATTTGTTTATAGATGAAATTCAAAATGTTGGTGGTTTTGAAGAGGTCATAAATGCTTATCGTGGAGAGGGTGATTATTCAATATTTATTACAGGATCTAACTCCTATTTATTAAGTGGAGAACTGATTACGAAACTTACCGGACGTTATATAGAGTTTGAAATGATGCCGCTTTCCTTTGAAGAATATGTTGATATGAAGAAATTTTACGGAAAGGGTGTCAGTGCAAATCTTACAGAGGAATTAGATAAATATTTGAATGAGGGAGGTTTTCCTAAGACTATTTTTTATGATAATCCGGAAGATAAGCGTATATATATAAAAAGTATTATAAAAGAGATTTTTGAAAAGGATATAAAACGGAGAGTGAAGATTCGGAATGTGTCCGTATTTGAAAAGATACAGACATATCTGATCAATAACTTTGGTTCAACAACAAGTTTAACAAGTATGCTGAGGGAATTACACAAATCTGGAATGGATATCAAACGGGAAACCCTGAATCGTTACATTCGGATTCTTATGGATGCAAAAATATTGTATGAGTGTAAAAGATTTGATTTGAAATCCAAGAAGTCAATTCACGGAGAACAAAAATACTATTTATCAGATTTGGGATTTTATTTTGCGACCAATATGGATAATAGGATTAACTACGGCCCTGCTTTGGAAAATGTAGTATACAATTACGCAATGTCAAAAGGATATGAAATAAGCATCGGAAGGATTGGAAAATTGGAATGTGATTTTATTATGCGTGGTCATGCTATGGATTATATCTATGTGCAGGTTTCTATGACAATAATGGCAAGTAGGGAAACTGAGGATAGAGAATATGCACCATTAGAATCTGTCTTAGATAATTATCCGAAATATGTGCTTACGAGAAATGATATGATTCAGAAACGTAATGGAATTGTACACAAAAATATTCCGGAGTTTATGGTGGAGGGCGAACTTTTTGGGTAGAAATACCATATTCTTACAGAACGACCGTTCACAATCTATAGAAACGGTTTGCTAGTCAAGCTGCAGAACATATCGACAAAAGAATTAAGTGATAAAAAGATGGTCATTCTGATACCGTTTTTTCTGCTTGAATTGCGAAAGAAACTGGAGAAAGTAAGAACAAAAGAGAAAATAGCGAAAGATGAAAAACGAATTATGATAAAGCAAATAGTAGCAATTGATATGGATGGAACTTTATTGGACTCAAAAAAGAGATTACCACCTGACTTTATCCCATGGGTGAAATCGCATCCACAGATTCAAACGATTATCGCAAGCGGCAGGCAGTTTTATACTCTTCAAAATATGTTTTCGGAGATTGCAGAACAGTTAGTTTTTATTTGTGATAACGGAGGGCTTGTTTTTGAAAAAGGAGAGGCTGTCTATAAAAATGTGCTTTCGGATGAAAACTTGCAGAGATGTATTACTTATATTGAAACATTGCCGAACGTCGTCATGATTCTTTGCGGAGTAAAGGCAGCTTATATGCAAACGACAACAGATGAGGTATACAAGGAAACAGGCAATTATTATGCCCGGCTAAAAACAGTGGAGAATCCGGTTGACTGTATAAAGAAAGATAGTATTGTAAAAGTTGCCATTTATGTGAAAAATCATGATGCGGAAGCCTTATATAACTGCTTCCCTAATTTGAGTGATGATTTGGCAGTTGTTTTATCAGGCAGTGATTGGATTGATATATCCAATAAGTCAGCAAGCAAAGGAGATGCACTTAAAATTGTGCAAAAGCGTTTAGGAATCACAAAGGAAAATTCCACTGCATTTGGTGACTATCTGAACGATTATACGTTGTTACAGGAGTGTGGAGAAAGTTATGCCATGAGTAACGGCCATCCGGATTTAAAGGCGATTGCAAAATATATTGCACCATCCAATGATGAGGACGGTGTTATGCGGATTCTTCGTCATTTACATAAAACACATCCAGATAAAACTGTGCAATAGAAACCTTTTGATAGGGTATTACAAAGAATAATCCGATTCCGCAGGAAATAACTCCCAATACATATAACGGAAGAAAGCTTGCATACAGATAGAACAGTTTTATACGGTGTCCACGCATAATGTCGCCGCAGTAACGGAAAAGCTGCATAACAGAAGCATTTGGATAATCCAATAGGGTGTAGAAAACAAAACCATAGTTAAGGTGCAGAAAAATAATAACAGAACCACCGATTATAAGCAGTAGTGCAAGCACAATCATTAGTGCGGGATTTTCTGTAATATAGTATAAAGCAGAAAATAAAATGGCAGGAAGCAGGCAGATAAGTTCACCTGCCAAAAATACGAATTTGCAGATGATGGCTTTATCCGGATGAGAAGAAAAGCCATAGAAAACGTCATTCATTTTATAAGCCCGGTTACGACATATATTTAATGTGAAATAAATCAGTCCGATTGAAAGAACAGCGGTAATCAGCTCAATAATCAGGGAAATAGCTAAATTTAAAAGCATCCCCCAGACAGAGCCGGTCGGAAGTGCGAGGGAAACAATTAGCGTAACGGCAAAAATAATCATTTCTATAATTGCCATAGCAGCAATATATACACTGTATTTTCCTAAAAGAAGACCTCGTGCGATGGACTTTAATTCTGTTGTGCTTTTATATGAATTCATTTTGTACCTCATGCTGTCAGATTGACATTCATTCCTTTATATTTCATCCCATCAGAAGCCTTTAAGTCTTTTTGATAGGGGTTTTCTTCATTATAATATTTAATCTGCGTCTGTGTAGTACCACCGGAAACATAGGAACGACCGCATTCCGGACAAATAGAGGTGTGGATAGACACACTGGCACGCAATACTTTTCCGTTATCCGTTTCAGCTTTTTTATAAGCATTTGAAACATGCTGACCTTCGTGGGCACGCACGGCTGAACCGGCTGCAGCGGGAGAAACATGGGCTGCTGTTTGGAAGGAAACATTTGCCTCGTTTGAAACATCCTGATATTTCCTTTTCTTGCATGTCTCACATTCTTCACCGGGATTTTTTTCCGAATCATCCGGTTTTATTTTATACATATCGTATTGTCCGTTTGCGGATGGATTATAAAGACCGCTGATAGTCATATAACTCATAGATTTCTCCTTTCTCATGTAATATAGACCGGATTAATCAAAAGATAATAATCAGATTTAATATATATCCGGATACATATCTTCTATATCCTCATATATACTGTCATACATGTTTTCATATACGTTTTCATAGATATCATCATAATCCAAGGTACCGTTTTGTATGCCTTCCATCATTTCCTGAAAAGTCATGCCGTATATTTCTTCATATGTTTTATTAAAGTCTTCAAAAAAGACAGGACTGCCGAAAATAAGCATAAAGCAGGCGGCAACAAGGGTAATATCAACACCGAATGCGATAGCGGCAGTCTGTGCGCCGGTTTTGGCACTCGGATGCATTTTCAGGGAAGAGCCTCTTGAAAGAAGCGCAAGTATAATGGCGAGTGCTCCAAAAATAAGAGGTGGGTATACCGTAAAGGTAAAGACAGAAACGAGGGCAATAATACCAAGTACCTTTGCAGCACGTGCAAAACCATTGGGCGGCAGAGGCTGCGGGCGGCTACCGTCTGGGGGTACATTTCCATCTATTGACCTGTCCGGTCGATTATAATACGGATAAACTGAGGGTCTGTCCTGTTCCATGATTCCTCGCAATCTGCCGTCAAAACGGCTTCGTAAATATATGTTAATTCTTCTTTTCTTTTGCATTTTGATAATCCTAGTATAACACTTTCATAGTAAATGTACAATGAACCCTTTGTATAAGTGTGGAAATTGAGGTTGAAAATTTAAATGGGAAACCGCTTTTTTGATTGAGAAAAAGAAAAGTGTGCTTTATAATGGGAAAAGAACCAAACGCTGCGTATGGCTGACAACGTTTGGCAAGAAGGAGAAATTGCATGGATATTATTTTAAAAATCAAAGAAGAACTGAATGTAGAAAAGTGGCAGGTGGAAGCAGCTGTCAAGCTGATAGATGAAGGAAATACCATTCCTTTTATCTCCCGTTACCGTAAGGAAGCAACCGGCTCCTTAAATGATGAGCAGCTTCGTAATTTGGGAGAACGTCTGAATTATCTGCGTAATCTGGAGGAAAAGAAAGCACAGGTAATCGGCAGTATTGAAGAACAGGGCAAACTGACGGAAGAACTGAGAAAAAAGATTGAAGAAGCGCAGACGTTAGTTGTGGTAGAGGACTTATACCGCCCATACCGTCCTAAGAAAAAAACAAGAGCCAGTGTGGCAAAGGAAAAAGGATTAGAGGGACTTGCAGAATACATTCTTGCCCAGGATGCGGCAGAAGAGATTGAGAAGGAAGCTGCGAAATACATAAGTGAAGAAAAGGAGGTTGCGGACGAAAAGCAGGCAATTTCAGGAGCAATGGATATTATTGCCGAGAGAATCTCTGATGAAGCCGATTACCGAAGCTATATTCGTCAGGCAACGGTTGAAGAAGGAAAAGTGATAAGCTCTGCAAAGGATGAAAAGGCAGAGTCTGTATATGAAATGTATTACAACTATGAGGAACCGATAAGCAAGGTTGTAGGGCATCGTGTTCTTGCTTTAAACCGTGGTGAGAAGGAAAAGATTTTGACTGTTAAAGTCGAAGCACCGGTTGAACGGATTCTGCGTTATCTGGAAACGAAGGTGGTTACAAAGGACAATCCGTATACGACACCTGTTTTAAAAGCAGTTATTGAAGACGCCTATGAGCGTCTGATAGCTCCTGCAATTGAAAGAGAAATCAGAAATGACTTAACAGAAAAGGCAGAAGATGGCGCAATCAATGTATTCGGAAAGAATTTACAGCAATTACTGTTACAGCCGCCGATTACAGGCAAAGTGGTATTGGGCTGGGACCCTGCATTTCGTACGGGTTGCAAGCTTGCAGTCGTGGATGAAACAGGTAAGGTGCTTGACACGAAGGTCATTTATCCTACCGCGCCTCAAAATAAAGTAGAGGAAGCAAAAGCAGAGTTAAAGAAGCTCATTAAAAAATATCATGTTTCTTTAATTTCTGTAGGAAATGGAACTGCATCCCGTGAATCCGAACAGGTCATTGTTGAATTAATTAAAGAACTGGATACTCCCGTGCAGTATGTAATTGTAAATGAAGCAGGAGCTTCCGTATATTCTGCAAGCAAGCTTGCCACCGAAGAATTCCCGAATTTTGATGTCGGACAGCGTAGTGCGGCTTCAATTGCCAGGAGATTACAGGACCCTCTGGCGGAGCTTGTTAAGATTGATCCGAAATCCATCGGTGTTGGACAGTACCAGCATGATATGAATCAGAAAAAGCTCGGAGAATCTTTGACCGGAGTAGTCGAAGACAGCGTAAATAAGGTTGGTGTGGATTTGAATACCGCATCCGCTTCCTTATTGGAATATATTTCGGGCATTTCCAAAACGATTGCGAAAAATATTGTGGCATACCGCGAGAAAAACGGACGTTTTATTACACGTGCCGACCTTTTAAAAGTAGATAAGCTTGGACCGAAAGCATATGAGCAGTGTGCCGGTTTCCTTCGTATTCTGGACGGAACAAATCCGCTTGATGCAACAAGTGTCCATCCGGAATCCTATGAAGCAACATTAAAGCTTCTGAATAAACTTGGCATGACAATGGAGGATGTAAAGGAACTGCAGAAGAAAGCGGCAGCAGAAGCGTCTGCGAAGCTGACGCAGACAAAGCAGACAGCACCTTCTGCGAAAAAACAGGATAAGAAAAATACAAAAAAGGTTGTTGTCCGCAATACTTCTACTGCTATGGGAAAGGCACTTGCACAGGCTCTGGCTTCCTCCGGCATGGAGCTTGAGGATAAGGGAAACGGTGCGGCTAAAGAAAGTAAGGACACTTCCGCAGCGGGTTCTTCTTTACTTTCAAAGGTAAAGGATACAAAGAAGGTTGCAGAGGAGCTTGGTATCGGTGAGATTACATTGACTGATATATTAAAGGAATTGGAAAAACCGGCAAGAGACCCGCGTGAGGATATGCCGAAGCCTATTCTGCGCAGCGATGTTCTTGGTATGGAAGATTTAAAGCCGGGAATGATTTTAAAAGGAACGGTTCGAAATGTAATCGATTTTGGAGCATTTGTAGATATTGGTGTTCATCAGGACGGATTGGTTCACATTTCACAGATTACCGACCGTTATATCAAGCATCCGTTGGAGGCGGTCAGTGTCGGCGACATCGTCGATGTGCAGGTTATCAGTGTAGATGTGCCTAAAAAGCGTATCGGACTAACTATGAAGATTGATAAGAAATAATGTTTTATTTGCAGAAATTATTTTATAGCAAGATATTATTTGGTTAAAAAGGGACGTACCGCTACGTCTCTTTTTTGTGCGGAAAATAGTTCTTATGCTCTTAATATGGATAAATTGTTGTAATGTATTCAAAATTTGTTTGACAATATGTTTTTTCAATGCTATAACATAAGTGTACTAATAATGTTAATACAGTACAAACAGATAAGAAGAAAGGAGAGGTTATGATTATTATCGATTATAAAGATAGCCGTCCTATTTATGAGCAGGTAGTGGAGAAGTTTAAACTGCTTATTTTAAAGGGTGTTCTTTCACAAGATGAAAAAATGCCGTCCGTGCGAAGCCTGGCAGTGGATTTGTCAATCAATCCGAATACGATACAAAGGGCATATGCCCAGCTTGAGAGTCAGGGGTATATATATACGGTAAAAGGAAAAGGGAATTTTGTTTCTGACAGAACTCAGCTTCTGGCAGATTACAAGGAAGAAATCCGTTCACAGCTGCAAGAGGTATGCAGATTGGCGGCATCAATCGGGATGAGCAGGGATGAATTTATTGGCCTGATTGAAGATTGGAGGGGCTTATGATTGAGATAAAAGGAATATCTAAAAATTTTGACGGACATAAAGCAGTGGATAATGTCAGCGTTTCTATAAAGGAAAATACGGTGTTCGGTCTGATAGGTACAAACGGGGCCGGAAAGAGTACACTGCTTCGTATGGTATCCGGTATTCTGAAACCGGATGCGGGATATATTTTAATTGATGACCGTCCGGTATTTGATAACACGGAGGCAAAAAAAGACATTTTTTTTATTTCGGATGAACCGTACTTTTTTACAAACGGTAATGCGTCTGATATGCAGAAATATTTTTCCGTAATTTATCCGGAGTTCGATACAGAGCAGTATTATCAGATGTTAGATAACTTCGGGCTTGCAAAAAGACGTAAAATCAGTACGTTTTCCAAAGGAATGAAGAAACAGCTTGCATTAATCTGCGGTGTTTGCAGCAAGGCAAAATATCTGCTGTGTGATGAGGCGTTTGATGGTCTTGACCCTGTTATGCGTCAGGGCATGAAGAGTATTTTTGCGGATGAAATGGAAAAAAGAGGGCTGACCCCGGTAATTGCTTCCCATAATTTGCGGGAACTGGAGGATATCTGCGACCACGTCGGTCTGCTTCATAAAGGAGGTGTCCTGCTGTCGAAGGAGCTTCTGGATATGAAATGCAATATTCAGAAGGTACAATGTGTATTTTCCTCTGAAGAAGCAAAGGTACAGACAATGGATAAGCTAACGCTTATGAAAGCCGATACAAGAGGACAGCTTAACACACTGACGGTACGTGGCAGCAGGGAAGAAGTTTTGGCGTTATTTGGAAATGCGGACACTGTATTTTATGAGGTGTTACCGCTTTCCTTAGAGGAAATCTTTATTAGCGAAACGGAGGTAGTAGGATATGATATCAAAAAACTTATTCTTGGCTAGGCTGATGGAAGATTTAAAAAGAAGAGCATGGCTTATATTAGTATCCGTATTACTCTTTGTAATTTCCATACCGACCTATGTAGCTATGAATATCAGTCTCATATCGGCAAGGGAAGAACTTATCCGTGCAGCAAGGGTTAATACGGCACTCTATGAGTTTGCCAATAACCTGTACAGCGGCAACAGCGGATTATTCTTGTTTACTGTTGTATTTGCAATTATATGTGGTATACAGGGCTTTTCCTATCTGTATGACAGGAGCAAGGTTGATTTTTATCACAGCAAGCCGATAAAAACCACGACACGCTTTTTTACAATCTGGACGAATGGAATCATGATATTTTTGGTTCCTTTTCTGATTGGAACACTCATAAATCTCGTTTTTTTTGCAGCAAACGGAATTCTGGATGTAAAGCTGTTTTCAAATGCATGGATTTTTGTCCTGATGTCATTTGGATTATATCTGTGCATCTATCATCTGGCGATTCTTGCATTGATGATGACCGGAAAAATTGGTGTAACAATTATGGGAATCGGTGTATTTCTTTTTTATGAAGTATGCATAAGAATGTTGTTTGCCGGCTACAGCGATTACTTTTTCAGATTTTTCTATATAAATGATGAGAGTAACTGGGTGATGCCGCTTTTATCGCCGTTTACCTATCTTTCATATTATGATTTGGAAAAATGGAGCGGGGCATTTACCTTTTTCTGTCTGCTGCTATTTGCGGCAGCAGTGCTTTTTCTTGCTTTGTGGTGTTATAAAAAACGCCCGGCGGAACGGGCAGGAAGTGCGATGGCCTTTCCTGTGGTCCAGCCCCTGATTAAAATCGGAATTGCTGTACCGGTTATGTTGTTTGCCGGAATAGTAACATCTGACATTATGGAATACAGACCGGTTGAAGGTACCGGAAATCCGGGTTTTCCGATTTTTATCGGTATATTGGCACTTTTAATTACCTGTGGTCTGATTCAGGTTATCTTTGAAGCAGATATCAAAGGAACATTCCATAAGAAGATTCATATTGTGATTTCTTTTGTCATTGCGGCATGTATAGCATTGATTTTCCGATTTGATTTGCCGGGATATGATACGAGAATGCCGTCAGCGGATAAAATAGAGTATGCAACGCTTATTACTGAATCCGGACAGGGATATTACCGCAGTTATCTGGATGAGGATATGAAATGGATTTCGAAACAGGAGTATGTGGACAAATACATGAAGCTGACGGGTGAGACAGCGAAGGCTGTAAGAGACCTTGCGGCACATTCCGAGGCGTTGTTTTTGGAGCAGCCGAACAAAAATCAGTTTTATGAAACTTATAAGGATACCGGTTATATTGTCGTTTCCTTCCGCCTGAAAAACGGTAACATGTTTACAAGGCAAATCCCTGTTGCTTTAAGGGAAAAAGAGGTGGTTGCTTATATCGAAATGATTGAAACCTCGGAAGAATTTATCCGTTATAATGAACCTGCAATGTCAGAAGAACTTTTATCTGCCGTGGAAAGTGGGAACTGGCAGATAGAAGCAAGCTGGGGAAACAATATTTTGAATGAAGCATTGTCAAGAAAGCAGGCAATACAATTATTAAAGTGCTATCGTGAGGATTTGCTTATCAATAATTATGCTGCAAGAAGCAGTGAAATGCCGGCAGGTAATTTCAGACTGTCACTTAAGACCGGCGTTTCCTATTACGGCAATCTGGAATTTATGGTGTATCCTTCTTTTACAAACTGCATCCAGTATCTGAAGGAAAATGGCTTTGAAACCGAAGCATACATTTCGGCTGAGAATGTGGAAAAAATCGTTGTTACAAGGGATTATCCGACAGAAAACGAAGAAATTGATTTTTATGATGAGACGACATATGAATCGACACCAGGAGTGTATTTTACGGCAGATTATGAGAAAGCACAGGAGGTAGAAAGCAAAGCGAGCAGTTATTCCGAAAGAGCTTTGCTGGATGCAATTCTTGCCTCTGCCTATCCCGGCAGCATGGATTGGGAATACTGGTATCAGGGAAATCCTATAGAAGAAAATTATCGGATTTCCGTTTTCTTTAAAGAAAATACACCATGCTTCGAGGAATATGGCTCCGTGGCAGATTTCTATTTCTTAAAGGATTCTCTTCCTGATTTTGTAAAAGCAGATTTGCCGGATAATCCGGATACAACAGAATAAATAAAATAATAGAAAGCATTTTAGAGGTCATTTTCTTTAAATGCGTATTGTCAAGTGCATGAATATGCGTTATAATACGCACGATAAGAAAAGTTCTTCGGGGCAGGGTGCAATTCCCTACCGGCGGTGATTTGCTTAAGGCAATCAGTCCGCGACCCGTTTTTGGCAGATGGACAAAACGGCTGATTTGGTGAAAATCCAAAACCGACAGTATAGTCTGGATGAGAGAAGAAACACTTCTGCAGTAATATCCTGCCTTATTATTATATGGCATCGGAACAGTTGTGATTTCAAGACCCCGAATATATTTCGGGGTTTTTTTAATGAAGAACTTTCCTAAATACCATATTTATAATAAGGAGAAGAAAAATGAATAGTAATTTTATCGAAGAAGTATCAAAGAATGTAACATTTGTTTTGGAATTTTTAGGAATTATTCTTGCATTGTTTGTGGTTGCTTTTGTAATGGAGAAGCTGGCAAAAAAGCGTACCGGTGATACGGAGCGTATTTTGTCTACCCGGAAAATGGCGATGATTGGTATGTTTTCTGCGATTGCAGCAATTTTACATATTATGGATTTTGCATTACCTTTTATTGCACCGCCCTTTTACAAGCTGGACTTTTCCGAGCTGCCGGCACTTATCGGAGCATATGCCTTCGGACCGTTTGCAGGTGTTATGATTGAATTCCTTAAAATATTGTTAAAGCTTATTTTCAAGGGAACGTCTACCGCTTTTGTCGGGGACCTTGCCAATTTTGCAGTCGGATGCAGCTTTATTTTACCGGCATCTGTCATATATGATTTTAATAAAAAGAAAAAAACGGCGATTTTATCCTGTGTAGTCGGAACAATCGTTCTTACGGTTTTCGGCACGATGTTTAATGCCCTGTATCTGATTCCGGCATTTTCCGCATTATACGGACTTGGAATTGAGGAGATTATTGCAATGGGAACCTCCATTAACAAAGGAATTACGGATTTAACATCCTTTGTGATTATTGCAGTAGCTCCGCTTAATCTGATTAAGGGTAGTGTGGTATCGTTAATTACACTGTTGGTTTATAAAAAAATCAGTCCGATTTTAAAAAGCAGAAAATAAGCAAACAGTTATTTCCCGAATTTATAATGTTATTCATAGCCTTCAGACTATGACCACCGGATACTTGTGCGATATCCGGTTTTTTATTGTTTTTGTTTAGAAAATATTAAGAAAAATATGGATGAAATATTATGTATTATGTGTTTTAATAAAACATGCGTTACATATCAATGAAATATGGATAGAAATGAAAAGCCTTAAATAGGGCAGAATGAGAGGCGAATATGAGTGCATTAGTGGATGTACAGGATATTTGTAAAGTGTACAATCCGGGTGAAAACGAGGTGTGGGCGCTGGATCATATCAGTGTACAGATTCAGGAAAGGGAATTTGTGGCAATCATTGGGCAGTCCGGCTCCGGAAAATCAACGCTTATGAATATGCTTGGATGCCTGGATGTTCCCACAAGCGGAACCTATATGCTGCATGGGCAGGATGTTTCCCATATGTCGGATGATGAATTGTCTGATATCAGGAATAAGGAAATAGGTTTTATTTTTCAGGGTTTTAATCTGATACAGAATCTGACGGCATTGGAAAATGTAGAGCTTCCGCTGATATACAGAGGAGTATCGAAAAAAGAAAGAATTGCTTTGGCGGAAAATGCATTAAAAAAAGTAGGGCTTGAAAACCGTATGGACCATAAACCGTCCGAAATGTCCGGAGGCCAGCAGCAGCGTGTGGCGATTGCAAGAGCAATTGCACAGGCACCGCCGATTATATTGGCAGATGAGCCGACCGGTAATCTGGATTCCGGCTCCAGCAGAGAAATCATGCAGATTCTTAAGGAACTTCATGAGGAAGGCAGAACTGTTATTCTGATTACGCATGATAACGGGATTGCGGCTCAGGCTAAGCGAATTATTAAAATCATGGACGGAAAAATAGAATCGGACACAAAATAATAAAAGAAATGTAAAACGGGAAAGTATAGAGAAAGGGAAAACAATGGAAGGAATGAAGAATGCGGATACGGAAATTGTATCAGAAAATGAAGAGTATACAGCAGTAGATACTGCAGTAACAGATGAAAATGTAAAAAAAAGAAAAAAGAAAAAGGAAAAGAAAGAGAAAAAAGAGAAGAAACCGCGTGTTAAGTGGAAAGATCTTCCCAAGGAAACAAGAAAGAAAAAGCGCAGAAGGTACATATTAATCGGAGTTGCCGTAATAATTCTGGTTTTGATTATTTCAGCAAAAATTTCAGCAGCAAATGCAAAGATGCCGGTTTTTACAGCACCGGTTACCGTGGGTGATGTGGAAGCAACCATCACTACAAGCGGAAATGTGGAAAGCGATTTAACAAAGACATATTATTCCCGTATTTCGGGAACAATCGGCTCTGTTCCGGTAAAGGCGGGCCAGACCGTTAAGGCAGGAGATGTGCTGTTGTATTTTGATGAGCAGAGCCTTGTACTTGCAAGCAAGGATGCACAGGCCGCATCGCTTACAAGTGAGGGCAGCTATAACGATGCGATGAATCAGAATGCCAAAACACAGGCAAAACTGACAGAGGCAACGGTTAATCTGGAGGTATTGGAGCAGCAGATTACAGACTATAAAGCATTTATCAAGCAGCAGGAATATAAGCTGCAGGATTTGCGAAATGCAAGAAAAGCTGAGCTGAGTGCATGGGGGATGGAACTTGCAAAGGAGCAGGCAGAGGGAGAAGATGTCTCCGAGGAAATGGCAGAGTATCAGTATTGTCAGGAAACTATGGAACTAAGCAAGGATTTGGTGGATATTCAGAGAACGATTGATGATGCGAAGGAGATTCTCTCCAATCTGACCGAATACAAAGCTGAAATGAAATCCCAGAAGTCGGCAACCGAGGATAATGTGATGTCCGGTACGACAAAGGAAGCAAAGCAGACATCGAATGAAGCAGAACAGCTTAAAAACACACAGACCATCGAATACGCCGATTCCGTAACAGGTGGTCTAAAGGCAGAGTTTGGCGGAGTCATTACAGAAATGACGGCTGTAGAAGGAGCACCTGTCACAGCAGGCGGAGCTTTGGTAACGGTAGCAAGTAATGAGCAGGTGCATGTAACGGTCAATCTTTCAAAAACAGACCTTGCAAAGGTAAAAGAAGGACAAAAGGCGGATGTTACGATTGCAGGAAAAAAATATGAAGGAGAAGTAACCTTCATTAATCATATGGCAACAATAAATTCCAATAATATGCCTGTAGTATCTGCCCAGATTGCCATTACTGATGCGGATGAAGAAATTTTCCTTGGCGTAGAGGCAAAGGTTATTATTTATGCACAGAAATCGGAAAATGTACTGCTTGTTCCGGTAGAAGTCGTAAATTCCGATAAAAACGGCGACTTTGTTTATATAGTGGAAGACGGAATTGTTGTACGCAAGGATGTCGAAACAGGGGTAAGCTCTGATACCTATATAGAAATTGTTAACGGACTTAAGGAAAATGATCAGGTTATGACGGATGTTTCTCTTGCCATCACGGAAGGTATGGAGGTTATGCCAATAACAGATGAAGCAGCATCTGTAGAAAGTGAGTAGCCTATGTCCGGTTTAATGGAATATATTAAGATTGCGGTAATGAATCTGAAAAGCAATAAGGGAAGGTCTGTTTTAACCATGCTTGGAATCATAATCGGTATTTCATCCGTTATTATGATTATCTCAATCGGTAACGGTGTTACGCAGCAGGTAAACGGAGAATTGAATGACCTCGCGGGCGGTCAGATTTATCTTTATGCAAACCGTGATAACAGTGAAGAAATAATCGAATTTACAAATGAAGATTTTGAGGCAATTGAAGAAAAGGTTCCGCATGTAAAAGGTGTAACTCCGCAGTATTCTCTTTACGGAAACGCAGTCGGGAAAAAAGGCTCATTTGATGCATATATATATGCAGGAACAGAAAGCATGGAATTTATTAATAACAATCCGATTAAGCACGGCAGATATTTTTCGGAAAGTGATTATTATGCTGCTAACAAGGTCTGCGTTATCAGCGAAGGCGATGCGGTGAAAATGTTCGGAACGACCGATGTTATCGGTATGGACATTGAAACTTCCATGTACGGAATTTCTCAGGACATGACAATAGTCGGAATCCGGGAGGATAAGGCATCAGCCATGTTCATAAACTACGGAGATTCGGTTTCGATTGAAATACCCATTTCCACATTGGGAGCTCAGTATGGATTTTATGTGGAATCCTTTGACGGTTTTTATGTAATCGGAGAATCACCCGAATACGCATCGGATATTGCAAAAAAATCCATCAGCCTGCTGGAGGGAAGACACAATATCCGCGGAAAAGGCCTTATCATGCTGGAGAATTTCAATGATTACATGTCACAGATTAACTCCGTCCTCGGATATATTACAGTATTTGTTGTATTTGTCGCAGCCATTTCACTTTTAGTTGGCGGTATCGGTGTCATGAATATTATGCTCGTATCGGTAACGGAACGTACGAGGGAAATAGGTATCCGTAAAGCGTTGGGAGCCAGGACATCTTCTATCATGACACAGTTCTTATCCGAGTCGGCGATTATATCCTTAACAGGAGGACTGATAGGTATAGTTCTTGGCATATTGGGAGCAATGCTCATTGGTATGATAGCAGGAATCATGCCTCGTGTGAATTTTACAACGGTATTCGGGGCTACCTTCTTTTCTTCCGCAGTCGGTATATTCTTCGGAATTTATCCGGCAAAGAAGGCTGCGAAGCTGAGTCCGATAGAAGCATTACGGCATGAATAAATAAAAAGAAACATTGTGCTCATAAATGAAACAAGGTTGTGACGAAAAGAGTTGTCCAGCCTTGTTTCGTTTTATGTTTTAGTATATAATAATTTATTAGTGATAACATATGCATATCCTATCTTTGTGTACGTGGATAGTATGCATAACAGAAAACCGCAGGAGAGATTAGCATGAAGGTTGAGTTTGACATAAAGATAACAGCATCGGATTTATATGATTACATGCTTTATCACACATATTCGGGATTTTCGGGGTTGTTCGGAAGTATTGTCGGGGCATTGTTTATTGTGTATTTTGCCCTCAGCGGAACGTGGTATTATCTGGCGGCGGGTGGCATAATTTTACTTTATATTCCGTGTTCCCTGTTTCTGCGTGCAAAAAAACAGGCTGCAACAAATGAGTTTTTTAAAAAGCCTCTTCATTATGTGCTGACGGATGAAGGCGTAACCGTAATGCAGGGTGATTATGAAATGTTTCAGGAATGGAAGATTGTTGTGAAAGCTGCTTCCACAAACAGGAGTATTCTTTTATACACTTCCAAAGTGAATGCATGGATTTTTCCCAAGAGGGAATTGGCGAATAAAAAGGATGATGTCATTGAGATGGTTTCCACACATGTATCTCCGGATAAGGTGAAAATCAAACAGTAAGGAGCATAAATGGAGCGTATAGAGACATTCAGCGAGGAAGAAACATTTGCTTTAGGTGAGAAAATCGGACGAGAGGCGCATCCGGGACAGATTTATACCCTTCTGGGTGATTTGGGAGTCGGTAAAACAGTGTTTACACAGGGAGTTGCAAGAGGACTGGGTATTTCGGAATGTGTTTGTTCACCAACATTTACGATTGTACAGGTATATGAGGAAGGTAGAATTCCTTTTTATCACTTTGACGTGTATCGTATCGGTGACATTGAGGAAATGGATGAAATCGGATATGAGGATTATTTTTACGGAGAAGGAATTTGTCTTATTGAATGGGCAAATCTGATAGACGAATTGATTCCAAAGGAAAGAATTCAGATTACAATTCAAAAAAACATGGAGAAAGGTTTTTCTTATCGTGAAATTACAATTGAGAGGGGAATGGGGTATGAAAAGTAAGAGCTTTCGAATGATAACCGTTATTTTGGTTACACAGATTATTGTAATGGCTGTTGTGTATTTTTTTGTAAATTATTCTGTTACGAATACGGTAAAAGAAACAGCAATTAAAACAATGGAAACAATTGCACAGGAACGTTCACAGATTATTGAGAACTATATTCTTGATACAGAGAACTATTTGACAGCATATAGTCGTGCGGGGGAAATTACAGATCTCTTGGAACATCCGACGGATTCGGAGAAAACGAAAAAAGCACAGGAGTATACGGAAACTTTCAGCGGTGACCGTGATTTTTTGGAAGGTATTTATGTTAGTGAATGGAATACCCATGTGCTTGCACATACAAATCCTAAGGTTGCAGGAATAACAACGCGGGAAGGAGATTCCCTTATTGCTTTGCAGAATGCACTTTTGGAAGCAGATGGTGTATACAATACCGGGATTGTTATTTCTCCGGCGAGTCAGATACAGATAATTTCTATTTACCGTGCGTGTTTTGATAAAAACAATCAGCCAATTGGTCTGGTGGGTGGTGGTATATTTACGGAAGGTCTTGTAAATATATTGGATAATCTTCCGGCAAAGGGAATGGAGCAGCTTCGCTATTATCTTGTGAATGCAGAAACCGGGGAGTATATTTTCCATGTTGATAGTGAGAAAATCAGCACAGCTGCAGAAGAAAACTATATGAATACCATTTTAGCAAATGTACAGAAGAATCCGGACAATACTTATGGTTCACTGACCTATACGGAAGGAAGCAGGGAGTATCTTGCTTCGTACCATTACATGGCAGACAGAGGATGGGTATTTGTCATTACCGATCCTTCCTCCGAGGTATTTGGTTCACTCGGAAAAATCAGATTTATGCTTGCTCTGATTTGCATTATCGGAGTTGTTATTCTTACATTATTAACATATAACATCATCAACCGTCTGATTAAGTCACTGGGAGAGGCTGTTGATACACTTGAGTTGTGCAGTGGGTCCCTGACGGAAAAAACAAGTGATTTATATAAGCATGCCGAAAATCTGGTGGAATGTGTGACGGAGAGCTCGTCAACCATTGAACAACTGACTACCAGTATGATACATACGGATGATATTGTGGAGGATGTGCATGAGAAAGTAACCGGCATAGGTGAATGGATGGACAATACCATGAAGCATTTGGAATTGAGTATGAAATCCAGTGAAAGCCTGATTAACAGCTCCGATGAGATGAAGGATGCGGCGCGTAATGCATATGAGAACAGCCGTAAGACTTTTGAGGAAACAAAGGAAGTTGTTAAAACGGTTATGCAGCGTCTGGAGGATATCTCCCAAATTAATATGATGACCGGAGAAATCATGGATATTGCAATGCAGACAAATATCCTTTCACTGAACGCTTCGCTGGAAGCAGCACGTGCAGGAGCTGCGGGAAAAGGTTTTGAGGTAGTTGCACAGGAAATCGGAACATTGGCACAGACTACTACTGCAACAGCAGGGGATATAAAAAATATTTGTGATGATGCCAATTCGAGCATTCAGGATGTCAAAAAGTGCTTTGACAGTATCATGGCCTTTTTAGAAGAAACGGTAATGGTACAATTTGGTTCCTTTGCGGATAATGCGATGCAGAACAGTGTTTCTGCGGGACAAATACGAAATGATATCATGGATTTGAACGTGTCATCAGATGTTTTGAACCGTTCATTGCAGCAGATTACTACCGGTGTAAGCACCGTAAAAAATATTACAAGAGAAAACAAAGACGCCATTGGAAATATTGCGAAGAAAAACGGAAATACATCCATGATTGCGGGTAGAATCCGTTTGCAGTCAGATAATAACAGAGAAATGATTAAACAGCTTGAAAATATTATCAGCCGCTTCCAATCTTATACAACAGCAAAAAAGAAGTGATGGTTTTAAGCGGAAAACGGAAAGGTTGGTATAATATATGAAAATACTCGCACTTGACAGTTCATCACTCACAGCTTCCGTTGCGATTGTAGAGGATGATATTACGGTTGCGGAGTACACTGTGAATTATAAGAAAACACATTCGCAGACACTTTTACCCATGCTGGATGAGATTGTGTCCATGACCGAACAGGATTTAAATACATTGGATGCGATTGCAGTTGCATCAGGTCCCGGTTCATTTACAGGACTGCGCATCGGAAGTGCTACGGTTAAAGGGCTGGCAGAAGCACTGCAAAAGCCGATTGTACCGGTTCCGACAGTAGACGGACTTGCCGGGAACCTATACGGTACGGATAAGCTGGTTTGTCCCCTGATGGATGCCAGACGGGGTCAGACATATTCCGGACTTTACGAATATATTAAAAAAGAAGATGTATATGAGCTGCATTGCATAAAAAAGCAATGTGCGGCAGATATATCGGAGATGATTCAGGCAGTAAATGAATTGGGAAGAGAAGTTGTTTTTTTAGGTGATGGTGTACCTGTTTTTAGGGATATACTAAAAGAACGGATTAAGGTGCCGTATTCTTTTGCACCAAATACGTGTAATCGTCAAAGAGCCGCCGTAATCGGATGGCTGGGGTTGCGATTATTTAAACAGGGTATTTTTGAAAGCGCTGTTTCGCATGCGCCGGAATATCTTCGCCTTTCACAGGCTGAGAGGGAACGAAATCGGAAGCTTATAATAAGAGAAATGGCTTTACCGGATATTGAGCAGGTATGTGCATTGGAGGAAATGGCTTTTTCCATGCCCTGGCATTATCAGTCATTTGCAGAAGTTTTGGAAAATAAGGATGCATTATATCTGGTAGTCGAAGAGGATTTTAAACCCGGCGTGATAATTGCCTGCTGTGGCGTCCGCGGTATTGTGGGGGAGGGCAATATTTCTAATGTAGTAGTGCATCCGGATTACCGCAGACGCGGTATTGCGCGCCGTATGTTGACGGAGCTTATGAGGCGAGGTCAGGCTGATTTGGGTATTGAAAGCTATACGCTTGAAGTGCGAAAGGGCAATACTGCCGCAATAAGCTTGTACCGGTATTTAGGATTTTCTGAGGAAGGTATACGCAAGAATTTTTACGAAAAACCTGTGGAAGACGCGGTTATAATGTGGAAAAGACAGGTAACGGATGCAGACATTTCCACATGTGTTTGAAATTAGTTTCTGTATAATGTAAGAGAATGGACTTACTGTGACGACTAAACCGCTTTGGCGGTAGAATGAGAGGAAGTTATGAGAAAATACAATGTACAGAAACAACTTACGGAAGTAAAATGCAATGTTTGCGGAAGAAATATGAAATTGGAACAGGGAATGGTAAAGGAAGGCTGTTTCATAGCCGATTATTCATGGGGATATTTCAGCAGCAGGGACGGAATGCGTCATCAGTTCGATGTGTGCGAGGAATGCTATGATAATCTGGTAAAGGGATTTTCTATACCGGTCACGGAAACGGAAAATGCGGAACTGATTTAGAAAGGCATGGTCTTTTAAATGTTAGATATTTGTTTGCTGGGAACCGGTGGAATGATGCCGATGCCCTATCGCTGGCTGACAGCCATGATGGCCAGATATAATGGAAAGAGTATTCTGATTGATTGCGGCGAGGGTACACAGATTGCCATGAAAGAAAAGGGATGGAGCCCCAAACCGATAGATATTATCTGTTTTACTCATTTTCACGCGGATCATATCAGTGGTCTGCCGGGAATGCTGCTTACCATGGGGAATGCGGAACGCACGGAACCGCTTTTGCTCATCGGCCCGAAAGGGCTTACCAGAGTAGTAAATGCATTGCGTGTTATTGCTCCGGAGCTGCCTTTTCCGATAGAGTGCCGTGAGATAGAGGGAAAAGAAGAAGTATTCACATTTGACGGTTTTCAGATAGAAGCCTTCAGAGTGCAGCATAATGTAATCTGTTACGGATACACAATACAGGTAAACCGAAACGGCAGATTTGATGTGGAAAAAGCAAAGCGAAATAACATTGAACAACGTTATTGGAGCCGCCTGCAGAAGGGCGAAATAATCGAAACCGAAAACGGTATTCTAAAACCGGATATGGTGCTTGGAAATGCCAGAAGGGGTCTTAAAGTAACCTATTGCACGGATACGAGACCGGTTGATTCAATCAGGGAGCATGCAGAGGGTGCGGACCTTTTTATTTGTGAAGGGATGTACGGAGAGCCTGACAAAGAGCAGAAAGCGATAGAATACAGGCATATGACATTTTATGAAGCGGCACATCTGGCAAAGGATGCAGGTGTAAAGCAGCTATGGCTGACACATTACAGTCCGTCACTTACAAAACCGGAAGAATTTATGCATGCTGTCCGTAAGATTTTTCCTGAGTCTTATGCCGGAAAAGACGGAAAATCAGTTGACTTATTATTCGATGAAGAATAATATACCGATAAATTCCTTTAATAAGCAGAGACATAAAAGAACGAATGATAAGCGGAAAGGAGGTTCCTAATGAAGCGCAGGGTAGAAGGGAAAAAAGGTTTCATTATAATAGGCATTCTGATACTTTTAATAGTGGGATATTATTATTACCTTTCTAACCGTCAGACCCAGCCGCAGGAAGAGGTAACCGTATCCAAGGTTCAGGATTTACTTCTGCGTGATTTGGAGAGGAATTATCCGCCAAGTCCTAAGGAAGTGGTGAAATATTATTTTGAAATTACAAAGTGTTTATATACCGAAAAACTCTCAAATGAAGATGTCGAAGCTCTTGCATTTAAATTAGAAGAAATATTTGATGAGGAGTTGAGGGCACATCAGGTTAAAGAAGAATATCTTCTTAATTTAAAGAGCGAAATAGCCGCTTTTCAGGAGAGTAAGAGTCTGATTTTAAATTACAGTACGTCGTCGAGTACGGATGTAGATTACTTTACGGAAGACGGGTATGAGTTTGCACGGCTTTATGGAACCTTTTATTTACAGGTTCAGAAGAACTTACGAAGTCTGGAGAATGTCTTTTTGTTAAGAAAGGATGAAAACGGACATTGGAAAATATATGGCTGGGAACAGGTAGAGGAACAGGAAACGCAGGAAAACCCGGAATAAGGTGTAAGGAAAATGAAAAAAGATATTATTATATTGGCAATTGAAAGCTCCTGTGATGAAACGGCGGCCGCGGTTGTAAAAAACGGAAGAGAGGTTTTAAGCAATGTAATTTCCTCACAAATTGCGCTGCATACATTATATGGCGGAGTTGTTCCGGAAATTGCATCGAGAAAGCATATTGAAAAAATAAATCAGGTAGTAGAACAGGCACTTTCAGAAGCGCAGATGACATGGGAAGATATTACGGCGATTGCGGTTACATATGGACCGGGTCTTGTCGGAGCGCTGCTTGTAGGTGTCTCTTTTGCGAAAGCACTTGCATTTGCACTCAAAAAGCCGTTAATCGGAGTACATCATATAGAAGGGCATATAAGTGCCAATTTTATTGAAAATAAAGAATTGGAACCGCCCTTCATGTGCCTTGTAGTCTCAGGGGGGCACTCTCATCTGGTTAAAGTAAGGGACTATGGCGAATATGAAATACTGGGACGTACAAGAGATGATGCGGCGGGAGAAGCATTTGACAAGGTTGCCAGAGCAATCGGGCTCGGATATCCGGGCGGACCCAAGATTGATAAGGTTTCCTGTGAGGGAAATCCGGATGCAATTGCATTTCCGCGTGCAAAAGTAGCGGATAATGAATATGACTTCAGCTTCAGCGGGTTAAAGTCGGCGGTGCTTAATTATCTGAATTCCTGTGAGATGAAGGGTGAAAAGGTAAATCAGGCAGATGTTGCGGCGTCTTTCCAGAAAGCAGTTGTAGATGTTCTGGTCAGTCATTCCATGGATGCTTTAAAAAAGTATGACATTGATAAATTTGCAATAGCCGGAGGTGTTGCATCAAATACACATCTTCGTACTGCAATGACGGAAGCATGTAAAAAGCAGCAGGTGGCATTTTATCATCCGTCACCCATTTTTTGCACAGACAATGCAGCGATGATTGGTGTGGCTGCGTATTATGAATACCGTAAGGGTGTGCGTCACGATTGGGATTTAAACGCCGTGCCGAATTTGAAATTGGGAGAACGATAATGAAAACAACTGCGATTGTGCTTGCGGGCGGAAGCGGAAAACGAATGAATAGTACGGTTAAAAAGCAGTTTTTGATGCTAAAGGACAAGCCGCTGTTGTATTATTCCCTGAAAGCATTTGAAGACAGCTTTATTGATTCCGTGATTTTAGTGGCATCCGGGGAAGATATGGAATATTGTCGCAAGGAAATTGTACAGAAATATCGTTTTAATAAAGTAGAAAAAATAGTAGAAGGCGGAAAGGAAAGGTATCATTCCGTGACTAACGGAGTTATGGCAGCCCCCGTGTGTGACTATATTTTCATTCACGACGGAGCCAGACCGTTTATAACAGGAAGCATTTTGGAACGCCTTTTTGAAGAGGTAAAGATTAGCAAAGCCTGTGTGGCGGGAATGCCTGTAAAGGATACCATTAAGATAGCCGATTCACAAGGATATATTGAAACGACTCCGAAGAGAGATTTGGTTTGGATGATACAGACCCCCCAGGTCTTTTCCTATGAATTAATTTATCGTGCTTATGACATACTACAAAAAGAAGAAACCCGGCTTTTAAAGGAGGGGATTTCCATCACGGATGATGCCATGGTGGTGGAAACATTATTAGGCGAAAAAGTTAAGCTTGTAGAGGGCTCTTATCGCAATATCAAAATCACAACGCCGGAAGATTTAAGCGTTGCGGAAGGGTTTTTACAGGATTAGAAAAATGTTCGATTTTTTTGATATTTTTTCAAAAATCTTGTTGACATATAAAATCCCATTTGTTAAAATAACACTTGCGTCTGACACAAAAAGCGCATGGAGAGGTATCGAAGTGGTCATAACGAGGCGGTCTTGAAAACCGTTTGTCCGCA
>JAEDCQ010000020.1 GCA_016294075.1 Lachnospiraceae bacterium | reverse complement strand
CATTCATAGTTCCCTTTTCACGCAGAAGCTTTGTAAGGGCTCTCGTATCAATGCCTTCAATACCTGTAACATCATTCTGCTCAAGATACTCCCTAATCGTCTGCTGTGAGCGGAAATTACTCGGAAGACGCGACAATTCCCTTACTATAAAACCGTCTGCCCACGGTCTGTCGGATTCCGCATCTTCCATACAAATTCCGTAGTTTCCAATCAGCGGATATGTCATACATACCGACTGTCCTGCATATGACGGGTCGGTTAATACCTCCAGATAACCTGTCATGGAGGTATTAAACACAATCTCGCTGATAATTTCTTTTTGTACACCTATTGAGGTTCCCGTAAAAACGGTACCGTCTTCCAATATCAGATATGCTTCCATATCAAACCCATCCTTTTCTACCTCTTCAAAAGTGCCTGCCGCATCGACATTTACTTAATCATTTGTATAACCCATTATCGATTCATCAATTTCTCTTGCCGCTTCCCTGCCTTCTCTGATTGCCCATACGACAAGTGACTGGCCTCTGTGCATATCACCTGTGACAAATACTTTTTCATTGGAGGTGCGATAAGAGTCCTTTGCAGTCTCAACATTTGTTCTGCCATCCAGCTTTACGTTAAAAGCTTCCGCAACAGCACTTTCGGCACCTAAAAATCCGGCAGCAATCAATACCACATCTGCAGGTATGATTTCTTCACTGCCTGCAACCGGAACCATCTGCATTCTTCCTGTCGCTTCATCCTTTTTAGCTTCCAGCTTAACAATCTTTGCCTGACAGACATTGCCGTTTTTATCCTTGATAAATTCCGTAACGGTTGTCTGATAAACACGCGGATCCTTCCCGAATACTGCAATTGCTTCCTCCTGGCCATAATCCGTCTTTAATACTCTTGGCCATTGTGGCCATGGATTATCTGCGGTTCTTTCCTTTGGAGGCATCGGCATCATTTCAAGCTGGGTAACGCTTTTGGCACCCAGACGGATTGCCGTACCGACACAATCATTTCCGGTATCACCACCTCCGATAACAAGCACATGCTTATTCTTTGCCAGTTCATACGGAACTGTTTTAAATTCACTGTCAAGCAGTGTTTTTGTTACTTTGGAAAGGAAATCCACCGCGAAATAAATACCTTTTGCATCGCGTCCCTGCACCTTAATATCTCTTGGATTTGAAGCACCACAGGCTAAGAGAACCCGATCAAATTTTTTCAGCAATTCTTCTGCTTTCATATCCTTTCCAACATTTACTCCCGTAACAAAAGTAACGCCTTCTTCTTCCATAATGCGTATTCTTCGGTCAATCACAGATTTTTCCAGCTTCATATTAGGAATTCCGTAACGAAGAAGACCTCCGATACGGTCACTCCGCTCATAAACCGTCACATCATATCCTCTCCGGTTTAATTTCTGTGCTGCCGCAAGGCCGGAAGGACCGCTTCCTACCACTGCAATTTTCTTACCGACACGGATTTTAGGAGGCTGCGGAGTTACCCAGCCCTCCTCAAATGCCATTTCAATAATGGCACGCTCGTTTTCCTTTGTTGCAACCGGCTCACCATCCAGATTGCATGTGCAGGCTGCCTCACATAATGCCGGGCAGACTCTGGAGGTAAACTCCGGAAAGCTGTGAGTCTTACTCAGCCGAAGGTATGCCTGTTTCCAATTACCCGTACAGACAAGGTCATTTGTTTCCGGTACGAGATTATTCAGCGGGCAGCCGGAAACCATGCCCCCAAGCATCATACCGGATTGACAGAACGGTACACCGCATTCCATACAGCGTGCTCCCTGAAGCATCTGTTTTTCTTTGTCTAACGGAACCCTGAACTCATGAAAATTGGTAATTCTTTTTAGTGGCTCAGTTACGCCTGCTGTTTCTCTTTTATAATCCAAAAAACCTGTTGGCTTTCCCATTCTTCTTACTCCTTTCTTCCGATGCTTTCGTAAAATGCTTCCATCTGCGCTTCCTCCGCAGACAAACCAAGTTCCTCATATTTCGCACTTAATACCAGCATTTTCTTATATTCATTCGGAATAATTTTCTTAAAGTGCGGAAGATATTCATTAAAGTTGGCTAAAATTGCACTTCCTAATTTTGAGCCGGTTGCCAATACATGTGCTTCAATTAAATCCTGAAGTTCCTTTTTATCGTATTGGGTATCAACCTTTTCTATCGAAATCATGGATTTATTGACGTTTTTATATAATTCATTCTTTACATCAAGCACATAAGCAATACCGCCGCTCATGCCTGCCGCAAAGTTCTTACCTGTCCTGCCTAAGACAACGACACGACCGCCCGTCATATATTCACAGCCATGCTCTCCGACACCCTCTACTACCGCATATGCACCGGAATTACGAACCGCAAAACGTTCACCGGCAACACCGTTAATGAAAGCATATCCGCTTGTTGCACCATATAATGCAACATTACCGATAATAATATTTTCTTCTGCCTTATATGAAGCCTCCTTCGGAAGCTTTACAATCAGTTTTCCGCCGGATAATCCTTTTCCAAAGTAATCATTGCTGTCTCCGGTTAATGATAACGTAAGACCCTTAGGAATAAATGCACCGAAGCTCTGCCCGCCGGAGCCCTTACATGATACCGTAATCGTATCCTCCGGTAAGCCCTCTTTCGTTCTTCTGGTAATCTCTGCCCCTAAGATAGTTCCGAATGAACGGTCTGTATTGGAAACATCAAGACTGATTTCTACCTTTTCTCCTTTTTCCAAAGCTTTTTTACTTTCTTTTAAAAGGATCTTTTCATCCAGCGTTTTTTCCAATTCAAAGTCATATACATCATCCGGATTAAAAATCACATTTTTCTGTGTATACGGATTATTCAGAATACGTGATAAATCCACCTTACCCTTGTGCGGTGTTTTAAGCTGCTTTGTCGGATACAGCAAATCGGTTCTTCCTACCATTTCGTCAATAGTGGCAATACCGAGCTTAGCCATATATTCTCTCAACTCCTGCGCTATAAACCGCATAAAGTTTTCCACATATTCCGGTTTGCCCCGGAAACGTTTTCTTAATTCCGGGTTTTGTGTTGCAACACCAACCGGACAGGTATCCAGATTGCAGACACGCATCATCACACAGCCCATTGTTACAAGCGGAGCTGTTGCAAAACCGAATTCTTCCGCACCGAGCAGGGCGGCAATCGCAACATCACGGCCACTCATAAGCTTGCCGTCGGTTTCTATACGAACACGATTACGCAGCCCGTTCATTAACAATGTCTGATGTGTTTCTGCAAGACCCAGCTCCCACGGAAGTCCGGCATTGTGAATGGAGCTTCTCGGTGCCGCACCGGTTCCTCCGTCGTATCCGGAGATTAAAATCGTCTGTGCTCCGGCCTTAGCCACACCTGCAGCAACCGTTCCCACACCGGCTTCGGAAACAAGCTTAACTGAAATGTCTGCATATTTATTAGCATTTTTCAAATCATAAATAAGCTGCGCCAAATCCTCGATAGAATAAATATCATGATGCGGTGGCGGCGAAATCAGACTGACGCCCGGGGTGGAATGTCTTGTCTTTGCAATCCATGGATATACCTTCTTAGCCGGCAGATGACCACCTTCTCCCGGTTTTGCCCCCTGTGCCATTTTTATCTGTATTTCCCTCGCTGATACCAGATATTTGCTGGTAACACCGAAACGTCCGCTGGCAACCTGCTTGATTGCGGAGCACCGGTCATTTTGGCTTCCTACGGATTCCATACGCTCATCACTTTCGCCTCCTTCACCGGTATTGGATTTACCGTGAAGATGATTCATGGCAATTGCCAATGTTTCATGCGCTTCCTGTGAAATGGAGCCGTATGACATAGCACCTGTCTTAAAGCGCTTTACAATTTCATCCACACTTTCTACTTCCTCAATAGGAAGCGGTGTATCTGCAAATTTAAAGGATAACAGACCTCTTAAGTTACCGTGGTTTTCTTCGTCCACGTGCCTTGTGTATTCTTTAAACAAATCATAATTACCTGTTTTTGTAGACTCCTGAAGCAGATGAATAGTCTGCGGATTGTAGCGGTGCTCTTCTCCCTGACTTCTCATCTTATGACTTCCTACACTGTCTAATGTCAAATCGTTATTACGTCCAAGCGGGTCAAATGCTTCGGAATGAAGTTTTTCTACATTATCTTCTATATCCTCCATTGTGATACCGCCCACACGACTGACCGTTCCCGTGAAATATTTATTGATTACTTCATCACTGATACCGATTGCTTCAAATATCTGGGAGCCCTGATAGGATTGGATTGTGGAAATACCCATTTTGGAAGCTATTTTTACGATTCCGCTGATAACTGCATGATTATAATCATCAACCGCAGCGTAATAATCTTTATCCAGCATATGATTATCAATCAGCCCGCGAATGGTTTCCTGTGCAAGATACGGGTTAATTGCGCTTGCACCATATCCAAGCAGTAAGGCAAAATGATGTACCTCTCTTGGCTCACCGGATTCCAGAATAATTGCAAGTGATGTCCTTTTTTTTGTTTTAACAAGATGCTGATGTACCGCAGATACAGCTAAAAGCGAAGGAATAGCCATATGATTCTCATCTACTCCCCTATCAGACAGCACAAGAATATTGGCACCTTCACGATATGCCTTATCCACATCCACAAACAGTCTCTCTATCGCTCTTTCTAATTTCGTGCTCTTATAATACAAGGTTGAAACCGTTACGGTACGATAACCTTCCTTTTTCATATGCTTAATCTTTATCATGTCCGTATTTGTCAGAATAGGATTGTGAATTTTAAGAACATGACAGTTTTCGGGAACGGATTCTAATAAATTACCGTCTTTTCCGACGTAAACACTTGTGCTGGTAACAATTTCTTCACGAATAGCATCAATCGGCGGATTCGTAACCTGTGCAAACAGCTGCTTAAAGTAATCGAATAACGGTCTGTCCTGTCTGCTTAACACTGCAAGCGGTGTATCCACACCCATAGCTCCGATGCTTTCCGCACCGTTTAATGCCATATTTAAGATAGAGGTCCGGTATTGCTCATAGGTGTAGCCAAATGCTTTCTGCAGACGGGCACGTTTTTCCTCACTGTACTCCTCTATTCGCTCGTTCGGAATTTTAATATCCTTTAATTCCATAAGATTACTGTCAAGCCATTCGCCATAGGGTTGCTTGGACGCATACATTTCCTTTAATTCATGGTCTTCAATAATTCTGCCCTGCAACGTATCCACCAAAAGCATTTTACCCGGATGCAGACGCTCCTTTAATATGATTTTTTCTTCAGGAACAGGCAATACTCCAACCTCAGAAGAAAGAATCACATATCCATCATTTGTCACATAGTAACGTGACGGACGCAGTCCGTTGCGGTCAAGTACGGCACCCATCACATCACCGTCAGAAAACAGAATGGAGGCCGGACCGTCCCACGGTTCCATCATGGTCGCATAATACTGGTAAAAATCACGGAGTTCCTGGGAAATCGTATCGTTGTTTGCCCACGGTTCCGGAATCATAATCATCATTGCAAGAGGCAGTTCCATACCACTCATTACGAGAAATTCCAATGTATTATCCAGCATCGCAGAATCAGAGCCGTTACGGTTTACAACAGGAAGCACCTTGTGAATATCATCCTTTAAATAAGGTGATTCCATGTTTTCCTCTCTTGCTAACATTTTATCCGCATTTCCGCGAATCGTATTGATTTCTCCGTTATGTACCATAAAACGGTTCGGATGGGCACGTTCCCAGCTCGGATTTGTGTTGGTACTGAAACGGGAATGAACAAGAGCAATCGCAGATTCATAGTCCTTACTCTGTAAATCCGCAAAGAAGGTACGGAGCTGATTTACAAGAAACATTCCTTTGTATACAATTGTCCTGCTGCTCATGGATACCACATAGGTATTATCATTGCTTTGCTCAAATTCTCTTCTTGCAATATAAAGTTTTCTGTCAAATGCCAGACCCTTTTCTACATTTTGCGGCTTTTCAATAAATGCCTGCATGATACAGGGCATGCATTCCCTTGCCTTTGCACCCAAAACTTCAGGATATACCGGAACACTTCTCCAGCCTAAAAGCTTCAACCCTTCCTTTTCCAGAATTATTTCAAACATTTTCTTTGATTGTGCACGTTTAATCTCATGTCCCGGAAAAAAGAACTGTCCGATACCGTATTCACGTTCTTCTCCGATTTCAAACCCTTCTTTTGCACAGGCTTTTTTGAAGAATTTATGGGAAATTTGCAACAAAATGCCGACACCGTCTCCTGTTTTTCCTTCGGCATCCTTACCTGCACGATGCTCAAGATTTTCAACAATTTTTAAAGCATTGGCAACCGTATCATGTGTCTTTTTTCCCTTCATATTTACCACGGCACCGATACCGCAGTTATCATGCTCAAACTGTGGATAATAAAGTCCCTGACTGCTTTCCTTTTTCATATTCGCTCCTCCTTGTTTTATCGAATCAACGTCTGCTGCCCTGCCTCACGTTTTTTAACGGAAGCAATTACAAATCCTTTAAATAAAGGATGTACACGGTTCGGACGCGATTTAAATTCGGGATGGCTCTGTGTACCGATATAAAACGGATGGTCTGATATTTCAATCATTTCCACAATATGTCCATCCGGTGATGTTCCTACAATGGTAAGCCCGTTTTCTGTTAAAGCATCACGATATGCGTTATTTACTTCATACCGGTGTCTGTGACGCTCCGCAATTTGTTCTTTACCAAATAAATCATATGTGCGTGTTCCTTTTTTTAATACGCACGGATAGCTGCCAAGCCTGAGTGTACCGCCGATATCCGTTTTTCCTTCCTGATCCGGCATAAGGCTGATGACAGGATGACTCGTATTTCCATTCAGTTCAATGCTGTTGGCATCCTGATATCCGATGACATGACGGGCAAACTCTACAATTGCCATCTGCATTCCCAGACAAATCCCCAGATACGGGATTTTGTTTTCTCTTGCATAACCTGCTGCAAGAATCATTCCTTCGGTGCCCCGGTTTCCGAAGCCTCCCGGAACGAGGATACCGTTTGCATCTTTTAAAAGAGTATCCGCATTTTCCTTTGTAATTTCTTCTGAGTCAATCCATAGGATTTCCACCTTGGCTTTTGCGGATATCCCACCATGCTTTAATGCTTCCACCACGCTTAAATACGCATCATGAAGCTGCGTATATTTTCCGACCATTGCAATTTTTACACTGCTCTTTGGATTCCGCAGATTATAAACCATTTCTTCCCAATCGGATAAATCAGGCTTCCGGTTTTCTAAATGGAGACTTTCAAGTGTCACATCTGCCAGCTTTTCTTTTTCCATGACAAGCGGCACTTCATATAAATATTCCACATCCAGATTCTGCAGCACGTGGCTTTCCTCCACATTACAGAACAGGGCAATCTTTCTTTTTATTTCCTCACTTAACGGATATTCACTGCGGCATACCAGTATATCCGGCCATATACCCATTCTCTGCAATTCCTTTACACTTGCCTGGGTCGGCTTTGTTTTCATTTCACCGGAGGCCTTGATATAAGGAATCAGAGTTAAATGAATTAAAATGGCATTTTCTCTTCCAACCTCGTGCTGAAACTGACGGATTGCTTCTAAAAACGGTTGGCTCTCTATATCGCCTACCGTACCGCCTACCTCAATGATTGCAATGGTATCCTGCCCTTCGTTTTCTTTGTGGTAGAAACGGCTTTTGATTTCATTTGTTATATGGGGAATGACCTGTACGGTTCCCCCGCCGTAGTCTCCGTGCCGTTCCTTATGCAGAACCGACCAATAAATTTTTCCGGTTGTTACATTGGAATTGGAATCAAGATTTTCATCAATAAATCTTTCATAATGCCCCAAATCCAAATCCGTTTCCGTACCATCGTCCGTTACAAATACTTCTCCATGCTGAATCGGATTCATTGTTCCCGGGTCAATATTGATGTAGGGGTCAAACTTCTGCATCGTAACGTGATACCCTCTTGCTTTTAACAGGCGCCCCAACGATGCTGCCGTAATTCCTTTTCCCAAACCGGACACGACACCGCCTGTTACAAAGACATATTTTACTGCCATCTTCCCATCCTCCTTCTTTAAAAAAGAGCCGAACCAAAGGGGAAATTTCCCCCTTTCGTCCGACTCCTTTGTCATTTTGGTATTTCTGTTTTCTATTCACACATTCTGTTTTTCTTATCACTCAATCTTCATCGGGTATTCCCCGTTAAAGCACGCTTTACAAAGCGGTAAATGTCCTGCCATACCCTCCAGATAGTCAATCTCCATATAGCCCAGGGAATCGGCACCTATCATCCGACAGATTTCTTCCTCGCTATGGCTTGTCGCAATCAGTTGTTCACCAGTGGGAACATCGGTTCCGAAATAACACGGATATTTAAACGGAGGTGAACTGATACGCACATGTACCTCTTTCGCGCCTGCATCCTTTAGCATATGAATCAAATTTCCTATTGTGGTTCCTCTTACAATAGAATCATCCACCAAAACGATTCTTTTTCCTTTTACCGCCGATTCCAATACGCTCAATTTCAAATGCACGCTGGATTCCCGTTCCTGTTGTGTAGGCTTAATGAAGGTTCTTCCAATGTAGCTGTTCTTGTAAAATGCAAAGCCAAACGGAATTCCCGATTCCTCGGAATAGCCCTTTGCAGCCGGAATTCCCGATTCCGGAACACCCGTTACAAGATCCGCCTCTACCGGATACGATTTCGCAAGTGATTTTCCGCCCCGTATTCTCGCATCATATACTTTGACACCATCCATCACACTATCCAGTCTGGCAAAATAAATATACTCGAACACACAATGCGCATGTGTTTTCTTTGCCAGAGACTTATCTGAACGCAGTCCGTCTTTTGAGATAGTAATGATTTCTCCGGGTTCAATATCACGTATAAATTCTGCTCCGACTGCCGTAAGTGCACAGCTTTCCGACGCCAGAATGTAGGAGTTCCCGCGCTTTCCGAGGCAAAGCGGCTTTAGTCCGTAGGGGTCACGCACGCCTATCAGTTTTCTCGGACTCATAATTACAAGTCCATAGGCACCCTTTAACTTTTTTGCTGTTTTTAATATTGCCTCTTCTACCGTTTTGGAATGCACCCGCGCTCTCGCAATATGAAACGCTATGACTTCCGAATCCGTTGTTGTATGAAAGATAGCTCCGCTCTGAATCAATTCCCATTTTAACTGTGGCGTATTAATCAGATTGCCGTTATGTGCAAGGGCCAATGTTCCTTTTATATAAGATAATACAAGCGGCTGCGCATTTTCTGCAACAGACGCTCCCGTTGTAGAATAACGTACATGACCGATTCCGATATCACCCTGCATCTTCTTAATCGTATCTTCCTTAAAGACTTCACTCACAAGTCCTAAATTTTTGTGAAATTGAATATTTCCCCATTCCCCTTCGGTATTGGAAACCGCAAGTCCGCAGGATTCCTGTCCGCGATGCTGCAGGGAAGTCAGTCCATAATAAATAGAAGGAACCACATTGTTTCCATCCATATCATAGATTCCGAAAACACCACATTCTTCTTTTATTTCTGCCATACCCATTCTCCTGATATTAGGATAAAAAAAGGGCACTTGGACCGGGTCCAAGCGCCTTTGCTTCTAGAGATTATTATAATGTTCTTCCTGCTTTTGTCAACCAGCCTTTCAAAAAAATTTTTTAAAAAAATTTAAAAATTATATTGACAAATCATTTTTTTTGAGTAAACTTCAAGACATAAAGCGAAGGCGCTTGGGAAAATCCCAGGCGCCTGTTTTTTTGTTTAATAAGCTTTTTACAAGAAGAAAGGAGTAATGATTATGGAAAAAAATATCCCCGAACTTTATGGAAGTCTTGTCTTTAACGACAAAGTCATGCGTTGCAAATTACCAAAGGATATGTATAACGCATTAAAAAGAACCATACAGAATGGTACACATTTGGAACTGGATGTTGCAAATTCCGTTGCAGTAGCTATGAAGGAATGGGCAATCGAAAACGGAGCCACACACTATACGCATTGGTTCCAGCCCATGACAAACTTTACTGCTGAAAAACATGACAGCTTTATCTCTCCTACGGATGATGGTCAGGTTATCATGGAGTTTTCCGGCAAAGAGCTTGTAAAGGGTGAACCGGATGCTTCCAGCTTTCCTTCCGGCGGTTTACGTGCCACATTTGAAGCCAGAGGATACACAGCGTGGGATCCTACTTCTCCGGCATTCATTAAGGATCGTACCTTATATATTCCTACTGCATTCTGTTCTTACAGCGGTGAAGCTTTGGATAAGAAAACACCATTGCTCCGTTCTATGGATACATTAAATAAATCCGCTGTTAAGATTCTTCGTATTCTGGGTAATACAGAAGTAAAGCACGTTTCTACGACAGTAGGTCCCGAACAGGAATACTTCCTTGTAGATAAGGAGTTATTTAACAAACGTAAGGATTTAATTTATGCAGGGCGTACTCTTCTTGGTGCTCCGGCACCAAAGGGCCAGGAAATGGAGGACCATTATTTCGGAACCTTGAAGCCCCGTATTTCCGCTTATATGCACGATTTGGATGAAGAATTATGGAAATTGGGTATTCCGGCAAAAACAAAGCATAACGAAGTAGCTCCTGCGCAGCATGAGTTGGCTCCCGTATTTGACACCACAAACGTTGCAGTCGACCACAACCAGCTTACCATGGAAATTATGAAAAAAGTTGCCGATAAGCATGGTCTTGTATGCTTACTGAACGAAAAACCGTTTGAGGGCATCAACGGAAGCGGCAAGCATAATAACTGGTCAATGAGTACCGATACCGGCTGTAACTTATTAGACCCCGGAAAAACACCTGCCGAAAATACACAGTTCCTTGTATTCCTTGTAGCTGTTATTCAGGCGGTTGACGATTATGCAGACCTGCTTCGTATCTCCGTTGCAAGTGCAGGAAATGACCACCGTCTCGGTGCAAACGAAGCACCTCCTGCCATTGTATCCATTTTCCTCGGAGATGAATTAACAGAAGTATTAAAATCCATTGAAAAGGACGAATTTTTCAAAAGCCATGGTACTGTCCAGATGGATATTGGTGCTACCGTTCTTCCTCATTTTGTCAAGGATAATACGGACCGAAACCGTACTTCACCATTTGCCTTTACGGGTAATAAATTTGAATTCCGTATGCTCGGTTCTTCCGCATCTGTTGCAAACCCGAACATTGTACTGAATACGGCCGTTGCCGAGGTATTGGATCAGTTTGCCGCCAAGCTGGAAAATGTACCGGCAGAAGAGATGGAAAAAGCAGTCCATCAGTTATTAAAGGAAAGTATTATTGCTCACAAGCGTATTATCTTTAACGGAAACGGTTATACGGATGAGTGGGTGGAAGAAGCTCAAAAGCGTGGTCTCTATAACTTAAAATCTACTCCGGAAGCTCTTCCGCACTTTATCAGCGAGAAGAATGAAGCCTTACTTGTAGGACATAAAATTTTCACTAAGAGCGAGCTTCACTCACGCTATGAAATTAAATTGGAAAACTATGTAAAGACATTACATATCGAATCCTGCACATTGGCAGAAATGGTTCAGAAGGATGTCCTTCCTGCAATTGTAGCATATACGGAGCAGCTGGCACGCACCGCAGGCTTAAAGAAATCTGTTTTACCTGATATTTCCGTAAGCAGCGAAGCAAAACTGCTGACAAAATTAGCCGGCCTGCAGGATGCAATTTCTGAAGGAATCGAAACCTTGAAAAAGGATACTCTGACTGCTGTAGGAATTGAGGATATGTTAGAAGCTGCGACCTATTACCAGTCACAGGTAATTGCTGATATGGACAGCTTAAGAGCAGCAGTGGATGAAGCAGAAACCCTTCTCCCTGAAAGCTTATTACCTTACCCAACATACGGGAAATTATTATTTTCCGTTTACTAATAACCCATTCTTCTTGTACTGCCTCTGTCGTAAGACAGGGGCAGTCTTTTTTCTTCCTAATATTCTGCTTTTTCGGCATCAGCCTTCGTGCGGTGAACGGTTCCCTTCGGATGATGCGGCGGAGCATAAATTGTGGAAACCTTTAACGGTTCCTTTCCGGCATTTATGATATTATGCCATGTTTCTGCAGGAACAAAAACACCATCACCCTCACACATATTTCTGCAGAAGGTCGATCCGTTTTTGCATCTTCCCATTTTTACTATTGCAGTTCCCTGCTCTACCCGGATAAACTGATCCGTATCCGGATGAATTTCCAAACCGATTTCTCCACCCACAGGAATACACATAAGTGTCATCTGCAGATGACATCCTGTCCAGACTGCAGTACGAAAATTTGTATTTTGACATGCCATCCCTTTGATATCCGCAACATAGGGATTTCCCCCTTTATCCATATCACCCATACAACAATTACCACTCATAGAATATCTCCATTTACTGTTTTTATACTATGATATGTGTCATCCGGGCTTCCGTGCACGGCTGGCATTTCATATACCAGCCAAAAAAAGAACTATCCTTCATCTTTTACCTCCATGACTCAGATAGTTCTTATTTTACCCCTGCTTATCATGCTTTACACATCTGCAGGATTAATAATATTTTTTTGTTTTAAATCTTATAAACCCAATCTCTTAAATACCTCGTTATAAGCCTCTTCTACATTGCCGAGGTCCCTGCGGAAACGGTCCTTATCCAGCTTTTCATTGGTGTTTACATCCCATAACCGGCAGGTATCCGGAGAAGTTTCATCTGCTAAGATAATCTGTCCCTTATAACGGCCAAATTCAATTTTAAAATCAATCAGCTTAATTCCGGCTTTTAAGAAGTATGCCTTTAATACTTCATTTACCTTAAATGCATATTTCTTAATCGTTTCGATTTCTTCCCATGATGCAAGATTTAACGCTCTTGCAAAATAATCGTTAATAAGCGGATCGCCCAATGCATCATTCTTATAAGAAAACTCTATAGTGGGCTCGACAAACGGTGTACCTTCTTCAATTCCGAGTCGCTTTGAAAAGCTTCCGGCAGCCACATTACGCACAATAACCTCAAGCGGTACTATCTCTACCTTTTTAACAGCAGTTTCACGGTCGCTCAGTTCCTCAATCAGATGTGTAGGAACACCTTCTTTTTCAAGCAGCTTAAATACATGATTAGTCATACGATTGTTGATCACACCTTTTCCTACAATCGTACCCTTCTTTTCTCCGTTAAAAGCAGTAGCATCATCCTTATAGTCTACAATTAAGACATCCGGATCGTCTGTACGATATACCTTCTTTGCTTTTCCTTCATAAAGTAAGTCTTTCTTTTCCATTGCCATTCTTCTCCTTTTTCTCTTATATATTATTTACCACTATCTCCGTAATTTGCCAATACCCTTGCACTCGGATCATCTACATTACAGCCTTCCCATTCTTTATTAGGCATCCAGAAATCCGGTATCATAGCAGCCTGCCCCGGATAGTATTTCTCAAAGATTTCACGGTACAGAAGACTTTCTTTTGTAAACGGTGTCGCAAAATCATATTTTTTATGCAACGTTTCGAATTCTTCGTCCGTATAGTAGTTGTTTGCATATTCCTTTAAATCGTCCACCATGCTGTGGCCTACCGCATCAGAAAAAGCAGCTTTTTCACGCCACAAAATTTCTTCCGGAAGAATAGCATCCTTTTCAAATGCTTTACGAAGCAGATACTTACCCTTTCCATATGTATTCAGTTTCTTTGCGGGGTCAATTGCCATGACATAGCGCACAAAATCCAGATCACCAAACGGCACTCTGGCTTCCAGACTGTTTGCTGCAAGACACCTATCCGCACGAAGAACATCATAACAGTATAATTCGCGGATACGTTTAGCAGCTTCCTCCTGAAATTCCTTTGCTCCGGGTGCAAAATCCGTATATTTATATCCGAACAATTCATCGGAAATCTCACCTGTCAATAATACCTTAATATCGGTGTTTTCATGAATAGCCTTACATACCAAATACATACCCATGCTGGCACGAATTGTTGTAATGTCGTATGTTTCCAGCGCTTGAATAACCGTCTCCAGATTAGCAAGAACTTCATCCTTTGTCATAATGACTTCCGTATGGTCTGCACCGATGAAATCAGCAACCTGCTTTGCATATTTTAAATCGATAGCATCTACGTCCATACCGATTGCAAATGTGCGAATCGGTCTCTTTAATATATTGGCGGCAATTGCACATACAAGACTTGAATCAAGTCCTCCGGACAGCAGAAAACCAAGCGGTGCATCTGCATCCAGTCTCTTTTTAACACCTTCCACCAATTTATCATGAATGTTTTTTGTAACGGTATCAAGATCATCATGAATATATACATGAACCTTGGAAATTTTATCATAAGAGATGAACTCACCATCATAGTAGTAATGTCCGGGCGGAAACGGACGAACCTCTTCAACCAAATCAATCAGGCATTTTGCTTCACTCGCAAAAGCAATCCTGCCGCACTTTGTATACCCGTAAAATAACGGACGAATTCCAATCGGATCTCTTGCTGCAATCACTTTATCCTTGCTCGCATCATAAATCACGCAGGCAAATTCCGCATCCAGATGAGAAAACATTTCCAGCCCATAATCCTTATATAAAGGTAATAACACCTCACAGTCAGAACCGCTCTTAAATTCATATCCGCGTTCCATCAGTTCCTTTTTCAGTGTACGGAAACCGTAAATTTCGCCGTTGCAGACTACCCAGTTTCCATCCTGAGAAAAAGGCTGCATGCCTTCCGGTGTCAGACCCATAATTGCCAGTCTTGCAAATCCCAGGTATCCAAAATTTGTCTCTACTACCTGCAATGCATCGGGGCCACGCATCAAAGTACGATTCAAATTGGCTTCCATCATCTCCTTGGTAATATCTTTTCCTACATAGCACATAATAGAACACATAATCTTTTCCTCCTTCTTTTATTTGCGTTTGAGATCTTTTCGAATAAAAAAAGCCATCCGTCCCAATAGGACGAATAGCTGTAGTATCCGTGATATACCTATTTATCATACATCTTCGTATGACCTTTTGTGCGAACCCAATCGCTTCTATACTTTAACAAGTTATCACATTGTATTTTCACTGTCAAGAAATACCTTGCAAAAAACATGTATTTTCCTACATACATATTGACTTTCCCAGGCATACATAATTAAGATAGGTACATGAATATAAATACTCCTGAATTCTATTCCTTAATACAAAATAAAATACAAGAGCTTTCCGGGTTGAAAACTCCTCTTTTTGTCGCCATTGACGGCAGATGCGCTTCCGGCAAAACAACACTTGCTTCTTTCCTTAAAGAAACGCTTGCGTGCAATGTTATCCCGATGGACCATTTCTTTTTACAACCGCATATGCGCACAGAAGAGCGTTTACAGCAACCGGGAGGTAATGTCGATTATGAGCGTTTTCTTAACGAGGTAATGCTTCCCCTTACAGCCGGTCAGATATTTTCTTATCAGCCGTACAACTGCCATCTTAAGCAGTTTGATGCACCAATTGAAGTCAAACCGGCTCACGTAACCATAATAGAAGGCTCCTATTCCTGTCATCCGTCTTTGCAGGAAAAATATGATTACAAAATTTTTCTGACCACTTCTTACGAAGAACAATTACGGCGTATTGCAAACCGTAACGGAAAGGATTCTGTTACAATCTTTAAGGAAAAATGGATTCCGCTGGAAGAAAAATATTTTAAAGAGTTGAATATTCCGGCACATTGTGATTGTTATTTTACTTAGATACATCACTTTCCTTCGTAACCAGAATCCTGCCTACATTTTCATTAATTCGTTCCTGAAAACGTCGGCATTCTTCTATTTCATCGTCTGCAAAGCCCTCAAAACGGACAGTATCATAATCCCTTTTCACATATTCCAATTCCGTATAAAGAGAAAGGTATTCCTGCATAATACGGATTTCTGCTTTTTTTCCATGTGATGTAATATCAATTACTTTCTTAAGTGTAAGCTTCTGCAGAATCTTGGAAACTGTCCTGACAGAATATCCTGTATAATCTGCCAATTCCTTTCTGCTGACCTTCATCGGCTTTTCAGGAATAAAGGATAGCAGCATAATGTCCTGCACTTCCAAATCATAGCGTAATGCAACCGCCTCCAAATACTGTTCCAAAAGCTTTCTTTGTTTGTAATGCAGCGTAAACACATTTTCCGGCAGATTCTCATATACATAGGAGGATATACGTTCTTCACCTAACTTTTTGGTTTTTCTGAAAATCTGCGGCATAACAAAACCGTCCGTTGCCGTATCAATAAGGAAGCGGTAAACGCCCAGCCTGCGTTTTTCATAGTCCTCTTCCTCATAGACATGCTTGTAAAAATCATTATAATATTCAAAAACCGATATTTTCATTTTTATAGTCTTGCTCAGATTTATTCCCTGTGTGGCAAGCGAACCTTCGGTTTTCATATAATAATAAATCGGGACCTGAAGAGCTGCAATTCTCTTCGTATGTAACAGATATTCAAGATTAAACAAAAAATCCTCACACCAGCTTACGCTCTCATCCATCTTAAGATGATACTTTTCAATGATTTCTCTCTTATAAAGCTTATTCCATAATACCCCGTAATAAAAATCCGCGGGATTTACCATCATATATTCCGCAAACTCCTCCTGCGTCAGAATGCCATCTGCATCAATATCTCCTTTATGCGAAATCCGCTCTCCGATAACGCGGTAGAAATCGGAGATGACAAGGTCGCAGCCCCCCTCTTTCATTGTCCGAACCAAGAGTTTTGTGGCGTCCACGGTAATCCAGTCATCCGCATCCAGAAATTGGATATATTTTCCCTTTGCCACTGCAATTCCCTGATTTCTGGTATCGGAGACACCGGTATTTTCCTTGTGAAGAACCCTGATTCGCTCATCCTTTTCACGGTATTCATCAATAATCTGTCCGGACTTATCCGTGCTGCCATCATCACACAGAATCAATTCAAAATCCGTATACTCCTGACTCAGAATACTGTCTATACAACGTGCAATAGACTTTTCTGCGTTATAAATCGGTACAATGATACTTACTTCCGGCATATACATATCCTTTCTGACAACATTTATAGGCTTTTTTCTATTATATCATGAAGAAAAAACAAATAAAATAAAAAGGGCTCCTATTCCGATTACTAATATCTTAGTAATCAAATCAGGCTCCCCCTTCATCAATCTTACTTTAACCACTTATTTCATGCTCTGGCTGAATTTCTGCTTTGTATCCTGCACTTTCTTTTCTTCTGCAGCAGGGGTCGGATAATATCCTGCTGCATGCATTCCGTCAAAAACATCCTTCTGGATGTCATGCTCCTGATTTAAAATGTGCATCATTGTTTTTCTTACATCCTCATGCATACATTCATTTGCTGCCATGTTAAATTGGCTTGTTGCGGATTTCTGCGCAGCTAATGCGTCTCCATAAATTTCTTTTTCCGTATAAATTCCCGGCATACTCTGACCTCCTAAGATAATTTCTGATAAAGCTCGTTAAAATGTCCCTGATGCTTCTGTGCAATATCTTCCATTTTGCTTTTTAACTGCTGTGTTTGGGCATGTTCCGCAAGCATCTGGAATTTTTTTACCAAAAGTTCTTCTTCGGAAAGTAAATCTTTAATTGTGCTCAATTCTTTTTCTGATAATTGTGTCATACAATAAACCTCCTGTTCCCATGAATACTTCTTCAACAGTATTGGCAAGTAAACGGTTTTTATTCATTTATATATTATATTGACATAAGAATTTTTAATAGTATAATAAGTATAACAAATCATACTTTTTATACTTTATGAGAGGTGAAATATAATATGAAAAATCCAAAAGGAAAATATGCCTGGACTGTCACAGTCGGAGAAAAAGGGCAGATTGTAATTCCCAAACAGGCCCGTGAGGTATTCGGAATTAAACCCGGAGACACTCTGATATTACTTGGTGATGAAAAAAAAGGTCTCGCCATTCCGCCGCATAACGCTTTTGCCCAATTTGCCCAGGCCATATTCAAAACAAATCAGACTGATGAAGGAGATGAATAATATGCGAAAGATATATCTTGATAATTTACGATGGGCTACCGTTATACTCGTTCTTATCTATCATGTCTGCTATATTTTTAACGGTTTGGGTATCTTTGGAGGCATCCCTGACGCAGATACTATTGCAGCATTTGATGCTGCGGCCTCTATTGTATATCCGTGGTTCATGGTATTTCTTTTTGTGGTTGCCGGTATGAGTGCGAGGTATTCACTGCAAAAACGAACCACAAAACAATTCCTTAAGGAACGGGTACAAAAGCTGCTGGTTCCGTCAACCTTGGGACTGTTTGTTATCCATTGGATAACAGGATATATGAATATCAAAATGGGCGGTGCGCTTTCATCCATTCCCTCTTTTTTGATATATCCTATTTCCGTTCTGAGCGGAATCGGTCCGTTATGGTTTATTCAACTGCTTTTTATATTTTCCTGTATTATTGTTCTTCTTAAAAAGCTTGATAAATCCGACAAATTGTGGGATATATGCGGACGCGCAAATATTATCATCATTCTGCTCTTGTTCTTTGTTGTATGGGGCGCTTCTTTCATTTTGAATGCTCCCATCCTAACCACATACCGTTTCGGAATTTATTTTGCATCATTTGCAATAGGATATTTCATTCTTTCACATGATGAAATACAGGAACAGATTGAAAAAATAGGTATTCCTGCACTGATAGCAGCTTTTATTCTTGCCGTATTCTATACCAAAACATTTTACGGAACGAATTTCACGGAACCGGCCTGTTTACAGAACTGGCTCACGAATATATACCTATGGATTACTGTAATTGCTCTCTTGGGATTTGGGAAAAAATTTCTTAATCATAAAAATAACATTACAGAATATTTAGCCAAGAATAGTTTCGGTCTCTATATTCTGCACTACCCTGTTTTAACCGTTACATGTTACATATTGCACTACCATACTGAACTTGCTTCCATATGGAAATACCTTTTCGCAATTATAATTGAGTTTGCCGCAACCATTATTGTGAATGAAATAATGAAACATATTCCATTCATCCGCTTCCTTGTGTTGGGATACAAGAAGAATTAATGGTAAACCCCTGCAAATAAAATATATAGACAAAAAAATCCCCCTAAGTAGACTTTGGTTATTTACCCTGTCTACTTAAGAGGGATACTATCAACATATTAATATAAATTATCGGCATCTTTATAAATCTATTTCGCCATGTGACAGACTTTCCGTCTCTCCATTTTCATATCTTACCAGCAGACGGCATTCATCATCTATACCGTATACAAAGGCATCCTTCGTTTTTCCGGCAGAAATAACCTTTATCTGCTTTCCGATTACAAGGCTTCGTTCCTGATACTTTTCAATATAAGCCGCCGGATTCTCCGATACATAATATTCCATAAAATTATTTAAGAAAGAAGAAACAAGACGGTTTTTTATATCATTCTGCGTATTATCAAAAAGATTCCCCGCACGCTGTTTTATTTCCTCCGGAAAGCCTTCTGCCGGATGATACACATTTAAACCTACACCAAGCACGGCATATTCAAGAAGACCGCTCTCCAATCCAAACGATGCCTCTGTCAGAATACCGCAGACCTTCTTACCCTTTACATAAATATCATTCACCCATTTTATACGGGCTTCCTCTTCCGAAACCTCCTCAATTGCTTCACACATGGCGACAGCCGCCATTGTTGTAATCCTGACTGCCTGACCGGCAGAATAATGAGGCGGTCTGAGTAATATACTCAGATAAAAGCCGGTTCCCTGCGGTGAAAAAAAAGTACGACCATATCGTCCGCGTCCTTTCGTTTGTTCATTGGCAACAACCGTATAGCCTTCTATTTCTCCTTCTTCTGCCTTTTTTCTGACAAGCGCATTTGTCGAATCAATGCTGTCAAGCACATAAATATCCATGTTTTTATATTGCGGATTCAGATATTTTCCAATGCCCTGCGCAGACAAAATGTCTGTTTTGGCGGAAAGGCAATAGCCTTTATTGGTAACCGCATCTATCTCATAGCCTTCACTTCTTAGATTTTTAACCGCTTTCCATACAGCAGCTCTCGATACACAAAGCTTCCCAGCTATCTCCTCACCTGAAAAATAGATTCCCTTATTTGATTCAAACAGTTCTAACAGCTTTTCCTTAGTCGTCACATTTCCTCCTGTCTGTCACGACAATCTACCTGTCCTTAAAACAGCACAGGGAATTCCACTGACAGTTTCCGCATATCTCTTCTCTTTTACCCGAATATAATATATTATCGTATACTCGCTTTTCAAAGTCAAGAAACGGCATCACTTCACCTTCTGTTATCCCGCATCTTAAAAGCACCTGTCTGTCATATTCTGCAACTTTTTGGGATGACTCACAAACACCTTCCCTGTTATTGGGGCATGCACTGCAGATTGCATCGGTTGTCCCTATAATACTGACAAGCGGATTTTCTATCAACCTGCCTTTTATTTCTGTCATATGCTTTGTAAAGTTACTGCTATATCCTTTTCCTTCAAAAAAGGCAAGGCACATCCCGTGATGTGCCCTTATCTTATATTGATATTTTTTCATTTGCCCTCTCACTCTAATGCTTTTATACCTTGACACGTTCGCTCTTAGTTGATTTTAATTACGCTCGCCAGTCTCTTGCAAAGAAATAATGCCAACGCAATTTTAATGATATCCGGAATAATAAATGGGAATACACACCATCCAAGAACGGTCCATAATGCGATTTCGCCTACATTCTTTGCATAGAATATCATAAACCATACTGTTCCGAATGCATAGCAAACTAAGAGTCCAAGTATCATGGAAAGTGCTAATGCCCATGTCTTTTTACCCAAAACCTTCTCCATTCCCCACATAAAAAGTGCAGAAAAGAGGAAGCCGATGATGTAACCGCCCGTATTGCCTAAAATAATCCCAATACCACCTTGGAAACCTGCAAAAACCGGAATCCCGATTGCACCTAATAATATGTAGATTAAAACGGAAAGACTACCACGCTTACCACCCAGAACACCAACCGCTAAAAATACACCAAAGGTCTGTAGCGTAAACGGTACCGTAGACGGAATGGATATCCATGAGCAGATTGCCATTAAAACGGCAAACATTGCAATATAAACCATATCAAGTGTCTTACTTCTTGTTTCTGTTGCTGACATTTGTAAATTCCTCCGATTCTTCATAAAAATTGAAATTACTCTCTCATTGCCCGAAAGAAATATAGCATATCGGAGTTTTATTGTCAACTTTTTATTTTTATATGGTTTACAATATTTTATTTGTTTTATAATCCCGGCACCCCAAATTTAAAACCGGCTTTGAAGCAACCGATTCCAACCGGTATCAGAATACATACATCTCATATTTTAGGAATCCGCTTCTGTTGATACTGACCACTGACATAAAGCCGGTTGCTCTTCTTTCAAGTAATATTCTACGGAAAGCAATAGGCTGTGTCGTTCCCCAAATATTGTACTTTTTGTACAGTGGGAATAGACTTTTGAATAGAATCCAACAATTAAGCACTTCAAACCACGCAAAAAAGGTCCTACTGAAAACTTCGTTCAGTAAGACCTTTTCTATTGGACTTAACTTCAAAACCACTCGCTTATCTTAAACAAATGCGTTTAGCAAAGTGTTATCAAATTGTTATCAAACCATTTCACAAGATGTCTCAAACCCGCATAAATACTGAGTTTTTCAATTTCTTGCTACTACTCAAACTCTATCGTCGCAACAGGTTTTTTCGTAATTTCATATACAACCCTGTTGATGCTCGGAACCTCCGCAGTAATTCTGTCTGCGATTTTTTCTAAGATATCATAATCGATTCGCTCGATGCTTGCAGTCATGGCATCAATGGTATTTACGGCACGGATGACGCACATGTAACCCATGCTTCTTGCATTATCTCTTACACCTACTGCTTTAAAGTCAGGTACAACCGTGAAATACTGCCATACTTTTTTATCAAGTCCTGCCTTTGCAAATTCATCACGTAAAATAGCATCTGACTCTCTGAGAGCTTCAAGACGATCTCGTGTGATTGCACCAAGGCAACGAACACCAAGTCCCGGCCCTGGGAACGGCTGACGGTATACCATCTCTGCCGGTAAGCCGAGTTCAATACCGCAGGCACGAACTTCGTCTTTAAACAGCTGTTTTAACGGCTCCACTAAATCAAATTGCAAATCTTGCGGAAGACCGCCTACATTATGATGTGATTTTACACACTTCGCTGTCTTAGTACCGGATTCGATAATATCCGGATAAATTGTACCCTGTCCTAAGAAGTCGATACCCTCCAATTTGCGTGCTTCTTCTTCAAACACACGGATAAACTCGCTTCCGATAATTTTTCTCTTCTGCTCAGGGTCTGCTACATTTTCCAATTTACCTAAGAAACGCTCCGTTGCATCTACATAAATTAAATTGGCATTCATCTGATTTTGGAATACCTCAATAACACTTTCCGATTCGTTTTTACGCATCAGTCCATGATTTACATGTACACATACAAGCTGTTTGCCGATTGCTTTAATCAGCAAAGCGGCAACAACGGAAGAATCCACGCCACCGGATAATGCTAAGAGTACCTTCTTGTCTCCAACCTGACGGCGGACTAATTCAATCTGGTCAGCTACGAAGTTCTTCATATTCCAATTAGCTTCTGCCTTGCATTCATCAAACAAAAAGCTTTTTAATGTAACCTCATCCGGTAGTGCCGCAAGTTTCTTATCGCATTTTGCTGTCGGATGATCAATTGCCATCATTGGATAACCCAATGAATATAATTCCTCTGATATTTCTACCGGTGTGCCGTCTACTACACGGTTTTCTCCACCGTTAAAAATAATCCCTTTTACATTATTAAGGGCTGCCAGTTCCTGCGGTGTAATGTCATGCGGATGAATTTCACTATACACACCAAGCGCACGGATTTGTCTGGCAATTACGGTGTTTTCTGTGCTTCCCAAATCCAGAATCACAATCATGTCCTGTTTCATCGTCAACTTTCTCCTTTATAAAAGATGTTTCTATTATAATACAAAAGTCTATTCCGGAAAAGGAAAAATACAATAAAATATTTGTTGCTTCCTTCCGGAATCATGTATAATTCATGTTATAATACAATGAGTTTAAGGTATGGTGATTTGCATGACAGAATTAGAACAATATTATAATAAATTTAATGAGGAAAAGCGGCTGGATTCACGACATGGGCAAGTAGAGTTTATCACCTCTATGAAATATATTCACGAAGTATTGGATTCTATCAGCCAGGTATCTTCTGCCGATACCACTCCCATTATTGCACCTCAGGATATCAAAATTCTGGATATCGGCGCCGGAACAGGACGTTACAGTGTCGCCCTCGCGAATGAAGGATATGATGTTACTGCAGTGGAATTGGTTAAATATAATCTTGGAATCCTGAAAAAGAAAAACAGCACTGTCAAAGCCATGCAGGGTAATGCACTGAATTTGAAAAAGCTGGCAGACAATACATTTGATGTGACTCTTTTATTTGGTCCGATGTATCATCTGTTTGGATTTGAGGATAAAAAAAAGGCACTTTCCGAAGCAAAACGTGTGACTAAGCCTAACGGCATTATTTTGATTGCTTACTGTATGAATGAGTACAGTGTGCTTACATATGGGTTTAAAGAAGGCCATATTTTGGAGTGTATCGAACAGGGGCGTTTTAATGATACGTTCCGGACACAGTCTGAACCGAAGCATCTATATGACTATATGCGTCTGGAAGACATTAATGCACTTAATGAAGCCACAGGGCTCAAAAGAATTAAAATTATTTCACCGGACGGTCCGGCAAATTATATGCGTCCGGTTTTAAACCGGCTTTCGCAGGAAGAATTTGATGCCTTCCTGCAGTACCATATGGCAACCTGTGAACGTATGGATTTGATTGGTGCCGGTGCGCATACCCTTGACATCGTAAAAAAGTAACGTCGATATAAATCTGATATGAAAAAGGTTAATTAAGTACACACAAAATACCATAAATAACCGGTTGGTGAATCAGATATATCCACAGAGACGTTCTACCGCAGAATCCCCAAAAATGACCTACGGATGGCAGTTCGGATAATTTTGACAGCCATCCTTTTTCTTTTACTGCATGAAACAGAAAATATCCTGTCATAAAAAGAAAAAACCAAGGCATGAGCGAGAAATAATCTGCAGAATAGAAATCTTCTCTTGTAAAACCGATAAAGGTCATCAAATCCCCCTGCTGATACAACTCCTTTGGAAGCTTCCATAAATACAGGTCCCCAATTCCCAGATAACCGTTATTAATCCCTTTTGTAAGAAGAAACAGGAAAAAGGATACCGCCATAGCCGCAATGGAAGGGATTTTCCCGAATACATTATTTTCCGGTATCATATTCCATATTTTTTCTCCGAAAAACAGAATCACCATACTGGCTCCCAAAAGAGTCAAAACACCAAAGAAAATACGCTGTGAAGGTGTAATGAGGCACGTCACAATTGTCACTAAGATCCCTGCTGCCAATATAAACAGTCCCCGTTTTAATTTTTTCTTTCCAAGTGAAAAACAAAAACCGGACAGGAAAATAAAGCACCAGCATATACTTTGCTGCCACAAGTAAGCTAAATCCGAATAAAACCAGTTCCATTTTCTTTCAAAAATATAGACCAAATCCCAAACCGTATGATACAGAATCATACTGCATATCGTGACTCCCCTGATTTCATCCAGAATACGATAGCGTTTCATAGATTTCTCCATCTCCCCAATTCTTCTTTTATCCGTCAAAAAACCTCCGACATTTCAGTCGAAGGTTTTCCGATGTATATAATCAAAGCCCTTAATTCTGTAATTTTTCTGCTTCTTTCGTCAAAGCGTCCATAATGTCAGCAACATGCGCAACACTCTGAAAATTGGTATTGCAGACTGCCAATGTCTCATTGGCTCCGTCCATTACCTTTTGTGTTACGGAAGATACATTACCAATTCCTTCTTCAATCTGTTTATTCTCTTCCATAACTACATCTACAGTTTCTTTCAAGCCTGTTATCTGTTCCGCAATTCCCTTTGTGCTCTTACGAATTTTGTCAAAGCTTGAAGCAGTATCATCAATATATTTATTCTGCAGCCGGTTACTCTCCAACAGCATCTCAACTGACTGCGTCATATCCTCAATTGATTTTACAATATTCTGAATCAGTTCATTAATATCACCTGTTGCATGGTTTGTCTGCGCTGAAAGATTGGAAATTTCCGTTGCAACAACGGCAAATCCTTTACCTGCTTCTCCTGCTCTTGCTGCCTCAATGCTGGCGTTCAATGCAAGCAGGCCCGTCTGATTTGCCACGTTACTGATAAGTCCCATTATATCCTGCATCTTATCAGCATATTCCTTCAGTCCTGCCATTTTCTCTGCAACAAGCTCATTAGAGCTTTCGGAATTTTTAACCTGCTCTAAAAGTTCTTTTATTATGGCATTGCCTGCATTCAGATTTTCCTCTGCATTATGTACTTCTCCCGTAATGGATTGTACAGATGCATCTACGCTCTGAATGGAATTATTAATCTTTTCCGTATTCTGTTTCTGGAATTCAATCGCTTCAACAGCCTGATTTGCTCCCTCTGTTACACTTTCCATCTCATCCTGCGTTGCACTGATTGCTTCCTTTAAGCTTTCGGTCTCTGTCACGGCATCTGTGATATTATTGGTAATAGAAGACGCAGCCTCTAATATTTTCTGTAATAATATCTCCGATTGTTCTTTTTCCGTATCTGCTTTAGAAACATTTGCCTGATTGATTGCTTCGATTTTCTTAATAACCATAATGGTAAAAGCAATCATCAAAATAAGACATCCGAAAAGAATTTCAGTATTGGTAAGTGTTACCCCTGTCAATGCTCCGCGCAGAGCAAGTAAAACAGTCCTTACAATATTAACAAGAAAAGCATATATGCCCACAACATACAGGAATTTCAAATCAATATAAACCATAAGAATAACAAACGCCACAATGACATAACAAAATGACAGTTCAGTCGTAGTCGTTATCATCGCATATGTATACATCAGGGAAAATCCAATACCCAGAATATAACGTATTCCTAAAGAATCCTTCTTCCGTATATATACTAAAATTGACCATATGCTCGGTACCAAACATAATGCCACAAATATCAAATAAGAAACCAGACCTCTTGTTCCCTTCAAAACATCCAAAACATAAACAACCGTCAAAACCAAATTCATTATGGTCATGCCTGTAACTGCTGTTTTGTTCATACTTTGTTCTGCATTTGATTTAACCGATAAATCAAGATTTGTCTTTTGCATCTGTCCCTTACCTTTCCTATAAATCCCCTCAAAAATTTTAATCAATCCGGATAACCTTCAAATACGAAACTATTCGAATAAAATTATTACGAATATTATACTGTTAAAATGTGGTAAGTGCAAGAATTCATTGAAAAATCTTATTCTTCTTCCGTCTCTTCCATTTTCTTTAATCGTTTTTTGTAAATCGACATCGTAAATGACAATGCTGCAAAGCAGGCAACCGATACTAAAATAAACTGAAATGCAAATACAATTATGGCAGATACAACAAAGCCGTAACTCATATAGTTAACCACTGACATAATAATTCCTGTTATTACACCGGCCAACAGACTGATGCATAGATTTGTTTTAGCATTCGCTTTAAGCCGTCTGTCCCAAATCCCCGCCTTTACACATGCAGCAGCCAAATACACAGCCAGACACATAAATACAATCCATTCACCGGCAATTCTTTCTATTGCAGATTCCGGTGAAACGGCAAATTGAATAACCATACAAACCAGCAGTGCCCAGAAGGCAAACCAACAGCCTCTGCTTTCAATATGAAGCAGCTTTTGTTCCTGCATTTCATCCAAATTATTATTCTTAAATAAATTAAACATTTTCATTTCCCTCCCAAAAAATATCATCCAAAGTCTTACCAAGTTCCTTACAAATTGCAATGCATAAATTTAAAGTAGGATTGTAATCCCCGGACTCTATCATCCCGATTGTCTGACGTGTCACACCGACACGCTTTGCCAAATCAATCTGTGACAAATCCTTTTCCATTCGTGCAAGCTTCAATTTTAAATTCTTCAATTCACATCCTGCCCTTTCTGTATATTTTACCTGAGTATCCTGTAATTACATTTCCTCTATGATTTACATTATACTCTCTCTTTTTGTAATGTCAACTATATTTTGCATATGCAATATATATTTTTTATTTGCAATATTTATTTTCCCCCAAAGCAGGAACTCAAAACAGACTCAACTGCTCATATTTTTCGGGGAATTCATGCAGAAACGCAAAACACTTATCTATGTCATATATAATTCCGTTCTCTTTACATCTTCTGCCCAATATTGTCATTAACTCTTTATGATTATCACTGCTTACTTCATAGGCAAACCCATATTTTTCATGATAACGCCTATGTAGTCCCGGGAAATACCTGTCCAATGCTGAGTAAAAATACTCTCTGTCACCTTCCCGCAGCGTCACTCCCATACCATAACATATAATTCCGTGAACCTTTGCGCGGATACAATAATCCAGAATACCGTTTATATTTTCTTCCGTATCATTGATAAACGGCAAAATCGGTGTCAGCCAGACAACCGTCGGAATTCCTTCCTCACGCATGATTTCCAGGACTTCAAAACGGCGCTTTGTCGTGCATACATTAGGCTCAAGTATCCTGCATAAATCCTCATCATAGGTTGTCAACGTCATCTGCACAACGCACTTTGCCTTCTGATTAATACTTTTCAGCAAATCCAAATCCCGCAGAATCATATCGGACTTTGTCTGGATGGCAACGCCAAATTCATACCGGTCTATAATTTCCAGACATTTTCCGGTCAGTTGTAAATCCTTTTCATGATGTAAATAGGGATCACACATTGCTCCCGTTCCAATCATGCATTTTTTTCGCTTGGAACGCAATGCCTGTTCTAAAAGCTGCGGTGCATTCTGTTTTACTTCGATATCTTCAAAGTCATGGTTCATCTGATAACATTTACTTCTGGCATCACAATAAATGCATCCATGAGTACAGCCACGATACAGATTCATTCCGTTATTTGATGATAAAATTCCTTTTGCATCAACAAAATGCATACTTTTCCACCACTCTTCGCAAAAAAAGGCGCTTTTTCTGCGCCTGCCCTTTTATTTTGTAGGTTTATTATGCTTATCTTTTTCCATTGCAGTCGGAACAAGATTATCAATCAGCCTTTTATCTTTATGTCTGGCATAGAAAAAGCCCAAAGCAGAAAAAATAAAAGCTCCGACAAAATTAACCAATAAATCTTCCATCGTATCAATGAGACCGATATCCAGATACCCTCCAAGTCCAAGCGGTTCCCCGTTAATCATAACCTCCTGTATATTTCGAATGGCAACACGGTTATTACGTTGAGCAGGATCCAGCATGACTGAAGAGATTGTATGAATAATGGTATCCTTCTGCATATCAAGTCCAAAGAAGGTGTCCATTCCAAACTCAAAGAATTCCCATAAAACTCCTATTGTCATTGAAAAACAGAATGCAACAATTGCCGTAAAAAGCGGCGATAACTGGAATTTCAAACGCTTATCACTGTTAAGAATCTCTACCAGTGACAGACCAAGAGCCGCACAAAGAAAACCGTTCAATGTATGAAGAATCGTATCCCAATACGGAAATTGGATATAGAAGGCCTGAATCTCACCCAATATTTCAGCCGCAAAAATAAACAGCAGAATAATAATCTCCAGCATCGAGGGAAATTCCATTTTAAATGTAACCTGTACAATACTCGGCATAATCATCAAAAATAATGTTAATATACATAAGAATACATTTTCAAAATTCTGATTAAATATCTGCATAATCATTACCAGAATAACCAGAAGGCGAAGGCCGGTATATACCATAAAGGTATTCCGGTTCTCATGTAACTCTGTTTTTACCGCCCTCCAAAACCTCTGACACTTTTCTTTAAAAGACATATATTTTTCTCCAATCTTTTGTATACATATTCTATTCCTGATTTTCATATATCGCATAAATATTGTTTTTATTCATTATTTAATATTATATTATTCTTATTTAAAATAATTAACAATAAAAATCGCCCCTCCTAATACTACCAGCACAACTCCTGTTGCACGATTTAAGACGGCAGCGCTGGCTTTATTGGCAAATCTGGCGGCAACTCTTGCCCAGAGCAGTGTTGACAATACACAAAACAGCAGGCATGGGATATCCGGCATACCACCTATCGTAAAATGACTGACCGCTCCGGTAAATGCTGTAAATGCCATGATGAACACACTCGTACCAACCGCTGTTTTTAATTCATACCCCAATACACTCGTAAGTATCAGCAGCATCATCATGCCACCGCCTGCTCCGACAAACCCGCAGACAAAGCCAATGAACGTTCCGCAAACAATGGATTGGATAATCCGTTTTTTCGGGCTTACAGACTGCATGGCTTCCTTTGTTGTCATAACCGGTTTAACTATAAATTTAATACCAAGCATAAAAGTCATAAACACAGAAAAGCTTCCCATCGTGGTATTAGGTACAAGACTTGCAATAAAGCTTCCTATCATGGTAAAAATCAAAACGGTAATCATCATCACGATACCGTTTTTGACATCCAGATTTTTATTTTTACCATAAGTATATGCGCTGGCTGCACTTGCCAACACATCACTCGCGAGCGCAATTCCTACAGCCTCATACGCGGGCATTCCCAGAAATGTTATCAGCATAGGACTGATGACTGCTGCCGCACTCATTCCCGCAAAGCCGGTTCCAAGCCCGGCACCAATACCCGCAATAAAACATATAATAAATGTATAAATCATTTTAATGTCTCCTCAAAATATCTTTTTATATTACAGCCAATCTTTTGGAAGCTCTTTTCCATCGCCATACATTCGTCCTTTGACACTCCCTCAAACAAGATTGAAATAAACTTTTCCTGCGCCTTTTTTCCATCCGCTATAACATCCGATGCCTCATCTTTTACCGCAAGATGTACTGCTTTTTGATTATCATTTGCATAAAATTTACGCAGATATCCCAGTTTTTCCAAATGCTTTACGGAAGTGGATACATGTGATTTCGTCAGATATCGTATCTCTACAATCTCAGCCGCAGTATCATATTTCGGATTATTTACCAAAAATAATAAAATATCCAATTCTGTTCTCGTTATGTAATATTTTTTACAGACAGGCTCTACACATATGGAATACAATGATTTTATCTGTGCCTGTCTTTCCCATAAATTAATTGGCAGCATAATTTCTCTCACTCCGTCTGTCTTGCTCCGTTTTTTTACAGAATAGTTCTATTTGGAACGTTCTATTTTGAACAATACTATCATGTGGAATATTTGCTGTCAAGCTGTTATTTTTAATAGAGTTAAGTTTTTGTCAGTTGAATAAAGAAAAAAGATGAGAGTAACCCCTC
>JAEDCQ010000019.1 GCA_016294075.1 Lachnospiraceae bacterium | reverse complement strand
CCTAAAGTAGATTTGGTTATTTACCTTGTTTACTTTAGGAGGATCATATCACAATGCGCAGCCCTTATTTATATCATTAAAATATGTATACAATTAATTTCACACAGGAAATTTGCTTTGTGCTAATATTTGATAAAGCATTCCACGCTTTCATGAAGCTGCCTGATGACATCATCCATCTCCACTACTGCTGCTGCAATATCAGACATTTCCATCTCCATAACACAGTTGTTTTCGGTAACTCCTTCTACTTTTTCCGCACTGTTTGTAACAGCACCTTCAATCATTTCATTGGAATGAATTACGTTGCTGACACTATCCATTAATGCGTCTATGGAGGATTTAAATTTCCTCATCATTCCGTCAACCTGTTCAGCCGACTCAAAATACTCACGTCCGATAACCTCCAGCGTATCATAATCCTCCATAACATTATGATTTACATATTCTAAAAGATTATTTGCATTCTTGGCTAACTCTTCAACACTTGCAATTACGCGTGTGCTGATATCCTGAATATTATTAGCGGTTTCTCTTGACCGATCAGCAAGTCCTCTGATTTCATCTGCTACAACCGCAAAGCCTTTTCCGGCTTCTCCTGCTCTTGCAGCTTCAATAGAAGCATTTAAAGCAAGCAGATTAGTTGTACTTGCAATTCCAAGGATTTCACCTGTCAGTTCACCAATCTGGTGAATCTGTTTACTATCATCAATGGATTGACCTACTGCTTCATGCATTGTTTTTAACATTTCAGTAGCTTTATCTTTACTTGTTGTTGCCTTTTCTTCGGTCTCATGAGCTTTCTTTCGTATCTCTGCCGCATAACTGCTTCCGTTTTCTGCGCTGGCAAGCATTTCACTCACAGCAGCCTCTACTTTAAGACCATCATCCTTTACTTCAGAAACGGATGCAAGAATCTGTTCTATTTCCCCATTAACCTGCTGAATGTGACTGGAGTTATTTCTTACACTTGTGTTGACTTTATCAACACTGCCACTGATTCTTTCCTGTTTCGTTTCCAGATTCTGGCTGCTTTCCATAAGTGCTGCAATAATTTTCTGTGTCTGTTCCACCAGACCGTTAATGGCCATTGCAAGTCGGCCAATCTCATCCTTTGATTTGACCTGAACACGTTTTGTAAGGTCACCCTGATTATCACGGATACTCTGTACCAGTTCATCCACCTGCCCGGTTGCTTTCTTAATCGGACGGCTAATCCATAATTTAATACAAACAAACACCAGGATTGCCACAATCGCTACGATAACTCCGGCCATTGCAATAATTGCTGGAATCTGTGCTACTTTTGTTTCCATTTTTGCCTGACTGGCTGCCATATCCTGACTGGTAAGCTCCAGTATTTCGTTCATATAGCCTTCTATTTTCTCGTTAAACATAGGTAGGTTAGAAGTAGCCGATACATATGCCTGTGTCTTATTTTCCTTACTTGTTTCAAGAAGACTTGTTACCGTCTTTTTGTATTTTTCATATTCAGCGGATGCAGAATCAAATGCAGGCTTCCTGTCATCACCTTCCGATAAGCTTGCAGAAAACTCTGTCATCATCTTATCCATGGCTGAAATTTCTTTTTCAATTCCGGCTTTTAAATCATCCATTGTTCCGCTGTTTGTCGTCATAACATGCGTCAGAACCTGACCGTTAATATATGAATATTGTCTGGACAGCTCTGCAACCTTTTCTTCCTGCGTTACCTGATTCGATATTATATCGTTACTGATTGCTACAATAGAATTCATATTGTTAACCAACAACATAATAGAACCGATTGCCGAAATTACCAGCACCAATACCAGAAGCATAATCTTCAGTTCGATGCCCCCATGCATCCTGCCGGTCTTCTTATTCCCTCTTTTCAACGTTTTCTCTGTTTTTTCTGTTCTTTCCTTCTTTTCCCCTTTGTTCCGTTTTAAATCTTTTATTCTTATCATACTCTTACTCTCCCTGTGTTTTGCGCTTAAAAAAAGTGTCACAAGAAATACCTCATATACAACATCAGGCTCCGATGCCGAAACATGGAGCCCGTTTGATTAGATATTGCAGAAATTAATTCTTAGAAATTAATTTTCCACCACGTTTAGAAACAACATCGAAGATAACGGCTGCCAATAATACAACACCTTTTACTACCTTCTGCATGTTCTGGTCTACACCCATAAGTGACATACCTAAGTTGATAACACCCATTAATACCGCGCCGACAATAACACCGGGAACTGTACCTGTTCCACCGTATGCAGAAGCACCACCGATAAAGCAGGAGCCGATTGCATCCATTTCATAGTTCTGACCATATGTAGGCTGGGCAGATGTCATACGTGCAATAGTAACCATACCGGCCAATGCAGCCAAAAATCCCATATTTAAGTATGCAAGGAAATATACCTTATTGGTATTGATACCGGAAAGCTTTGTTGCTTTTTCATTACCGCCTACTGCATAGAAATAACGACCTGTTGTAGTATTAGATGTAATGTATCCATAAACCATAACAACAATCATTACCCAGATAAGCACGGTCGGAATACCCTTATGCTGTGCTAATTTGTATGTAAATGCAATAATCACGGCTACAATTAAAACAGTTTTAACTAACATTCCTGTAAGGCTTTCAACTTCATAACCTTTTCTGCTTCTGTCAATTCTGTTTTTAAGCTGTATAACTATGTAAATAACAGCTGCAACAATTCCTACCAATAAACAGGTAATATTTAATCCGTTTCCACCGAAGAAATCGGGAATATAACAGTTTGCACCACCACCGAAGAGATTTACAAAATCCTCCTGTTCTTTAATGGAAACTGTCATACCGTCTAGGACAACGTTGCTTAAGCCTCTGAATGCAAGCATTCCTGCAAGTGTTACGATAAACGGTGGTATTCTGACATAGGCAATCCAGAAACCCTGAAAAGCTCCAATCAAAGTACCGACTAAAACCATAACCAGGATTGCTACATACATATTAACACCCTTGTTCATCATAAGTACCGCACCGATTGCACCGGTGAAGCATACTACAGAACCAACGGAAAGATCGATGTTACCACCGGTCAAGATACACAGCAGCATACCTGTTGCCAGAATAAATACATATGCGTTCTGTGAAATTAAACTACTGATGTTCATGGGAAGAAGAAGGGATCCCTCTGTCTGCCATGCAAAAAATGCAGTTACAATGATTAATACAAGAATCATCGTATATTTCTTTACGATATCTAATGCTTTTGCTTTATTCATTTTTGCTCTCCTTTACTTACCGGCTTTTAAAATATGTGACATAATCAATTCCTGAGTGGCTTCTTTTCCATCCAATTCACCAACTATTTTACCTTCGTTCATGACATAAATTCTGTCGCACATACCGAGGATTTCCGGTAATTCGGAAGAAATCATGATTACGGATTTGCCTTCAGATACCAATTGATTAATAATACAGTAAATTTCATATTTTGCGCCTACATCAATACCACGTGTAGGTTCATCCAGAATCAGGATGTCAGGATTTGCAAACATCCATTTTGCCAACAATACCTTCTGCTGATTACCACCGCTCAGGTTGCCGACATTCTGTTCAACCGTAGGACATTTTGTTCCCAATTTCTCCTTATATTCCACTGCAACGCCATATTCCTTATCTTTATCAATAATAGAATGGTTGCTAACCGCATCCAGATTTGCAAGTGTTGTATTAATCTTAATCGGATTACTTAAAATCAATCCATTTCCTTTTCTGTCCTCTGTTACATATGCAAGCTTATGGTCAATTGCATCCTGTACACTGTTTAAATGTACTTCCTTTCCGTCCAGAAACAGCTTACCACTGATATTTTCTCCGTAACTCTTACCGAACAGACTCATGGCAAGCTCGGTACGTCCTGCTCCCATCAGACCGGCAATACCTAATACTTCACCTTTCTTCACATTGATGGATACATTATCAACAACTTTTCTTTCGGAATAAAGCGGATGATATACATTCCAATCCTTTACTTCCATCATAACATCGCCAAGATTACTTTCTCGCTTCGGGAAACGGTCAGAAAGCTCACGTCCAACCATTCCTTTGATAATCCTGCCTTCGGAAATATCATCCGTTTCTTTATCCAGCGTTTCAATCGTAGCGCCGTCACGGATAACGGTAATCTTATCTGCAACATAAGAAATTTCATTTAATTTATGGGAAATAATAATAGATGTTAATCCCTCTTTTTTGAATTTAAGAAGCAATTCCAGAAGAGCTTTGGAATCATCTTCATTTAAGGATGCTGTCGGCTCATCCAAAATCAACAGTTTCGCATTCTTAGCCAATGCCTTTGCAATTTCTACCAACTGCTGTTTACCGACACCTATATCTTTAATCAGGGTTGACTGGGGTTCCTTAAGACCAACCGTCTTTAAGTATTTTGTTGCCAGTTCACCTGTTTCATTCCAATTGATTTTGAATTTTGAACCTCTTTCATTACCGAGGAACATATTTTCACCGATTGTCATATACGGCACTAATGCCAACTCCTGGTGAATAATAACAATACCTTTTGCCTCACTATCTTTAATCGTATTAAACTTGCAAACTTCACCATCATATATGATGTCACCTTCATAAGTTCCATACGGATAAATACCACTTAAAACATTCATCAGTGTAGATTTACCTGCACCGTTTTCACCTACAAGAGCATGGATTTCTCCTTCCTCTACCTGTAAGTTTACGTTATCGAGTGCCTTAACGCCAGGGAATGTTTTGGTTATGTTTTTCATTTCCAATAAGATCTTAGCCAATGTTAACCCTCCCATTTTGCAATATCCACAATACCTAACCAAATACGCTTCATTTAATGCCTTCTTAAGAATAAGCAGGCGGGCCTAAACCCGCCTGCCAATTTCTTTAGCTTATTTATGACTACTGTAAGTCAGCTTCTGTATAGTATCCGGAATCGATTAATAATTCTTTGTAGTTATCGATATCTGCGAATACAGGCTCGCAAAGGTATGAAGGAATGATACCTGTTCCGTTGTCATATGTTTCTGTATCATTGATAGGAGCTTCGCCGCCCTTCATGATAGCGTCAACCATTTCAACAACCTTAGAAGCAAGTGTACGTGTGTCTTTGAAGATAGACATAGACTGTTTGCCGGCAAGGATATTCTTAACGCTTGCGATATCGCAGTCCTGACCTGTGATGATTGGCCATTCGCCTGTGTAGTTAGCTTCCAAAGAGTTAGCTACACCAAGTGCTGTAGAGTCATTTGAGCAAAGGCATGCATCTAACTTTGTTCCGTCAGCATAGTTAGCTGCGATGATAGCATCCATTCTTGCCTGAGCTGCATCTGTTGCCCAGTTAGCTGTAGCAACTTCTTCAAACTTAGTCTGTCCTGATTTTACAACTAATTTGCCTGCATCAATGTATGGCTGAAGAACATCCATAGCACCGCCGAAGAAGAATCTTGCATTGTTATCACCAGGGTCACCTGTTGTTAACTCAATGTTGAAAGGTCCGTCTGCATTGTCAAGGTCTAACTTCTCTTTAATATATTCACCCTGAATTGTACCTACCATGTAGTTATCAAATGTAGCATAGTAAGAAACTGCGTCAGAGTTCATAATCAAACGGTCATAAGCAATAACAGGAATGCTTGCTTCTTTAGCCATTTCAAGAACTGTTCCGAGTGAATCACCGTCGATAGAAGCGATAACAAGTAATTTGCATCCAGAGTTAATCATGTTCTCAATCTGAGAAACCTGAGTAGCAATATCATTTGCTGCATACTGAAGGTCTACTTCATATCCTGCTGCTTCCAACTGCTCCTTCATGTTGGCACCGTCCTGGTTCCATCTCTGTAAGTCCTTTGTAGGCATTGCTACGCCGACTTTACCGCCTGCTGCTGTTTCTTCTGCTGCAGGAGCTTCTTCTTCTGCTGCAGGAGCTGCTTCTTCAACTGCTGCTTCTTCTTTTGCAGGAGCTGCTGCTTCTTCTTTTGCGCCGCATCCTACTAACATTGTTGCAACCATTGCTGTTGCAAGAATCATGCTAAGTAATCTTTTTTTCATGATTTCTTTTACCTCCCTATAAATGGTATGTAATTTGTTTACAGACAGAATATACCATAAATTCAATAGGAATAATTTACGACCTTCTGCAAATTTTTAATATTTTTAAAATCAAAAAAAGAACCATGCTAGCACATTTTTGTGCTAAAACATGGTTCAAAAGGCAAACATATGCTACTCTATTTCGGCATCTTATCCGGGACATGCAGATAGACATCCTCCTTTAAATGAAAACCACTATCAATAATCACTTCATCTATATTGGATGCCGTAACACTGACAGGTTCAATTCCCACATAGGGAACCGTATATGTCCCGTCCTCTATGACGGATACATCTTCCCCTGAAACCATACCTTCCTTTACCAACTGTACCGTACATTCTGCGGCACGCTTTGCAAGCTTTTCTACCGGTTTATATACCGTCATTAACTGTGTTCCTTCCACTATGCGCTGACACGCCTCCAAATCCGCATCCTGCCCGACTACCATAATCTTATCAACATAACGCTTTTCCACCAAGGCCGGCACAACCTGACTTGCCAGATTGTCATTACCGCACATGATAGCATCTGCTCTGGCAACAACATCAAAATGTTCGTATACATAAGTACCGGCAATTTCAGCTTTCCATCCGTCCGCATGAATCGAATCCAGTACAGTTACACTGTTCTTGCGCATAATCTCACGAAATGCATTTTCCACAATCGGCACATTACTGTCAGTCATCGAGCCGCCCAGCATCAATACATTACCGCCTCTTATGCCGTTTTTTACCAATTCCTCCGCCATCATTTCTCCTACCATGGCATTATCGAAGGATATGTATAAGTCCACATTTGCATTTGTGATTAAACGGTCGTATGCGACAACCTTTATTCCGGCATCCAGTGCTTTTTTTACATGGTCACGCAGACCATAGGAGTCGATACAAATAATCACAATCGCATCCATTCCTTTTTCAATAAAATAGTCTATCTGCTTTTTCTGTGCTTCTATATCTCCATTCGCGTTTTGTACATTTACCTCCGCACCAAGATCTCTTGCAGCCGATACAAATACATCCCGATCCCTTAACCATCTTTCAATGACAAAAGAGTCAAAGCTCACACCTATCTGTATTTTATCTTCCTCTACAGCCTCTTTCTTTTCTGACTGACGGCCGTAAGAATATGCAAAAACAAGCAAACCCGTTATTAATATCAGGGTAGGAATAATAATGATGCTTTTTTTCAATCTGCCTCCCCCTTTCCTTCTTTATATTCCGTTGGTGTAACACCGACATTCTTTTTAAAGGAACGACTGAAATAATTAGGGTCGGAATATCCTACCATTACACAGATTTCCTTCATCGAATAATCTGTATTACTTAGAAGCTCCTTCGCTTTTTCTATACGGATATTGGTAAGGTATTCAATAAAATTCTCTCCGGTTCCTTCTTTAAATATTTTGCTGAAATAATACGGACTTACATTCACATAATAAGAAACTTCATCCAGGTTTAACGCTTTGCTGTAATTTGCTTTAATATACTCTCTGGCATTATCCACAATATTATTGGAACACTCCTCACGCTTACTCAAAATATTCTGTGTCGCAATTTCCACTTTATCAACAAACCAACTCCTCATGGATTCATACTCCGCCATATTCATAATCGCTGTCAGATAATCATTCCTACTGGTAAATTCGTATGTCATACCCCCCTTTTCATACGCAAGATGTTCTGCCCAAAGCGCAAATTCCAAAACCTTTAAACGGATATCCATTAACCTGTCAGGATATGTATCCGTCATCCAGTCAAAGTAATTCTTGGCAATTTCGATTGCCTGGTTGACCTTTCCCGCATCAACCGCTTCAAACAACTGTTTTTCCAGATTGACCGGATAATCCTTCTCATAATCACAGCCAATCGGCAAATCGTCTGCATGTGCTACCGTTCCGGTTGTAATAACAAGTGCATTCGTAGCTTCTCCGTAAGCGTCCTTCATCTTGTGCAGTTCTTTTACCCTGCTGATACCGATGCGGAAGCTGATGGAAAACCGTTTCCGCATACTATATGCCATATCTCTGGCTTTCTCTATCAATTCTGCCCTATCCTTATACTCCATAAAAGGTTTTCCATACGGGACCAAAACAACTATTTTATTTGCCATGACAGAACCGACAATGCATTCAAAATGCTCCTTGATTTCCGCTCTCACTCCCTGATAATACTGCTGCATCTTAACACTACTGCCCACAGCATTTGTCATATGATTTCCTTCCTGTGTATCCCCATACACAACATTCATCATATAGGCATAATCTTCTTTTATGCCAAGCATATTCTTATAATTCTCAATATCTTCTTCAAAATGCTCCTGCAAAAGAATTTCATAAATCAATCCGCTCTCTAAAACAGGTATGACTGTTTCCAGCTTCTCTTTTACAAGCAAATCATTACTGCGTTTTTCACGTTCTTTATCTACCTGTTTCATTGCAGTTCTTAGGGCATTCAGAAGTTTCGTCTTCTCCATAGGCTTTGTAATATATTCCAACACGCCAAGTCTGATTGCTTCTTTTGCATAATCAAATTTATCATAAGCAGACATAACAATAAAAATAACATTCTGATTCGTTTTTCTGATTTCCTTCATGGAATCAATTCCGTTAATTCCGGGCATCTGAATATCCATAATCGCAATATCCGGTCGGAAGATTTCGGCAAGTTCAATTACATTTCTTCCTGTCTTTGCAAATTCAACCTGACATTCATCCCCAAATTCCTTCTCAATAATAAATTTCACTGAGTCAATTACGATTCCTTCATCGTCTGCCAGCATTATTTTATACATGTTTATCCTCCCGTGCGGACGGTTTCAAATATATCCGCACCTCTGTACCCATATTTTTTCCCTCACTGATAATGTCGATGACATCTTCCGTTTCCGTAAATAGCTGCAGTCTGACAATAATATTATTCATTCCGATTCCGTTAGAATCTCCGGACAGTTCTTCTTCCCGGTATGTTCCTGCCAAAACCTTCTCAATTGTCTCCGCACTCATTCCAATTCCGTTATCCCGGATGCTGATACAGGGTTGACCCTCAAAAGAAAATGCCGTCAGCCATATTTTTCCTTTTCCTGCCATTTCCCGGATGCCATGATTAATGCAGTTTTCTATAATCGGCTGGAGAATCATACTGGGCATCGGAGCATCGAGTACCTTTTCCTCTATACTCTTTTCATAATGGATATCCCCCGAAAAGCGTACATTCAATATGTAAATATAATTATCTACTAATTCTATTTCATCCTTAACCGTAACAATATCATTTCCCTTTTTTACATTATAACGGAAAAATTCCGCCATTCTTTGTACATATTCATATGTTTTATCCGCCTCTTCCATCATGGCAAGCTGTGCCCCGGCATTCAGCGTATTAAAGAGGAAATGCGGATTAATCTGTGCCTGAAGATATTTTAACTGCGCATCCTTTAGATGAGCCTCCATCAAAAGCTCTTTTTCCTTTAACTGGCGCTCTATTTCCATTCTTTCCTGAATCTGCCCGATATATTGGCGGATACTGATAACCATCTGGTTAAATGCATTTGTTACAACGCCAATTTCATCATGAGATTTATAATCGGTAAGCTCTATATCAAAATTTCCCCTTGCAACCTCGTCAGCCTGTCCGGCCAGCTTCCTAAGCGGACTAATCAGATTTCCCGTAAAATTAATAATTAAAATCACGTTTCCGATAATAACGGCCGCCATGATAAACATGCTGACAAATTCAAACACGCGGAACACCTTTGAAAGTGCGTTATAGTTTTCGGAATTGTTAATAAATTGTTCTATATTTAGACTGTAAATATAGGAGTTTATGTATTCATACAAATCCGTTGCATTTTCATAACGAATACGGTACTTTTCAACATTTCTGCCACGTTTTGCTTCTATCGTCTGCCCAACCGCATCTATATACTGCTGCGACATATTGCGGATATTCCGTTCCATTCGCTTGAATGTCACACTGCTGATATCCGAGGAAAGATTCTGGACCTGCGCATAAAAATCCTGTTCGCTGCGATAATAATTTTCCAATGCCTCCGTTGTTTTTACATTAAGGTATTCTGTCATATTCTCCTGTACGCTTGTCAGTCCCTCCGATAATTCATTTAGGGTCAGATTTTCCTGATATACCTTTTCCAATTCCTGAGACATACTGTTTATACCAAAAAGAAGAACAAAATTGGCCAGAAGAACAAAAATATTAGCCAGAATATATATACTGCTGATTTTTCCCTGAAGGGAAAAATCATAAAATCTGTCCTTAATCATCTGTATTCCCCCTCACGAAATCCGATACATTCGTTTTATCAATCAATGTTATATCCGCCATAAAATATTCATTGGTATTGCCCATTTGTTCATATTCCGTTAAGGCATCTACACAATATCGTCCCATCTGCTCTGTATCTACCGTTATGGTTGAAGTGATAACATTACGGTAAATGCCTTTAATAATCGTATCGGTGTCATAATATCCTAAAATATCAATCTCACCGACTTTATTATAATCAATAACCGCCTGATAGACACATGCAGTGTTTACAGCATTCAGGCAGATAATAATATCCGGCAGATTTTCCTGTATAAAGATATCTCGAATAGACTCCTCTACCGTAAATGTATTGGAATCATCTATCGAAAACAATGATAACTCTATCGGAGCATTTTGTATATTCTCCTGTTTAATTGTCTCCTGAATACCTGACCAGACAATGTTCTGGCTGGAGTCACTTGCATTTGCACTGACTAAGAGTGTAACCTTTTTGGGCTCCTTACCTGCTATGCCCAATACCTGTCTTCCGTATTCACAGCCCAAATCGTAATTACCGATTCCTACATAGCTGCAGCGCTTACTGTCCGTGTTGTCACTGTACAGGGTAATGACAGGAATTCCCTTTTCCACCGCCCTATTGATTAAATCTGTCATGCGATAACTTTCATCTGCCTCTACGATAATACCATCCACATCAGAATATATTGCAATCTCCATTAATTCATATTTATTAAAATTCCGGGCAAGATTATTTCCCAAAAGATCAACATAAACATTCTGCTCTAATCCTGCTTCATAAGCACCATTATAAATTGCCTGCCAAAAATCCGACTTTCGATCTTCAACAATCATCATATAGTATCTGTCATATATACTCTCATCCTTTTGAGGTCTAATGCTTTTGCGATATATTTGAAACACACCGATAATCAACAGGACCGTTAATAATACGGTTACTACGCTTATCCAAAGCATCCATGTTATTTTCTTTTTATCGTTTTGTTCTTTTTTTTCCTTCATCCGAAATACCTATGCTTTCTTTTGCTCAATCTGCCTTGAGTGTATGCAGTACCGCTTCAAAACACACGCCGTCCGTAAGTGGGATATCCAGTTCTATTGATTTTAGGATACACTTTTTTATAAATCCCGATGCTTTTTTTACGGATTTTGAAAATTCCACTCCGTTTGCCGCATCTGCAAGCAGTATTGAGGCAAAAATATCCCCTGTCCCGAAACGCTGGGTACCGATTCTCTGTGTACGGCAAATCTGAAGCGGTTTATTCTTTTCATAACAGAAATTAGCAACAAATTCTCCCTGCGGAATTCCTGTAATTACAATCTTTTCCGGTCCCATCATAAGGAGCTTTGATGCCATTTCATCAATCTCGTGTATGTGCCACCTTCCTTCATGGTATCCGGTATCTGTCAATATACAGCTCTCGGTCAGGTTAGGGGTAATAATATCCGCATATGCTACCAATTCCTTCATCCGCCTGCAAAGCTTCTGTGTATATGTTTTATATACCTTTCCGTTGTCTCCCATAATCGGGTCGACAAGAATAATTGTTTTTTCTTTTTTAAACTGTTCAAAAAATTCTGCAACAATGTTTATCTGTTTCTCGGAGCCTAAAAAGCCGCTGCCGATACAGTCAAATTCCATTCCGATTTTTTTCCATTCCTCAATATACGGCTGCATATTATCGGTAAAATCCTCATAAAAAAAACTTTTATATCCGGAATGATTGGAAAAAATTGAGGTGGGAAGCGGACAGCATTGAACCTTCAATGCAGAGATTATCGGCATGGCAACGGATAATGCACATCTGCCATATCCTGCTATATCGTTTATTACTGCGACTTTTTTCTGTTTGCTCATATATACTCCTGAACCTATGTTGACAATGTATGCCACGCTTCGTGAGACATCCTTATGATAGAAAGAATCACCTGTTTACAGATGATTCTTTTTATCAACTTATTTCTTCACTTCACTTTTGACATTGCTGTTTCCGTTTCAAAAATACTCTGTAAAAACAACGGGAAGTCCCGTTTGGCATCCTTTAAAGGCTTATCATTATTATACCGGTAATCATACTGATACAGCGCAACATTATCATCGGAGGGATTGCCCCAGCATTGATTTTTCTTCTGGCTACGGGTAACCAAAAGTGTGATGCAGGGAATCTTTACATATTGTTTTACCTTATCGATCTCTTCTGCTTCACGGATATGAATAAACATTACCTCTTCTTCTTTGTCTTCTAAAAAAAGATGATACTGCTCTTTAATATACAGAAACGGCAGGTCATTATAGGAAATAAATGCAGCCTTTAAATCTGCAAGCAGCTTTCGTGCCTTTGCATCCTTCTCACCCTTCCATCCATGCGCCGAAGCAATCTCTTTTATTGGGGTAATTGCAGAAATATTTCTGACCCTAAAAACACTCCCGGCGAAATCGCACAAGGTATCTTTTCCGACCCCTCCGTTACCATTAATGATGATTACTAATTTTTTCATAGTTAAAATAAATATAATCCTTTCCCCCAGACGGATAACTCTGCCACTTTATCAATTTTACTATTAAATTCTTTTTTCTTCAACAGGGATTTATCCGGTTCATTCTTTGTTGCAAATCGTAGGAATACAATGTTTTACCATCCTTATATACTAAAAAGGCCCGCCTGCCTGTTTGATATACTCCCGTTAAAATAAACAGGATAGCACATCAAACACGCTGGCGGACCTTTAAATCGGAAAAATCAACCGGCAATCGCATATGCTCTCAAGGTCTGTTCAAAGCTTTCATCATAACCGTGACAGGTTACTGTAAGCACCTGTTTTAAATCAAGTCCTAATACACCTACAATTGATTTGGCATCAACCGTATACCGATTATAACATATATCAATTTCAAAGTTACATTTGCAGGCTTCTGTCACAAAGTCCTTTACTTCTTCGGGTCGTAACATGATTCTGTGCCGGGACATAATTACACCTCCTTATTAAATAGGCAGTATTCACAGCGAAACAGCTCTTATTTATTAGATGTATTTTACAATTCCTTATTTAATATGTAAATATTATTTTTTACCAAAAAATGTCATTTTTATATCGGCTTTATAGTCGATTTTTCGTCAATTTTTATCGAAATTCTATCATGTCCGAGCGAAAGCGCAGCGGCAGCATTTGTTTTTGAAGAGAAGAATTCTCACGTTCCCGAATAGAGATTGTTTGGCAGAAATAACAAAACAATTCCTGAATCCGGGCTTCTCTGTCAGATATCTCCGGAATGTTCTCCTTCTGTAAAAAAGAGCCGTCTGCAAGAAACCATTCTTTTCCGGTACTATGTACCAGACAGATATTATGATTTTCATCATAAATAATAAAATTTTCATTTGGAAAACGGTTGGCAAAATGCTCCCCCAGAAACGGCATCACACGGTTTTTTGCATGAACCACCGAATATAAAATTCCATTCTTTAATTCTTCAAAACGGATAAACCCATAAAGATGATGGTATTCGTGCCAGACATTTGTACTTAATGCAATTACCTTCACAACTGCATCACAGGATAGACAATCAATCAGTTTACCGTGATATTTTCCGCGCAAACCGAATACAATCATTTTATACACCGCATCTGCCCTGCCACTGTCAGCGGAGCCTAGTGCTTCCATTATAATGCGCAATGTCTCTTTACCAAATCGAAGTTCTACGGTATGCATTACTTTTTCAGCCTTAATGGAGGACGGTTCCACCGTAATATATTCGGAGAACAGCCGCAGATTATCCCCATTTCCAACCTGCAAAAAGGTAATGTCATGCGAAAGCCGCCTCTCATACGCCTCATAGACACCTGTTAATATACCAATATCACTGTCTTCACAAACCAGAATAAACTGTTTTTCCATATACCTCTCCCGATTAACAAATAAGCTTTTCTCATCCGGAAATTGCCCGTAAGGAATTTACCTCCGGAAACAATCCTGTATCAAACAAAGAAAGCTGCCTGTAGGTCAACCCATCTGTGTCAATCGGAAGCCTCTCCTTTACATCCAAAAGATGTCTCGTAATATAATCCTCTTCTATTTTTGTGCGGTACAGCATTTTCCCATTACAGGTAATAAAATAAAGTGCCCGCTTTAAAGACACATTCAGCTTCTTCAGATGTTCAAATGTAAGAGTACACCCCCGTCTGGCTTTTACGATTTTCTGTGCACTTTTTACCCCGATTCCGGGAATACGCAGCAGCATCGAATAATCTGCCCTGTTGATTTCAACCGGGAATAATTCCAGATGACGCAGTGCCCAATCTGCCTTTGGGTCTAACAGGACGTTAAAATTCGGTTTTTCTTCGCTTAAAAGTTCCTGTGCTTCAAAGCCGTAAAATCGCATAAGAAAATCTGCCTGATACAGGCGGTGTTCCCTTAAAAGCGGAGGTCCTCCCGGAAGTGCAGGCAGCTCTTTATCTGTATTTACCTGCACATATGCAGAATAAAATACACGTTTTAATTTAAACTTCTTATATAAATTCTCTGCAACATTTACAATCTGATAATCTGTTTCAGGTGTACAGCCGATTATCATCTGCGTAGACTGTCCACCACTGACAAAGGCCGGTGCGTGTTTGTAAATTGCCACCTCATTTTTACTTTGCTGTATGCCGTTCTGAATCTGCCGCATCGGTGTCAGTATTGTTTTGCGGCTTTTATTAGGTGCCAATCTGGATAATCCCTCTGCTGTCGGCAGTTCCAGATTCACACTCATACGGTCAACCAGATAACCCATTTTCTCAATCAGAGCAGCATCAGAGCCGGGTATCGCTTTTACATGAATATACCCCTGAAAATGATACTTATTCCGAAGAAGGAAAATAGCATGATACATACGCTCCATAGTATAGCTGGGATTATGAAGAATACCGGAGCTTAAAAATAACCCTTCAATGTAATTTCGTCTGTAAAAATCCATCGTTAACGTACAGATTTCCTCAGGTGTAAATGTAGCGCGTTCAATATCATTTGAAACACGGTTTCTGCAATATCTGCAGTCATAAATACATTCGTTTGTCATCAAAATCTTCAGCAGACTGATACAACGTCCATCTGCTGAAAAACTGTGGCAGATACCGGCAGCAATGGAATTCCCCATTCCGCTGCCGTCTCCACGCCGCTCAACTCCGCTGGAAGTACATGCCACGTCATACTTTGCGGCATCAGTCAATATACCCAGCTTTTTGCGAATGCTCATATCTTCCCGCTTGATGGAAACAGATTCGTTATTTGCGATAGCGATTCCCTTATTATTTATTGCCAAATTATAATCCATTTCATACCTCGCAGAACATATGTTTGTTTATATAGTACCAAACATCTGTTCTATTTGCAATAGATGAAACGGAAAAGTTTAAATTTATTTTTTCTGTTTATCCATATATTCCTTTACTAATTTCATTACCGTACCGGATAAAAGAAATACGGCAATCAAGTTCGGAATTGCCATTAACCCGTTACAGGTATCGGAGATGCTCCAGATAAGTCCCAAATCCTGTGTCGCACCGATAATGGCAACCATAGAATAAAGTATCATAAACGGTTTGATAGCCCTCGCTGAAAATAAGAATTCTACACAACGTGCTCCGTATAATCCCCAGCCCAAAATCGTTGAAAATGCAAAGCAGCACATTGCAACAGCAGTAAATACGGAAATCCAATTACCATACGTTGCAGTAAACCCGGAAATTGTCAGTTCCGCACCTGCCGCTTCTCCATAACAGATTGGCACACCGCTGCAAAGTATGGTCAATGCAGTAAGCGTACAAATTATAATGGTATCCGCAAAAACCTCAAAAATACCGAAAAAGCCCTGCTTTACCGGTTCCGATGTATCTGCACATGCATGTGCGATGGAGCCGGTACCGAGTCCTGCCTCGTTTGAGAAAATACCTCTGGAAACACCCTTTTTCATACTCATGAAAAAGCTTCCCACAATACCGCCTGTAATCGCAGAAGGATTAAATGCACCGTATACAATAGAAAATAACACTTCCGGTACAGCCTTTATATTACAGAGTACAACACCGGCTGCAAGAATTATGTATAGCACTGCCATAAAAGGAACAAGTCGCTCCGTTACGCTTCCGATCCTCTTAATTCCTCCAAGCAGCACACAGCCGACTAAAATCATAATAATGCTGCCAATCAATAGGTTACTTGTTTTCACTGCTGTTTCAGGGATTATGTTATAGTTTAGCAAAGCCGAGTTTATTGCTGTGGTAATTGTATTGACCTGTGTTGCATTACCCGTTCCGAATACGGTAAAAATACCAAATACGGAAAACAACACGGCGAGCCACTGCCATTTTTTGCCCAGACCATTCTTAATAAAATACATTGGACCACCCACAAGGTCTCCCTGCTCATTCCGTTCTCTGAAGTGAACCGCTAAAATAACCTCCGAAAACTTTGTACACATTCCTAACAATGCGGATATCCACATCCAGAATACTGCTCCCGGACCGCCAATCGCAATTGCTCCCGCTACTCCGGCAATATTTCCGGTGCCGACAGTTGCCGCAAGTGCCGTACAAACTGCCTGAAACGGTGTGAGTGAACCTTTTGCCGCTTCCTTCTTATGAAAGACTTTTCCAATGGTTTCCCGAAGTGCAAGCGGAAGCTTTCGTAATTGAATAAACCGCATCCTGATACTAAGGTATAAGCCCACCCCGATAATACAAATCATTGCAGGCACACCCCATATAAAATTGTTTACTGCTGAGTTTACGGATTCGATTAACTGTAACATATTTTCCCCCTTCGTATTCTTTTCTTTAATCGTATTCTTCTTTATAAAAGTAAATAACTATTTTTCTTTATGAAATACCAGTAACAGGAATAAACATACCGTAAGTACACCGCCGGCAACACAAAGCTGCGACGTCATAAGTTCTTTGGAAAGGCTTATATCAGAAGTTATTACATAAACACAGATATTCGCCGCACCGTGCAGCAAAACAGGCACAACAAAGGATGCATATTTCTCATATAAAACCGCAATCAGGAGTCCCAGAATAAAACCATACAATGCCTGAACAGCATTGCCATGATATATTCCGAAAAGGAACGATGAACCTATGATTGCAAAGGGCAATCCAAACTGTCTGCACAGTCTGTTATAAACCAATCCACGAAATACAATTTCTTCTGCAACAGGAGAAATCAATCCGTATAAAACAATACCTGCCCACAATGGCAGGGCAAACTGCCTGTCGGCTACTTCCGAATAGGCTTCACTACTTGCCGTAATATGCAAAAGGCCAAATAAGATATTAAGGCACAAAGCACTTGATGCGCCCAATAATAATAAGAGCGGGATGTCTTTTTTATGTGAATCAGGCAACAATATCCGCGGCGTCTCCTTTAAAAAGAAAACCGTAACAGCACCTGCACCAAGCAACATGGATAAACCGTTTACAATACCGGATACCATGGAAGAATATTTCCGTAGTATCTCTGCTAATACAGACCACGAACCGCTCTGTACGGAAATCCACCTCATAAAATATGCAAAAAGAATAATTCCGAAACTATTGACAGCATAGTATATAAGTATGGGAGTAATAATACTCAATGCTTTTAAAAAGGAACTCTTTTCCGGAGGCAATTCTGTTTTTACCCGCCCCTGCAGCGGCTGTATCCAACTAAATGAAATCCATTTCATATTTATATTCCTTTTTATGGTACATTTTAAATCTATTGAAGCAGTATTCTTTGCAATTCATCCACTGTCTGCACAATATAGTCGGGTTTTGCAAGTACAAGCTCATCTCCTTGCGCAAAGCCATAGGTTACTGCAACGGATACAAGCCGCATGGCTTGTGCCCCCTCCACATCAAACTTCCTGTCTCCGACCATGGCACATGCAGGATTTGCTTTTTTGGATGCGGAAATACCCAGCCTTCGCAGGGCTTCCTTCACAACCTCTTCTTTTTGTACTCTTCTTCCGTCCAATTCGCTTCCCACAACTACTGAAAAATACTCACGAATCTTGAAATGCTCTAAAATTTTTTCGACAAAAATCTCCGGTTTACTGGATGCAACTGCAAGCTGTATTCCTCTTTCCGACAATACCCTTAACATCGTATCAATTCCCGGATACATCTCGTTTTCATATAATCCAACCGCAGAAAAACGCTCTCTGTACTTTTTAACGCCCAGGTCCGTCTGCTCTTTGGAAAGACCATAAAACTGTTCAAAGCTGTCTGTAAGCGGAGGTCCGATAAAAGGCTCAAGCTTGTCCAGATTCTGTTCTTCTATTCCAAGACTCATCAATGCATACTGCACACACTTGGTAATTCCAATCTTCGGATTGGTTAACGTGCCGTCAAGATCAAACAAAATATATTGAAACATAGTCTCTTTCCTTCCGTTTCTTTTTTACTATATCATACCCCGATTCAATCAACAACGAAAAAACAGACAATGCCGTCTGTTGACAATTCTGTCTGTTGTTTTTTTCTGTTGACTTTTTTGTAGAATAAATGTATCTTTTAGAGGAAATAGGAAATTGTTGTTAAACAGTTTCAAAAATATAATACAACATGCTAGGGGTGCATCTGCTGAGATTGAATCTTTGATTCTAACCCTCATTACTTGAACCGGATAATACCGGCGTAAGGAAGCAGCAATAGTCGACGCGCTATACGGTCGATTTATTGGTATTTCCCTCCCAGGCATGACAAGGAGGTTTTTTTATGTCAAAAATTACAACAAAACAAATCGTATTTTCCGCAATGGCAATTGCACTCGCAACCGTAATTTCGGTTGTAATTAAGCTCCCGTCCCTTCCAAACGGCGGAAGTGTTACCCTATTTTCAATGCTCATCATCTGTTTAATCGGTTATTGGTATGGTCCGAAAATCAGTCTGATTGCAGCAATCGCATACGGTATTCTTCAATTTATCGTCGGTCCGTATGTCGTACATCCTCTTCAGGTCGTATTGGATTTTCCTCTCGCATTTGGTGCCCTGGGATTATCCGGATTTTTTTGCAACTCCAAAAACGGGCTGATAAAGGGATTCCTTGCAGGATCCATGGGAAGACTTCTTGTACACTGCATTTCCGGTGTTATCTTCTATACCACCTATGTCGGCGATTTGATGGGGAATGTTGCAGCAATCTGGGGCGGTATTGTATATAACATGAGTTATATTATCCCGGAAGTCATCTTAACATTAGTACTTCTTGCGCTCCCGCCGGTACGCCGGGCATTTGCCGAGTTAAAGAAAATGGCATTAAGCTGATACATATTTTAAAAGCCCTTCCGGACAGGAAGGGCTTCTGTTTATATAAGGATTTCTTTTTCCAGCGCAAATGAGTATAATATCTTCTCTTTTACTCTGAGACCGGTTATTTTTTCCAATGCTTCCGCATAATAATCCATCTGTGTACGGTAGCGTTTTATCAGTTCATCCGCAGACTTTATTGCATCGGTTTTATAATCCAGCAATACAATCTCATTATCTTCAACAAAATATACGTCAATAATACCCTGAATCAACACCTTTTCTTCGGATGGAAATTCATCCGATAAACGGCTTGCCTCAATTCCCAGAACAAAGGGCTGCTCTTTATGGAGATTTCCCAGCTCCTGTGCCCTGCCCATACGCAATGCAACCGGAGAGTCTAAAAAGGTATTTATTTTTGCCGGATTAATCAGGGAAAGCTCTTCCTCTGTAATTCGTCCGCTTTCCGCATATTCATTCATACAGTCCCTGATTTTTACGTTTGTGTTCATAAACTCTGCAAAATCAAACAGCTCCAACAGACGATGATACGCACTACCCCTTTCACTTCCGCTGACCTCACGGCTCTCCTTTGCAAAGTTTGGAATATACGGGCTGATTTCCTCTGTCGGGAACAACTTCACAGGCTCATCCTCCATAGACTCCTTCTCATAGGCTTTGTGCATTGCCGCCATTTTCAATTCAGATACCGAGGTTTTGGTATAAAGGCCGTTTAGGCTTTCATGCGGATACACAAATGTAAGCTGTTCCTTAAGCGCATTACATGAGCTGTCACACTCAGCGGTATTATTCAGAGCCCTATTATCACAATCTTTAAGCATCGAAAGCAATCTATTCTTCCGCACCCCTTGTTCTATGTCTGTTTCCATGGTCCGTTCTTTAAACTGCTGCGGTGTAAGGCATCTGACTTCTATATGCGGAGCAGAAGCATCCGCCATATCGGACATGTTTAGTCCGGATTCCTCCATTGCTTTTATAAAGGAAGGATGATTTGACATTGCGGCTGTAATCCAGTCAAGGAAGGATTTTGCATTTGCACGCTTTATAAATGGAAGAATTCTGTCAGCTTTTTTCTGCAAATGAAAAGCATCTGCCAGTTTCCCGAAATCATTACAGATTCCGGTCAGAATCAGTTTTTCTTTTGCGCGGGTCATTGCTACATACAATACCCGCAGTTCCTCTCCCATGCTTTCCTCCTTCATATACCTTGCGAGAAAGCATTTACGGATATCACGATATTTTACACGGTTTGGGATATCCACATAATCCATCCCTATTCCGTAATTGGAGTCACAGATAACATCCGCCGATGTGTCTTTTGTATGAAACGCTCCTGCACATCCTGCAATAAAACAAATAGGAAACTCAAGCCCTTTGCTCTTATGAATCGTCATAATCCGTACTACATCATTCTGCGAATCCCCTGCTGCGGCTTCCCCGAAATCCACATCGTACTTCTGCATTTTTTCAATATACCGGATAAAATGAAACAACCCGCTATAGCTTGATTTTTCAAAGCTTTCTGCCTTGGTAAGAAGCATCCTGACATTGGCAAGGCGCTGGGTTCCTGAAGGAAGCGAAGCAACCTCATACAGATAACCGCTTTCTTTTATTAAATGACGTAAAATTTTATGAATCGGCTCATATGCAATCTGCTCCCGATAAGCAGAAAACCAGTTTAAAAAGGTTTTGCATTTTTCCTGCAGCGGGCGGTACTCTTCTTCCTCTTTCCCGGCAAAAGAACATACTCCCTCATATAAAGAATCCATTTTCTGACTTTGTATAACAGAAAGCTCCTCATTGGTAAATTTTCCAAACCACGATATCATCGTACCGAAGAGAGGAATATCCTGCTTCGGATTATCCAATGCTTTCAAAAAATTTAGTATTGTCCGTATCTCACCTGTTTCGAAATACCCCGTGCTCTTTTCCACATAAACAGGGATTCCTTCCTCTTCAAACACATGTTTAAAGGCTTCGTCCCAATCCTTAAGCTTACGAAGCAGAATTACTATGTCGCCATACCTTGCAGGCCTCGGCTGTCCGTCAGCTTCATCCGTTACTTTATAGGAACGCAGCAGTTCTTTAATCCGCTGCGATACAAGCCTTGCCTCCTGTTCCTTTTTATCTTTACTATCCTCATCCTTTTTTGCAAGAAGCAGCTCAACGCCATCCGTTTCCCCTGTTTTTTCCGGATAGGAAGCGCCCGGATATAATGCACTTTCCTCATCATAAGCTACATTCCCCAAATCGCGTCCCATGATGCGATAAAAAAGGTAATTGACACCTTCTATGATTTCCCTGCGGCTACGATAATTTTTCGCCAAATCAATCCGCTGAAGGAGTGTATCATCACGTACCTCTTTTTCGTATGTATCATACTTTTCCATAAAAATCTGCGGACGTGCCAGACGGAACTGATAGATGCTCTGCTTTACATCTCCTACCATAAAACGATTGAAAATACCGTCATCCTCACCGGAAATTGTTTTTAAAAGCAATTCCTGTACAAGATTGGAATCCTGATATTCATCAATCATAATTTCATGAAAATATCTGCGGTATTCCAATGCTGTTTTTGAGGGTACATATTTATCATCTTCTTTTTTTAGAAGAATCTGTAATGCATAATGCTCCATGTCGGAAAAATCTATCAGCTTTTTTTCTTTTTTGCTTTCCGTAAAACGTTTATGAAAATCAAGCAATGTATCGCATATTTCATTTACTATACGGTCATTTTCCCGAAAACCGGCAAGCATCTCTTCCATTGAAAAGGAAAAGAAATCCTTCTGTAAGTCTTTCAGAATGTCCTTCATTTCCTCACGATTCTTCTTTACACGCTCTTTTAACAAAATATCCGCATTCTCATCCTTTTTGCGGGAAAGCGTCATAAAAGAAAGCGACTGCATTTTCTCATGAAGCTCCGTAAAGGAGCAGGACTGCAGAAGATTTTGCGCAAACGCATAATCCGCTTCTGCCATCGGAAGATATTGTACGGGACCTGACGCTTCTTCACAGATACTGATGTTTTCAAGCGCTATCTCCTTACAGACTTCAATATTCCGTTTTGCATAGGAGAAAAGCTCCTGCATCCATATAAAACTGCATAATTCTTCCGGCGTGGAGCCCTCATAATCTTTTTTTCTTTCTAAAAGCCACTCATCCGGGAAAGGATAGCTTAATGCTCTGTTATAGAGTGAAAATAAAATATCACTCAGCGCATCTGCCCTGCTTCCCTTAACAAATCTGTCCAGCAGATGCGAAAAGCTTCCTGCTTTCCCCTCTGACCTGGATTGCTCCAGCCGCCTTGCAAGCATCTGTTCCATGATATCTTCTTTCAGCAGACGTATTTCTCCTTCATCCGCCACACGGAAACCCGGGTCTAATCCGATATCATTAAAATTATTCTGTAGAATAAAGAGGCAAAAGCTGTCAATTGTCGTAATCTGTGCATGATGAAGCAGAGTTTCCTGTTTCTGCAGGTGGTCACTGTAATGCTCCTCCAGCTTCTTTACAATAGCCTCGCTGATTTTTTCCCGCATAGATGCAGCCGCCGCTTTGGTAAATGTTACAATCAAAAGATGGTCGATATCAACCGGATTTTCTTCATCACTAATCAAACGTATGATACGCTCTACCAATACCGTCGTCTTTCCGCTTCCCGCTGCTGCCGACACAAGAATATTGCGGTTTCTAAGATTAATTACCAAATTCTGTTCTTCGGAAAATACAATTCCCATTATTTCCTCTCATTCCGCCGCGTTTGCGGCACTTTCGCTTTTCTCTTTCTACGTCAGCTTTTCTTTTATCAGCTTAAGATAATCCGTATCCTTCTCTTTTTTCAAGTCTCTTTTTCGATGTCCCGGCAGTTTTTCATCAAAGCCGCATACATCTTTATAGCAGCAATATTCACACGAATCGGCGGTACTGCTCTTATATGGGTTTAGCGGAATCTCTCCTTTTTTTATCTTCACTCCCATTGTCTTTAAGCAGTAGGAGGCATAATCCGACAACAGCTTCATCTGTTCATTATCAAAGGCATTTACGGAGGCTTTCAGCCCGCCTTTGCTGTCATAATCAAGAGATACACAGTCTGACTTTGCGGTCTTGGAAGTATCAAGAGCCTCGAGTATATCTCCGTCACTGTTAATAATTCCCTTCATCCGAAGAGCCTCCCTGACCTTCTGATTAACAGCTTCCGGCGTAATACCGGATGTACCTTCCACTATTGGGTCATCCACATGGTAATAGAGCATTGCCGCACTGACTGCTTCTTTATCCGGATATTCACTCATACTGCGGCGCAGTGCTTCATTCATATATACAACGAGCTGGAGCTGCGTGCCATGATAAAAGGATACGAGGTCAAAATTTTTATCCCCGGATTTGTAATCAACTATTTTTACATATACCTTATTCTCTTTTTCACACACATCCAGACGGTCAATCCTGCCTGACAGCTTCATCCTGTCTTTATCGGTAAACGTTACATCCATATCCTGCAGGTTTTCTATCAATTGGAAGGAAACCTCGTATTCTTTCGGCATAAACCGCCCTTTTCTGATTTGATACGAAATATTCCTCACACACTTTTGCAGGATTTCCTCCATTCTACCCATTGTGTAACGATTCCATGCATTTTCAAACAATATCGCATCCGTATAATGCAAACAGACCTCCTGCATTGCTTCTGTAACCAGCATGCGCCCTTCCGCCTCCGGGAAATCGAACCATGTGTAATGATTTTCCTTCAATTTCTGTGAAAAGCATTCCAAAACACCATGAAAAACCGTACCGATATCTTTTGCTTCAAATCCATACAGTTCTCTTTCGCGTAATGAGAGCCCGTATTGAAGAAAAAAAGAATACGCACAGGAAGCATACTTTTCCATACGACTGATGCTGGAAAGAATGGTATCCCCATATAAAAGTGCTGCCGCTGCCTGTGAAATCTGTTCATCCTTCTTTGTATACCATGTATTTTCTATCCAATGCATCAAAAGCAGCTTATCTGACTTTTCTTTTCCAAGCAGTAAAAGAAGATTTTCAAAGCATTCTCTCTCTTCCTTTGAGATAGTTCCTTCTGCGTATTTGGAAAGCAGCATACAGTAGAGTTCTTTCGCTTCCGAAAGATTGCCTATCTGCATTTGTTCCTGTTCGTTACTATAACTGTATTCACATCCCCAAAACAGCTTTTTCAAAAGTGCAACCAAATACGACGGACGCAGGGCAGCACCCTGGGCATCCGTTCCGGCGTATGACAGAAAAAGTCCTTCCGAAGGCTTTGTCAGGTTAAGATACAGATAATATTTCTGAATATACATCTTATCTCTCGGTGACGGAGCCAGCTCCATATTACTTCCCTTTAAAAATTCCCTGTCTATATCGGAAATAATACCTCCTTTATTGGTTTTTCCCGGAATATATCCATCATTAACACCTAAGAAAAAGAGGTATTTAACCTGTTTTAAACGAGTCCGCTCAATATCTCCGACTATAATACGGTCGACACTTTTTGGAATCGTACCGACTTCTATTTCATTAAAGCCGGCATCCAGAATATCCGCGAACTCACGTACTGTCATTTTTTCTTCACCGATTAACTCGGTTATCTGCTCCAGAAGCTCCATTATCAGGCGGTATATCTGCCTGTATTCCTTTGCTCTTGCATACTCCTTTTTTTGCTCGAAAAAAAACGCATACTGCAAAAGCTTTTCTTCCGTTTTATTCTGCAAGGTAAAATCATACAGCCGCCTTACCAGCTCCTTCACGGTATATTGGCCGCTATATGTACTGTCACTTTTTTCATTTCCATATAATAGAGAAGATAGCTGCTCTGATAAACGCTCTCTGAGCGTATTCAGATATTGCAGCTTTTCTATTGCATCCTCCTTTTGCTTCATAAGCTTCGTTCTTCCGGCAAAAGCATGTGCCCATGCTTTTTTCCCCTGAATACCCATTTCCAATACATAATTTTCCAAATCATCCGTTTCTTCCGGTGTAAAATCCACAAGACCGCTGCGCAAATAACGAAATATCGACTCATAGCTGAAGTTATCGGTTAATATATCCAAGGATGACTTGATAAGCTCCACAAACGGATTCAACTCAATCTTCCTTGTTTTATCCATAAAAAGCGGCAGCTCATATTGTTCAAATTCATCTTCAATACAGCTTTCATAAGAAGACAAATCGCCCGCAATAACTGCTATATCCCGATAAGCACATCCCGTTTTTTTTATCAGAGAGCGAATCTGCCTGCATAAAAAACGCACTTCCTGCTGCATGTCCTTATGAAAAGATATACGGATGCGGTTTTCCTTTTCTCCCCGATACGGCACTATCGGATATCGGAATAAATGACTTTCCAAAAATGCGAGCTCCGGTTTGCCGGTAAAGCGTCTTATTTCAGGCATGGTCTTTTCGGGAAGGATTTCTATCCGACGCTCGGATGCCAATTTTTTTAAACGGTTTACGGTTTTATCCGCAAAAGAAAACAAATCCTGTTCTTTTACCGGAGCCGGGCTTTTATTTTCCTGTTCCATTGTAACCGTAACAATGACCTGCTCACAAAGCTCCAATAATACTCCGATTACGTTTTCCTGGATTGGCGTAAATCCCGTAAAACCGTCAAACACCACGACACTTCCCGGAATCAATGCTGATTTACGCAATTCTTTTGCAAGGATATCCATGGATTCCTCTGTTGTAATATAATGGTCCTTAATATATTCACGAAAGGTTTTATACAACACCTTCAAATCCTTTAATTTATGGTATAATGCTCCTCTGCTTTCACAAAAAGACAACATTTCATCCAGTTCTTTTTCTCCGATTCCATACTGCATAAACTCGGAAATAGCAGACTTTACCTCGTGAATGTAGCCCTGTTTATTCAGATTACTGCCGATTACAGGCACCTGTTCCTTTATGGAGCCTGCAATCCTGCGCAGAATCAGACTTTTTCCGGTGTCATCAAGCACCGGCCTGCGATTACCACCGGTTTCTTCAAAGATGCGGTGTGCAAGACGGCTGAAGCTTAATATATCTATATTCATAATTCCGCCACGCGGACTTCTGTTTACAAAGTCCATCTGTGTCTGCATCGTAAATTGGTCGGGAACAATTACAAAATAATTCTTTTTGGGATTTTTTTCACTTTCCCGCAAAATATGTTCACAGACCCATGTACTTTTTCCCGATCCGCTTCCACCGGTAACAATCAAAAGAGCCATAGTAGGATTTCCTTTCCATGTATACTGCATCAATTTTATCATAATTTTAATGCATAAACAAACCAAAAAGAGCCGGTCAGATTGACCGGCTCCCTGCTGTCTTTATATGATTATTTACTAAACCTCGAAATTCACTCCCGTATTATCCGGTTTTTCTTCATCAAAGTTATAGTCCTTACCCGGCAAAAGCGCATTCAGGATGATCCCAACCAGAGAACCTACTGCAAGTCCGGATAAGCTGATGGTAACACTGCCTACCGTGAAGGCAATTGCACCTGCTGCTGAATAATTGATACCGATAGAGAGAACAAGAATCAGTGCAGCAATAATAACATTGCGGCTCTGAGAAAAATCCACCTTATTTTCTACCACGTTACGAACACCGACTGCGGAAATCATACCATATAATACTAATGATACACCACCCATAGTCGCTGCGGGCATACAGCTGATTAATGCAGACACCTTCGGGCAGAAGGAGAATAAAATTGCAAAGAGAGCTGCAAGACGGATAACAAGCGGATCATATACCTTTGTTAATGTAAGAACGCCTGTATTTTCACCGTATGTGGTATTGGCAGGTGCTCCGAAAAGGGACGCAAGGATTGTCGCAAGACCGTCTCCTGTCAATGTACGATGAAGTCCGGGATCTTTAATGAAATTCTTTCCGACAGTAGAAGAAATAGCGGAAATATCACCGATATGCTCAACCATAGTAGCAAGTGCAATCGGCATAATTGTAATAACAGCCGTAATCAACAGAGAAGTATCCGGTGCAGCAAATATCGAGAACACCGTATCCTGAAAACGGAAAGGAAGTCCAATCCAGGAAGCCTCCGCAACAGGTGTAAAGTCAACCTGTCCCATAATAGCGGCAACAATGTAAGAACCGACAACTCCAAGAATAATGGGGATGATTTTAATCATTCCCTTACCCCAGATATTGCAAACTATAACGATAACAATTGCTATAATAGCAATCAGCCAGTTATTTGTACAGTTATTAATAGCAGACTGTGAAAGGTTAAGACCGATTGCAATAATGATTGGTCCCGTAACGATTGGCGGGAAGAATCTCATAACCTTACTTGTTCCGAATGCTTTAATGAAAGCAGCTAATACCAGATATAAAATTCCGGCACATGCCACACCAAAGCAGGCATAAGGAAGTAATTCCGTTTCCCCGTTCGGAGCAATAGCCCAATATCCTGCTAAAAACGCAAACGAAGAACCTAAGAATGCCGGAACCTTTCCTTTAGACAGGAAATGGAATAATAATGTACCAAGTCCTGCAAACAGTAATGTTGCAGATACACTGAGTCCCGTAAGAGCCGGAACCAATACAGTTGCACCAAACATGGCAAACATATGCTGAATGCCAAGGACAAGCAGTTTTGGCATTCCAAGGCCTTTAGCATCATAAATTGCCTCTTCGCCGATGACTTTGTTTTCTTTACTCATCTTTTCTCCTCCTAATGTAATACAGCTTATACAATTAAAATTTATTACGCCTACCGACATCACAGACTCTTCTGTCCGCAACATCGATTCCGTCTTTAATATGGTAATCTTTATACTGTTTCACGTCAAGTACAAATACTATATATTGTATATAAAAATTTTCCTCCTACTAATTTGCAACAAGCAATTGTACCCAAAAAACAAATATGTTATGATAAATTTCTGACTAGTCAGGTCAATGAAAAGGGGTCTTAGAATGAACGAGAAATTTTTTGATTTAAACAGAGAAAAACAGGACAGGATGATTAATGCAGCTCTGCGTGTTTTTGCAAAGAACGGTTACCGTCATGCCAGCACGGATGTCATTGTCCGGGAAGCCGGAATCAGCAAAGGGCTCCTTTTTCACTATTTTACCAATAAAATCGGACTTTTTTCTTTTTTATTTGATTACAGTGTAAAATACATGCTCTTTGAATTTGAGCGTATGATTTCTGCGAAAGAAAAGGACTATTTTGTTATCTGTCGTGAAATGGAAAAGGCAAAGCTTAATGTGCTGCGCAGTTATCCGTATATGAATGAATTTATTGAGAAGAGCCTTCTCGAAAATCAGATAGATATTATTGAAACAATTGAGGAATCTAAAAATCTCTATCTGAATACCCTAAACCGCTACTTAGCACAAGGGACTTCTCTGTCACTGTGCGATGGTCTCTCCAAGACCCGTTTAAATGCATTAATCCGCTATACGGTAGACGGACTGACAAAGGACCAGCTTCATACAAATTCTTTCCAGCCGGAAATGCTTTATGAGCAAATCTGCGATTATCTGGATACCATAAAACTGCTTGCGACGCACACATAGGGACGTTTCTTTTGCCACGAGAAGCGCCTTTTGCCATTGATGTGACTATTAATATTACAGTGTGCACATACCGGAATCATTCTATTCATTAAGATATAGATTGAGTCCGGTATATTTTTTCCTTATTTCTTAAATACTATAAATGATGCTGATAAAAAACTTAGAATATGGGGAGAAAGAAAAAATGGATACAAATAAAAAAGATTTGGGAGCAAAACTCGCCTATGCTGCATTGGATGAGGTTCCCAGTCCCAAAGCGGATGCAAAAGATATTGTCGGTCTGGTAAAATCAAGCGGTCGTATCACGGGCTACCGGCTTTCAGACGGTTCAATCGTTTCCAAAGAAGAAGGTGTCAGCATGGCAAAGGCCGGTGAAATACAAGGCGTCGGAATTGCCCATCGTAATGACTCGGAATATTTGAAATCTCTTCCCGACGGAACGGAAAATAATAATCTTGGGAATCTTCCGTCTGTAAGTGAGTAAACAACGCAAGCGTCAAATCCACCTAAAATAAGGGGTTTTTCAGCCCCTTTTAACGTCTGGCATCATCAAACCCTTTAGAATACAGTACACTGTAATCATCCTATGTCATAATGCCATCTAAGATTTTTTTATTATCCCTAAGAGGATTTTCAATCTCGCATGATATCAAACACTCTATGCTTACATTAAGTGCATTAGCTATTTTAAAGAGTGTTGAAACTTTAGGGTCAGTTGTTTTCCCGTAATAAATGTTTCGTATGGTTTCAATAGGCAACCCGCATTTTTCGGCTAAATTCTCTTTTGTCATTTTATTTTCAGCCAATAATGCAATTAGTCTTCTACTCAGCAAACGAACCACCTCTCTCAAAAATATTAAGCCCGTCATACGCGAAACGCCGCATGCCACATAAATGAGGCTTTTTTGCAAAAAACGAAATAGCTCTCGACCGGATAATATATAATTCTACAATTTTTATCAGAAGTAGGAAAAGGTCTATAGTTCCTTTTGTGTGATATTCTCCTTATTTCAATATAATAAACGTAAAAAAACAATTTAAAATACCATAATTGACATTATAAATTGACTAATTATGCATACATTTGGCTTCCATGACATTTTTTTCGGAATGTCCCTCATCTATACCAATATCTGCTTCCATATCTCATATAGTCTATCCAAATTCCATGCAGCATTGGCAGGACTTGTAGACGGAAGCTTAACAGCCTTCATACCTGTATTTTCCTCTGCATATCTATGATACAATTCATATGCTTTATTTCCGTTTACATAGATTCTCTGAATAGAAGAATTTTGCAAAATATCCGAAAAATCATTTACGACCACATCTTTAATAGAAGAATCACTGGAGCCTTGAATCGTACAGCTCTCAATCACATCCCAAATGGCGATATGATTTGATAAGATCAATTCTTTCTTTTCTTCAATTGTCATAGGTTCTTTCCGGTTTGTTATCTTTGCAATCACCTTCCAGAAACGATTCTGAGGATGTCCATAATAAAATTTGCTTTCTCTGGATTTGACCGATGGAAAGCTTCCTAAAATCAATATTTTGGATTCTTTATCATAAACTGGTTCAAATGTGTGAGAGATTTTTTGCTTTTCCATTGTAATATTTTTCTCCACTTATCATTAAAATTAAACGTCCCTTATTTATCCGCTTGCCCAATATAAAAGAGCATGCTATCATCAACTCATCTGAAGCGGTTCCGCTTCTATAAATCACATTTATAAGAAGGCTTTAAATTCTTCTTATTATCTCGGCGTCTCGCCGGAATTTCAACCTTATTAATCTATTTCATCAAATCTATACTGCCTATGCAGAGAAAGTGAGGTATCTATGCCGACAAACACTGTAACTGTCAACAACAAAAACAAGGACTTGCTGTTTCGTTTTGTCTTCGGAGCCGTGGAAAACAAAAAGCACCT
>JAEDCQ010000018.1 GCA_016294075.1 Lachnospiraceae bacterium | reverse complement strand
TATTAAACGTTCATTTTAGATATTTAACCTGTCTACTTGACAGGGGGCATATCACTGATATGCACCCTTTTTGCTAAAAGAATTTCTTCTTCTTTTTTGTTTCGTTTTTTTCTTCACCATTCTTTTCTTTATTCAGTCTATTGGCTGCGTTCAGGGAATCATCCGTTGCTTCGTCAAACTTCTTAAGCAAATCTTTCGCCTCTCTGGATAATTTATCCGGAACCTGAACAACAAGTGTTACATAATGATCACCCCGGATATCTTTATTACGAAGAGAGGGAACACCTTTTCCCTTTAAGCGTACGCGTGTATCTGTCTGCGTACCGGCTTTTACTTCATAAATGACTTTTCCGTCTACCGTATCAATTACCACATCACCGCCAAGAGCAGCTACAGCAAAGGAAATCGGCACTGTTGAGAAAATATTAATCTCCTGACGCTGGAAAATCGGATGACGTCCAACGATTACTTCTACCAATACATCTCCTCTCGGACCTCCGTTTACGCCGGGCTCGCCCTGACCGGAAAGACGTTTGCACTGTCCGTTATCAATACCTGCCGGAATCGTAACCGCAAAACGTTTTTTCATCGGTACAAAGCCCGTTCCGTGACAATCGGTACATTTATCTTTAATAACCTTACCTTTTCCCTGACATTCAGGACACAGCTGCACATTCCGAACCGTTCCGAAGAATGATTGCTGTGTAAAGACAACCTGACCCTTGCCGCCGCATTTTGTACATGTCTGTGGAGCTGTACCCGGTTTTGCACCGCTTCCGTGGCAGGTCTTACACTCTTCTTTTACAGTTAACTCTATCTCTTTTTCCGTTCCGAATACGGCTTCCTCAAAGGTAATCCTTACACTTGTACGAATGTTGCTTCCCTTCATCGGAGCATTCGCATCCCTTGAAGAGCTCCTTCTTCCTCCGAAAAAGTCACCAAAAATGTCACCAAAGATATCGCCAAAGTCGGCACTGTTGAAATCAAAACCGCCAAATCCGCCGCCGGCACTTCCGTCAAAGGCAGCGTGGCCAAACTGGTCATATTGTTTTCTTTTTTCCGGGTCACTCAAAACCGCATAGGCCTCTGATGCTTCTTTAAATTTCTTCTCTGCTTCCGCATCTCCCGGGTTCATATCCGGATGATATTTTTTTGCAAGTACCCTATATGCTTTTTTTATAGCAGCCTCGTCTGCGTTTTTATCCACGCCTAAGACCTCATAATAGTCTCTTTTCTGCTCTGCCATAGTATTGTTACCTTTCTGCTATTCTTAACATAACAATTACGAAACAATTATATATCCGACCCGAACATATAAACTTAACAAATCCATACGCAGGTGCTTTGAAGCCGCTGGTACTTAGGCTGTGTTTTTTACAGCCTTATGTACCATTGCGAGCTGAAAGCAGCGAAAGCGTGCCTGCATTGGATTGTTAAGTTTATATGTCGAGTAGGCAATTATTGTTTCGCAATTTTAAACTTCTCTGAAGTCTCCGTCAATAATATCATCATTATTGTCAGAAGATGCCTGCTGGGTTGCACCACCCATATTGCTCATATCAGGTCCTGCTCCGGCAGCACCGTTTGCTCCCTGCATCTGTTCATACATCTTTGTAAACAATGCCTGTGCACCTGTCATAAGCTTTTCCTGAGCTGCTTTCATTTCTGCAACCTGGTCAGGGGTCATTTCGGAATCCTTTGTTCTTTCAAGAATATCCTTTAATGCCTGCAAATCAGCTTCCACAGCCGCCTTTTCATTCGCATCAATCTTATCCCCTACATCGTTTAAAGCTTTCTCTGTCTGGAATACAAAGGAATCTGCTTCATTTCTTGCATCGATTGCTTCTTTTCTTGCTTTATCCTGTGCTTCAAACTCAGCCGCTTCTTTTACAGCCTTATCAATTTCTTCATCAGACATGGAAGAACCTGCTGTGATTGTAATATGCTGTTCTTTACCTGTTCCCAAATCTTTAGCGGAAACATTTACGATACCGTTTGCATCAATATCAAATGTAACTTCAATCTGAGGTACACCACGCATTGCCGGAGGAATACCATCCAGACGGAATTGTCCGAGAGACTTATTGTCTTTCGCGAACTGTCTTTCACCCTGTACAACATTGATGTCTACTGCTGTCTGATTATCAGCTGCTGTAGAGAAAATCTGACTCTTCTTTGTCGGAATTGTTGTATTTCTCTCAATCAGTCTTGTAGCTACACCACCCATTGTTTCAATAGAAAGTGACAATGGTGTAACATCAAGCAAAAGAATTTCACCTGCACCGGCGTCACCGGCTAATTTACCACCCTGGATGGAAGCACCGATGGCTACACACTCATCCGGATTAAGAGTCTTGCTCGGTTCATGTCCTGTAAGCTGTTTTACCTTATCCTGTACAGCAGGAATACGTGTAGAACCACCAACCAATAATACCTTGCTAAGCTCGGAAGCATTTAATCCTGCATCCTTCAATGCATTCTGAACCGGAATCGTTGTTCTTTCTACCAAATCATGTGTTAATTCATCAAATTTAGCTCTTGTAAGGTTCATATCAAAGTGCTTAGGTCCTTCTGCTGTTGCTGTGATAAACGGCAGATTGATATTTGTTGTAGTAGCAGAAGATAATTCCTTCTTTGCTTTCTCTGCTGCCTCTTTTAATCTCTGAAGAGCCATCTTATCTGTAGATAAATCAATGCCTTCTTTTGCTTTGAAATCCTGAAGCATATAATCTGTAATCTTCTGGTCAAAGTCATCACCACCAAGACGGTTATCACCGCTTGTAGCTAATACTTCGATGACACCGTCACCGATTTCAATGATGGAAACATCAAATGTACCACCACCTAAATCATATACCATGATTTTCTGCTCTTTTTCATTGTCAAGTCCATATGCCAATGCTGCTGCTGTCGGCTCATTGATAATACGCTTTACATCAAGACCGGCAATTTTTCCGGCATCCTTTGTAGCCTGACGCTGTGCGTCATTAAAATATGCAGGAACAGTGATAACAGCCTCTGTTACCTTCTCTCCTAAATAACTTTCTGCATCTGCTTTTAATTTCTGTAAAATCATTGCGGAAATCTGTTGCGGAGAATACTTCTTATCATCGATTGTTCTGCCGTGGTCCGTACCCATATCCCTTTTAATGGATGAAATGGTCTTTTCTGCATTTGTAACAGCCTGACGCTTTGCAGGTTCACCGACTAATCTTTCTCCCGTCTTTGTAAATGCAACTACGGACGGTGTTGTTCTTGCGCCCTCTGTATTTGCGATAACGGTAGGTTTTCCACCTTCCATAACAGCTACACAGCTGTTTGTTGTTCCTAAGTCAATACCAATAATTTTGCTCATTTTCTTTTCCTCCTCTTAATATATGTGATACATGTTATTATTAAATATATAGTTTATTGTGCGACCGCAACCATGCTGTGTCTCACAACCGACTCGCGATACATATAACCCTTTAATAATTCCTGTGCAACGATACCTTCTTCGTATTCATCGCTTTCTACCTGCATAACGGCATTATGGAAATCAGGATTAAATTCTTTACCTACAGCTTCAATCGGTTTTACACCGATTCCCTCCAATTCGGTCATAAGCTGCTTGTATATCATATTCATTCCTTCCTCAAAAGGAGAATCCTTCTCCTCTTTTGGAACAGCAGCCAGGCCTCTTTCAAAATTATCTACAACAGGAAGTATTTTTTCTACCACACTTTTGGCTCCCATCTCAAACATGGTCGCTTTTTCCTTCTCCGTTCTTTTTCTGAAGTTTTCAAATTCCGCCATCTGACGCTTTACCCTGTCTTCAAGCTCTGCAATTTTTGCCTCGTATGCTTCAGCCTTCTTATCGGCTTTTTTCTTCTTATTTCCGTTTTTCTTTTCTTTTCTGTCCTCCGATTCTTCGTCGGAGACTTCCTCATCCGTATTTTCTACAGGCACCGTCTCATCCTGCGCAAGGAGAGCATCTTCGGTTGTTTCGGATTCTGTTAATTCCTCTTCTAAAATATCTTTTTCCTGTTCAGACACAACTTTCATCCTTTCTGTTCTTATTCTTTCTTATATAATGAATCTAATTGACGCATCACGGTTTTTAAATTATCCACTACCTTATCATAATCCATACGCTTTGGTCCTATAATTCCTATCGTCCCCTTCATGCCTTCTCCCAATTCATATGTTGCAGTTACAATACTGCAGTCATCCATATACTGAATAGGAGCTTCTTTTCCGATATAAACCTGAATACCGGTATTGCTCTCGGCTGCAAGAGTTTCATGAACAAGTTCATTTAGAACATGTTTTTCTTCAAATGTATTTATCAGCTCACTGGCTTTACGGTTATCGGAAAGCTCAGGATATTTAAAAATGTTATTTGCGCCACTGGTGTATATCTCTAAGTCCTCTTCCTCATGAATGGAATCGGCTACAGCATCAATAACTCCACCGATAATCTCACTGTGAATCCCAGCCTGCTGTTTCAAATTTGTAATCATCGCAAGATTAATCTCTTCAATCGACAAACCGTTCAAATGAGTATTCAGCAATATATTCAGTTTTAATACTGTCTCATCCGTAATCTCTTCCGTTATATTAATAATGGAATTCTTAATTACATTTCCTTCCACGACAATCACTACCAAAAGCTGATTTGTATTTACTCTGGAAAGCTGGATGAATTTCAGTTTATTACGATGCAATACCGGTGCTGAAACCATTGTCGCATAATTTGTATTGGTAGCCAGCAGCTTTGCTGTCTGTTTAAGGAGATGGTCTAAACGGTCCTCCTTTTCAAGAAGGCTCTCCTTTAATTCTTCAACCTCGCGCTCCTTCTCCTGCATCATCGTATCTACATATAAACGATAACCGGCATCGGATGGAATCCTTCCGGCAGAAGTATGCGGCTGTAGGATATATCCCATCTCCTCCAAATCTGCCATCTCGTTTCGGATAGTTGCCGAACTTAAATTCAAATCCGTGTATTTTGAAATGGTTCTGCTGCCAACCGGTTCGCCGGTTTCCAGATAATTACGGATAACCGCCTGCAAAATCTTCATTTTACGCTCATCCAGAAGCATTGCCATTCCTCCTTTTTGTTTGTTAGCACTCATCCCTTTCGAGTGCTAACATCTTATAGTCACAAGATATCACTGTCCTTATTTATTGTCAACAAATTCTTTTAAAATAATTTATTAAAAATATATAAAAAAAGCTGCCCGTAAGATACGGACAGCTCACTGCTGTTTTTATCATTTGCTTTGATTATATAATGAAAAATCCTGTTGTTTCATTATTAAATATGTAGTACACTTTTGATTCTTCAGGCTTTACAAACAACTGAACATCTTTTAATTCAGATGCTTTTTTACCAAAATCATATACCCATACATCATTGGCAATCTTTGCAAGGTCTTCTGATGTGTATTCCTTATCCGCATACTGAATTGCAATTTTAACAGCTTTCTTTGTTTCCTTTACTGCTTTGGCTGCTGTTGTCTTCTCTGCCGGTTTTTTAGCTGTGGATTTTGTTGCAGCAGGCTTCTTTGCTGTTTTTGCAGCAGTCACCTTTTTAGTTGCAGCAGACTCTGCTTCTTTTTTTACTGTTGTTACTTTTGTTTCAGTTTCCTTTTTTGCTAAGGAAGCTGTTGGTTTTTTTACTGTGCTCATAATCTTTTTTCCTTTCCCCTAAGCATTACAACTATTACAATAAAGTACTCACTATAGTCCATTTACCATCCAGTATCGATAAAGAAGTTTATCCCAGAAATAACAGTATGTCAATGCAATCTCTTACCAAAGAAATCACGGAAAATCAGGTTTCTTTATGCAAAAGACATAAAATATACAATTACAATAACACCTAAGATGATTCGATACCACCCGAAAATCTTAAAATCATGACGCTTTACATAGTCCATTAGGAATCGAATTACAACAATAGAGACCGCAAAAGCAACTACCATTCCCACTGCAAGAATGACAAGTTCTTCTGCTGAAAAGGCAAATCCAAACTTTACTAATTTTAAAAGACTCGCTCCAAACATAGTAGGAATTGCCAGAAAAAATGTAAACTCAGCCGCAACAGTTCTTGATATTCCCAAAAGAAGAGCTCCTACTATTGTTGCTCCGGATCTTGAAGTCCCCGGAAACACCGCCGCGATTAATTGGAAGATACCGATAATAAATGCTGCACGATAAGTAATCTGAGAAATATCGGTCACCTTCGGCTCTCTTCCTTTATTCCTGTTTTCAATCATAATAAACAGCACGCCAAACAGAATCAGCATTATGGCAACCGTCAAATAATTCTGAAATAAAGCATCGCATACATCATCTAATCCGAATGCAACCAGAAGTCCCGCCGGAATACAGCCTGCGACTACCTTGAACCACATCTGCATAATGTCCGTTTTGACAATTTTCCCTGCTTTAAAATCAAACGGAAATATTTTATTCCAAAACAACAACACTACCGCCAATATAGAGCCGAACTGTATTACTACCTTAAACATCTCCCAGAATTCAGGACTTACATTAAGTGTCACAAACTCATTCAACAATATCATATGACCCGTACTGCTGATTGGAAGCCATTCTGTAATACCTTGTATAATACCGAATAAAACGGATTTTAAAATTTCTGTCATAGATTCTACCACCAACGTTTATAAGCAATTAAAGCTGCCAACGGAATTGCCACTTCACAAATCTGAACAAAAAATCCCGCACTGTCTTCTGTTACACCGCCGAATTCCTTGTAGGAAACAATTAAATAATAAATGAAGGAGATTACAGCACCTATGATACAGGCAGTTCCCACTCCTCTGTTTAAATTTATCATGGATACAGCGCAAACAGCCACGTATAACAGCATAATAAAAATCTGCGCATATTTTAAAATACCTTCCGGAAGATAAACAGAACATTTGCTTTCTTTCGCATGCTTAGAAGTTAAAATTGAAAAACCGTATAATGCTCTTGAAATCACAAATCCGTAAGACAAAATAAATAAACCGTCAACCGGCATTTCACTCCAGATTCCGATTGCAAGCATAAAATAGCAGACACACACAATAATTGCGAAATAACCGCCATGTGAATCTTCTAAAATCTGCAACTTTCTTTCACGAGTCTGATGTGAACACATTGCATCCACCGTGCGGAAAAAACCATCCAAATGGGAACCACCGGATAAAATACTTGGAAGAACTGCACCGACTACCGCAGGTAAAACCGCGTAATCACATAAATAAGGATATGCAATTGCCCATCTGCTTATGATAAATCCGATAATAGCACCAATCAGCGGAATAAAAATAAGTATATAAGATGTATTATCCTTATTGCGCTCCATCTGTGTTTTCGGACTGATGGAATATGTTGAAAACGCCATTATAAAACTATTCCAGATTTTTTTCATTTCTGCCTCCCGGACTCTTTTTACTCAATTACCACATCAGAGCCGTACTCATCCCAAATAATACAAATCCAAGTTTTTCCCGGATTCAGTTGAATCGGATTGCCATCCTGATCCAGATACAATGCCGGTGAATTGTCATAGATACGATTCCATGTTCCTTCTATCATCTTTCCACCGGTAAAGACCTGTGCCTTATATCCGTTGTCACCGTGACATCCGAATGCCAGATAATCCTTGTCATCACGGACTTCTCCATGACAATATTGGAAGATAACATTTGTTACCGCAAGCTGGTTGCCCGTTACTTCATCTATATGCTTGTCCCCATACTGATATCTGTAATAAAGCTTATCTTCCGGATTGTATTCAAATCTGGCCTGAACACGTGAGAAACCATTTGCCGCATCCGTGCTTTCCCCCCCGGGATATAATATTGAGGCATCCTTCTTAGACGCATACATACTGTCGGTCCCGTTCTTGGCAAAAGTAAATTTTTCTATATAAGAGTCATCATGCTCAGTACGATAACCGAATTTTTCAATATCCTTCATCAGCCCCTCTTTATCAATGTAAACATTGTGAGGTGCCTTTCTGTCCGGAGAGCGGTAGAAAGAATGATTTGCAGGCTTATCGATACCCGAAACAGCACCGCTGATATTATCAACACGGTCCGAATTAAGCAAATCACCCACATATGGGGTAGCCTGTCCGAAATGCGCATATAACGCATCAAATTCTAATGCGAAATAAACAAAATAATCCCGGCTGCTTCGGATGGAGCCTATCTTTTCAACATTTTCATAATCCTCAAAAATCCCCATCAACCGGGTAATACGTCCTTCAACCGGCACTTCATAAATAACAGCCGCATCTTCCGTGCCTGACTGCGGACAGCCTTCTTCGATATTATTCAGCATAACCGCCAATGGTCTTTGATTGGAAACAGCTTCCGATACCGGAAGACCTGTCAGGGTGCTTACGGCGCTTGCCTCTTCTACAGGCTCTTCCTGTGTTGTCTCCTCTTCTATCGTTGTCTCGGGTACACTTTCCTGCGGTGCACAGGCTGTCAAAACCATCGCACACATTACAGGCAGAATACCCATGAATTTCTTTCGCATAAACTTCTTCTCCCCAAATAGAATACTACATCGTATCATTGTACAACTATATCCATAAAAAATCTACTTTTTTATCGAATAAGATGCATTTTTTTAGCAATTCTTAATAAGACATGACCCTTTGGCATTGTCTTTAAATCTTTTTTGCTGATTGCACCAAGCTTAATAACGAGTGCAAAATATATGAATACCGCAATCAACAGACTTGGAATCAGGCAGATTATATTCCTAATCATATCCGAAATAACAATATCCGCTGTCTCGGATAATAACAGGATTCCGGAATCCAATCCGTAATATACTCCCGCTGTTACAAGCCCCATCCAGAAAGCGGAAATAAACGGTAGCAGAAATGTCCGAAAGGCTTCCTGCTTATATCCCAAATGCCTCCGAATCGAAAAACTGTTCATGATACACATTAAAAAAGAATACAGCACGGTTGCAAGACAAAGTGCATAGAGATTCATATCTGTATATAAAAGAAGCGGTACCAGAACAAGAGTCTGGATAATCAGGGAGTACAAAGCATGCAGAACCGGCTTGTTTACCTTACCACTTCCCTGCAAAACTGCATTTGTAAGTGTTGACAATGCATAAAAAACAACAGCGGCAGACATTGCACGAATCATGGAAGCTACCATATCCACACTTGCCCGCTGAGGATAAAGAAGCATCACGACCGGTTTTGCCAGAATAAACAATCCAACGGCAGAAGGTATCGAAATCAACATGGTTACCTTAATTGCCTGCGCAACCTTGCGATTGGTTTCTTTCTTTTCATGCCGTTCATATGTGCCGGCAATCGTCGGAATAATCGCTGCCGACATAGAAGACGCAATTGCAACCGGAATATTAATAATCTGCATTGCTTTTCCGGAATATAATCCATAACTTGTCGTTGCCTCAGCCTCGCTGAAGCCCTTAAAAATCTGCATAATTTCCTGATAAAATTTGAGATTGGATACTGTATTAAGATTATAAATAAATGTGCTGAGTACGACAGGAGTTACCATGCCGATAATAATACCGAATACTGCCGTATAACTCAGTTCCTCTTTTGTTTTATCCCTCTCCACACGTTTTCGTATGGAAGAACGGTTTAAAAGATAAATCAGCCACATAAAAACAAGTGCTGTTAACACGCCGCTCCCTGTACCCAATGCACTTCCCGCGGCTCCGTAAACAGCCTGTGTTGTTTTACTCTCCCCCGATACCGCCTGCATGAGCAGATAAGCCGCCAAAATACTGATTATTGCATTCAATATTTGTTCGATAATCTGCGACAGAGATGTCTGCAGCATGGTTCTGTGAGCCTGAAAATAGCCTCGCAATACTCCCAATAATCCGGAGAGAAAGATAGTCGGCGCAAAAATCCGAAGGACTGCTGCTGAATTTTTACCAACAAAAAACTCTGCTCCGAAAAAACATGCAAGGCTTCCGATACCGCCCACAATAATTACATAAATAAAGGAACAATTAAATATTTTCTGTGCATTCCGGTATTCTTTTCTGGCTAATCTTGCCGCGATTACTTTGGAAATTGCCGAAGGAATACTATATGATGAAACCAACAGAATGATTGTATAAATATTATAAGCAGTATTATAATATCCGTTTCCTTCATCCCCGATTATGGCGACTAACGGGCTTCTATATAAAATTCCGATTAATCTTACCAGGATTCCTGCGGCCGCCAATATTCCGGCCTGCATTATGAATCCGTTTTTTTTCTTAGTACCCATGCATTCTGTCCTATGCGTGAATTATTAAAATTAATTTGTTGTCATGAATTATAAGTCGTATTCCTTCAGATTGCAAGTTTATACAAATAACGTCTGTATTCGTGATTATCTATATTTACATCCTCTGTATAACAAAAGCCAAGCTTTTCAAGCAGCCGGACAGAAGCCTCATTTTGCTTATCTGTAAGCGCCTGAACCATTTCAAATTCATATACCCGCTTCCCCAGCATTAGTAAATGACTGCACACCTCGTATGCATACCCCATTCGCCAAAACGGCTCACCTATTACAAAACCAAGTTCGGCTTCATCATAGCCTGCTCTGTAGTTATATCCTGCACATCCTATAAGCTGCCCATCCTCTTTCCTCACAATCAGCCATGTGCCGAATCCGTAGTATTGATATACATTCTGAACATAACTGCGGATATATTCCTTTTCGTCCTCTTTTTTCTGAAAAAGAGGGTCTGTATATCTGGTCACTAACGGGCTTCTGTATAATTCAAACAATGCGTCCACATCACTCTCACACATTTCCCGGATAAGGCACCGTCTTGTTTCGGTTATATCCCACGGTTCTTTCTGAAATCTCTGATATATTTTATACAGATATTCCCATTCTATGTCCTTAGTCCCTTCAATTGCATACCTCGTCCCCGGCAGAGTTCCCTCTATCCTCTTGTGATAGACCGCAATTGTATATCTGTTTTTTTCCTGTAACCATAGTAACGCATGTGCATCATCCGACAGGTATAAGGTTTCTTCCTTAGCAGATTGTGCGCATATTCTTTCAACAGACTCTGCCTTGGATAGATACGTCTTCATCTGTAAATCCATGTCGGTCTGCATATTTATTCCAAAAATCTCAGCAGTGCTTCCATGTCGGTTCATTTCTTCTTCAAACAGCAGGTATTCTCCGGAATCGATTTGCTGTTCCTTATATTCCTGCGTTAATATCAGTACAATTTTTTTTAACATCTCATTTATTCTCTTTTTATTTCCATTAATCTTTTTGTCAAAATATTGCTTTATTCTTATATATAATATACATATTTCATGATAGCGGATTTTTGTTACTTTTGCGAGTCCTATATTTCATTTTGCACAAATACAAAGAGTATGTTAGAATAAAGCTCATGCTGATACCTGTTATCGGCTTGATTCTATCTAAAGAAAGGACATACTATTATGGCACAGAATCCGATTGTTACCATTACCATGGAAAACGGAGATATTATGAAAGCGGAATTATATCCGGAAATTGCTCCGACCTCTGTAAATAACTTTATTAGTCTGATTCAAAAAAAATACTATGACGGATTAATATTTCACCGTGTAATTAAAGGCTTCATGATTCAGGGTGGATGTCCGGACGGAACAGGAATGGGAGGTCCCGGCTATACCATTAAAGGAGAATTTTCCCAGAACGGCTTTGCAAATGATTTAAAACATACAGAAGGCGTTCTTTCTATGGCAAGAGCCATGCATCCGGATTCCGCCGGTTCACAGTTTTTCATCATGCATAAAACTTCACCCCACTTAGACGGTTCCTATGCTGCTTTCGGCAAGATTATTGAAGGAATGGATATTGTAAATAAAATTGCCGAAACACAGACCGATTACTCCGACCGTCCTCTTGAAACACAACGCATCAAATCTATGACAGTTGATACATTCGGTACAGACTATCCGCAACCGGAAAAAATATAATTAATACGGGAAAGCGTTTTTCGGACGCTTTCCCGTTCATTTTTTGTTCATATTCTTTTAAAAAAAACTTCACGCACGCAACATTTTTTATCCATTTTTCTTCGTTATACTTTAACCATAAGATAGATAAAGACAAAATCAAGTGTTAATAATAACTTTTTCATAATAAATGCCAAGCAAACAGCGTTTGCTTGGCATCCTCCCTTTTATAGGGTTTTACGCTTTATTAATGGAACCAAAGATTTCCATTTTTTCTTTTACAGTAGCCTTGATTGCTTCGAATCCGGGAGCAAGAACCTTACGAGGGTCAAATCCCTTACCTTCTAAATCTTTTCCTTCCTCAATATATTTACGTGTTGCAGCAGCAAATGCCAACTGACATTCTGTATTAACGTTAATTTTAGCAACACCTAAAGAAATAGCTTTCTGAATCATTTCTGTAGGAATTCCTGTACCACCGTGAAGAACTAAAGGCATATCACCTGTCTTCTGCTGAATAGCATCCAATACATCAAACTGTAAGCCGGCCCAGTTTGCAGGATATTTACCATGAATATTACCAATACCTGCTGCAAGGAAGTCAATTCCTAATTCTGCAACCATCTTACATTCTTCCGGGTCAGCACATTCACCCATACCGATAACACCGTCTTCTTCACCACCGATGGAACCAACTTCTGCTTCTACAGAAATTCCCTTAGCGTGTGCTGCTGCTACGATTTCCTTTGTCTTTGCTACGTTTTCATCAATTGCATAATGGGAACCATCGAACATAACAGATGAGAAACCTGCTTCGATGCATTTGTAGCAATGTTCATATGAACCATGGTCTAAGTGAAGAGCTACAGGAACCGTAATGTTCTGATCCTTGATTAAACCGTTAACCATTCCAACGATTACATCATAGCCTCCCATATATTTGCCGGCGCCTTCGGAAACACCTAAAATTACCGGAGAGTTATTTTCCTGAGCAGTAAGTAAAATAGCTTTAGTCCACTCTAAGTTATTAATGTTGAACTGTCCGACTGCGTAGTGGCCAGCTTTTGCTTTCTGAAGCATTTCTGTTGCTGAAACTAACATATTACATTCCTCCATTTTATATAGATATATTTTTTTCGTACCTATTATAACCTAAGTAACTGAAAAAAGAAACAAAAAATGTAAATTTTAGATACATACTGCCATTCTTATTTGAAAAGGACCATCAGTTTGATAACCAATGGCCCTTTTTTTATTTTCCGCTTAAATATTTTTCAATTCCTTTCAGCGCATCTTCCGCATCTTTTCCATCCACAGTTACTGTTACTTTCTCTCCTGTGTCCAGACCAAGACTCATCATGCCCATGATACTCTTTGCATTTACCTTTTTTTCACCGGCTTCCAAGTAAATAGCGCTGTCGTACTGACTTGCCACCTGTACAAGCATTGCAACAGGTCTTGCTTCAAGACCATTTTCAAGGCGAATCGTCATCTCCTTACTAATCATAATTTCTCCTCCTTATAAATAACCTTTATCTTATCTGCTCTGCAATCTCGCTTAATTTTCTTAATCTGTGATTCACTCCGCTTTTACCCACAACGGGAGTCAGATATTGTCCTAATTCTTTTAAACTGGCATCCGGATGCTCTATCCTCACTACCGCCATCTCCCGCAGATTTTCGGGAAGATTGGAAAACCCGTATTTATCACGGATTATCTCTATATCCGATATCTGCTTTGCAGCAGCATTTACTGTCTTTGTAATATTTGCAGCTTCGCAATTAACACGCCGGTTGATGGAATTGCGCATTTCTTTTACAATTCTCTCATTTTCAAACTGCATTAAAGATACATGTGCTTCACATATATTTAAAAAATCTACTATATTAGAACCCTCTTTTAAATATACGACAAAATATTTCTTACGTCGTATCACCTTGGCATCTAATTCAAATTCCTTAATCATGGTCTGTAACTGAATTGCCTTGCGTTCATTTTCCGTAACCAGCTCCAAGTGATAGCCCTTAGTCGGATCACTCATGGAGCCCGTACATAAAAATGCACCTCTGAGATATGCTCTTCTGCAGCATGTATTTTTAATCAAAAGCGGACTAACAGGCTCATCAAAGCCATGAAATGTGCCATCACTTCCTATCAGCTTCAGCGCCTGAAAGATACTCCAAATAGTATCATCATCACAAACCACTATAGTAGAATGTTCTAATTTTCGCTTAGAATTTTCGTCATTTTTACTGACCGATGTCTTTATATTAAATGTTTTCCTTAATAAAGTAAAGCATTTTTTCGACACAGCTTCATTTTCAGTTTCAATACATAGAACCATTTTCCCCGATTCTGTGCGTTCTATCTTACCGCAAAACTGAAGGATTGCTGCCAATTCCGCAATTTGACAATGTCTTGCCATATTCACATGACCTGCCAATTCGTCCTTTACACTTCCAGAAAAAGACATATTCCTTCCTCCGCTTAACGGACATCACGATGACTGATGTTCAGACCGTAATTTCCCTTATTCCTCATTCTTGCATAAATTTCATTTGCCAATGTAACAGAGCGGTGTTGTCCTCCGGTACATCCGATTGCTACTACTAACTGATGCTTTCCTTCCTTTATATATCCCGGAATCAGAAATTCTAACATATCCTGTAGTTTTTTCAGAAAAATTTCTGCTTCAGGACACTGCATAACATAATCCTGTACGGGTTTATCATTTCCGGTTAAATGCTTGAGTTCATCTAAATAGAAGGGATTCGGCAGAAAACGTACATCAAATACAAGATCTGCATCCTGTGGGATACCATGTTTAAATCCAAAAGACATAATGCTCACAATCAGATTATTGAATTCTTCATTTTTCAAAAAGATTCTTTCCAGCTCCTCTTTTAATTCTCTGGTCAGCAATTTGGAAGAATCAATAATATAGTCTGCCTGTTCTTTTATATTCTGTAAAACCTCTCTCTCCCTACGGATGCCATCCTCCAGCCTGCCCTCTCTTCCTTCCGCAAGCGGATGCTTTCTACGTGTTTCCTTATATCGTTTTATCAATGTATTATCATTTGCATCCATAAATAGGATTTCAAAATGATACCCGTTTTTCCTAAGCTGTGAGAGACTGCTGTTTGTTTCATCAAAATTCTGGTCGGTACGCACATCTAAGCCTAAGGCAACCTTCTGGATTTCTGCATTCGGTGTCTCAACCAATTCAATAAATTTTTCTATCAACGGTACAGGAAGATTGTCAACACAATAAAATCCCGCATCCTCCAATAATTTTAATGCTGTGCTTTTTCCGCCGCCGCTCATTCCGGTAACAATAACAAATCTCATCTGAAGTCTCCTACAAAAATCACTTCCGGCTCTAAATACACTCCGAATTTTTCCTCTACCTTCTCCTGTACATCCTTAATCAGAGTATTAATATCTTCTGCTGTCGCTCCGTCCTTATTAATAACAAAACCGCAATGCTTATCTGACACCCGGGCACCACCAACTGTATATCCGCGTAAGCCTGCATCCATAATCAGCTTCCCCGCAAACATTCCCTCCGGTCTTTTAAATGTAGAGCCTGCGCTGGGATATTCCAATGGTTGCTTTTCTCTTCTTCTTAAAGCAAAGTCACTCATTTTCTCTCGGATTTCCGTCATCCTGCCTTCCTTTAATAACAAAGTGACGGATAAAACAATTCCCGGTTCCCTTTTCAACCGGCTGGTACGATAACCGAATTCCATTTCAGCACCTGTAAAATTACGGATTTCCCCTTCCGGTGTCATAACAGTAACCGTTTCAACAATCTGCTTCATCTCTCCGTCGTATGCTCCGGCATTCATCACAATGGCACCTCCGACGGTTCCCGGAATGCCGGCTGCAAATTCCATACCCGTCAATCCGTTTTTTGCCGCAGCCTGTGCGACCTGCCCCAAAAGCGCTCCTGCCTCCACATAAATCCGTTTTCCCTCTATCTTTATTTCCGACATATAATTTCCAATCGAAATAATAAGTCCTCTAAAGCCTTTATCAGAAACAAGAAGATTACTGCCATTACCTAAAACAAAGTACGGTATCTGTTGCGCCTTACAAAGCAAAAGTACCTTTTTCAATTCATCCCCGCTTTGAACAGAAAGAAAAGCATCTGCTTCTCCCCCTACCCGAAAAGTAGTATGGTCCCGCAAAGGCTCATTATACAAAAAAGCCCCTTCGGCTGCAAATGCTTCGATTTCCTTCCAGACTGTATTTTCTATCATACTTTACTACCTGTCCACTACATTTCGGATTACCTTATACTGTATGACAAGCCTAATCCGAATATTCCTACATTACCTCATCCAGAATTAATTTAACGGCACCAAAAATCCCGGCATCATTCCCAAGCTTTGCTAATGCAAATTTTGCATTGGCACCACCATGAAATACATATTTTTTAAAATATGGTTCCATATAATCAATTACTACACGTCCCGCTTTTGAAACACCGCCACCGATAACAAAAACCTCGGGATTTACTACATCGGCAACCGCAGCAAGTCCTTTTCCAAGGTATTCACCATACATTTCGGCTACTTCCATTGCGAGCTCATCTTCCGCCTTTACTGCATCCCAGATGCTCTTCGCACTCACTTCACCCTGACGGAGAATACTGTCCCTGCTTGTAACTGCTAATTTTTTATTTGCCAATCTGACAATACCGGTTGCAGACGCGTACTGCTCTAAACATCCACGATTTTTACATCCGCACTGATCTTCTTCATTATCCTCCAAATGAATATGTCCAATCTCACCACCGGCTCCATTAGAACCGCAAACCATATGACCGCCTAAGATTACGCCGCCGCCAACGCCGGTTCCTAATGTAACGGCAACCATATCCCTATATCCCTGACCGCCGCCTTTCCACATTTCTCCAAGTGCTGCTACATTTGCATCATTTCCGGTCTTTACCGGAACACCCAATAATTCACTGAGTTCTTCATTCGGATTAAATACGCCCCATCCTAAATTAGCAGCCTTTAGAACAGTTCCGTCAGCCTTTACCGGTCCCGGAACTCCCATTCCCACACCGATAATATCTTCCTTTTCCAAGCCTTCCTGCTTCATTTTTACCATGATACTGCCGGCAATGTCAGCCATAATATGAGAACCCTTTTCTTCCGTTCTGGTCGGAATCTCCCACTTGTCCTTTACATTTCCTTCTGCATCAAATAAACCCAATTTTACTGTAGTGCCTCCTACATCAACACCAAATACATACTTTCCCATCTTTTCCTCTCACTTCCGTTATTCATCGTCTTCATCTCTTTTCTTGGAAAGAGATTCCTGAACACGTTTGTATAATTCCTGTGCGGCATTATATCCCATTTTCTTCTGGCGGTGATTGATTGCTGCAGATTCACAGATAACTGCCAGATTACGTCCCGGTCGAATCGGAATATTATGGCATACTACCTTATTCCCAAGGTATTCCGTATATTCCTCCTCCAGACCGAGTCTGTCATACTCTTTATCCTTGCTCCAATCTTCCAGTCGGATAACAAGATCAATTCCCTGTGTATCCTTAACACTGGAAACACCGAATAATGTTTTAACATCAATAATTCCGATACCGCGCAGTTCTATAAAATGCTTTGTGATATTCGGAGCGGAACCGATTAATGTATCATCACTAACCTTTCGGATTTCAACTACATCATCCGTTACAAGACGATGTCCACGCTTAACCAATTCCAGAGCTGCCTCCGATTTACCGATACCGCTTTCGCCGGTAATCAGTACACCTTCACCATATACATCAACCAACACTCCGTGAACGGAAATGCAAGGAGCCAATTGTACATTTAACCATCTGATAATCTCTGCCGTAAAAGCCGAAGTCGCTTTCTTTGTCATAAAAAGCGGAACACCCTTCTCAATGGCAATCTTTTTAAATAATTCATCAGGCAACAATTCACGGCAGAATACAATGCATGGAATCGGACAGGAAAGAAGCTTATTGTAAATCTCTTCCTTACGCTTTTTGGATAAGCTCTCCATATATGTGTATTCCACAAATCCGATAATCTGCAGACGTGATGCTTCATAATGCTCAAAGTAACCGGCTAACTGCAGTGCCGGCCGATTTATATCAGGCTGATTGATTTTTATTTCCTTTAATTCAATCTCAGGAGTCAGATTCTCTAATTTCATTTTTTCAATAATGGATAATAAGCTTACACTTGCCATGCATTTTCCTTTCTGCGCCGCTTAAATTTTATAAAAGGCGCCGGTCATCCGTGTGTTATCATGGTCATTCTACCACAGAACCATGAAAAAAAGAATATATTTCTTCCGCAATATGAAGCGGAATTCCGGCTTTTGTATGAAGTGTTACCGCATCCGCCGCTTTTATGGCTTCAATATTTTCAAAATGCTTCATCAAAGCTTTTCTCCTTGCAGGACCCACCCCCGGGATTTCATCCAGTACGGAACGAACCTGTTCTTTGCTGCGAAGCGACCGGTGATACTCAATGGCAAAGCGATGGGCTTCATCCTGAATCCTTGTAATCAATTTAAACCCTTCCGAGTGCGTATCGATTTCAATCTCTTCATTTTGATAATAAAGTCCTCTTGTCCTATGGTGATCATCTTTCACCATACCGCACACGGGAATGGATAAATGAAGCTCGTTTAGTACCTCCTGCGCAATATTAACCTGTCCGCGTCCGCCATCCATGAGTACCAAATCCGGAAAACGCGTAAAACTGCCGTAATCTTTTTCCATCTGCTTATCAGAGAGCTGTTTTGCCTCTTCCAAGCCATGTGAAAAACGTCTCAGCAGAACTTCTCTCATGCAGGCATAATCATCCGGTCCGCTGACAGTTTTCATACGGAATTTACGATAATCGCTTCGTTTCGGCTTCCCATTTTCATATACAATCATAGAACCCACATTTTCAAATCCGCTTGTGTTAGAGATATCAAATGCCTCCACACGCGAAAGATGGGACAGCCCTATCCATGCTGCAATCTCCTTCATTGCTCCTATCGTTCTTCCTTCTTCCCTCTTTATCCGGTCTTTATCCTGCTGCAAAACAAGCTGCGCATTTTTAGACGCAAGCTCCACCAGCTTTTCTTTTGTACCTTTTTTAGGCACCCGGATATACATTCTCTGGGAACGTTTATCAGAAAGCCACTCTTCAATGACTTCTCTGTCATCAATTTCTTCCTGCAGCATGATTTCTCTTGGAATAAAAGGAGTTCCTGCATAAAACTGTTTTAAAAAAGAGGATAAAATTTCACTTCTTCCCTGTCTCGTAACAGACTTCATATAAAAATGTTCTCTTCCGATTAATCGCCCGCTCCGGATAAAAAATACCTGAATGACAGCATCCTCTTCTTCCACCGCCAATGCCACAACATCCCTGTCTTCTCCTTCACTGTCCGTTATTTTCTGCTTCTGTGAAACCTGTTTTACGCTATTGTATAAATCACGAATTTTTGCAGCCTCTTCATATTCCATTTTCTCGGCAGCTTCCTTCATCCGGGCTTCGAGATTTCTCAATATTTTATTATAATTTCCGTTCAGAAAATCAAGAGCATCCTCTACCCTTTTCGCATACTCTTCTTTTGAGATATACCCCTGGCAGGGAGCGAGACATTGATGAATATGATAATTCAGACAAGGCCTGTCCGTATTCATATCACGTGGCAGCACTTTGTGACAGGTTCTTAGATTATACAGGCGGTTAATCAGCTCAATCGTATCCTTTACGGCTGTTGCGCTTGTAAACGGTCCGAAATATTTTGACTTATCCTTTTTCATTTCTCTGGAGAATAGTATTCTGGGATACTCCTCTCCGGTTGTTACCTTTATATAAGGATATGTCTTATCATCCACAAGCATTGTGTTATACTTAGGACGATGTTCCTTAATCAGATTATTCTCTAAAACAAGCGCTTCTAACTCGGAATCTGTAACGATATATTCAAAACGGCAGATTAGGCTTACCATTCTGTCAATCCACGGTCCTCTTCCGATATTGGCACGAAAATAAGAGCGGAGACGGTTACGAAGGTTGACAGCCTTCCCGACATACAAAATCCCGTCGTGTTTGTCCCGCATAATATACACTCCCGGCTTTCCGGGCACTTTCTTCAATTCGTCCTCAATGACAAAAATTTCTTCCATAAAATAAATTGTGGCGCGGCAGCATATTCTGTCCGCGCCACACTCCTACATATTTAATAATTATATCATCATGACTCTTCTGTTGTCTCGTCATTTTGCACTTCCGCTTCATCCATCTCTTCTTCGGATTCTGCTTCCTTGGAGGTCTCTTCTTTTTTTTCTTCTTCCGGTTCCGGAATACCCTTCAATTCCCGGAATATCTTCATAAATTCTTTTCCTGTGATGGTTTCCTTCTCAATCAGGAATTCTGCAATCTTGTCCATGACTTCCCTGTTTTCGGAGAGAAGTTTTTTTGCTTCCTCATAGCTTTCGGCAAGCATTTTCATTACTTCTTCATCGACTGCTGCCGCCGTCACATCCGCACAGTTCAGTGTTGCCTGTCCGCTTAAGTATTTACTTTCCACGGTAGCAAGCCCAATTAATCCAAATTTTTTGCTCATACCGTATTGAGTTACCATACTCTTGGCAATGTCCGTTGCTTTCTCAATATCATTGGATGCACCGGTCGTAACCGTGTCAAAAACAATTTCCTCCGCAGCCCGGCCTCCTAAAAGACCAACCATCATATCATGCAGCTCAGCTTCGGTATTTAAATATTTTTCTTCCTCCGGAACCTGCATAACATATCCGAGAGCCCCCATCGTTCTCGGTACGATTGTGATTTTCTGAACCGGTTCGGAATTTTTCTGTAATGCAGAAATCAATGCGTGACCGACCTCATGATAGGATACTATTTTCCGCTCCTCTTTACTCATAATGCGGTCTTTCTTCTCTTTTCCAACAAGCACCTGTTCAACGGCATCAAATAAATCCTTCTGATTTACACATTCCCGATGCTCCTTTACCGCATTAATCGCCGCTTCATTAATCATATTAGCAAGGTCAGAGCCTACGGCACCGCTTGTTGCAAGTGCGATTGCATCAAAGTCCACGCTTTCATCCATTTTAACATCTTTTGCATGAACCTTTAATATATCCACACGTCCTTTTAAATCAGGCTTATCCACAATAATTCTTCTGTCGAAACGTCCCGGACGAAGAAGTGCCTTGTCTAAAATCTCTGGTCTGTTGGTTGCACCGAGCACCAGAATACCCTTTGCCGAATCAAAACCGTCCATTTCGGAAAGCAACTGGTTCAACGTCTGCTCTCGTTCCTCATTACCGCCACCGTATTTTGAGTCACGGCTTCTTCCGATTGCATCAATTTCATCAATAAAGATGATACAGGGAGCATTTTTATTGGCTTCCTTAAACAAATCCCTGACTCGTGATGCCCCTACACCAACATAAAGTTCAATGAAGTCCGAACCCGTCAATGAGAAAAACGGTACATGTGCTTCTCCGGCTACGGCTTTTGCCAATAACGTCTTACCTGTTCCGGGAGGTCCGACAAGCAGCGCACCTTTCGGAAGCTTCGCGCCAATCTGTACATATTTACCCGGATTATGCAGAAAGTCTACTACTTCCTGTAATGATTCTTTTGCTTCATCCTCACCGGCAACATCTTTAAATGTCACGCCGGTCTCTTTTTGTACATATACTTTTGCATTGCTTTTGCCGACACCCATCATTCCGCCACCCTGCGACATTTTACGATAGGCAAAACTCAATAAAAACCAAAGCAGTAAAATCGGCAGAACATATGTCAGTAAAATAGATATCAACAGGCCTGAACCATCCGGAATTTCTGGATTAATCTCCACATCTGCTTCTAAAAGACGTTCACTTAATGCATCATCACTTTCTGCACGTCCCGTATAATATGTGATTGTCGGTGTCTGACCTATCATCATAAAAGGATTCTGCTTGGATGACTCTTTTTTCTCTTCTATCGGATATATTTCAATTCTGTCGGAAGTAATATATACACTTTCTATTTTCCCTTCTTCCAGCATTGATACAAATTCATTATAAGGAATCTCCCTTGTTGTTGCCGCATCAAAGGATTTCATAAAATAGCTCATGCATACCAACGTAATCAGAGACGCGATAAGCAGAAATAAAAGATTCTGTTTTTTGGGCGGCATATTGTCATTGCCGTTTCCACCGGGTCCACCCGGACCTCCCGGTCTGTTGCCGTTCCCGTTCCCGCCGGATCCACTCGATCCGTTATTCGGATTTCTTTCATAATTTGAATTATTGTCCATATTAAAATCTATATCCTTCCATAAACTATAGTTTCACAACTGATTTTATTTGTCATTACTCCATTATAGTAACGGAATATACTAAAATCAATTAATTTTCTATGAAAAAAATCTATACTAAAAAAACGGAAACCACTTTTATTATCTCTTATGATACACTCTGTTCTCTGTTTCATATTTTGCCTCGCATGTCAGATGAATACCGAGACGCTTAAACATCTGCTCGTCCACGGAAGAGAGCAATACCGACGAATGTGCTTCCAGGCCTTTTAGCTTCGGTATCTGTGCCATTGCATGCTCTGCATTGATATCAGAAGCTGCCGAAGTAGAGAGTGCAATCAGAATCTCATCTGTGTGGAGTCGGGGATTTCGGCTTCCCAGATAATTCGTTTTCAGTCTCTGAATAGGCTCGATTGCTTTCGGAGAAACAAGATGCAGTTCGTGTTTGATACCTCCCAGAACCTTCAGGGAATTTAGCAGTGCTGCCGATGCGGCTCCTAATAGGTCGGTTGTTTTACCTGTTATCAGGGTTCCGTCATCCAATTGAATTGCCATTGCGGGATGTCCCGTATCCGCTTCTCTTTTTAATGCTGCATTTACTACCGCACGGTCTTCTACACTTAATCCTGCCTGCCTCATAATAAGTTCCAGCTTATTTAAGGTTTCTTTCGTTCCCGTCCCACGTTTGCAGTCACACAACCCCTGATAATATCTGCGGATAATCTCCTGCATGGAGGCTTCCCTACAGGCTTCATCATCCACAATGCAGTTGCCCGCCATATTTACACCCATATCTGTCGGTGACTTATAAGGGCTTTCCCCTAAAATCTGCTCAAACATCGCATTTAAAACAGGGAATATTTCTACATCACGGTTATAATTTATAGTAGTCTCCCCATATGCTTCCAAATGAAACGGATCAATCATATTAACATCATTCAAATCGGCAGTTGCGGCCTCGTATGCAACATTTACCGGATGCTTTAACGGCAGATTCCATATCGGGAAAGTCTCAAATTTTGCATAACCGGCTTTAATCCCTCTTTTATGCTCATGATAAAGCTGGGAAAGACAGGTAGCCATCTTACCGCTTCCGGGACCGGGGGCCGTAATGACAACAAGAGGTCTCGTTGTTTCGATATATTCGTTTTTACCATATCCCTCATCACTGACAATCGTTTCAATATCACTTGGGTATCCCGGAATCTTATAATGATGATAGGAACGTATTCCCAATTCCGTCAGACGCTTCTGGAATAAATCTGCTGCTGTTTGTCCGGCATATTTTGTAATGCAGACACTTCCCACAAAAAGACCAATCCCCCGAAATGCATCAATTAATCTGAGTACATCCAAATCATAGGTGATTCCCAAATCCCCTCGAATCTTATTATTCTCTATATCCTCTGCACTGATAACAAATACAATTTCAGCCTGATCCTTAAGTTCTAACAGCATCCGCAATTTGGAATCGGGCATAAAGCCCGGAAGCACACGGGATGCATGATAATCGTCAAACAGCTTCCCTCCAAATTCCAGATACAGTTTATTATCAAATTTCTTTATTCTTTCCAGAATATGCTCTGATTGCATTTTCAGGTATTTTTCATTATCAAAACCAATCCTCATGTATATGCCGCCTTTACTTATAATGTGAACTCTAACAATTACTTATTTTAGTATAAAATCGTATAAAAGGGAATATCCAGATAAAAAAAGACCATGAAATTTCCACACATTTGGGAAAATCATGGCCTAAGCCGCAAACAACTTAAAGCTCCTGCAGGGAACCAAAGGTATATCCCATATCCTTCCACTTCTGCAACAGTTCCGGAAGTATCTCACCATTTGTTTTCGAGGTACTGTGCAGCAAAACGATAGCTCCGGGATGAATCCTTTTTAAAAGCTTACTAAACGCTTCCTCCTTTGTCGGCTGATTGTCATCATACCAATCCACATAAGCAAGGCTCCAGAATATCGTCTTATATCCTGCATTCTTTGCCATCTGAAGGCTTCTTGTACTGTATTTTCCCTGAGGCGGGCGATAAAACATATCGCATTCTTTGCCTGTGATTTGTTTCAGCTTTACTTCAAAATCGGTCAACTCCTTTTTAAATTCCTCTTCTCCCAATCCTGACATATCTTTATGATGATAAGTATGATTGCCAATTATATGTCCTTCTTCTGCCATGCGCTTTACAAGCTCGGGTTCTGTTTCAAGATAGTTACCTACCAGAAAAAAGGCTGCTTTTACATCAGCCTGTTTTAATGCATCTAAAATACTTTCCATATTTCCGTTTTCATATCCACAGTCAAATGTTAAATAAATTTTTTTCTCATTTTGATTTCCAATATAATAGGCACCCCACTGTTTTAATTCCTCCGGTGTTTCATTGGCCGTCGGTGCCTCTCCTTCCGTAGAAAAACCAAGCCCCCAATTTTCACTTGTAAGTGCTTTTGCACTGCTTACCTGATAAGATTCATATCCCTTTGCCATTGTAATCCCGAGTAAAACCATGGTGATTACACCAACAAATACACGAAGTGGTGATTTCTGCATAAAAAAACTCCAACATACTATTGATATAGTATATTGGAGTCCTTAATAATTCATACATTAAATTTAGCGCAGCATATTTAAAATCTGCAACCATTGCCTTACATAAAGCCGGTATACTGATTATTCACAAGTATATGGCATTAAAGCAATGTGTCTTGCTCTTTTGATTGCTACTGTAAGAGCTCTCTGGTGTCTTGCACAGTTTCCTGTGATTCTTCTCGGAAGAATTTTTCCTCTTTCAGACACATATCTCTTTAATTTTGCTGTATCCTTGTAATCGATTACATTATCTTTACCACAGAATACACAAACTTTTTTTCTTCTACGCATTCCGCCACCGACTCTTTTTCTGGCCGGTCCTTCAGCTTTGTTTGTTTTATCAAAAGCCATGTTACTGCCTCCTATCTGAATATTAACTACTTAGTTAAACGGTAACTCTTCATCAATTCCATCCGGAATATTCATGAAGCCGTCACCAGCCGCTGCAGGTGCAGGTCTGCTGTCACCACCGCCGGTATAACCCCCGTCAGAACCGGCACTGTTCTTACTCTCAGCAAACTCAATATCATCTGCAATAATATCTGTGGTATACACTCTCTGGCCATCCTTATTAGTATAGCTTCCGGTCTGAATACGTCCGGAAAGTGCAACCTTTGTTCCTTTGTGTAAATACTTCTCCGCGAACTCTCCCAATCTTCCGAATGCAACAATATTAATAAAATCGGCTGTCTGTCCATCAGAATTATTCTGACGTCTTCTGTCTACAGCAAGTGAAAATCTTGCAATCGCCATGGCATTTTCACCCTGTGCATACCGAACCTCGGGATCTCTTGTTAAGCGGCCCATAAGAATTACTTTATTCATATTATACTCTCTTTCTATGCCTCGTCCTGTCTAACGCATAAAAATCTAACAACGTTGTCCATAATACGAACTCTGTTTTCAATTTCTGCCGGAGCAGTTGCCTCTGCTTCGAACTGAACGAAATAGTAGAATGCTTCTTTCATTTTCTGAACTTCGTAAGCTAATCTCTTCTTACCCCATTCATCAACGTTTGTAACATTCCCACCGAATCTTTCAATCAGAGCTTTTACTTTTTCAATAACAGCAGCTCTTTCTTCGTCTTCGATTTTCGCACTGACAACAACGGCTAATTCATACTTGTTCATGCTTGTTACCTCCTTTTGGTCTCTGGCCCTGCATTTCATACAGAGCAAGGAATTTGAATATATCACGAGTTAGTATGATATCATATGAGTGCGTAAAAATCAAGCTTTTTCCTTAATCTCTTTTATACTTTTTTCTATAGTCCTGCGCGGAATCATTATCTGATGTCCGCAGCCCAGGCATTTTATCCTGAAATCAGCTCCGATACGCAGCACTTCCCATTCATTACTTCCGCAGGGATGCTGTTTTTTTAATTTTACAATGCTCCCAACCTGAATATCCATTTTAGCCTCACATTGACATCCTGTTTACAAAAATACTAAATACTCTTTGCACAGCTATGGCTATTTTATTGCTGCCATTACCTGTGAAAAAACCTCACCGATTGCTTCATGAATTACCAAATCTGCTCTCCTGTCAGCAGCAGTCTCGCTTTTATTTATCAGGACAAGATTCTTTCCGTTAAAATAATCAATCAATCCGGCTGCCGGATACACGACAAGTGATGTGCCGCCTATGATTAATGTATCTGCATTCGCAATTGCCTGTATCGCTCCACGAATAATTTCATTATCAAGGCCTTCCTCATATAATACAACATCCGGCTTTACCCTTCCCCCGCATAATGGGCAGGTCGGAATTCCTTTCGACTGCAGGATAAATTTTTCATCATAAAATGCATGACAATCCATACAATAGTTGCGCAACACCGAGCCATGCAGTTCATACACCACTTTTGAGCCCGCAGCCTGATGAAGACCATCAATATTCTGTGTTACAACAGCCTTAACCTTTCCCATTTTTTCCAATTCCGCCAACGCAATATGGGCAGCATTCGGCTTCGCATCCGGATAAATCAGCTTATCCTTATAAAATGTGAAAAAATCCTCCGGATATTTTACAAAGAAGGTGTGTGAAACCAATTGCTCCGGGGTAAAATTAATTTTCAGTTTTTCATTCCACAGACCGTTTGCACTACGGAAATCCGGAATATTCGATTCTGTACTGACTCCGGCGCCGCCGAAAAACACGATATTTTCGCTCTCACGTAATATCGAAACCAATTCCTGTAATTCCTGATTCATAGGCACCTCCTGTTTCCGTTTTGCATCCATGCCCGGGTTAGATTTGCAGATTTATTTTTAATGATAAAAATGGTAATTCAATTTCATGTTTTTCCGTTTTTCATCTAATGCTTTCAAACCTTCCTCAATTCTGCCTCTTACCATCTGGCTGATTTCCAATGTATTTTTGTCCACATATTCCTCATAATAAATCGGTTCCAAAAAATACACCTGTGTCGTCACCTTACGCAGGGAATTAACGTCAAATACCATATGTGAGTCATAAATTGCTACCGGGACAATCGGGGCTTTCGCCTGTTTTGCACATTTAAATGCACCGGGCTTGAAATCCTGCAGTTTATTCCCGTTCCTTTCATATTTGCCTTCCGGAAAATATATATAACGTTTTCCTTTTTCAACAGCTCTCCTGATATCCATGGAAGCCCGTATCTGCTGTTTAATATCCGTCTTACTCATACGGATTCCTTCTAACAGATTTACAAACTGCTCCGCCAATATCACATGGCTTCTCTCCTCATCCATTACAACAGAACAAGGCTTTTCATGAACAGAAATAATACCTAAAGCGTCATATCTTCCCTGATGATTGGAATACATAATATAACCGCCCTCCGCAGGCAGCCTGTCTTCCCCATAGCTGACAGTGCGAATCCGTGCATTCTTTTTAAATCTTTTTATAAGACGCTGAGCCAAATCGTAACACTGCTCTTGATCATATTTGTCCCTATGTTTTACATAATATTCTGCCATTAAAAGATAATAGATAATAAATGGCAGAGAAATAAAGATTACATAATAAAAACGTAACATTAACAGCCCTCTCATTCCTAGCTTTTTATTATATCGCAACCCTCTGCCATTTTCAATCGGGCCTTTCAGAACTCCCTAAATTTCGCTCCCTAAATTTCCTCTCGAAACAATGTAGATCCCATTACGATGAATTGTAAATGAATTCCTGTACAAATATAACAGGTGTTATTAGTGCATTTCGTAGAAAATAAAAAATACGATCGTTTTATCTTGTCATATTATCTCACAAATGCTATGGTCGGAAAAAGCATTCTACATTCTAATTATTTATTCATATCTATTGGAACATCAATGCTTTATTTCAATTCAATAAGGCAGTGGGGTTTCATAAAGATACATATAACTTGATTCATGATACCTCCTGCTCACTTCCGGAGGTATTCATTATGGATAAAGATTTAGCAAGAAGACTATATCTGTCGGATGATAACCGCTACGCAGACCTGATTAATGGTCTACTGTTTGACGGTAACCAAAAGATACTGCCGTCTGATTTACAAGAGATAGATTCTCAGTCTTCATTAAAAATGCGATTTCAGGAAAAGACTTGATTTTTCAAACTTTCCAAACGAAATAAAACTCTATGTAAACAACTACCCTTTACATATATTTCAAATTTCAAAGCTAGAGAACACCAATGTTTTTAAAACAGATATAAAACAGATATTTGAATTTATAAAATTCTCTAAAGACAAAGAAAAATTAATGAGATTAATAAATAATGACAGATTTTTTCAAAATATGGAAGAAGATGCATACGATATGATTGCTACATGTTCAAGTATAAAGGAATTACTTTCAATCAAAACATTTCACAGGAAGGATGGTAAGATAAATATGTGTCAGGCAATAAAAGAATTGTTAGCAGATGAACGGCGCATTGGATTGGAGGAAGGGATTGAGCGTGGTATTGAGCGTGGCATGGAACAAACTCTCATGTTAATTATCCGTAAAAAAATCCGCAAAAATCTATCTCTAGACATGATTGCTGATGATTTGGAAGAAGATATCGAAGTCATTCGCCCAATCTATGAGGTTGTAAAAAAACAAATGAAAAACGAATAAGTGTTAAAATATAAGTCAAGCAGGATTCCAATGGAAGCCTGCTTAGCCTATAAATTCTTGATTATTATCTGAGATACAAATCTATCTAAGACATATTAATAATTACGCTCTATTCCCTTAATTTTATCGTACAATAAATCATTTACCGGCGTTTTTATTCCATACTTCCCGGCAAGACGTTTTACCGTTCCCGCAAACATTTCGACTTCAGATTTTCTCTTTGCAATACCATCCTGCCGCATCGAAGGTACTCCTTCCGGCTTAAGGGTTTTTACAATATCTATGTAGTACCCGGCATCCTCTTCTGTCAGTCCGATGCCGACTGCCTGCGACAGGGCAATTACTTCATTCATTGCGCCTATAAATATCTTGTTCTCTTCACTGCCTTCCTTTAATACTCCGGCATATGTTGTTTCAAACGCATGGCAGGTCTGATTTACCCCGACATTTAACATGAATTTACTCCACATACGTTTCATAATATTTTCTTCTACTGCATAAGGCATCGAAACATCATCAAAATAACAACATACATCTTCCAGATTCTTTTTCTGTGATTCTTCTACTATACCAATCCGCAATTCACCTTCCTTGGTATAATTTAAATCGTTACCAAATTTCATTGCATCCATTCCTTGCGCTACCGTATAAATCAGATGCTCTTTTCCGAATGTATCTGCAATAATCTCCTCGCTGTCAATGCCATTCATCACAGACATAATAATGGTATTCTCTCCGACACAGTTTTTCATCATTTCAATCGCAGAATGCAAGCCATTATATTTTACTGCCACAATAACTAAATCGACCGGCTTCATGTCATCTGCAACTGCCATCTGAAATTATTTTTTCTCTCCATTAATGGAAAACTCTACATCTTTATATTTCTGCATTCTGTCCTTATCCAATACAAAAGTGACACCATTTTTTCCTCTCTTCTTAACGATACGGTCTGCATACAATAAACCCAATGCTCCCATTCCGATGATTGCTGTACTCTGAATCATAGTATTTCTCTCTCCTTCGTTCATAAGTATTGATGGTTGTTCTTATTATTTTGCCCGTACATAACGGTTATAAATTTCTACATGGTCATAAATACATCTCCAGCTGCTGGTTGAGCCTGCCGTCACACAAATATACGCTGCACCTTCCCCAAAGACGCCATAGCTTACTGCGCAATTTTTCGACTGCACTACATATCCGGTTTTGGCACCAAGTACTTCACCACCGGTATCCTTATCCTCAACTCTGCGTAAAAACCAATTAGAGATATCTATTCCATCCGGGTGTTCTGCTGTCGAGGTCGTTGTATAAGTATGAGCAGATAAAAATTCCCGGCACAGTTCATTTTCCATAGCTGCTTTCATCATAACAGCCATATCATAAACGGTGCAGTAATGCTCCTCATCATAAAGCCCGACACAATTCGTGAAGTGTGCACTGTCAGATAATCCCATCTGTACGAGTTTTTCATTCATCATATCCACAAATGCCTCAGGAGAACCGGCTATATAGGTTGCAAGACCTACTGCAGCATCTGCACCTGAAGCTAATACCGTTCCGTAAAACAAATCGCGGACGGTCACTTTTTCACCATCTAAAAATCCTACCGAACTGCAGTCATTTACATAGGCATAATCCGTTATGCCAGTAGTCATCGTAAAGGCATTGTCCAAATCAGCCTCCTTAATTTGCTCAGCCGCCACCAACACCGTTAATACCTTTGTCATGGAAGCCGGACAGATTCTCTCATTTGCACCCTTTGAGGCAACAATCGTATCCGTACCTGCATCAACCAAAATAGCATTTGTGCTGACAACCTCCTCACTATAGATAGTGACAGAATCCGGTGCTAACTCAAAACTGTAAACAGGGAATTCCTCTTCTTTCATTATATTTAAACCGTCCTCTGCTGCTTTATCTTCCGTCGACACTTTTAATGGTTCTTTTGAATCCGTTTGCTCCTCCTGTGCGTCTACCTTCGTCTGCTGTATTTCATCTTTGTCCGATCTTCCAAACACCATTATAATAACTATCATGATTATAATGACACACAACACTCCTGCTCCCAAAGGCAGATACCTTTTTATCATAAGACGCCGCATTTCCTGACGTTGCTTTTCACGCCTCATACGTGCTATTCTTGCAGCACGCCTGGCACGTTGTTCTTCATTTTCTCTATCTGATAAATGTTCCATTGCTTTTTCCTATAATTTGTCTTTGATTTATTCTTATAAATACTTAAAATAATTTTGCTTTCATTATTTATAGTGTCATTTTATCAAATAATTTCATTCAAATCCATCCTCGTATATCCAAAACAACCTGTTTTACAAGGCTTTTTTATCCACAAAAAAACCTCGAAAAAATTTTCGAGGTTTTTAGATTTAAGGCGCCAACCAGATTCGAACTGGTGATAGAGGTGTTGCAGACCTTTGCCTTACCACTTGGCCATGGCGCCA
>JAEDCQ010000006.1 GCA_016294075.1 Lachnospiraceae bacterium | reverse complement strand
GAGAGCATCTGCCTTACAAGCAGAGGGTCACAGGTTCGAGCCCTGTAGGTCCCATTTTTCCAAGTTTACTTGGAAATGCCGCAGTGGCGGAACTGGCAGACGCACAGGACTTAAAATCCTGCGGGCTTTATCTCCCGTACCGGTTCGATTCCGGTCTGCGGCACTAGAATAAAAACTCTAAATGCTGAGTTATCAGTATTTGGAGTTTTTTACATATAGAGGAGGAAATACAATGACAAGAGAAGATGCGTGGAATTTATTAACTGAGTACAATAGCGAGGAATTTCATTTGGAGCATGCGCAGATTGTTGAACAGACGATGAAATACTTTGCTGATATATTAGGCTATGGCGATGAAAAAGAGTTTTGGGGAATTGTAGGACTCTTACATGATTTGGATTTTGAACGTTATCCGAATGAGCATTGTATTAAGCAGCAGGAGATTATGCGTGACAGAGGGGTGGATGAAAGAATTATCCATGCAACAGCAAGTCATGGGTACGGCATTACGGTAGATATTTTGCCGGAGCATGAAATGGAGAAGGTATTGTATGCAGTGGATGAATTGACCGGGCTTATCGGTGCTGTAGCAATCATGAGACCTTCCAAAAGCGTACAGGATTTAGAATTGAAATCAGTAAAGAAGAAATACAAAACCAAAAGCTTTGCGGCAGGCTGCTCCAGAGAAGTAATTGAACGAGGGGCGGAAATGCTTGGCTGGGAGTTGGATGAGCTTATTACTAAGACGATTGAGGCTCTTCGAACATTTAGGGATTAACATTTAGGGATTGAAACTCTGTTTTTTCAGAGTTTCTTTTTTTGGGGTCCGAAGGGCGCTCCTCGTGGCAAAAGAAACGTCCCTGCTTTGGTGGGCGCTCCTCGTGGCAGAAGAAACGTCCCTGCTTTGGTAATGGTGGCAGAGTAAATTTATGTTTTTAAATAGCACATGATATTTTATTTTTTAAGCAACATAGGTGTTGTAACAGTATATGATAATAGGATATAATATCATTTAAAAAAGTATTCTTGCGGTGAAATTCACTAATAAAGAAGCAATAATTATTATATTGCGTAAGGGACTGTTGGGGTATGATCCTAGGGTCTTTTCGCGGGAAGGCAAAATTCTGAGATGAAGACAGACTATACTGTAAATAAGTACATCAAAGTAATTTTTTATATAATGATTACATTTATATTAGGGGGGTTTTTCTGCGCACAAAAACTGTATCCCTCTGAGTTAGATGGAAAAGTAGAATATAATAACCTGAACTATGAGGGAACACTTTTTTGGGAGAGACCGGATGGGACAAGGGAAGAGATTACGACACCCGGCAGGTATGCAGTAGAGCCGGGTCAGACTATGATAATTACGACTATTCTTCCGGATGACTACATAGAAAATACCATTGAAATTCGGGCTTCACAGCAAAGTGTCAGATTCTACATTGACGGGGAATTGAGATGTCAATACGACACAAAAGAGACGAGACCGTTTGGTTCAGATTCTGCCAGTCGGTATGTGTTCTGTAAAACATCCGAAGCAGATGCGGGAAAGGAACTTCGGATTGAACTTTTATCCAATTCAGACATGTATTCGGGAGTAGTCAATGAGATTTTCTGTGGAGATAAAGCAGATATTTGGTCTTATTTTTTTCAAAAAAATAAGGTTGAATTTGCTGTTGGGCTTTTTATTCTTTTTGCCGGAACAATTACAATTCTGTTCAGTATTGCATTAGGAATTGTTTTTAAAACTAAAATAAACCTATCCTACCTCGGTTGGTGTCTGGTTTTGGGAGCAATATGGCTTCTGGGAGAGTCGAATATTAGGCAGCTGATGGTTCCGAATATGTCGCTCCTTGCCTCACTATGCTTTATTGTGATAATGTTAGCCCCAATTCCGCTTTTGTTTTATGTAGACAGTATTCAGCATGGCAGGTATAAAAAGCTATTTGAATTAATAGAATGGATTGCACTCTTGAATTTGAACATTTCAAGCATCCTGCAGTTTGCGGAGATTGCTGACTACCTTGATACCATGATTGTATCACATGTAATTCTGGTGGTTGCCGGGGTGGCGATTTTTATAACATTTGTTTTGGATTATCGTAAAGGGAAAATTCAAGAATATGTATATAGTGTAATCGGTATTTTTGTAGCGTTGTTAGGGACGCTTTTGGAAGTATCATCAGTCTATGTGGTTGTGAGTGCCACGGGAGTTTTCCTTGGAACAGGATTGACTCTGTTTCTGTTCTTTACGATTATTAAGACGATAAAGGATATGCGGAATCTGGAGGAACAGCGTCATAAGGAGCAGATGGAGAGCAGGAGAAAGCAGACGGAAACAATGTCACTTCAGATGATACAGACACTTTCGACTACAATTGAGGCAAAAGATGAGTATACAAAAGGACATTCCCTTCGTGTGGCAGAATATTCTGCATTGATTGCAAGGGAATTAGGATGGAATGACAAAGAAGTAGCCAATCTAAAAAATGCGGCTTATATGCATGATGTTGGGAAAATAGGTGTTCCGGATACCATTCTTAATAAACCCACCAAGCTTTTGGATGAGGAATACGAAATAATTAAAAAACATACAACAATTGGTGCGGAGATTTTGAATAACGTAACATTAATTGAGCATGTGAAAGAGGTTGCAAAATATCATCACGAACGATATGATGGCTGCGGATATCCGGAAAAACTATCCGGAGAAGATATTCCGATTCATGCCCGTATTGTGGCATTGGCAGACAGCTATGATGCTATGAACTCTAAACGAATTTATCGTAATTCTTTATCGGCAGATGTTATTTATAATGAAATTCTTAAGAATAGAGGACTTCAGTTTGATCCCGAAATAACAGATATATTCTTGAAAATGTTGAATGAAAATCGTATACAGATTACAGAAAAATATCAGCAGGAGGATATATCCGATGCATTTTTTGGCTCTGAAACAAATGGACCTGTGGAGGCCGGAAGGTTCCTTTCTGATGTTGTAAACACCATGCAAAGTCAGATGGATACAGAAAATATAGACGTTCTGACCGGGCTTCATATGAGAAATTACGGAGAGCGGAAGATTGCAAAAACCATGCAGATTCAGGCGGGTTGTCTGGTATTTATGGATTTGGACAATCTAAAGAAAATTAATGATATTTATGGTCATAAAGCGGGGGACCGTGCACTGAAAACGTTAGGAGAAACCATTCGTGATTGTATCGGGGACTCTATTGCCTGTAGGCTCGGAGGAGATGAGTTTTTATTATTCTTTCCCGATGTTTCTAAAGAGACCGCAGATGAGTTGGTTGGAGAGATATTTAAAACATTCTTTGACAGAAAAAACTCAATAGTTGAAATCAGGGACGTATCTCTTTCTGCCGGTTTGTGCATGTGTTTAAAGGGTGATTCTTTTCAGGACTGCTATGTGAAGGTTGACAAAACTTTGTATTTTGTTAAGCAAAACGGAAAGAATAATTATTCATTCTTTAATCAGTGTGAACAGAGTAGTAATAGCCCGCAGGCAATCGGAAAAGATTTAGAGCAGATTGCGGAAGCACTTAGTCGCAGTGGAAATTATTTTGGAGCTTTGGATTTGGAAAACCGCGAGTTTTCTAAAATATATGAATACATAAGTAATCTGGGGGAGCGGTATAAACATACCTGTCATCTGGTTTTGATTACTCTTGATGCTTCGTCAGATAATACAATGTATATTGAGAAGATTGAGCAGGCACTAGAGTGTATGGAGATGGCAATCCATGATAATATCAGAAATGTGGATATCTGTACAAGGTATAGTTCCATGCAGTATCTGTTGATTTTGATGGAGGCCGGTAAGGATAATATTCCGATGGTTATGAAGCGTATTTTCTCACAATACTATAAGCTATATTGTGAAAATGATTTCTGCCCACGTTATGATTTCCGGACTATGATAGATGAATAAACTATATATAGGCGAGTATTTCCGGTATCAGATAATGATATCGGAAATTTTTATGAAAAAATTTAAAAATATAGTTGCAACTTTTTTTATATATGATACATCTATATATAAGAGAGAATTAACAGACACAGAGGAAGAAACAACATGGTATTCAGCAGCCTGACATTTTTATTTTATTTTTTCCCTGCTTTCTTTTTATTATATTTCCTTACACCAAATTCATGGAAGAATTTGGTTATTTTTATGGGAAGTCTTGTATTTTATTCGTATGGAGTGATTGAAAATCCGGCGTACATAATTTTAATCATATTATCTATTGTTGTAAATTTTCTGATATCACAGAAATTAGATAAAAGATATAGGAAGGGTACAAGAAAACGATGGTTATATATAGGTGTTCTCTACAATTTCGGCGTCTTGTTTTTGTTTAAGTATCTGGATTTTGTAACGGAAAACCTGAATCGGATTTTGAACTTTACGAAAATCGGAATTACACTTCCGTATGCAGATTTGGTATTGCCGATAGGCATCAGTTTTTATACTTTTCAGATTACATCCTATTTATTTGATGTGTATAAGAAAAAGGTGCCCGTGGAACGTTCCGTTATGAAGCTGGGGACATATCTGTGCATGTTTCCGCAACTGATAGCCGGACCGATTATTACTTATTCGCAAATCAGAGAACAATTATATGAAAGAAAGCATTCCCTTTCGAAATGGGAAAACGGAATCCGTGAATTTACAATCGGACTTTCCTTAAAGGTTTTAATTGCTAACAGGGTGGGCGGACTTTGGACACAGGTAAAAGCAATCGGATTTGAAAGTATTTCGACACCGCTTGCATGGCTTGGCATTATTGCGTTTTCGTTTCAGATTTATTTTGACTTTTACGGCTATTCGCTAATGGCAAAGGGTCTCGGAGAAATTATGGGATTTTCATTCCCTGATAATTTTAAAAATCCGTATCTTTCAAAATCCATGACGGAATTCTGGAGGCGGTGGCATATTACGCTGGGAAGCTGGTTTAAGGAATACATATACATTCCGCTTGGAGGAAACAGAAAGCATCATTATCGTAATCTCTTTATTATATGGGTACTTACAGGTCTGTGGCATGGGGCCGGCTGGAACTTTATTTTATGGGGGCTGTTCTGTTTTCTGCTTATCAGTCTGGAAAAGGCAGGATTAGGGAAAATATTTAACAAATTTCCATTATTGGGACACTTGTATATGTTCCTTCTCATTCCATTGTCATGGCTTTTGTTTGCTGTTCCGGACATTGGACAGATTGTGATTTATGTAAGCCGTCTGTTTCCGTTTTTCGGAAATAACGGTTTGGTTGTTTACGCGGGAGATTTTATGAAATATGCAGAGACATACGCTTATTCATTGATTGCTGCACTTATTTGCTGCAGCGGTATTCCGCGAAAGGTATATGAAGCAAAAAAACAGTCGTTATGGATGGCATTAATCTTAGTCATTTTATTCTGGCTGTGTGTATATAGTATGTACATAGGATTAGATGATCCGTTTTTATATTATCAGTTTTAAGAAGGATTGAAGAGAATGCGAAAGAGTAAGGGATGCAGATACTCTTATACGATATTATTAGGGATTAGTTTTATGATTGCTGCGGTTTTCCTGGGATATTCACGGTGGGACAGCATATCAGCTATGGTAATTGACAGGATATATCCGGAACCGGAAGAAAATTCCGCGGGGATAACCGGGACTGAGGAATCGGCAGACATTGAAAAAACAGAGACTGCTGTTATAAAGGAAAGTCCGGAAAGCAGTGTTCCCAAAGAAGAAAGTACTTTAGAAGAAGAATGCAGTACGGAAACAACAATAACGCCTGTTATATATCATGCGGATGTAAGCTACTTTGATGATGCATTGTTTATTGGGGATTCCAGAACCGTAGGACTGTATGAATACGGCGGTCTGGGAAATGCAGAGGTTTTTGCGCATTCCGGTATGAATATTTATAAGATATTCAAGGAAGAATTTGCGCTGCGTTCCGGTGAAAAGGTAACATTAGAGGAGGCTTTACAAAAAAGGAGCTTTGGAAAAATATATATTATGCTCGGTATCAATGAGCTTGGCTATTCGTTTGAACAGACGGTAGAACGTTTTGAAGAAGCGGTTGCACAGCTTCAAAAGCTTCAGCCTGACGCCATAATTTTTATACAGGCAAACTTACATATTTCAAAAGAAAAATCTGAGGAATCCGATATTTTTACAAATGAAAATATAAATAAATATAATGATGCCATTCATCAATTGGCAGACGGAGAGAAAATTTTCTATCTGGATGCCAATCCCTTATACGATGATGAGGATGGTGCCCTTTCTACGGAATTTTCTTCGGACCATGCCCATATACTCGGGAAATACTACGTTGACTGGGTGGATTATATCTTACAGAATGCAGTAAGAACGGAAGAAAAATAAAAGAATACAGCAGCAATCTTTGAATAATCAGGCAGAGATTACTGCTGTATAATAAATACTATTAAGCAATTCTTTCATCCGTTACCGGTAAGGAATATAAGGTTTCAGGGTCTATATCAATACACTTACAGGCGTCGCGTGTACCATCAATATCCCATGCAAGGGTGTCATTCATTACGGTACAGGATTCCATAAAGGTTTGTATAGTCTTTAAACGACAAAACAAGTTCTTTTCTAAATTTGGTTTCATATCATATAAAACAATTTTTCCATCCTGAAAATATACATCAACAGTATAATCTTCATGAGGAATTACCTGTACAACCTCAGGAAAATAATCCATATCTGTATCCTCCTATATGAGAGGGCTGATGGTATTCAAAGGCTTTCCATCTTTAGACAGTTCCCAATTCTGCATTAATTCGTCCTGATGAATGACGCACCAAGCCAAAATCAGTTTTAACTGTTTTGAGGGTAGTCCACCTTTAATAACATAGCCATTTATAATATCTACAATTGCTTTTTGACCGTTATAATCTGCATGAAAATGCGGAGGGTTATGATCATCATAATACATTGTTATTCGGATTCCATAAAATAGTGATATTTCGGGCATATTGCAATTCCCCTTTACAAAAGTTAATATATTCATTATATAAAGAAATTCTTTGTTTCACAAGCACATTTGAGGGAATTAAAAAGATGAAAATATAGTTGTATTATGCTATAATAAGAAAAAATACGGAGGAATGCCCGTGTGGCGGAATGTGAGGGAATATGAAGGTTTCTACAAAAGGCCGTTATGCTTTAAGAATCATGGCAGATTTGGCAATGCACAGTAATGGTGAATATATACGTTTAAAAGATATTTCGGAGAGACAGGCGATTACCTTAAAATATATGGAGCAGATTATGCCGTCATTAACAAAGGCGGGTTATGTAAAAAGCTATCGCGGTAATAATGGCGGATATATGCTTGCGCGGAAGCCCGAGGAATACACAGTAGGAGAAATCCTTCGTTCTACAGAGGGAAGCCTTTCACCGCTTGCCTGTATAGAAGATGTACCGAACCGGTGTCCGCGTAAAGAGGAATGTACGACCCTTGCATTTTGGGAAGGCCTGTGGAAGGTAATTAATGAATATGTAGACGGCATTACGCTGGCAGATTTGATAAAAATGAAATAGAAGAACAGTGCAAAGAATCCGGGAAATCCTTTCCGGATTCTTTTATTAGCATAAAGATGGAGCGCGAAGCGTGCCCTCCGTTGTTTATAACGGAATAAGCAATGCAAAAAAATTTGAAAAATTTTTTAAATACTAGTTGACAGATAGGAAAAGTGGGAATATAATTCGTATTAACATACAAAACATACCAATAGAGTATGAAAGGAGAACGTTATGGCTAATATTTATAAAGGAACACTTGGATTGATTGGAAATACTCCGTTAGTGGAGGTAACAAATGTGGAAAAGGAATTGGGATTAGAGGCTTCTGTTATTGTAAAGCTTGAATATTTTAATCCTGCCGGAAGTGTAAAGGACAGAATTGCAAAGGCAATGATTGAGGATGCGGAGACAAAAGGAATTCTGAAGGAAGGCTCCGTAATCATTGAACCTACGTCAGGAAATACAGGAATCGGTTTAGCATCTATAGCAGCATCCAAAGGATATCGGATTATCCTGACGATGCCTGAGACAATGAGTGTTGAGAGAAGAAATATTTTAAAAGCTTATGGTGCGGAACTGGTACTTACGGAAGGTGCAAAAGGAATGAAGGGAGCCATTGCCAAGGCAGAAGAACTTGCAAAGGAAATACCGGGAAGTTTTATTCCGGGGCAGTTTGTGAATCCTGCAAACCCGGCAGCGCACAGAAGTACAACCGGACCGGAAATCTGGAATGATACAGATGGAAAGATTGATTACTTTGTAGCCGGTGTAGGAACAGGAGGAACATTGACCGGTGTAGGTGAATACCTGAAATCACAGAATTCGGATATTAAAATTGTAGCAGTGGAACCGGCAGGTTCCCCGGTGCTTTCCGAAGGAAAAGGCGGACCTCATAAAATACAGGGTATCGGAGCCGGATTTGTCCCGGATGTGTTGAATACAAAAATATATGATGAGATTATCAAAATAGAAAATGAAGATGCATTTGAAACAGCAAAGCTTCTTGCAAAAAAGGAAGGCGTTTTAGTAGGTATTTCTTCAGGAGCGGCATTATCTGCTGCAATTTCTTTGGCAAAGCGTCCTGAAAACAAAGGAAAAACAATCGTAGTTCTGCTTCCGGATACAGGAGACCGCTATTACTCCACACCGTTATTCGGATAATAAATGGAAATAATTCTGTTAAATAAAAAACCGAAAAGAGGATAAATATATGGGAGAAAAAATAACAAGGGAAAACAGAAAATTAAAATTTGAAACATTACAGCTACATGTAGGACAGGAAACTCCGGACCCTGTAACGGATGCAAGAGCGGTACCGATTTATCAGACCTCATCTTATGTATTCCGTAACAGCGACCATGCTGCGGCACGTTTTGGACTGGCTGATGCAGGAAATATTTACGGACGTCTTACAAATCCTACCGAGGATGTATTTGAAAAGAGAATTGCCGCATTGGAAGGCGGTGTTGCAGCACTTGCGGTAGCATCCGGTGCAGCAGCTATTACATATACGATTGAAAATCTGGCGCAAAACGGGGATCATATTGTGGCCGCAAAAAATATTTACGGAGGCTCCTACAATTTGTTAGCACATACGCTTCCTCAGTACGGTATCAAAACAACATTTGTGAATATTTTTGATTTTAATGCAGTAGAAGAAGCCATTTTGGATAATACAAAAGCAATTTATATTGAAACACTCGGAAATCCGAATTCCGATGTGGTAGATATTGAAGCCTTGGCAGATATTGCACATAAGCATAAAATTCCGCTTGTGGTAGATAATACTTTTGCAACACCCTATCTGGTTCGTCCGATTGAATATGGTGCGGATATCGTAGTACACTCTGCAACAAAATTCATCGGAGGTCACGGAACCACAATTGGCGGTGTGATTATAGACAGCGGAAAATTTGATTGGGAGGCTTCCGGAAAATTCCCATCCTTAACGGAGCCGAACCCAAGCTATCATGGAATCAGCTTTACAAAAGCAGTCGGCGCGGCAGCCTTTGTTACGAAGATACGTGCTATTCTTTTAAGAGATACGGGTGCAACACTTTCCCCGTTCCATGCATTTTTCTTCTTACAGGGGTTGGAAACCTTATCACTCAGGGTAGAGCGTCATGTTGAAAATGCTTTGAAGGTAGTGGAGTATTTAAAAAATCATCCGCAGGTAGAAGCGGTACATCATCCGCAGGTGTCTGAGGATGAAACGCAGAAAGTATTGTATAAGAAATATTTTCCGAATGGCGGCGGCTCCATCTTTACCTTTGAAATCAAAGGGGATGCGCAGAAGGCAAAGGATTTTATCGACAATTTGGAATTATTCTCACTTCTTGCCAATGTTGCTGATGTGAAATCTCTTGTTATCCATCCGGCGACTACCACGCACAGCCAGTGCACACAGGAGGAACTTTTGGATCAGGGAATTAAACCGAATACAATCCGTTTGTCCATCGGAACAGAGAATATTGATGATATTATTCAGGACCTTGAGGAGGCATTTAAGGCAGTATCGGAATGAGAGGAAAAAATGAAAATTTCAAAAAAATGTCGATATGGACTTAGGGCATTGATTGATTTATCCGCAAATTCTGTAAACGAATATATTGTGTTGGGAAATATAGCAGAAAGGAACAATATTTCCCCGCAATATCTGGAACAGGTTTTTGCAGACCTCAGAAGAGCAGGAATTGTAAAAGGTATCAAAGGTGCCCAGGGAGGATACCGCTTAAATATTGCGCCCGATGAGCTGACTGTTGCAGCAATTCTTGAGGCATTGGACGGCAATTATCATATAGACAAAGAAGATGAGTCGGATAATACCCATGGACACAGTATTGCAGTCAGTATTCAGGAATTGGTTATTGACAGGATAAATGCAGAGCTTGACCGGACACTTCAAAATGTTACTTTGGAGGATTTGAGAAAGCATTATTTAAGTCATAAGGAATTTGAACAGGATATGTATTACATTTAGTATTCGAATAAAAAGGCATAATGTGAGCGTAAAAAGCCGGAGATTCAGGGAAAACTGAATACTCCGGCTTTGCTATAAGGATATAAAAATAATCTTGACTATGCCTATAGGAAAAGATATAATACATATAAAACTGATAGGAAAAGTATAAAATAAAAATGGCATAAAAGAAAGAATGATGCAAATATGAGTTTTGATTATAAAAAGCCAAATATAAAAAAGGATATGTTTAAAGGAAGCTTTGGATTGGAAAAAGAGAGCCTGCGTGTAACACCCAAGGGGTATCTGGCACATACAAAGCATCCTTTCATAGATAATCCCAATATGGAGAGGGATTTTTGCGAAAATCAAACTGAGATAATCACCGATGTATCAGACAGTGTGGAGGGTGCATGGAAGCAGCTTGCTGTTCTTCAGAAAGAAGCTGTTATTATTTTCAATGAAAAAACAAGAAAGACTGCAGAAGCGACTATCGAATATTTTATTTAAAATTATGTTGACATCCCCCGAATTTCTCCGGGGGATACTGTTATTTTTTAAGTAATGTATTAACAAGTCTTTCGCTGACAGGAAGAAATCTGTCTGCAATCGGGCCAATCAGGAAGGCACAGATAATTGTACCGATTCCGAAAATGCCGCCTAAAAGGACACCGATAATAACAAAAGAGAAATCTACGATAACTCTACAGATACCGAATGGTTTGTGCAGCTTATCGGATATTACGAGACCGACTAAATCATTCGGGCCGGTTCCGGCATCCGACTTGATAACGATTGTCATACCGAATGCAAGAATAAAGCAACCGAGCACCAACGACAGAAAGCGGACTGCCATAGGAGATGAGGTATTGATGATACCTTTTAGTAAAAAGGTAAAGAAATCAATAATCGGGCCACCGAAAAACATGCAGATGAATGTACCGGCCTTGATATAAGAGCGTGCCGTAAAAAGCAGAATACCCAATATCAGGAAGCAGATAATCTGATGACAGGTGCCATGTGAAAGTGGTAGAATATGGGAGATACCCTGAATTAATACATTAAACGGGTCGCTTCCTAGGTTTGATAATAAAAACAGCGTGACGCCCAAGTGGGCAATGGTAAGACCAAGCACCAAAATCAACAGGCGTTTTATGTATTCGGATATGTTTTTCTGTTTCATGGGCATATTCACTTTCTATTTATCTTTATTTTGTAAAAACAGAGGCGTTGAAATAATGCGGCCTCTGTTTTATTTTATAGGGAAGCGAGAAAATGGTCAAATATTTGTTTTTGTATTCCGGCGTTTCTGCGCCTGTAAAAATTCTTCACGTTGAATATCGTTTTGAAGGACCAGCTGCGGTACCGCGGTTGGTCTGTTTTTTTCATCCAAAGCAACAAGTACGATATGCGCGCGGTTAATCGGATAGCGCATACCGTCTGTACGCTCCACATATGTGTCAACGCGTACCTCCATAGAGGTTTTGCCGGTATAGATGACATAACCGATTAATACAATCAAATCATTGACATAAGCTCCGGATTTGAAGACAAGGTTGTCGATAGCGGCAGTTGTAACAGTTTTAAAACCGCAGTGACGCATGGCGACGATAGCGGCAATCTCATCAATCATTTTAAGCAAAGTTCCGCCGAATAATCGTCCGCCTCCGTTTAAATCGGCGGGCTGTACAATGTGTGTCTGCTCTGTTCGGGAATATTCTACTGTTCTTTCCTGCATATAACTGCCCTTCTTCTAACTATTTATGAGATACTTTATACTTCTAAGCTTTATCTTTTCCAAGCTGGAATAATCCGATAATCTGTCCGGATAAAATTACCGTCAAAAGGGAATAAACAATTTTATTTAACGGAATATAGCTGACAGATAAAACGAGTACAACCAAATCACTGATTAAATAAATCCATTTTATATTTACCTTAAAAAGATGTCCTAAACTCATTGCCAGAGCATCATCTCCTCCCGGAGCTCCGCCGTACCGGACACTGATACCAACGCCGGTACCGACAAACAATGCACCTGTAATGGCGGCGGCAAGCGGCATTTGGGCTAACTGTGGCCATAGAGGGTCAAACTGCTCAAAAATCGCATAAAAAAATGAGAATCCGCTACCGGCAACAATTGAGTAAGCAATGAACTTTTTGCCAAGGGTTTTGTAACCTAAAAAATAGCAGAGTGCATTTAATACAAAACCGGAGATGGCAGGCGAAAGGTGAAGCCAATAGTGCAACAGCAGTGTAAGTCCTAATACCCCTCCCTCTGTAATATTGGAAAAAGAGTGAACATGATAAAGACCGAATGCGAGAATTGCACTACCCAGTAAAATCAGTATGCATTTTTTTATATGACATTTCAATCTGTTAATTACTGTTTCAATCATACGCACTATACTAACTTGAAAAATGATTCTTTGCAAGCTTTTCCAAAGGGTTATTTGCAGGATTTTTCTAAAGTGCAGAAGTGACAAAGAAAAAAATTTAGTATATAATTGGAGCGGCATATAAAGAAAATTGTGAAGAATGGAGAATTATTATGGAGAGAGAACGTTTGGGAAGCCGACTCGGTTTTATTCTGTTAAGTGCCGGATGTGCAATAGGAATCGGAAATGTATGGAAATTTCCGTATATGGCAGGACAGTATGGCGGCGGTGCATTTGTATTGATTTATATCTTTTTCCTTTTGATTTTGGGCATTCCGGTCATGACAATGGAATTTGCTATGGGGCGTGCCAGCCAGAAAAGTCCGTTAAAGGTCTGCAATGAGTTGGAGCCAAAAGGAAGTAAGTGGCATTTTTACGGTTACGGCGCTATGATTGGAAGCTATATTTTGATGATGTTTTATACAACTGTCGCAGGATGGATGCTGCAGTATTTTGTTAAGATGGTAAAGGGAGATTTTTTCGGACTCAATGCAGACGGCGTTGCCGCTTGTTTTGGAGAAATGTTGGCAAATCCGGTTCCCATGACAATTTATATGGTAATTGTTGTTGTACTTGGTTTTACAGTATGCTCTGTTGGATTGCAAAAAGGATTAGAGCGTATCACCAAGGTCATGATGCTGGCTTTGCTTGGTATTATGATTGTTCTTGCCATAAATAGTATTTTTATGGAGGGAAGCGGGGAAGGTCTGGCTTTTTATTTATTGCCGGATTTTAATAGAATGAAAGAAATTGGTATTGTTAATGTCATTACCGGGGCAATGAGCCAGGCATTCTTTACGTTAAGTCTCGGTATCGGTGCAATGGAAATATTCGGAAGCTATATCGGAAAAGAGCGTGCACTGATGGGAGAAGCGGTAAATGTTGCAATTTTAGACACATTTGTGGCATTATCTTCAGGTCTGATTATTTTTCCGGCCTGCTTTGCATACGGCGTTCAGCCGGACAGCGGTCCGAGTTTGATTTTTATTACTCTGCCTAATATTTTTAATAATATTCCGGGAGGACGTTTCTGGGGCAGTCTGTTCTTTGTTTTTATGACATTTGCAGCCTTTTCTACAGTCCTTGCCGTATTTGAGGCGTTGATTTCCTGCACTATGGACCTGACAGGCTGGACACGAAAAAAAGCGTCTCTGATAAATTGTGCGGCAATACTTGTGCTGTCGCTTCCCTGTATTTTCGGATTTAATATCTGGAGTGCATTTGCACCGCTGGGTGAGGGAAGTACGGTATTAGATTTGGAAGATTTTATTGTAAGTAATTTGCTGCTGCCACTGGGCTCGCTTATTGTTGTATTATTCTGTACAATTCGTTACGGCTGGGGCTGGGATAAGTTTATTAATGAAGCAAATGAAGGAAAAGGTTTAAAAGTAGCAGAGTGGATGCGTGGATATATGACATTTGTATTACCGGTAATTGTACTTGTCATTTTAATCCTTGGGTTAATATAGCTGCCGGATATCGGTACGTACGAAGGATACTTTGGAGAGGAATGAAATTGTGAAAACGACAAATGATTTGACAGTCGGCAGACCGATGCGTGGAATAATATTGTTTACGATACCGATTTTAGTCGGAAATATATTTCAGCATATGTATAATAATGAATAAAAAATTTTTTTCTGTAAAAATATAACTTATAAACAGTGAAAGCTTCTCTTTCAATATATGATTCACAAGGACGCCTTTATCGGCAGAATGAGAGGAAAAATGGAACAATATAGCATAAGCGGCATGAGCTGTGCAGCATGTAGTGCAAGAGTAGAAAAGGCAGTAAAAGAAGTAGAAGGTGTTACTTCCTGCAGTGTCAGTTTACTTACCAATTCTATGGGGGTGGAAGGAAGCGCGGATGCTTCGGCTATTATTAAGGCAGTAGAGGATGCAGGATACGGAGCGCGCAAAAAAGGAAGTAATTCCCGCAATACCTCTTCTTCTGATGCATATGAAGAAATGATACAGGATAAAGAAACGCCGGTTTTGAAAAGGCGTCTTATCTGGTCAATTGCTTTTCTTTTGGTGCTGATGTATTTCTCAATGGGGCATATGATGTGGAATTGGCCGATTCCTTCTTTCTTTCTGCATAATCCGGCGGCACAGGGAATTCTGCAGTTATTGTTGACTGTTGCTGTTATGGAAATCAACCGGAAATTTTTTATCAGCGGATTTAAGAGCTTATGGAAGCGCTCCCCGAATATGGATACATTGGTGGCACTCGGTTCCTCATCAGCATTTATCTACAGCACATATGCATTATTTTTGGTAACGGATGCGCAGGCAAACGGCAATATGGCGGCTGTGCATAATTATATGCATGAATTTTACTTTGAATCAGCGGCAATGATCTTAACGTTGATTACGGTAGGTAAGATGCTGGAGGCCCGCTCAAAGGGTCGAACAACCGATGCGTTAAAGGGCCTTTTAAAGCTTTCTCCTAAAACGGCTGTCATTGAATTTAATAAAGTTGAGACAGTAGTTCCGATTGAACAGGTCAAAAAGGGAGATATTTTTGTTGTCAGACCCGGAGAAAGCATTCCGGTTGACGGAGTTGTTATAGAAGGAAACAGTGCAGTAAACGAAGCTGCATTAACCGGTGAGAGCATTCCAGTTGATAAAGCAAAAGGCAGTCAGATATCGGCGGCAACCGTAAATCAGTCCGGATTTTTACGCTGTGAAGCAACAAGGGTCGGAGAAGATACCACATTATCACAGATTATACAGATGGTAAGTGATGCGGCCTCCACAAAGGCTCCGATTGCAAAGGTGGCAGATACTGTATCCGGCTTTTTTGTTCCGGCGGTCATTGTGCTTGCGTTTATTACCATGATAATTTGGCTTCTTTTAGGGGAAAGTATCGGATATGCTCTGGCGAGGGGAATTTCCGTATTGGTTATCAGTTGTCCGTGTGCATTGGGACTTGCAACTCCGGTTGCCATTATGGTAGGAAACGGAGTCGGTGCCCGCAACGGTATTTTATATAAAACGGCAGCATCCTTGGAAATGGCAGGTAAAATCCATGTAATTGCATTGGATAAGACGGGTACGGTTACAAACGGGGAGCCTGTTGTTACGGATATCCTGCCGGCAGAAGGTATTACGGAAGAACAACTGCTTACACTGGCTGCTTCATTGGAACAAAAAAGTGAGCATCCGCTTGCGAAAGCCATTAATGAATATGCAAAAGAAAAAAGGATTTCCTGTGAAGAAATCACGGATTTTCAGGCCCTTCCCGGAAACGGACTGACAGCCAAAGCAGACGGTGAACTGTTACAGGGCGGCAGTTTCAAATTCATTTCCGCTTGTTTAAACAATACGTCATCTGCTTCCTTACATCCAATTGAAAAAAAAGCGGAAGTATTGGCAGAGGAAGGCAAAACCCCTTTATTCTTCGCAAAAAACGATAGAATACTTGGTATGATTGCAGTTGCTGACGTGATGAAGGAGGATGCCGTTGAAGCGATTAAAGAATTGCAGAATATGGGGCTTCATGTAGTCATGCTGACAGGAGATAATGAGAAAACTGCAAATGCAATCGGCAGGAAGGCCGGTGTAGATAGGGTAATTGCAGGTGTTTTGCCGGCTGGAAAAGAAAGTGTGATAAAAGAACTTCAAAAGAACGGAAAAGTTGCAATGGTGGGGGATGGTATAAACGATGCTCCTGCTCTGACAAGGGCAGATATCGGTATGGCTATTGGTGCAGGAACCGATATAGCGATTGATGCGGCGGATATTGTACTGGTGAAAAGCCGCTTAAGGGACGTAGCGGCGGCAATCCGCCTGAGTCGTGCGGCACTTAGGAATATTCATCAGAATTTGTTCTGGGCATTCTTCTATAATGTCATCGGAATACCTCTTGCCGCGGGTATATGGATTCCGGTATTCGGATGGGAGTTAAATCCGATGTTTGCAGCCGCGGCAATGAGTCTTTCCAGTTTTTGTGTTGTAAGCAATGCACTCAGATTGAATCTGGTAAGGGTGCATGATGCTTCAAAAGATAGGAAAATTAAAAAAAAGGAGAAAAAGGTTATGACAAAGACAATAAAAATAAACGGCATGATGTGCGGACATTGTGAGGCGAGTGTAAAGAAATGCCTGGAATCACTTCCTGAGGTAGAAGAAGCGGTAGTCAGCCATGAAGCAGGAACGGCGGTTCTGAAATTGAAGGAAGAGATTTCAGAGGAAGTGTTAAAGAATGCAGTGGAAGCAAAGGACTATGAAGTGGTTTCAATTGACTGAGAGCGACTGTGTAAAGATGAAAATTTAGAGATAAAAAATGAAACTTGTATTAAATGTCGGAAAAATTTGTTTGACATCCACATAAAGATGTTATAACATAAACGAAATACTATATTAGAAAGTGGGAATGGGTTATGAGTGAAAACAAAAGGGGTAGCTTTAGTGGCGGATTTGGATTTGTACTTGCGGCGGCAGGAAGTGCGGTAGGTCTTGGTAACATTTGGAGATTTCCGTATCTGGCCGCGCAGTATGGTGGCGGTATTTTTCTTTTGGTATACCTGATATTGGTAGTGACATTTGGTTTTTCTATGCTGATTATGGAAATAGCAATCGGACGTAAAACCAGATTAAGCTCAATCAGAGCGTATACTTCATTTGATAAGCGCTTTGGGTTTTTAGGATATCTGGCGGCGATTGTACCGATCATTATTCTGCCGTATTACAGTGTTATCGGCGGATGGGTTATAAAGTACATGATGACCTTCCTTTCGGGACAGGGTACAGCGGCGGCAGAGGATTCTTACTTTGGAGGGTTTGTCAGTCAGACAACATCTCCGATTCTTTTCTTTGCAATATTCCTGATTTTAACGACGCTGATTGTACTCGGCGGCGTAGAAAAAGGAATTGAAAAAGTCAGTACATTTCTGATGCCAATATTGGTATTGATTTCAATCGGGGTATGTATTTTTGTTATTACACTTCCCGGTTCCGGAGAAGGAATTCGTTATTATTTATTGCCTGACTTTTCAAAGTTTTCGATTAAAACAATCTGTGCGGCAATGGGACAATTGTTTTATTCCATGAGTATTGCCATGGGTATTATGGTTTCCTATGGTTCCTATGTAAAGGATAATGTAAATATTAATCGTTCTGTAAATCAGATTGAAATTTTTGATACGGCTATTGCCATATTATCGGGATTTATGATTGTACCGGCTGTTTATGTATTCAGTGGGGAGGCCGGACTAAAGAGCGGTGGTGCCGGTCTGATGTTTATAACGCTTCCTAAGGTTTTTGATGCAATGCCGTTAGGGCATATTATAGGTGCTGCTTTCTTTATTCTTGTTTTGGTAGCAGCGCTTACAAGCTCTATTTCCATTATGGAAGCAATTACATCCATTTTTATGGATAAGTTTAAAATGGGACGTACAAAAGCAGTGCTGCTTATTTTTGTAATCAGTCTGTTGCTTGGTATTCCTTCATCCCTCGGACATGGAATCTGGTCAGGAATTACAGTTCTCGGAATGGATTTCCTAACCTTCTTTGATTACATTTCCAACAGCGTATTGATGCCGATTGTTGCGTTGGCAACGTGTATTTTGATTGGTTGGATAGTGGGAACAAAGGTAATTGAGGATGAAATTACAAAAAATGGGGAAAAATTCCCGCGCCTCAAAGTATTTCGTGTAATGGTTCGCTATATTGCGCCGATATTTATGATTATTATCTTAGTATTCTATACGCTGGCACAGTTTGGCATCATTACATATTAATATTGTTATCATTACATAAAAAATACCTGTCCGTGTTTATATTAAAACGGATGGGTATTTTTTTGTTGACAAGACGGAAAAATGTGATATTATGAATATATGAATAATCGTTCATATATTCATAATATGATAGTAAGAGATTTTGGAAAAATAAATGTGAAGAAAAATTAAAAGAAAGGAGTACGGTTATGAAACGTGACATTACAAAAGAGCATGCAGAGAGCTGCAGTGAAAAGCATTGTCATGGCGAACTCGTTCACCGGGTAGAGGCACAGATACCGGCAGAAGAAGATTTATATGATTTGGCGGATTTTTTTAAAGTGTTTGGTGATACGACAAGGATTAAGATTCTATCCGTATTACGATTACAGGAGATGTGTGTATGCGATATCGCCGACAGCCTGTCCATGACACAGTCGGCAATATCCCATCAATTGCGCATATTAAAACAGATGGATCTTGTTAAGAACCGCAGGGACGGGAAAACAATTTATTATTCACTTGCAGATGATCATATTGCAGTAATTTTGGATATGGGGTTAGAGCATATCCGGGAATAGGCGACGACAGAATAGGCGGCAGTAGAATTGACGGATGTCGATTGAAAATAAAAATGTTTATAAATGATAAATAAAGGAAAGAGAGGACATATTTATGATTAAGACTTATATTTTAGAGGATTTGGATTGCGCACATTGTGCCGGTAAGATTGAGGAAGCTGTTGCAAAATTGGAGGGTGTAAAGAAAAGTACATGTACACTTCTTACACAAAAGCTGGTAGTTGATATTGAAGACGATAAGGCAGCAGCTCTTAGCGCAGAAGTAAAGAAGATTGTTAAGAAATTTGAACCGGACGTAGAGGTAATTGAGAAATAACAGGTAATGGATTATGACTAAGAAACTAAAAAAGAGATTAAAGAAAATAATACTCGGAGCCACGCTATTTTTAGTTGCAGTATTGTGCAATAATATGGTTGCGTTAGTGGAAGAAACCATATTAGGGCTTATCCTATTTTTGATTGCGTATTTGGTAATCGGCGGTGACGTTGTCAAAAAAGCATGTGTGAATATTGCCAAGGGACAGATTTTTGATGAAAATTTTCTGATGCTGATTGCTACAATAGGTGCATTTTTTGTCGGAGAATATCCTGAGGCTGTAGCCGTAATGCTGTTTTATCAGGTTGGAGAGTGGTTTCAGGCGTATGCGGTTAACAATTCCCGTAAGTCAATTAAAGAACTGATGAATATCCGCCCGGATTATGCCAATGTTTTAAGAAATGAGGAAGAACAGACGGTATCTCCGGAGGATGTGGCAATAGACGAATGTATAATAATAAAGCCGGGAGAACGCATTCCGCTTGACGGTATCGTAATAAAGGGAAATACAACGCTGGATACGATGGCACTAACAGGCGAAAGCATGCCGCGTGAGGCACAGGAGGGTGACACCGTTATCAGCGGCTGCATTAATCTAAACGGAGTCATTCAGGTACGCGTTACAAAAACATTTGCGGAATCCACAGTTACGAAGATATTAGACCTTGTGGAAAATGCTTCTTCCAAAAAGGCGGAAACAGAGAATTTCATCACCCGCTTTGCAAAATACTATACACCGTGTGTGGTGCTGTCAGCAGCACTTCTTGCCGTATTGCCGCCACTTCTTTTACAGCAGCCGTTTGGGGTATGGGTATACCGCGCACTGTCATTTCTGGTTATCAGCTGCCCGTGTGCTTTAGTCATCAGTATTCCGTTAAGCTTTTTCGGAGGACTCGGCGGTGCCGGTAGGGCAGGAATTCTGGTCAAGGGAAGCACATATTTGGAACAGCTTGCAAAAGCGGAAATTGTGGTAATGGATAAAACCGGAACATTGACAAAAGGAAATTTTGCAGTACAGAAGATTGTGCCGGCAGAAGAGTCCATGACAGAGGAAGCGTTACTCGAAATAACAGCATTGGCTGAATGCTATTCCAATCACCCTATTTCTGTTTCCATTAAGAACAGATACGGGAAAGAAATAGATACATCAAGGCTTACGTCCACGGAAGAAATTGCCGGCTTTGGTGTGAAGGCCGTTATGGACGGCAGAGTGTATTATGTCGGTAATGATAAGCTGATGCAGCAGATAAATGTGACGATACCTGATGTTGAACCAATCGGCACGGTTGTATTTGCTGCTTTGGAAGGAAAATTGCTCGGCTATCTGCTTATCACGGACGAAGAAAAGGAAGACGCAAAGAAATGTATTGACGGATTAAAGAAGCATGGAATACGGCATATTGTTATGCTGACAGGAGACAGAAAAGAGGCAGCGGCACATATTGCAGAAAAACTGGGAATCACAGAATACCATGCACAGCTTCTTCCTGCCGATAAAGTGACAAATATGGAAAAACTGTTTGCGAATAAATCGGAAAATGGTAAACTTATCTTTGTAGGGGACGGTATTAACGATGCACCGGTTTTGGCAAGAGCGGATATCGGTATTGCGATGGGCGGACTTGGATCAGACGCGGCGATAGAGGCTGCCGATATTGTTATTATGACAGATGAACCGTCAAAAATCGTAAAAGCGATGGATATTTCTGCAAAGACTCTGCGTATTGTGCACCAGAATATTGTACTTGCGCTTGGCATCAAATTCCTGGTACTTATTTTGGCGGCATTCGGATTTGCATCGATGTGGGCGGCCGTTTTTGCGGATGTAGGCGTGGCATTTATAGCAATATTAAATGCAATGAGAGCGATGAAGGTCCCCGAATAAAAAAGAACAATAGAGATTCATGAATAAAAAAGAGTAACAGAGGTCCCCGATATAAAGAAATAAGGAGCGATTGTGGATGGAACAGTATATACTTGCGATAGACCAGGGTACTACCAGCAGCAGAGCAATTATTTTTAACCGCGACGGAGAAATTGTCAGCAGTGCACAGAAAGAATTTCATCAGTATTTTCCGAAGGCTGGGTGGGTAGAGCATGATGCAAATGAGATTTGGATTTCGGTTGTTTCTGTATACATGGAAGCAATGGCAAAAGCTTCTTTGAAAGCAGAGCAGATTGCAGCAATCGGAATCACCAACCAGAGAGAAACTGCCGTTGTATGGGATAAAGAAACAGGTCTTCCGATTTACCATGCTATCTGCTGGCAGTCAAGACAGACAGCAGATATCTGTGACGAGCTAAGAGCCGGCGGTTATGAAGATCTGATAAAAAAGAAAACCGGGCTTTTAATTGACCCGTATTTTTCGGGAACAAAGGTAAAATGGATTCTGGACCATGTCGATGGAGCAAGGGAGAAGGCTGAGAAAGGGCAGCTTTTGTTTGGCACGATTGATTCCTGGATTGTATATAAGCTTTCCGGCGGGAAAGCCCATGTAACCGACTATTCCAATGCGAGCAGAACATTGCTTTATAATATTTTTGAGTTGCAATGGGACGAAGAGTTATTGACTCTTTTTAATATCCCAAAGAGCATGCTTCCGAAAGTAATGCCTTCTTCCTGCGTTTATGCACACACTGCAAAATATCATTTTTACAATCATGAGGTTCCGATTGCCGGCATTGCGGGAGACCAGCAGGCGGCCTTGTTCGGACAGATGTGTTTCCGGGAGGGAATGGCAAAAAATACATACGGAACGGGTTGTTTTCTTCTTATGAACACGGGAGAAAAGCCAATTCGTTCCAAATACGGACTTGTTACCACCATAGCATGGGGGATTGACGGAAAAGTAGAGTATGCATTGGAAGGAAGCGTTTTTGTCGCAGGAAGTGCGATTCAATGGCTGCGCGATGGACTGCGCATGATAGAGACAGCACCGGAGAGCGAAGAAATTGCTGCAAAGGTTAAGGATAGCGAAGGTGTTTATGTGGTTCCGGCATTTGTAGGTCTTGGGGCACCATATTGGGATGATAAAGCAAGAGGTGCTGTGTTTGGTATTACAAGGGGTACTTCAAAGGAGCATTTTGTGCATGCGACTTTGGAATCTCTTGCGTATCAGTCAAGAGATATCATTGAAGCAATGGAAAAAGACAGCGGTATTCTGCTGACAACCTTAAAAGTAGACGGCGGTGCCGTAAAGAATAATCTTCTGATGCAGTTTCAGTCTGATATTTTAAATGTACCGGTGGAGCGTCCTGTTTTAAATGAGACAACGGCTCTTGGGGCTGCTTATCTTGCCGGACTTGCGGTCGGATATTATAACAGCAAAGAAGAACTTACAGAAAATTACAAAAAGGACCGTCTGTTTACTCCTTCCATTCCGGAGGAAAAGAGAGAGGCACTGTATGCAGGCTGGAAACGTGCCGTACGCGCTACCTGTGCTTTTCATGAATGATTAGGATTATTCATGAAAAGCAGCTATACACTGACCTTACCTGCAAGAACCTGCTTGTAATCCTCGTAATTTTTTGCAAGAAGTGTCGGAGTATCCAGCTCGTACGGACATTGGCTTTTACATTTACCGCAGTGTAAACAGTCTTCGATTTTTCTCATTTTTTCCTGCACTTCCTTTGTTAATTGTAATGCAGAAGGAGAACGGCGCAGAAGCAGGGACATTCTTGCGCAGTTATTTATCTCGATTCCCACGGGACAGGGCATGCAGTAACCACAGCCGCGGCAGAAGTCACCGCTAAGCTGAGTGCGCTCCTTTTCGATAAAGACTTTGATTCCCTCTGTCATGCAGGGCGGATTGTCAATATAGGAAATAAACTCATCTAATTCATGTTCTTTTTGTATACCCCAAATTGGAAGTACATTGTCAAATTGGGCAAGGAAGGCATAGGCGGCCTGGGAATTGGTAATCAGTCCGCCGGATAATGCTTTCATTGCTATGAAGCCCATGTTTTTTTCTGCACAGCCTTTTACAAGTGCGAGCTCTTTTTCCCCGCTCAGATAACAAAAAGGAAATTGCAGAGTTTCATACAGACCGGAAGTAATTGCCTCCGTTGCAACGGACAAACGATGGTTGGTAATGCCGATATGGCGCACTTTTCCCTCTCCTTTTGCCTGAAGAATTGCTTCGTAAAGACCGCTACCATCGCCCGGTTTCGGACAGAAGGCAGGGTTATGAAACTGATACAAATCGACATAATCTGTTTGGAGGTTATGTAAAGAGGTCTCTAAATCCTTCCAAAAAGCTTCGACGTTTGTTGCACCTGTTTTGGTGGCAATATATACGTTTTCACGGATACCGTTTAGGGCCTCACCAAGCTTGCATTCACTGTCTGTATAAAAACGTGCCGTGTCAAAAAAAGTAATTCCGGCCTCATAGGCTTTGCGGATAAGCTTTACCGCATCCGCGTCCGGAATACGCTGTATGGGCAAGGCGCCAAAGCCGTTCTTATTAACAGTAATACCGGTAGTTCCGAGTGTAACAGTCTGCATGAAATTCTCTCCTTCAAATATGAAAAATACTATGAATGAATGCATAAAATATTGGGTTTCATGAAAATTTTAACCACATCTTTTGTTAAAAATATAGTATAACATTAAGAAAAGTTTAGCAAATATATATTTGTAATTATCCATGAAAAAGGATATGCATCAACACTTATTTGTCCAATTAGCGTAATAGGCTATTCAAGCTTATGGTACAGCGTAGCATAGGGATACAACATAGGGATACAGCATGGGGATACAACATAGGGATACAGCATGGGGGTACAGCACGGCATGTACTAGTTGATATTACCCCGTCTGGCTTTTTTATCTATTTCTTCTGGTTTCTTATGGGATATATATAGCATTTGATAAGTTTTTTTACCCCGATTTTTCTTATATGCGGGGTTAAAGAGGCTAAAGTGATATATTTTTTGTATAATTCTTTTGATATATAGAAAGGTTTTTTCCCTTTCGGGGTATACAAGACATAGAAGAATGCTATATGCCCCGAGAGTATATATTGGCAAGCCACAAAATGGACAAGCTGCAAAATGGACAAGCTACATAATGGACAAGCTACATAATGAATAAGCCACAAAATGGATAAGTTACAATGTGTACAAAATAGATATAAAAGAGAAATTAGGCAAATTATAAAGAATATATAAATTCTGATAACTATTGTTGACAACTGAAAATATGGCTGTTATATTACATATAGAACAAATGACTTTGCAACATGAATGAGTTTGTAGTGTGATGAGTTTTGAACCTAAGCAATGACCCCAAAATACAAACTCCCAAATACAAACCCAAAAACACAAACCAAAACACAAACTAATAACATGAAACAGCGGGATAACGCGGAGAGGAGTGCTTATGAATATATCAAAGTTTACACAGAAGTCCATGCAGGCAGTAGAAGGCTGTGAAAAGTTAGCTTACGAGTACGGTAATCAGGAAATAGAACAGGAGCATCTGCTGTACAGCCTGCTTACGATAGATGACAGCTTAATCATCAAATTGATTGAGAAGATGGAGATTCAGAAGGAGCATTTTCTGGAACGTTGTGAAAATGCATTGAGTAAACGTGTGAAGGTGCAGGGGGGACAGGTCTATATCGGTAAGGACTTGAATCAGGTGCTCATTCATGCGGAAGATGAAGCAAAACAAATGGGAGATGAGTATGTTTCCGTTGAGCATTTGTTTTTATCCATGCTGCGTCATCCGAATAAGGAAGTAAAAGAGATTTTCAAGGAATACGGTATTACAAGGGAACGATTCCTGCAGGCATTGTCTACTGTCAGGGGAAATCAGAAGGTAACAAGCGATAATCCTGAAGCTACTTATGATACACTCGAAAAATACGGGCAGGACCTTGTTGAGAAAGCAAAGAATCAGAAGCTTGATCCGGTAATCGGAAGAGACAGTGAGATTCGGAACGTTATCCGAATCTTAAGCCGTAAAACAAAAAATAATCCGGTATTAATCGGAGAACCCGGCGTCGGCAAAACGGCAGTAGTGGAAGGTCTTGCACAGCGAATTGTACGTGGTGATGTACCGCAGGGCTTAAAGGATAAAAAGTTATTTGCACTGGATATGGGGGCCCTTGTTGCCGGGGCAAAATACAGGGGTGAATTTGAGGAACGTTTAAAAGCCGTATTGGATGATGTGAAAAACAGTGACGGACAGATTATTTTGTTTATCGATGAGCTGCATACCATTGTCGGAGCCGGTAAAACAGACGGTGCGCTTGATGCAGGGAATATGTTAAAACCACTTCTTGCAAGGGGAGAGCTGCATTGTATCGGTGCGACGACTTTGGATGAGTACCGTCAGTATATAGAAAAGGATGCTGCATTGGAGCGTAGATTCCAGCCGGTTATGGTAGCAGAGCCGACAATAGAAGATACGATTTCCATCCTGCGTGGATTAAAGGAGCGATATGAGGTATATCACGGTGTAAAAATAATGGATAATGCGTTAGTCAGTGCGGCAACGCTTTCGCACCGTTACATTTCCGACCGTTTCCTGCCGGATAAGGCAATTGATTTAGTAGATGAAGCGTGTGCTTTGATTAAAACGGAGCTGGATTCCATGCCGACAGAGTTAGATGAGCTGCAGCGCCGTATTATGCAGATGGAGATAGAAGAAACGGCGTTAAAAAAAGAGGATGACCGTCTGAGTAAAGAACGATTAGATGCACTGCAGAAGGAACTTGCCGAATTAAGAGAAGAATTTAATAACCGCAAGGCACAGTGGGACAATGAAAAGAGTAGCGTGGAGCATCTGAGCAAGCTGCGTGAAGAAATTGAACAGATGAACGGAGAAATCCAGATTGCACAGCGTGAAGGAGATTATGAGAAGGCTGCGGAATTAAGCTATGGAAAGCTTCCGGCACTTAAAAAGCAGTTGGAAATAGAAGAAGAAAAAATAAGACAGCAGGATTTGTCCTTAGTTCACGAAAGCGTAACAGAGGAGGAAATTGCCAGAATTATTTCCAGATGGACGGGGATTCCTGTCAGCAAGCTGACCGAAAGTGAGCGAAATAAGACGCTTCATCTGGATGCAGAACTGCATAAGCGTGTGGTCGGGCAGGATGAAGGTGTAACCAAGGTAACAGAAGCCATTATCCGTTCCAAAGCAGGTATTAAAGACCCGGGTAAGCCAATCGGTTCGTTTCTGTTTTTAGGACCGACCGGTGTCGGTAAAACCGAACTTGCCAAATCATTGGCTGCAGCTTTGTTTGATGATGAAAGCAATATGGTGCGGATTGATATGAGTGAATATATGGAGAAATATTCTGTCTCACGTCTGATAGGGGCACCTCCCGGATATGTCGGATATGAAGAAGGCGGTCAGTTGACGGAGGCTGTCAGACGTAAGCCGTATTCTGTTGTGTTATTCGATGAGATAGAAAAAGCGCATCCGGATGTATTCAATGTTCTGCTGCAGGTGCTTGATGACGGTAGAATTACCGATTCACAAGGCAGAACGGTAGATTTTAAGAATACGATATTGATAATGACCTCGAACATTGGTGCAGGTTTCCTGCTTGAGGGTATTGACTCACAGGGTAATATCAGTGAAGAAGCGGAAAAATCCGTTATGGATGAACTACGGGCACATTTCAGACCGGAGTTTTTAAACCGGCTTGACGAGATGATATTATTTAAGCCTCTGACAAAGAATGATATCGGCGGCATTATTCATCTGATTATTGAGGATTTGAATAAGAGACTGGCGGATAGGGAATTGAAAATAGTATTGACACCTGAGGCAGAGCATTTTATTGTAGAAAACGGATATGACCCCGTATACGGAGCAAGACCGCTGAAACGATATATTCAGAAAAATGTTGAAACGCTGGCCGCCAGACTGATTTTATCAGATGCGGTATCCGGTGGGGATACGATTCTGATTGATGTTTCGGATGATAAGCTTACGGCTTTGAAGCAATAAAACAAGGAGGAAGAGCATGATTCCGAAGGACCCGGTGATGCTGCTTGGCTTCATCAATTTAAAACTGCGTGATTATTATCCATCCTTTGATGCCTTGTGTGAGGATTTGGATGTGGATGGCAGAGAGATTGCAGAAAAACTTTCCGCTATCGATTATCATTATAATTGCGAAAAGAATCAGTTTATTTAGAAAAAAAAGCCTTTTCAGATTTTTCCAAAAGATTCCGAAAGGGCTCTTTTTCTTTGCAATTTTGAAATAAATGGAGTATAATGAACACCGTATATTATGTAGTATATCGGAGCAGCTATTATATGAAACTACAACGGGTAAATCGGTATATTAATCCCTTTCATATCATTATTTTGGGATTCTTTTTTGTAATATTGGTGGGGAGCTGTCTGCTTGCTTTACCACCTGCAACATTGGACGGGAAAGGAGCCCCGTTTTTAGATGCATTATTTACTGCAACCTCAGCAACATGTGTAACCGGTCTTGCAGTCTATAATACAGCGGAATATTGGTCATTGTTCGGACAGACTGTAATTCTGATTCTGATTCAGGTTGGCGGAATTGGTGTTGTCACGATAGCAATGGCAATTTCTTTGTTTTCGGGAAGAAAAATCGGTTTGATGCAGCGCAGTACCATGCAGGAGGCAATTGCGGCTCCGCAGGTAGGCGGTATCGTAAAAATGACCGGCTTTCTTTTAAAAGGTGTATTATTGATTGAATTGCTTGGAACAGTATTGCTATCTTTTCGTTTCTGTCCGGATTTCGGAATCGCAAAAGGAATCTGGTATGCATTGTTCCATTCCGTTTCGGCATTCTGTAATGCAGGTTTTGATTTGATGGGCACAGAAAACGGTTCTTCCCTGATGCGGTATGTGGGCGACCCGCTTGTAAATATTACGATTATTCTTTTGATTATTATCGGCGGTATCGGATTCTTTACATGGCAGGATATAGTGCTGAATAAAACACATTTTCATAAATACCGTCTGCATACAAAGCTGGTATTGGTGATGACTGCTATTTTAATTCTGGCTCCTGCGGCGTATTTTTTCTTTTTGGAATTTTCGCAGGATAGATGGTCTGTATTTTCTATCGGAGATAAAATATTTGCATCGTTCTTTCAATCGGTAACATTAAGAACTGCCGGATTTAATACTGTTGATTTAACCGGAATAAGTGAGCCGGGACAATTTGTTATGGTTGTCTGTATGTTAATCGGTGGAGCAAGCGGCTCTACTGCCGGCGGATTTAAAGTGACAACACTTGCTATTTTATTATTGGCAACTATTGCTGTATTTCGCAAAAGAGAAGATACACAGTGTTTCGGGCGAAGAATTGCCGGAGATACGATCCACAATGCGCTGGCAATTTTTATGCTGTATCTGATACTCTGTTTTTTTGGAACAATTTTAATTGCAAATGCTGAGCAGACAAGTCTGATGATGGCATTATTTGAAACGGCATCCGCTCTTGCAACCGTGGGATTATCTCTCGGTATTACGGGGGCACTTAGTGCCGCCTCCAAGATTGTATTAATTCTTTTGATGTTTTTGGGACGCGTAGGAGGGCTTACACTGATTTTTGCAATTGTTTCCAATAAAAGACCATTTTTCTCCCATTATCCGGAGGAAAAGGTGACCGTTGGGTAAAACAGCAGGGTTATCTTATATGTTTGTATAAGTTCTTTGAATATAAATATTTTATTTTTGGAGGCAGATATGAAATCCATATTATTAATCGGGCTGGGACGGTTTGGCAGTCATGTTGCCATGAAGCTGGATGAAATGAATCATGAGGTTCTGGCAATTGACAAATCAGAGGAGCGTGTGCAGGCTGTATTGCCGTATGTAAGGAATGCGCAAATCGGGGATACGACAGATGAAGCATTTATGCGTTCATTGGGGATAAACAATTTTGATGTTTGCATTGTAACAATAGATGATGATTTCCAGAATTCTCTTGTTACGACTTCTTTGTTAAAAGAGCTGGGAGCGAAGCTGGTAGTATCAAGAGCATCTGATGATATTCATGCAAAATTCCTTCTTAAAAACGGAGCGGATCAAATCGTATATCCGGAAAGACAGTTTGCCATTTGGACGGCCATACGTTATGGTTCCGATCATGTATCGGATTATATCCGTCTGGATGCGGATAATGCGATTTTTGAAGTGGATGTACCATCGCATTGGCTGGGTAAAACGGTTCAGGAAATTGATATCCGTAAACAGTTTCAATTGAATATTGTTGCCATTAAGAAAAATGGGCAGTTAAATTCCGAAATAGGACCGGATTATTGCTTTTCAGGAGAAGAAACGGTCTTAACAATCGGAAAATATAACAATATTAAAAAATGCTTCCGTTTATAACGGAAACAGGGAAAAGAAAAAAAGGGTAAAAGAAAAAAGGGTAAAAGAAAATTCTGTGAAATGATCCAGGGAAAGAAACTAAAAAAACCAGATGTGGGAGGAAAAACAATGAGTGGTTATACGTTTCTCAATCGTAAGGGTACATTTACTTTAGAATGTCCCGAAAACACAGGATATCTTTATTTCCCGGTGGCAGGTGAAAATGGTTTAAAGGGAGCCGTAACACCTACACTCGGAGGCGATTTGAAAGTCAATCAGAATGCCTTTCTTATGCAGCCTGCAAGTGCTGAGGATTTGATGGAGTCAAAGGTCAGCAGAAATTTTTGGTGTATTATGGAGGACGGAAGCTTTTATTCCGCGACGGGTGCATCCGCCAAAGCAGAATCACAACGTTTTACAAATGAACAGGAAAAGAGCTGTATGACTGCAGCCGTTTCTTCCTTCCTATCTGATTCCGGAAGACGGAAGGGTTGAAGCAAGTTTCTTGGGAAATACTCCGGTTACCTATCTTTTCTCTGAAAAAAAGGATTATATACCGGGTGCTTACTCTGTCGGAAAAATTACAATTACATTTAAGGATGGAAGTACAGAAGAAACAGCGGGAGAAGTAAGCGGTGTAAATGCAGCAAAAATCCGTGACGGACTTGCAGAATGCATCCTGATAGAAATTCAGTAAAAGGCTTTGAGGATATGGATTTATTTGAATATATGAGCGGTGTGAAAAAGGAAAAAGAAGCACCACTGGCAGCAAGGCTCAGGCCTCGTGTCATTGATGAGGTGGTGGGGCAACAGCATATTTTAGGGAAAGACAAACTGCTTTATCGTGCGATTAAAGCGGATAAGATCAGTTCCATTATTTTTTACGGCCCGCCCGGAACCGGAAAAACCACATTGGCAAAGGTCATTGCGGGAACAACGAGCTCCGAATTTATGCAGCTTAATGCAACGGTTGCCGGAAAAAAGGATATGGAAGAGGTTGTCTCACGTGCAAGTGAGTTACAGGGAATGTATAATAAACGTACCATATTGTTTATTGATGAGATACACAGATTCAACAAAGGGCAGCAGGATTACCTTCTTCCCTTTGTTGAGGACGGTACGATTATAATTATTGGAGCAACAACGGAAAATCCCTATTTTGAAGTAAACGGTGCTCTTTTGTCACGCTCCATGATTTTTGAGCTAAAACCGTTAGAACCGGAGGATATAAAGGTATTGGTGCGTCGGGCCCTTTCTGATAAAGAACGCGGAATGGGAGCATTTGATGCTGTAATAGAGGAGGATGCATTAGATGCACTTGCCGATATTGCGGGCGGAGATGCAAGACATGCTCTGAATGCAATTGAACTTGCGGTTATGACAACGGGACGCAATGAGGATGGAAAAATAGTGATTACACTTCCTGTTATAGAGGAGTGTATTCAGAAGCGTGCTATTCGCTATGATAAATCGGGGGATAATCACTATGATACGGTTTCCGCATTTATTAAAAGCATGCGCGGCTCAGACCCGGATGCAGCACTGTATTATCTGGCAAAGATGTTATGTGCGGGAGAAAGTGTTACATTTATAGCAAGACGTATTATGATTTGTGCCGCTGAAGATGTGGGCAATGCAGACCCGATGGCACTTAGTGTGGCGGTCAATGCTTCTCTTGCGGTGGAACGTGTAGGTATGCCGGAGGCCCAGATTATTCTATCCCAGGCGGTCAGCTATATTGCGACAGCTCCAAAGAGTAATGCGGCATGTAATGCCATATTTGAAGCATTGGATACCGTGAAACAGACAGGAAATCTGCCGGTTCCGACTCATCTGCAGGATGCACATTACAAGGGTTCTGCAAAATTGGGGCATGGTGTGGGTTACAAATATGCCCATGATTATAAAAATCATTACGTGAAACAGCAGTATCTTCCGTATGAATTAACCGGCAGGGAATTTTACCGTCCGACAGGAAACGGCTATGAGGTTAAGATACGGGAACATATGAAACGAATCAGAAAGGAAGCGGAGGAGTAGATGTTTTAAAATAACATCTGCGTCAGCATCTGGTATATTTCTTCGCTTCTTTTTTTCCAATTCAGGCAGACATCTTCTGCAATTTCTTCAGTGGGAACGGATATACGCAAATCCATCAGCAGTATATCCTTTTCTTTTGCAATAAGCTGGGCTTCATATTCGCCGCTTACCGACTTGTAATAATTGGAGGCAAGTGAATAATCGTTTTTCAGCCGGTTATTGTTTGTAAGAAGAAATTGTCTGACTTCCTCTTTTATGGCATCACTTATTCTGTTTTCAAAGAATTTTACAGTGTCACTGCCTTCTTTTGTAATGGATAAAAGAATTCGGTTTGCTTCTTTTTTGTGTGAAACCAATTGATTGTCAATTAATTCGCCGATTGCCTGCTGCAAGGTCAGATAATTGGTATAGCCTTTATCCAGAATAAAATCATTTATCGTGGATTTCCCTAAAGGAACGGAAATCTGATCCAGCATATAAAGAACAATCAGTTTATATAATGTAAATGTTTCCTGCTGCATATATATCTTCCTTTTATTTATTATGGTCAAAATATAGCTTACCCTGAAAGGAATGCTGCTCCCTCATCTGTTTATGAAGTGTATTGAGTACATCCTTTTTATTAAGGCTCCAAAGAGGGGCAATCAACTGCTGCTTCGGACCGTCACCGGTAAGACGGTGAATTACGATATCCGGAGCTAATCGTTCTATGCATCCAATCAGGAGATTTAAATAATGCTCCTTTGTAAGCGGGTGGAATGTATTGGAGTCGTTCAGATAATATTCAGCTAAATCGGTTTCTTTCAAAATATGCAGTAATTGCAGTTTGATTCCGAACGGACGGAACCGGTTCAGATAAGAAATCGTTTCGTATTGCATATCATCAGTTTCGCCGGGAAGACCCAGAATAACATGTATGATAACCTCAATCCCGCATGCGGTAAGCTTTTCCATCGCCTGCTCAAATACGGATAATGGGTATCCTCGGCGGATAAAAACTGCGGTGGTATCATGCATGGTCTGTAATCCCAGCTCTATCCATATAAACTTGTCCGGATAACGCTGTTTTAAGTCTGTAAGAAGGAAAATGCACTCATCCGACAGGCAGTCCGGTCTTGTTGCGACGGAAATACCTGCTATATCCGGATGGGAGAGTGCCTGTGTATATATCTGTTTAAGATACGATACAGGTGCATATGTGTTTGTGTAGGCTTGAAAATATGCAATGTACCGGCTGCCTGTTTTTTTATTTCCAAAAACAGAGAGTGCTTCTTTGATTTGCTCATCAACACTTTTCGATGGTAAAATCGTTTCTTGTTCTTTAACTGTCTTTTCGGATGACATAACAGATGCCTTATCAAGTGTCTTTACAGCAAACTCGCCGCTTCCTCCCGCACTACAGAAAATGCACCCCCGTGTGTCGAGGGTGCCGTCTCTGTTGGGACAGGTAAAACCTGCGTCTAATGCGATTTTGTAGAGCTTTTCATGATAATTGGCTTTACAATATTCATTTAAAGAGTAGTATGGCTTATCTCCCCATAACGGATTGTTTATATTCATAGACTACTTTCTGATATTGGCTTTTACCGCATTTGCCACTACTTCGGCAACACGTGGATCAAATGCCTGCGGCATGATATTGTCATCACTTAATTCTTCCTCAGGAACCAAAGAGGCAATTGCATTTGCTGCGGCAAGCTTCATCTCCTCGGTAATCTGTCTGGCTCTGCCTTCCAAAGCTCCTTTGAAAATACCCGGAAATGCCACAACATTATTAACCTGATTCGGGAAATCGGAGCGTCCGGTTCCGACAACTCTTGCACCGGCCTCTTTTGCAAGGTCAGGCATTATTTCCGGAACGGGATTTGCCATCGCAAACAGAATGGAATCCTTATTCATGGAAGCAACCATTTCCTTTGTTACAATACCGGGTGCAGATACGCCGACAAAAATATCAGCATTTACCAAAGCATCCGCAAGGGAACCTGTTTCGTTATTCGGATTGGTAACCTGTACCATTTTTTCCTGCATCCAATTGAGTCCATCCGTATTTTTGGAAAGAATACCGACTTTATCACACATGATAATGTTTGTAAAACCATATGTCAGCAATAGTCTGGTAATGGCAACGCCGGCACTTCCTGCACCGTTTACAACAACCTTACAGTCCTCTTTCTTTTTATTAACAACTTTCAGTGCGTTGATAATACCTGCCAATACCACAATAGCCGTTCCGTGCTGGTCATCATGGAAAACGGGAATATCTAATATCTCCTTTAAACGTTCCTCTATTTCAAAACAGCGGGGAGCAGAAATATCCTCCAGATTGATACCGCCAAAGCCCGGAGCAAGGTAAGTAACCGCTTTTATAATTTCTTCTGTGTCCTGTGTATCCAGGCAAATCGGGACGGCATTGACATTGCCGAATTCTTTAAATAAAACCGCTTTTCCTTCCATAACAGGCATTGCAGCATAGGGGCCGATATTGCCTAAGCCCAAAACAGCACTTCCGTCTGATACGACCGCAACTGTATTTGCTTTCATTGTATAGGTGTAAGCAGCTTCTTTGTCCTCGGCGATTACCTTGCATGGCTCTGCTACGCCCGGGGTATAAGCAAGAGATAAGTCCTCTCTGCTTTTAACGGGGGATTTGGAAACTGTCTCCAATTTACCATTCCATTCTTTGTGTAATGCGAGTGCTTTTTCTCCGGTTGTCATATATGTGCCTTCTTTCTTATAGTTAATGTATAAAATTTAACTGAAATACGCACGTTCATGGTCGGAAAACCCCATCCGTGAAGTGCCATATTCATCAATATCATAGTATAATCCTATTTTCACTGCAAGAGAAAATAAAAAAAACTTCCTATTTGAAAGAAAATGGTGTATACTACAATATATTAAAAATATACCTTTCAGAGAAGTCGGTCGTATCTATGTTCCCCGGTTGTATTCGGGGGAAATTCCCAGGTTAGAAAGAAATGTATAGAGGTAATTAAATGAGAGAAAAGTATGAGTCTTTGGCAGTAGCAGATTTACGGGAAATTGCAAAGTCAAGAGGAATTCGTGGTGTATCGACCATGAAAAAGAATGAGGTAGTGGAAGCAATGCTTGCACTTGATGAACAGGAGAAAAAACAAAAGGAAGAGAAAGAAGCAGTTCTTTCCGAATTGGACAGCGGTATTGTTGCATCCGGTATTCTGGAGGTTATGCCGGACGGGTTTGGTTTTATCCGTTCTGCGAATTATCTTCCGGGTGAAAATGATGTTTATGTGGCACCCAGCCAGATTCGCCGTTTTAATATGAAGACGGGCGATATTATTTCCGGTAATACCAGAATAAAGACGCAGGCTGAGAAGTTCAGTGCCCTTTTATTTGTTAAGACAATTAACGGATATAGCCCTGATGAGGCATCCAGAAGATGTAATTTTGAAGATATGACACCGATTTTCCCTGATGAAAGAATTCGTCTGGAAACACCGGGTTGTTCCGTTGCAATGAGAATTATGGATTTGATGAGCCCTGTCGGGAAAGGCCAGAGAGGTATGATTGTATCTCCGCCAAAGGCTGGAAAGACTACCTTATTAAAAGAGGTAGCGAAGTCTGTTAAAAAGAATAATCCTGATATTCATCTGATTATTCTTTTGATTGATGAAAGACCGGAAGAAGTTACGGATATCCGCGAGGCAATTGAAGGGCCTAACGTAGAGGTTATTTATTCCACCTTTGATGAGCTTCCGGAGCATCATAAACGTGTCTCTGAAATGGTAATGGAGCGTGCAAAACGTCTTGTAGAGCATAAAAAGGATGTTATGATTTTGTTGGATAGCATCACGCGACTGACAAGGGCGTATAACCTTACGGTTCCGCCAAGCGGGCGTACATTATCGGGAGGTCTCGACCCTGCGGCTTTACATATGCCGAAGAAGTTCTTTGGTGCTGCCAGAAACATGCGCGAGGGCGGCAGTCTTACCATTCTTGCAACCGCTTTGGTTGATACGGGAAGTAAGATGGATGATGTTGTATACGAGGAATTTAAAGGAACCGGTAATATGGAAATGGTTCTTGATAGGAAATTGTCTGAAAAGAGAGTATTTCCGGCTATTGATATTCCGAAATCCGGTACCAGAAGGGAAGACCTTCTTCTTAACAAAGAAGAATTGGAATCCATTAATATCATTCGTAAGGCCTTTAACGGCATGAAGGCAGAAGAAGCCGTGGACAAGGTCATTGATATGTTCAGCCGTACCAGAACCAATGATGAATTTGTGTTGATGACAAAAAAGATAAAACTTTTTTAAAAAATTTTTTAGAATGATAAGACTATTTTAGAAAAAAAGAATGAAAAAGTAAAAAATACTTGCTAATATATCTTACTTATGCTACAATAAACAAGCTGTTTATGGATAAACAGTAGCGGATGAGAACAAAAATAATCGTATTTTTATAGAGAGGTGAAATCATGAGAGAAGGAATCCATCCTGAATATTATCAGGCAACAGTAACATGTAACTGCGGAAATACTTTCGTAACAGGTTCTACAAAGCCTGAAATCCACGTAGAAGTTTGTTCAAAATGTCATTCATTTTACACAGGCCAGCAGAAAACTGCAAGAGCTGACGGACGTATTGATAAGTTCAATAAGAAGTATGGTGTTACAAGCAAATAAGTCATACCAAAAGGTTGAGGTTTTATATCTCAACCTTTCGTTTTAGAATGGATGATTTGTGAAGCAATCCGGTGTTTGGTATAGGAGTGATTTTATGGCAGGAAGAAAAAAGCTTTGTGCATCCGGAATCGGCGGTCAGGCAGTATTAGAAGGCATTATGATGAAAAATCAGGATTTATATGCCGTTGCTGTTCGTAAGCCGGATGGCGAAATAGAAATTGATACAGAGGAGTATCATGGAGTTTTGCATGGAATTGCAATAAAAAAAGTGCCGTTTATCCGCGGTATATTTAATTTTATTGATTCCATGATTCTCGGAATGCGTACATTGACGTATTCAGCTTCCTTTTATGAGGATGAAGAAGCCGCTGAGACAAAAGTCGATAAAATAATGGGTAAAATCTTCGGCACGAAAGCAGAGAAAGTTATGATGGGGATTACGGTAGCGTTTTCTATCATTCTGGCCGTGGCTGTTTTTATGCTGCTTCCGTATTATTTATCCTCTTTTTTTGAAAAATATGTAAGAAATACTTCTTTGCTTGCATTGATTGAAGGACTAATCCGTATTCTGATTTTCCTATTATATGTAGTCGGGATTTCGATGATGAAGGATATCAGGAGAGTATATATGTACCATGGAGCAGAGCATAAATGCATTAACTGTTTAGAGCATGGACATGTTTTAAATGTGCATAATGTCAGACGTTCTTCCCGTCTTCACAGAAGATGCGGCACCAGCTTTTTATTAATTGTTATGCTTGTGAGCGTAATATTGTTTATTCTGATCAGGGTAGAAAATCCTGCATTACGTTTAGGCCTGCGCCTTATTCTGATTCCGGCAATTGCAGGTATTTCCTATGAGATTATCCGACTTGCCGGCAGAAGTGAAAATCCGCTGGTTAAGCTGATTTCCGCACCGGGCTTATTGTTGCAGAGGCTGACAACGAAGGAACCGGATGATGATATGATTGAAGTGGCCATCAAGTCTATCGAAGCTGTATTTGACTGGCGTGCTTTTCTGGGCGAGAATTTTGATTATAAGACCGACACAGACGGTGAAGAATAATATGAATCGTATAGATGCTTATGAATTGGGGATAACGAGATTGACAGAAGCCGGTATAAAAGAGGCAAAGAGTGATACGCTTTTACTTTTAGACGGCATCTGCCATGTGAATTTAAATGATATTCTGCTTCATGGAGAGGAATTACTTGCTGAGATGGAGGCACGGATATTTACAGATGCTCTCATAAAACGGTGTGAGCATATTCCCGTGCAGTATATTACAGGGATTCAAAATTTTATGGGACTTGATTTTATGGTCAATGAAAATGTGTTGATTCCCCGTTTTGATACGGAAATTCTCGTAGAAGAAGTCATGAAAGAGCTTCATGACGGATTTTCCCTTCTGGATATGTGTACCGGAAGCGGTTGTATTCTGTTAAGCCTTTTGCATTATTCCAATGATTGTACCGGTGTCGGTGTGGACATATCACAAAAGGCTCTGGAAGTTGCAAAACAAAACTGTGCTAATTTAGGTCTGACAGCTTCTTTTATAGAGAGTGATTTGTTTGAAAAGGTAAGCGGATGTTTTGATATTATTGTATCCAATCCGCCCTATATCCGAAGTGATGTGATTCCTACGTTGATGGAGGAGGTCCGGGGGCATGAGCCTCTTCTTGCATTGGACGGAAAAGAAGACGGGTTGTGCTTTTACAGAAAAATAATTGGGAAAAGTCCCGAATTTCTAAATAACGGAGGTATGCTCTTTTTTGAAATCGGATACGACCAGGGACAACCGGTAAAAGCCCTGATGGATAAAACGGGCTTCCGTGAGATTCAGATTATAAAGGATTATGCCGGTCTTGACCGGGTTGTATTTGGAACATGGTTTGGAGGAAACAAAAATGTTTGACAAGTTAGAAGACTTATTACAGCGATTTGAAGAAATTTTAAATGAACTCAGTGAGCCTTCCGTAACGGGTGACCAAAAGCGTTTTACAGCACTGATGAAGGAGCAGAGTGATTTGACTCCCATCGTGGAAGCATATAAGGAGTATAAGCAGTGCAAACAGGACATCGAAGACAGTCTTTTGCTTTTAGATGAAGAAAGTGATGAAGACATGAGAGAGATGTTAAAGGAAGAGCTTACTGCTGCAAAGGAACGTGTGGAAGAATTGGAAAACAAGATGAAGATTCTTTTACTTCCGAAGGACCCTAACGATGATAAGAACGTTATCGTGGAAATACGTGCCGGTGCAGGCGGTGACGAAGCAGCTTTATTTGCGGCAGAAATCTATCGTATGTATGTGCACTATGCAGAAAGCAGACGCTGGAAGGTAGAAACGATTGAAATGGAAGAAATCGGAATCGGCGGTATGAAAAATGTTACCTTTATGTTATCCGGTCCAAGTGTTTATTCCATTATGAAATATGAATCCGGTGTACATCGTGTACAGCGTGTTCCGGAGACAGAATCCGGCGGACGTATTCACACCTCTACGATTACCGTAGCCGTAATGCCGGAAGCAGAGGATGTGGATGTTGTTATAGATGAAAAGGACATCCGTATCGATGTCTGCCGTTCTTCGGGTGCCGGTGGACAGTGTGTCAACACAACGGACTCCGCAGTACGTTTAACCCACATTCCTACCGGAATCGTTATCTACAGCCAGACAGAAAAGTCACAGATTCAGAACCGTGCCAAAGCGTTTGCACTTCTTCGTACCAAGCTATACGATTTAGAACTGCAGAAGGCCCATGATGCGGAAGCAGAGCTTCGAAAGAGCCAGGTCGGAACCGGCGACCGCTCCGAAAAAATCCGTACCTACAACTTCCCGCAGGGACGCGTGACCGACCACAGAATCAATCTGACCTTATACAAACTTGATAAAATCATGGATGGTGACATTCAGGAAATTGTGGATGCCTGCATAGCAGCAGACCAGGCAGCGAAGCTGGCGAAGATGAATGAATAAGGCTGATTTGCTTGATTTTATGGTATTATATTTGTTTTAGGTATTGAAAGATAATCAAATAATATATGAAAAAGACGGACTTTGACATTTGTCGCTGCCCGTCTTTTCTTTTTCTTGGGTTCTTTGATGCACTGTACACCCCTGTTGGGTGCACTTTGATGCATATATCGCCTATCTGAATGTGCTTTTTTGCTTTTGACAATAGGAGAACAAACGTTCTTGCGATTATGTATTAAATGAGAAGGTCTGGAGCTAAAATGATTTGACGGAAGATTTTCTTATGGAGAAACAGACAATCTATGAAATGGAATATGTCTTTAATTTGAAAGACTTTATTGATTTTATGATGATTCAGTATAATGTAAATGCCAAAATAGAGAGTGATGAAATATCAGAGAAGGAAACGAGGAAATGGATGCAGGATACATTACGCTTTTTTTTTCGTTCCCTCAGTGGCTGTGTGGGGTATGGAGAGGTGTTTCTTCTTTGGTATACCCCGTAGCTACCATATTTTCAAGTAAATAAAGTTGTCTGGGGGTGTATAGTGAATCTTTTGCCCTCCAATACCCTGTTCTTTCTGGGAAAAGGGGTATTGTATATGCTTATTATGATTTATATATCATTTTTATGTTTCAAAATGAAATCTCAAATCGGAAAATGGGTAAAGAAAATAAAAACAAGGCTGTGGTACCCCGACAGGCAGTGCAAAATTGGCTGTGATACCCCGAAGGAATTAATTGAAGATAATGTTGGAAATGTACACAAAGAAAATGGTTAGATGAAAATGAAAAAAGTTCCAAATTACTCAACCCGTCCGGAAGAACGGAATTAAAAGAGATTTAGAACTTTAAGATAATAGACGGCATATTTTGTTTAGAATGTCAACGGAACAGACTCATCAATTGATGAAGTGTAAAAAGTTTGATATTATGGAAAGGAAGGGTGCGCATCAAGATACCACAGGCAAACAACTTATATCAGTTTTATATTTTCAAGTGAAAAAAGTTGTTTGGGGTGTGTAGCGAAAATCGTTCTTGGAAGAAAAATGATGTTGTGAAACAAGGTAAGAGCATGAAAAAAATACTTGTAACCGGTGGAACCGTATTTGTGAGCAGATATATTGCAGAATACTTTATTGCAAAGGGCGATGAGGTATATGTTATGAACAGAAACAGCAGAACGCAGTCCGCAGGGGTAAAACTCATTCAGGCAGACAGACATCATTTAGGGGAAATCCTTCGTCAGTATCATTTTGATGCTGTTATTGATGTAACTGCATATACTGCGGAGGATGTTGACCTACTGCTTGATGCACTTGACGGCTATGACGAGTATATATTGATTAGTTCAAGTGCTGTGTATCCCGAATACTGTGAACAGCCCTTTTCGGAAGAAACGCCATCCGGTGCCAATAAATTCTGGGGTAAATACGGAATAAATAAGATGAAAGCTGAGGAAGCATTGCAAAAGAGGGTGCCAAATGCCTATATTCTCCGACCGCCATATTTATATGGACCAATGAATAACGTTTATAGAGAAGCGTTTGTTTTTGACTGTGCGTTAAGAAACAGGAAATTCTATTTGCCCGGAAATGGAGAGATGAAATTACAATTTTTCCATATTTATGATTTGTGTAGATTTATCGATGTTATTCTAAATAATAAACCTCATCAGCATATTTTTAATGTGGGCAATAAGGATGTAGTTTCCATTCGAAAGTGGGTAGAACTCTGTTATCAAATCGTGGGCAAACAGGTGGACTTTGTGAATGTGGAGGATGATACAGAGCAAAGAAATTATTTCAGCTTTTATCATTATGAATATTATCTTGATGTGTCAAAGCAATATGAACTAATGCAGGATGTAAAATCATTGTATGATGTAAAACCATTGTATGATGGTTTGGAAGAATCGTTTGAATGGTATAAAAATAATTCGGGCGAAGTCATTCAAAAGCCGTATTTTGATTATATTGATAATAATTTGCTCTGAATGTAAAGAGGAATGTGCCTGATTGAATAAACCACTCTACGAAGCGTAGGTTGCGATTGGATATCACAGTACATATAATTTACTCATAATATAGAAAAGAGGTTTTTATTATGAGTTATGTAACAGGAAAAGCAATTAAAGAACTAAGAGAAAAAAGACAAATTACACAAAAGGAACTTGCGGAGCAGATTGGGGTCAGCGATAAAACAATATCCAAATGGGAGACAAACAGAGGACTTCCGGATATCGGAATTATGGAAGAACTGGCAAGAGCATTGGGTGTTTCAATCGCAGAGCTTTTAACCGGTGATTTGCGGGAAAATGAGAATCCGTCCGGTAATATGAAAAAGGTTCATTTCTATGTTTGTCCCGTATGCGGTAATATCATTACATCAGTCGGAAAAGGCACATTTTCCTGCTGTGGAGTTACATTGCCAGAAGCGGAAGCAGAAAAATGCGATGAAGAGCATTGCTTAAATGTACAGACGATAGATAATGAATATTACGTAACCATGCAGCACCCAATGAATAAGACACATTATATTTCGTTTATCGCCTATGTGACCTCGGATGACTGTGAAATTATAAAACTTTATCCTGAGCAGGATATTTCGCTACGCTTTCGGAAAAGAGGATATGGTATAATGTATGCATATTGTAATAGGCATGGAATGGTTAAGAAAATGATGTAACAAGATTGCCGGTTAAGGAGGTTTTAAGGAGAAAATGTTTATGCAGAAAAGGTCTAAGGTTGGTATTGTCTGCTGTTCAAACGGACAATCTCATTCTAATAAAGAAATCCTGGAAAACCTGCAGAAAATCTTAACGGAAATCGGACTGCTTCCGATTTTTAGTGATTATATTTACGAAAAGGACTCTGTGTTTAGCGGAACTGCGAAAGAACGGGCAGATGCACTGATGCGGTTTTATGAGGGGGAAGAAATCAAAGCGATTTTTGATATATCCGGTGGAGACCTTGCCAATGAGATTCTGCCATATCTGGACTTTGATATTATTGCAGAGGCAAAAAAGCAGTTTTGGGGATATAGTGACCTTACTACCATTATTAATGCAATCTATGCAAAGACCGGACACACATCTGTTTTGTTTCAAATAAAAAATCTGGTTTTGGGTAATAGTGCAGACAGGATTGAACTCTTTAAGAAAGCGGTTTTGAATGGGAAAAATGATTTGTTTTCCCCGAAGTATGAGTTTGTACAAAAAGAAACGATGCAGGGTATATTGGTTGGCGGAAACATCCGCTGCCTTCTGAAACTGGCGGGAACACCGTATTGGCCGGATATGAACGAAAAGATACTTCTGCTGGAAAGCCTTGGGGGACAAGTGCCGCAGATTGTGACGCTGTTAAACCAATTAAAGCAGATGGGTGTATTTGAGAAAATAAACGGAATATTGCTTGGTACATTTAGCGCAATGGAAAAAAACAGGTGCACGCCGGATATAGTAACGCTGGTAAAGCAATATGCCGGTTCGGATATTCCGATTGCCGTAACAAAAGAAATCGGTCATGGTGTAGATTCAAAAGCGGTTATTATAGGAAAGCAAATGGTTCTGGCTTCCTGATTACCCGATTATATGAAATAGATTGTCTTTCTGTATTGTTCCGAAATGTGATATAATTTTTCTACAGTTGATAATTTGTGGAGGCTGATAGCAAGGATGGAAAATAGTAATAGACTTGAAGCATTTGAAAAAATGCTGGAAGCAATACAAGAAAACTATGAAACAACAGATGGTAAAATGAAACGCTTAAAAGAAGAAGGAAAAGAAAAAACAGCAACGTTCCGTCAACTGATGGGAAATAAAATGTTGTATCAAAATGTCCTTTCTTTGTATAAGCTTTACGGTTTACTTGACAAAGAGTAATAAAAAGGAGTAAAGACAGGATGGAAGATAAAAAAATCAAATTACTTGAACAGGAAGTGGAATACAAAAAGGGCTTGAAGTGGTATAAGCTGCCTTACTCAGATATTAAGCAGGCATATCTGCGTGTTGAAGAGGTAAATGGAAAGCTTTGTTGCGGAGTGGCTAATTTTGATATGTTTTTCCTGGTAATAAAGACAAAAGAGGAAAAGCAGATAAAGCTTGAAGCTTCTTCCAAGGAAATCGTGAAAGAAATGCTGGAGTTTTTACAGGAAAAAAATCCGGAGATTGAGATTGGATTTAAAAAATAAACTATGAGCAGCCATTTGCATATGGATGGCATATGGATGATAGAGAAAACAGGCGGGATTATCACCTATGTCCTTAAGTTAAGGATAACATTGGGATAATCCCGCCCGTTTGGCAATAAATAAAGGTTACAGAATAGGAATCAGTTTTTTCTGGTCTTCCAATTTTTTCACATCCGGCTTGTTTATTGCTACCTTTAAGATACCGTCTTTAAAGGCTGCCTGGATATCTTCTTCCTTCACATCCTCACCGACATAGAAGGTTCTCTTCATGCTGCCGGTATAGCGTTCTTTACGAACAAAGTTAGATTTTTCGTCTTTGTTTTCAATAGTCTGGTCTTTGTTGGCCTCGATGGTAAGATAACCATCCTTTAATTCTGCCTGCACATCTTTTTTTTCATAACCCGGTAATTCTATATCGAGCAAATACTGACCGTCTTTCTCAAGGACATCTGTCTTCATGAGTTGAGGTGTCATGCTCTGTGTAAAAAACGGGTCATCAAACATCTCGCCAAAAAAGTCATCAAATAAGTTGTTTGTACGTTTTCTTAATAACATAAGTCATTCCTCCTTCAGTTTTGCCAACTGTTTATAATTGTTTATTTGTTATATAATATATATAACAACTATTGTTAGCACTGTCAATAGGTGAGTGCTAATTATTTTGTGAAAATTCTGTGAACTTTTATCTATACCGTATTCTGTTTTTATTATACGGTAAAATTCCTTCAAATATACGGATGTCTTAAAACAGGACAGAAATCCGAAAAGGATAATATAGAATAATCTTGGTAAAGATGACTGATTTATTTGAGGGGGAAAGCTTGGATAAACGCATATTGATTGTCAATTGTGGTAATAAACAGACAGAACGGATAGCGGGGCTTGTTTTGGAAGCGGCTGCAAAAGAGGATAAAACAATAAAATTATATATTGCACGTAATATAACGGAAGCAGAAAGTTTATTAAATGATGACGATATAGATATTCTGATTCTGGATGCGGTGTATAAAAAAGAAAAACAAGCGGAGTATTTGGGCATTTCATTGGTGGAAGAGCTTAGAGAGATGGACAAATATGTTCTTTTACCGGTTATTTTTATTACTTCTGCCGTGGAAATGAGAGAGCATGCATATAAGGAATTGAATTGTCTGAGCTTTCTGCCGGAAGCATTTGAAGAAGATGCACTTTTAAAAGTGCTGAGGAAAGCTTTGCAGTACAGCACCTATCGGGATGAAGAAAACTATGTACTTCTTCGGAAAAGTGGAATGTTATATCCGATACAGGTAAGAGATATTGTTTATGTAGAGATGGAAAATCGTCTTTTGTTTATTCATTTGAAAGACGGTAGGTTACTTAAAGTACCGCATAAAACCATGCAGGAGTTATATGAGGAAGCTGATGCCGCATGTCTGGTGCAATGCAATAAAAGCATGCTGGTAAACAGAGCGTATGTTTCGGAGATAAATTTATTGAAGGAATACCTTGTTTTAAGAGATACTCAGATAAAAATTCCGATAGGATATCATTACAGGGACGCTGTGAGACAAGGATTTCAACAAAAATAACAGGCGTTATTTGTGCGTTTTATGGAAAATAATGAAATAATTTAATAAATCTTGTCCTGCATTGCAGTATATGTTATAGTTCGTGAAAAGCAAATCTTTTTTTCAGAATCCGGCATTTCGTCGGCAATTTCCTTTTTTATTTTCTAAATTTATTTATGTGAAAGGAGCATTTATGTTTTCAAAGATTACAACGGGGAGCATTCACGGAATCCGGTGTGTTCTTACCCAGGTGGAAGTAGATATCGCCAAAACAATGCCTGCCTTTGATATGGTGGGGATGCTATCCGGTGAGGTAAGAGAGGCAAAGGAGCGTGTAAGGGTAGCACTCAAAAATTCGGGAATCCGTATACCGCCTGTGCATATTACGGTGAACCTCTCGCCGGCTAATATACGCAAAGAGGGCACAGCATATGATTTGCCGATAGCATTGGGGATTTTAGTGTCGTTAGGGCATGTTCCGGCAGAATATACAGAAAATATTTGTGTTATCGGTGAGCTGGGATTAAACGGAGAAGTAAAACCGGTTAAGGGAGTGTTACCTATTGTCAGAGAGGCGGCTGATAACGGATTTAAGACGTGTATTCTGCCGATGGATAATATTTCCGAGGGAACCGTGATTGAAAATATTCAGATAGTCGGTGTCAATGATTTTTTGCAGGTGCTTGATTTTTTCTCATCCCCCAAAACGGAGAATACGCAATATATTACATCAAAAAAAAGGCCGGATAGGTATGCGGATATATTTTGGAATGCGCTTCTAAAATCAGATGATTTTAAAGACATTATCGGACAGGAGTCCTGTAAGCGGGCAGCGTTAATTGCAGCGGCAGGATTTCATCACCTTCTGATAAGCGGGCCGCCGGGAGCCGGTAAAACGATGATAGCAAAAAGGATACCCGGGATTCTTCCTCCTCTTACAATGGAAGAAAGTCTGGATGTTTCTTCTATCTACAGTGTATCGGGTCTTCTGGATAAAAATAATTCACTGATTACGGCTCGTCCATTCCTGTCTCCGCATCATACTACGACCGCTGCAGCTTTAGCAGGTGGCGGAATCGTTCCGAAACCCGGCATATTCAGCCTTAGCCATAGAGGTGTCTTATTTCTGGATGAGCTCCCCGAATTTAGTAAAGAGTGTATAGAAGCGATGCGTCAGCCCTTAGAGGAAAAAAAGATACAGATAGCACGAACGCAGGGTACGTTTTGTTATCCCGCGGATTTTATGCTTGTTGCAGCAGCCAATCCCTGTCCCTGCGGTTTTTATCCGGACAGAAACCGATGCCATTGCAGTGAACGTGAGGTCAGACGCTACCAAAATAAAATATCGGGGCCGATTCGCGACAGAATTGATTTGAATGTGACGGCAGAAATGGTTGATATTAAAGCTTTGAACAGCAAAAATGGCAGCCAAAGCAGTGCGGATATGCGCAGTCTTGTGATGAATGCAAGGAAAAAGCAGAAAATACGCTTTCAGGGAACCGGCTTACAGTTTAATTCTGATATACCTGCAAGAGAAATAAGACGTTATTGTTTGCTTGGAGAGGAAGAAAAAAAGTATATGGAACAGATATTTTATATGATGAATCTGAGTGCCCGTTCCTATCATAAGATTCTTAAGGTTGCCAGAACAATTGCGGATATAGACGACGAAGAAAATATTACCGTAAAGCATTTGGGGGAGGCTGTATGTTACCGGGTGCAGGAGGATAACGCTTATGCCGGATAATCGTGAGGTACTGTATTTCCTGCAGACAGTACCGGGAATAGGGAATAAAACAATCAGGGAGCTTTGGAATTATTTCAAAGATGCAGATGCATTGTTTCATGCAAATGAGGAGCAACTAAGCGGGATATTGAGTACAGAGCAGACAAGGGCATTTTTGGAAGAAAGAGAGAAGGAGACACCGGCTGAGCGTCTGGCAAAATTGAAAAAAAACGGAATTCGTTATTGCAGCATTTTTGATTGGGATTATCCTGCCAGATTGCGTGTGGTGTCAGATTGTCCATTGTCTCTGTTTGTAAAAGGGTCACTTCCTCAGGAAAAGTGCATGACGGCTGCGGTTGTAGGTGCAAGAAATCATTCCTATTACGGAGAGAAACAGACAAAACTGTTTGCAGGTGTCCTTGTTCAAAGAGGTATTGAAATAATAAGCGGAATGGCAAGAGGAATTGACAGCATTGCACAGAAAGCAGCAATAGAAAACGGCGGCAGAACATATGCCGTACTTGGATGCGGGGCAGATATCTGTTATCCGAAGGAAAGCAGGGCGTTGTTTGAACAGATTCCTGAGCATGGGGGAATTATCAGTGAGTACCTGCCCGGGACAATGCCGAAAGCAGGGTTATTCCCGATGCGGAATCGCATCATCAGTGCCTTGGGAGATATTCTGCTTGTAATGGAAGCAAGAGAAAAAAGTGGTACATTAATTACAGTAGATATGGCGTTGGAGCAGGGAAAAGAAATCTGGGTTTTACCCGGAAGGATTGATGATGTATTAAGCTGCGGCTGTAACCGCCTTATTTCGCAGGGAGCCGGAATATTGACGGGAATTAGTGAGTTTTCAAAAGAATTGGAAGGACTTCAGAAAAAGTATGGTATTTCAAATGAAGACAAGAACCAAGAAAGACATAAAAAGGAAAGGACGTGTGAACGTACAAAATCGAAGCAAGATAAGGGTATGATCCGGGATGATTACTCGGACGGTATGAAAATGACCTCTTTGGAAAAAGAGATTTTATCTCTCTTAGATTATCAGCCGGTAACATTAGAAGGAATTTATGAAAAACTGCTGCAGAACGCTAAGGCTTCCCATACGATTCAGGAAGTTAGTACGTCATTATTAAATCTATGCGTAAAACGACTTGCAATCCAGACAAACGGGTTTTGGTATATACGTGCATGACATACTGGCATAAAGAAATCAAACGCCGACAAGCTCCTGTTTTTCACGGACAATCCTATAATTTTCGGAGCCGCACTGAAGCCCGACACCAAAAGGGGCAAGCTGAATAAAAAGGAATGGAAAATCATCATTCCATTTGCGCCTCCAGAAAGTAATTAAGCGTTCCATAAGGATATCATAAATTTCAGCATGACCGGGACCGGAATCCGATTCTCCCTGATACCAGAGAGCACCTTTTACAGGAAATAAGGTTAAAGGTTCCAGCATAAGATGATACAATCCACCGGGAGCCGTCCTCATTTACAGTCGACGTAACAGAAAAATCCATAAGTTTTACGGTAACGTTGCTGCCAAGAGGAGCGCTTCCCCAGACTGAAATAGGCTTTTGCCGTTGTAATACCATATTGGATTGAAAAATCGAATAAAGTGATAACTGTTCTATGAAAATCATATGGTAACCAAGACGCCGGCAGAATCTGCGGCACTTGCGCTGAATATGGGATGCGATTTAAATTGCGGTAATACATATCTTCATGTATTGAATGCATATAATCAGGGACTTATCAGTGAAGAAACCGTAACAGAAGCCGCTGTAAGGTTATTTACAACACGCTTTATATTAGGTTTGTTTGACAAGACAGAGTTTGATTCGATTGCATATGAAAAGATAGAATGTGATGAGCACATTGCTTTAGCGGATAAAGCTACTTTGGAGAGCGTTGTTTTATTGAAAAATGACGGAATTCTACCGATTAATAAGGAAAGTGTAAAAACAATCGGAGTTATCGGACCGAATGCCAACAGTAGAGCCGCTTTAATCGGTAATTATCACGGTACCTCTTCTGAATATGTAACTGTATTGGAGGGTATAAAAGAAGCAGTAGGAAAGGATGTCCGTATATTGTTTTCAGAGGGCTGCCATCTGTTTGAAGATAAAACAGAGCCTCTGGCGATAAAAGGAGATCGTCTGGCAGAGGCTAAAATTGTAGCAGAGCATAGCGACCTTGTAGTTCATTGTGTTGGATTGGATGAAACATTAGAGGGTGAAGAGGGTGATTCCGGTAATAGTTATGCATCCGGAGATAAAGAGTCTTTATTGCTTCCTAAGTCACAGCAACGCTTATTGGAGGCTGTTGCAGAAACCGGTAAACCGGTTGTTATGCTGATGATGACGGGAAGTGCTATGGATATGAGATTTGCAAATGAGCATTATAATGCGATTCTGCAGACCTGGTATCCGGGAGCAAGAGGCGGAAGAAGTATTGCGAAGCTCTTATTCGGCGAAGTCTCCCCATCCGGTAAGCTTCCGGTAACATTTTATGATAACTTAACAGAAATGCCTGAATTTACGGATTATTCCATAAAAGGAAGAACCTACCGCTATATGGATTATAAGGCTCAGTATCCTTTTGGTTTTGGATTAACATATGGTGATGTTTCGGTTGAGCAGGCAGAAATAGTAAATTGCAACAACGGTGACTTAGATGATACAAAAACGGCATGTATAGTTAAAGCAGTTGTACAAAACAGCGGCCGTATGGAAACAGACGATGTGGTTCAGGTTTATATTAAAAATGAAGACTGTATTTTTGCTGTTCCGAATCCTTCATTGTGTGGAGTTCAAAGAATTCATCTTAAGGCAGGAGAAAAGAAAGAGGTAAAAATACCGGTTCAGAGACGGGCATTTACGGTGGTAAATGAAAACGGAGAGAATTTTGGAAGGAAAAAATTACCGTCTGTACATTGGAACAAACCAGCCTGATGCAAAGAGCATTGAAATGACAGGGAAAAAACCGATAGAGTTGCATATCGAATGGTAGAACGTGGGACAATATAAATAGCAGTAATATGGGAGGACCTTTGTCAGCAGGCACGGGTCCTTTCGTAGTTTGCCCTTTTCAATAAAGAATTATCATGCTATAATATCAATTCGGTTAAAAATGGTAAACTCTTGAAAACTAGTGCGGAACACTTTATATGAGATTTCACAGAATTCTATAAGATTGGCTATAAGTCAGAGTGAGGAAGAAATGGCAGAAATAATGGTAAAATCACAGCAGAAAAATGAGTCGGAAATAAAAAATAAAATGGGCATTATGCCGGTTAATAAATTACTGCTCAGTATGTCAGTACCGATGATGCTATCTATGCTGGTACAAGCGCTTTATAATGTTGTAGACAGCATTTTTGTGGCTAGAATCAGTGAAAATGCATTAACGGCGGTATCGTTGGCTTTCCCTGTTCAATCTTTGATGATTGCACTTGGGGTAGGAACCGGAGTGGGTGTTAATGCAGTATTATCACGTGCATTGGGGGAAAAGGATTATGATAAAGTAAATAAATGCGCAATGAATGCAATTTTTTTGACAGCCCTAAATGTCTGTGTCTTTCTTTTAGTCGGATTATTTCTTGTTAAGCCGTTTTATTACGGGCAGACAAGCGATGCTGAGATTGTGGGATACGGAATACAATATTTGAGCATTGTCCTGATTTTTTCGTTTGGTTTATATTCACAGTTTATTTTTGAGCGGTTACTTCAGTCCACCGGAAAAACATTTTTTACAATGATTACCCAGATGACGGGCGCGATTATTAATATTATTCTTGACCCGATTTTGATATTTGGTCTATGCGGTATGCCGAAGCTTGGAGTAGCAGGTGCTGCGATTGCGACTGTTACCGGACAGATTGTTGCAGCCTTGTTAGCCATTTTTATTAATTTAAAAATGAACACGGAAATAAAATTTTCGTTTGAAAATTTTCATCCGTCTGCCGGAATAATTAAGGAAATATATGTGGTAGGTGTACCTTCTATTATTATGCAGTCCATCGGCTCTGTCATGGTTTATGGAATGAACCAGATTTTGATAGCGTTTTCTTCCACGGCGACGGCTGTTTTCGGTGTCTATTTCAAACTGCAAAGCTTTATTTTCCTGCCGGTATTCGGACTCAATAACGGAATGGTGCCGATTATTGCCTTTAATTACGGAGCGGGAAAAAGAGAACGTTTGTTAAAGACAATAAAGTTGAGCATTTTATATGCTGTGGTGATCATGAGCGTAGGAGTATTGATATTCCAGGTATTTCCGGATAAGCTTTTTGCTTTATTTGATGCTTCGGAGCATATGATGGGTATGGGTGTTCCGGCTCTTAGGATAATAAGTCTTCATTTTGTGATTGCCGCTTTCTGTATTGTCTGCAGCTCCGTTTTCCAGGCCCTTGGTAATGCAGTTTACAGTATGATTACCTCCATCTGCCGGCAGCTTCTTGTATTGCTCCCGGCTGCATACCTTCTTTCCTTATTGGGAAATGTAAATTATGTCTGGTGGGCCTTTCCGATTGCGGAATTGGTATCCTTTATGCTAAGCCTCTTTTTTCTTAAACATATTATCGGGGACGTTTCTTCTGCCATGGTAAGCGCTCATTGCCATGAGGAGAGCCCTTTGCCATAAGGATGATTTGGTATAAATGATAAGTGTAGTAGATAATTTGCATAATAAAATCCCTGCCTATTGAATTTAGGCAGGGATTTTTTGGACTGCGGATGAAGGGACTTGAACCCCCACGGTCGCCCGCCAGAACCTAAATCTGGTGCGTCTGCCAATTCCGCCACATCCGCCTATATAGCTTGTTTTCATGCCGGATTAAGATAATCGACATAAGCCACGAGTGTCATTATAACGGCTGTGAGAAATTCTGTCAATGCTTTCGCGAGCAAGGTCTTGTTTTATCCCAAAATAATATAGTAAATTCCGGTAAAAAAATTTTTTTATAAAAAGTAGTTGACAAAACATGGAAATAATAGCATGCCATTCCTATAAGAAAAGTAGGAGATAGAAAAGGAGATAAAAAATGAAATACCAGACAATTGCAATTCATGGCGGTAGAAAGGATGACAGCGGAAAAGGAGCAGTGAATTATCCTCTTTATCTTTCTTCTACCTTTGAACAGGATAATATGATGGAATTTAAGGAGTTTGTTTATTCCAGAGGTGCAAGCAATTCTGCCAACGCTGTTTCCGGTGCTGAAGCACCTGCAACCAGGGGCTTAGAGGTATTGGATGAAGATGGCAACAGATTTGTATTGCCAAATGGAGCAGAGTGGGAAGAAGCGGAATCAGATTTGCAGAGTATGGAAGTGGCATGGGGACCTGATGGAAGCGTATACAGTGCTTTGGTAGGATACATACGCTTCTATTATACAGACGGACATGCTTATCATATATATATGTTGTGATGAAATGCAAAACCCTGATCCGTATGACCCGTCATATATATATATATCATCTTAATAATTATTCGGGTAATACAATTGTTTTGGCAAAATCGGCATATCAGACGGTTGATACTATATTTCCGGGTGGTTGTTCGGTAGATGTGGCAACCAGGTACTGCTATTATATCGCCAACGGAGAAATTTTAGAATTTGGTATGGCAAACTGAAGAAATACAGCCCCCAACCTAACGATTGGGGGCTGTATTTCTTAATATATGGATGAGCCGCGAAGCATGTCATCCTTCAGCTTGTTTTATTTTGCCTGTTCAAGAGCAAGAGTTACTGTTGTAATGTCACAAACCTCTGCCGGTCCGTAGTACTGAATGGCACCCGGATATTTGAAGCAGGTCTCTGTTGCCCATTCTTCACGGTGAGCTTCAAAGTATTTGAATGGTGCTCCGTCAAGCTCTACAAGAGCCTTTTTGATAACCGGCTTGTCCTCACCGTTTCTTCTCTCCATATTCATCATCTTTGTGATAGGCATACCACCTGCAATCCACTCCTCAGCCGGCTTAGCAATGTTAGAAACCTTTGAAAGGTATCCTGTGTAGCCATACTGAATAAGCATGAAAGCGTTGTAACCAAGTGAGTAGCAGTAGTCAGCATCGAAGTTAGATGGGAATGCGCATCTTCCTTCATAACCGAAGAAGTGATGCTGAGCACCGAATTTACCCTTGTATGTTCCGGCTGCTTTTCTCTTAGCAAGTTCAGCTTTTACCATTTCAGAGAATAACTTCTCTGATTCGATAAGGGATACCTGAACATTTCCGTGAGGATCTCTTTCGAGGAATAACTGCTGCTGAACGAACTGAGGAAGAATATCAAATACTGCAAATGACTCTGCTGTAAGACCGGCCTTGATGAAGTTGTACTTAGCTTCCCAATCCGGAAGAGCATTAAACTCCTCTGTCTTGCTGCCTGCAAGAAGCTCATTAATCTCAGCAATAAGTTTAGAGAACTCAGGAACGAACTCAACGATACCCTCCGGAATAATAGCAACACCGAAGTTGTTGCCATTGTTTCCTCTTTTCTCTACAGAATCAGCAATATAGTTAGTAATCTGTGCAAGAGACATCTTCTTAGCAGCAACCTCTTCACCGATAAGACAGATGTTTGGCTGTGTCTCAAGAGCACACTCAAGTGCTACGTGAGATGCTGAACGTCCCATAACCTTGATGAAATGCCAATACTTCTTAGCTGAGTTAGCATCTCTCTCAATATTACCGATAAGTTCAGAATATGTCTTAGTAGCTGTATCGAAACCGAATGAAGCCTCGATATCCTCATTCTTAAGGTCACCATCTATTGTCTTAGGACATCCGATAACCTGAATACCTGTATTGTTAGCTGCCATATACTCTGCAAGTGTTGCAGCATTCGTATTAGAGTCATCACCACCGATGATAACAACGGCTGTAAGGCCATTCTTCTTTGCATTCTCTGCTACGATAGCGAACTGTTCCTTAGTCTCAAGCTTAGTTCTGCCGGAACCGATGATATCGAAACCACCTGTGTTTCTGTATGCATCGATAAATGCATCGTCAAATTCTACATAATCATTCTTAAGAAGTCCGTCCGGGCCACCCTTGAAACCTAAGAGGACATTTTCTTTATTAGTCTCCTTAAGTGCATCATAGAGACCGCTGATAACATTGTGTCCGCCGGGAGCCTGTCCACCTGAAAGGATAACACCTACAACCTGCTTTTTAGCTGCGGATGTGTTCTGGCCTTTCTGGAAAGTAATTTCCTTTTTACCGTAAGTATTTGGGAAAAGAGCTTTGATTTTTTCCTGGTCAGCTACACTCTGAGTTTCTTTGCCTTCCTTTACGCAGATATCTGCGATGCCGTTTCTAAGCATTCCGGGAAGCTTTGGAGCATACTCATATCTAGCTTTCTGTAATGGTGAAATATTCATAACTGTATCTCCTTTTTATAATTTTACTCAGAAACAATTCTAGTATATTTTTGTCATAAAGTAAACCTTTATAATAGGAAAAAAATACTTTTCCCTTGTTCCGCTTATTCATATCTGCTATACTTTGTTGCAAGTGCTACTCTGGAAAATAATTTTCAATAAGATTGGGAATTATATGGATGAGTCGGAAAAGAGGAATGCTATGAACCTGATTATACAATTTATCTTATTAGTGATTGGTTTTGTAATGTTAATTAAAGGAGCAGATTGGTTTGTGGAAGGCTCCAGTAAGCTTGCAGGTAAATTCGGAATACCACAGATTGTAATAGGACTTACAATTGTGGCTATGGGAACGAGTGCACCCGAAGCTGCGGTATCTATTACTGCAGCACTTAAGGGAAGTGCGGAAATTACGATAGGAAATGTGGTAGGAAGTAATATATTGAATATTCTTCTGATTTTAGGAATCACTTCCCTGCTAATTCCTTTGGCTGTGAAGAAAAATACCTTCCATATAGAAATACCGTTTGTAATTTTAATAAGTTTTATTCTTGCGTTTATGGGCTTAAAGGATGGTTATGTGTCCCGCATGGAAGGCGTTATACTGTGGATAATATTTATCATATTCATGGGATATTTATTCTATCTTTCCCAAAAAGGAATTGATACGGATACAGAGGAAGTACCGGAGTTTGAAGCAGGTGATACTCTTTTCAAGATGTTTATTCTGATTGTTATCGGAGGCGGATTAATTGTATGGGGAAGTGATGTAACCGTAGATGCCGCATCTGAAATAGCGCGGTATTTTGGCTGGAGTGAACGTCTAATCGGTCTTACGATTGTGGCATTCGGAACTTCCCTGCCTGAGCTGATTACTTCTGTAACGGCAGGGTTAAAGGGCAAGGCCGATATTGCAGTAGGAAATATTGTGGGAAGCAATATTTTTAATATCTTATTTGTAGTAGGAACCGCAGCGCTGATTACACCTGTAGTTTATGCACAGGGATTTTTGGTAGATAGTATCGTAGGAATTTCAACGGCAGTACTTTTATTTATATGTATATTATGTAATAAGGATAAAAAGCTGAACAGAGTCGGCGGCATTGTGATGCTGGCTGCGTTTGTGGCCTATTATGCTTATCTGATACAGAGTTAAGAGATTACGTAAAAAAGGCATAAAAACAGCACCCTTCTTTTGGGTGCAATTAAGAAAACTTTATATACTATGATTTGACAGAAAAGTCTCGGGTAGATACGATAGATTGATTATAGAGATAAAGCCGTTTGTATAGAAGAATAATGAAAGATAACGGAAGTGACAATGGAACGAATTCTGGAGTACACGGTTTCTTTGGAAGAAGCCGGGGTAACAATAAAGGATTTTCTGAGACAGAAAGGCTATTCAAGGCAAAATATAGTGGAGTTAAAGAAGCAGGAACGCAGCATTCTCGTAAACGGAGTCTGGGAGTATGTAACATACCGTTTACAGCTTGGCGATTTACTGCAAATATGTATGAAAGAAAAGGCATCTGAAAAAATTGCACCTGTAAATCTGCCTTTTCCGATCCGGTATGAAGATGAAGACTTAATGGTCATTGATAAACCGGCGGATATGCCGATTCATCCGTCACTTAATAATTATGACAATACCCTGGCGAATGCGGCTGCCTTTTATTTTAATCAAAAGGGAATTCCATTTCGTTTTCGTTGCATTAACCGTCTTGACAGAGATACGACAGGTCTTACCGTTTTGGCAAAAAATATGGTAAGCTGCAGTATTTTACAGCAACAAATGCTTAAGCGGGAAATCAAGCGGGAATATCTTGCAATTGCGGATGGGTATATAGAAGAAGATTCGGGAATCATTACCGCACCAATCGGACGCAGGGATGGTTCCACAATTGAACGTATGATAGATTATGAGAACGGAGAGCGTGCGATAACCCATTTTAAGGTGCTTGAGAGAATGGCGGATGCAACGCTGCTCTCACTTATATTGGAAACGGGAAGAACACACCAGATACGGGTGCATGTGGCGTCCATCGGTCATCCCCTGCTTGGAGACTTCCTGTATAATCCGAAGGACCAAAGGATGAATAGGCAGGCATTGCATGCATGGCATCTTTCGCTAAAGCATCCGATTACGGGAGAACGGATGGAGTGGGAAGCGGATATTCCATCCGATATGAAAGCGGTATTGGCAAGCAGAGGGTGCCACAGGTAACAGAATCTGTATCAAGTTATATAATGAGATAATTTAACGGGGAGTATGCTTTGGGCATACTCCCCGTTCTTTAACGTATGAAGTTTTAATAAATATTTCGGTAATTGGTTATGAGAACATTGACATAATATTTGCGACGATAATACCACCGCCGGTACCGATTACATATCCCATCAATGCCATTAAGACACCAACCGGAACAAGTGCACCGCTGTATGCACCTGCTAAAATAGGAGCAGAAGCGTAACCACCGATATTTGCAAGAGAAGCAACACCGCATGTAAACATATCCAGCTTGAAGATTTTTGCAAGAATAATCATGATGATACAGTGGATAGCAAGAATCATAAATCCGGCAACAATCCAGAGAGGTTCATCTGTTAATTCTAAGAAGCTTGCTCTGGATGCTAATAATGCGACAACGGAGTAAAGCAGGACATTGGAAAGCTCCTGCGCACCGGCCATTTTACCGATAGGGGTAACGGCTCCGACTAAGCCTGCTAATGTAATGAGTAATACCGTCCATGTAGACTTGTCTAACCATGGAGCAACACCGTTAAGTGTAGCACCGAGATTTTGTCCGAATGCAGATACCACAAGACCTAAGCCAAGGAGGAAGATGATGTTTATAAATGTAATAGGAGCTTCATTTGCTTTTGCATCTTCTTCCAGTTTCTTAGATACCTCATCGAGAACACGTGTATCGGCTTTGACCCATTTGTTGAACTTTGGAGCAAAGTTAATGGCCCATAATAAGAACATAACCCAGATAGAGTAGTCAATAGAATCAACGACAAGGGCGTATGCCATATCAGATTCTCCGATGTCAAATGCTGCCTGAACGGCAATCATTTTACCGGAACCACCCATCCAGCTTCCGCAGAGAGCACCGAGTGCCTTCCATGCTTCAGCACCGAGCGGAGTATGTAAAACGGCATAAGTGATGATGAAACCGAGACCGATAGAAACGGATGCTGCAAAAAAACACCAAGCATTTTGGGACCGAGCTTTAAAATCTTTCTGATGTCACAACGCAGTAACATTAGGAAAATAATGGCAAACAATAGATTGTTTTTTAAAGCAGAATAGGCGGGCTTGGTCGCCTCCATATCCCATACACCCAATGTACAGAAAATCATAGTAATGAGGTAGAGAAGTACAATTTGTGGAGCATAGTCAAAAAATTTGGATTTTGTGTACTTCTGCAACCACACGAGCATTGCAGCAATAAAAATGAGAACTGCAATATAAGTAAAACCGTTTGTGATCATAATTTAGAATTCTCCTTTCGCAAAAATGAATTGACATTTTTACTAGCCTTTTTTTGAACGACAGTGTACAATAAATACATATGGCATCAAAATGTAATATCATATATAACAGAACATTAAGAAAAAATGAAAGAAGGCTTGTTATATGCCGACAACATATGCTCATTTCCGGTTGGGGGAATCAGTAGCGGAAGCACTGCCCGCTTCCATACATGAAACTGTATGCAATCATAAGGAACTGTTTCAAATCGGGGTACACGGTCCTGATATATTTTTCTATCATAATCCGCTGCTCAAAAATAATATTGTATGTCTGGGACAGCGTATGCACCATGAAACAGGGGCTTCCTTTTTTATTCCGGCGGCATCTGTTATTCACAAAAACGCGGAAAAAGAAGCGCATAAAGCTTATTTATATGGTTTCCTTTGCCATTTTGCAATGGATGTTACCTGCCATGGTTATATTGCAGAGCAGATTGAAAAGACAGGAATCAGTCATTTCGAGATTGAAGCGGAATATGACAGGGAACTGTTGGAACGGGACGGATATGAGGCGGTTAGTAAATGTCTGACCGGGCACTTAAAACCCACGTATAAGAATGCTGCCGTAATTTCGGATTTTTGGAGCGAGGTTAATCCGAAACAGGTAGCTCAAACAATTAAACGACAGATTTTCTTCCTGAATCTGCTGCGTGCCCCTTCACGGATAAAACGGAATATTTTGCTTGCTCTGATGAAGCTTTCGGGACAATATGATACTTTACATGGACTTATTATCAATTATAGGGAAAATGCGGCCTGCAGGGAAACAACGGCGTGGCTGATGGAGCACTATGATAAAGCCGTGCAACTGGCGGTTGATTTAATTACGGAATATGAAAATTACCTGCAAACCGGCGGAAAACTGTCAGAAACATTTTTCTATGACTTTGAATCAGAAAAACATACACAGAAAAAGCAAAAGATATAAAAAAGTTATAAAAAAGAGATATAAAACATTTTTTAAGAATAGATATTATAAACAGGAGAAGCACATTTTATGAGCAAATTCAAAATGACAAAATCGGAAAGAAACTGGATTTTGTATGATGTGGGAAATTCTGCATTTACATTACTTATTACCACAATTCTGCCAATTTATTTTAATTATCTGGCAAAAGAAGGTGGTCTTGCATCAGAACATTATATGGCTTATTGGGGATATGCAGCATCTGTCACAACACTTCTTGTGGCATTATTGGGACCGGTGGTTGGCACACTTGCTGATACAAAAGGATTTAAAAAGCCTATTTTTACCGTGTCACTGGCAGTCGGATTATTCGGATGCATCAGTCTTGGTTTCGCAAAGCAATGGCTTATTTTTCTGATTATATTTATTATTGCAAAGGTTGGTTATTCGAGCAGCTTAATCTTTTACGATTCCATGCTTGCAGACGTTACGGATGAAGAACGTATGGATCAGGTTTCCTCACAGGGGTATGCGTGGGGGTATATCGGAAGCTGCGTGCCGTTTGTTATATGCCTTGTTGTGGTATTGGGTGCGGATCGTTTCGGGATTTCCATGGAAACCGCTATGATGATTTCCTTTGGTATTGTAGCATTGTGGTGGCTTTTGATGAGTGTACCTTTATTAAAGCAGTATCAGCAGAAATATTATATAGAAAAAAAGGAGCATGTTTTCCGTGAAAGCTTTTCACGTCTTGGTGGCACTTTTAAAAACATAAAGAAGGAAAAGAAAGCATTTCTTTTTCTGCTGGCATTCTTTTTCTATATTGATGGTGTGTATACGATTATAGATATGGCAACTGCATACGGCTCTGCACTCGGATTAAACAGTACGGGACTTTTACTGGCCCTTCTGGTAACGCAGATTGTTGCATTCCCGTTTGCAATCCTGTTCGGATACCTGGCACAACGTATCGCAGCAGATAAGCTGATTACAATATGTATCGGAGCATATTTTTTAATTGCTGTTTATGCAATGTTTATGACAACACAGATTCAATTCTGGATTCTTGCTGTATGCGTGGGAATGTTCCAGGGAGGCATTCAGGCATTGTCCCGTTCCTATTTTACAAAGATTATTCCGGCAAACCAATCAGGAGAGTTTTTTGGCTTTCTGGATATCTGCGGAAAAGGAGCAGCATTCATGGGTACCGCTGTAGTCAGTACGGTAACGTTGATTACGGGAAAAGAAAATTATGGTGTAGGCATGCTAGCTATTTTGTTTTTAATAGGCATGATTCTATTCCGTATTACAGTAAGAGAAGTAAATAAGCAGAAATAAAAGAGAGACACATTTTCATCTATGTATCACATTAAAGCTGATTATGATGGAATGTGTCTTTTTTGTTGAAAATAATACTATGTAAAGTTCTTTTTCTTATCGGTAAAAAACATGCGATGGAATATGGCTTCTTATGGATTGGCATGCTTCTTAATAGCATCAAAGCTTTCCTTACTGATGACATGCTCTATTTTACAGGCATCCTCGGAAGCTGTCTTTGGAGAAACACCGAGACGTGTCAACCATGATGTCAGAAGCTCATGCCGCTCAAAAATCATTTCGGCAATTCCCTTACCGGAATCGGTCAAATAAATATATCCGGCATCCGTTACCGTAATATGATTTTTCTCACGGAGATTTTTCATGGCGATACTGACGCTGGATTTTTTGAAGCCAAGTTCATTGGCAATATCAACCGAACGGACAACAGGCAGTTTTTTGCTTAATATTAATATCGTTTCCAGATAATTTTCAGCAGATTCATTCATCTTCATAAGAATATCCTTTCTCCGACTTTATAAAATAATCCTATCAGAATACAAAAAGAATACCATGTCTTTCCTTTTTTTTCAACGAACCTTTCTCTGAAGAAAAGATTGACAAAGGATAGCAGCGGGAATAAACTTATGAGGACAAATGGTTAGGGATAACTAACAAATCAACTAATCGATTAACATATTGTCTAAATATCAAGAAAGCAGGTTATTTATGGGAACCATAATTGTGTTAATTATTTTGATTGTATGTGTCATTTTGGCACTTAAAAGTATAATGAAAAATAAAAAGAAAGGAAAAAATTTTTCCTGTGGCGGAGACTGCAGCCGATGTAACGAAAAGTGCATGTAACCGGAATGGGAAAGACATTGTTTGAATGTTACAGTCAGTTATTGCCGGAAAAAGATTTTTTGACATTTTTCATTAAAAATCTTAAAAGTGGACAACAAATGTAAAAAAATGAATATCTTATAGTAGGAGGAAGTGCCTATGTTTCGTAAGAGTCTTGAGGAAGTGTTGAGGGATAGAAGTGATAAGTTAATTATTGACCTGCGTAAACGGGAAGAATATGAAAAGGAAACTATACCGGGTGCCATTCATATTTATCATGAGGATTTTACCGGATATATTTCAAGGCTCCCGAAAAATAAGAGGATTTACCTTTTCTGTTATACGGGAGATACAAGTGATGGTTTTGCCGAGGATTTGTCGCGGGCAGGCTATGATATTTACAGCATTGAAGGCGGATATCATGCCTTTCTTCGTTACAAACTGAAGGGTATGAAGTGATGAATTTGTTGAAAATCAAAAGGGTATGACGTGATGAATTTGTTGAAAATCAAAAGGATATGAAGTGATGAATTTGCGGATAATTTAAAGAGTATAACACGTTAATTGTATAAAATGTTTTGTGTCGTAGGATGACGGGGTATAGGTAGTTTGAATTTTTCTACTTATACCCCGTTTGGTTTTCTTTAAATCCGTTTTTAGATGGCACGTGGATAAAAATGTTGAAAGATTTAGTATGTTACCCCGTTGCTTGAATAATAGAGGGTAGTAGGGCAGAAAAAAGGCATGTTTATGTATTTTCATATATAATAGTGTGTGGGAAAAGAATACAAACGGGGTAATATTCTAGAGAAAATTAACCATATACCCTGCTACTAATGAAAGTGAGTATGAAGCAGCAAAATCTGAAATTAGTACAGACCTGATATTTCACAGAAAAAAATTATAAGCTGTCTACAGAAAGTATAATTTTATTAATTTTTCAATTGTATCGGAACTGAGGGGATTATCTTTTGTTTCATAGGTTGTAATCAGATGCACAGTTGGTATGATACCATAAGAAGTGTAGAGATTTAATTTTGAAATGGCGTTTTTGGAATATGACAGGTCATCCATAAGTCCGAAGTGTTCCCAATAATAAACTTTACCGGTGTGGGGATGCCTGATTGTGAAATCGGGATAGACAATGGTTTCTCCCAATGTAAGGGAGCACTCATATCGGAAAGGAATTTTGTTAATATACAGAAGCATATCAATCAGCGCTTCCGATTTGGAACGTTCATAGTGACCGGAGACGGTTTTTTGAATTAATTGTTCGGGAAATTTTGTATTTCTATCATAGGGAAAATTCATCCAATCAGACAGTTCCAAAGATAAGGGCTTGAAATATGGAAGAAGAAGTTCCTGATAACCGGACTCCTCCGTAAGAAGTGAAATCGATTTTGGGGAATTTGTGGGGGAATGCTTAAGATACGCATCAATAGCTTTCTTTTCGAGAAGTAAATCTTCGTACAAAGTAGTAAGATATTTTTTAGCTGCCAGTTGTTCTGCGAACTTTCGTTCCTTTTTGGGGAGATACACCTGCGTCTGACCGTCACTGTAGTACCACTTGTATCGCTGTTGATTACGGGCACAATATATTTTCCCGTCAGGCAGCTTTTGTAATTGGGCCCGGACAGATTGGATTTCATCATCCAAGCGTTTTTGTTCCTTGCGTATTTGCTCGTAAAGCATAGTTTAACCTCCTTTTTAAGACTGTTATCGCTTTCATGGTACCTGTAGTGTATGCCCGTTATCTTTTAACCACTTTTTTTGTTCTTTGTAATCTGGTAGAATACTCTCAACCATATTCCAGAATTCTCTGGAATGATTCATATGGGTTAAATGGCATAGTTCGTGAACGACGACATAATCCAAAACTCTCGGTGGTGCCAGCATAAGTCGGAAATTAAATGAGAGGGTTCCGTTGCTTGAGCAGCTTCCCCAGCGTGTTTTCTGGTCACGAATTGTAATTTTTGAATAAGTTCCTCCGGTTAGAACTCGGTAATATTCTACTCGTTTGGGAATATACTCTTTGGCGGCATCTTTATAGCGTTTTTCCAAAGCAAGAGTTTGTGGAGATTTTTTCGTAAAATTGTCAGAGGGGAGGATGTTTTTTTGGTTCTTATAGGCATCAATAATCCATGCGGCTTTCTTCTGCACATAGGACATGATAAGGGTATCGGGCATGAGCTTTGGAGCGCGGATAATAATTTCTCCGCCGGGATTAATTGTAATTCCAACAGAGCGTCTGTTGCTTTTTATTAAGGAAGCGGGGAGTTTGTGTTCGAATCCGTGAGAATATAATACCAGAGTAATGTCCATAACGAAACTGCCTTTGAAAGTGTACCTTTGAAAGAATAAACAGCACTTTGTGTTGTTGTGTCGTCTGTTATTTTATCATAGGATAAACAATTAGAAAAGAAGATAATATAAAATATTGAGAAAAGAAACCGAACAAAGAAGAACGGAAAAACGGAAGTAGGAAAATAAGGGAATTGAGAAAAAAACCGAACAAAGAAGAACGGAAAACAGTAACAAGAAAAGAAGAGAATCAGAAGATGAATGAACTGAAAAAATGTGCGGTATTAATCGGTGCCGGTGATATTGGAAGACAAATTCCGGTTATAACAAAAAATCATTATGTAATTGCATTGGATGGCGGTCTGGTTTTTTGCGCGGAAAACGATATAACTCCGAATATGATAGTGGGTGATTTTGATTCTTTGCCCAAGGAACGCTATGAACTGTTAGCCCAATATCCTGAAGAGATTATCGTTAAGCTTCCTTGTGAAAAAGACGATACAGATACATTGGCGGCAATCAAAGCGGCAATAAAAAAAGGGATTACAGATTTCACAATTTATGGCGGTCTTGGAGGACGTTTGAGTCATACTCTGGCAAACATACAATGCCTGCTTTATTTAAAGGAACATGGACTATACGGAGAACTTGTAGGAGACGGAGTCAAAGTTTTTCTGATAAAAGAGGAAAGCTGTGTATTTCCATCTGAAATGTCAGGGTGGATTTCTGTGTTTTCATTATCGGAAAGAGCAGAAGGTGTAATCATAAAAAATCTAAAATATGAGGTCACAGATGCTGTTTTGGATAATACTTTTCCTGTCGGAGTCAGTAATGAATTTCTGGGTAAAACGGCAGAAATTAAAGTGGAACGAGGAGTATTGCTGATTGTAATTGAAACAAAAGCATACCGGTAATGAATGCTACTAAAAGAATCCCCAAAATGTTAATAAAAGCATGCGAATAAAAGAATGCAAATAAAAGGGTATAAATAAAAGGATGCAAAAAAGGGGATGCAAATAAAAGCATGCAAGTAAAAGGGGATGCAAATAAAAGCATGCGAGTAAAAGGATGCAAATAAAAGGATGCAAAAAAGGGGATGCAAATAAAAGCATGCGAGTAAAAGGATGCAAATAAAAGAATACAAGTAAAAGCATGTAAATAAAAGAATACAAATAAGGAATGCTAATAACGGGGTATAGAGAGCACATGACTCTCTTTTTATACCCATAGTTTAGCTTGATATAAAGAAAAAAATGATAGAGAAGACGAAGATGACAGAAAAACAAGATATTTTACCCCGTTTAAAAGTAAAAATGGGGTAGAAAATCTTGTTTTGTTAGGGTGTTTGTCAAACAGGTAGTATTTTAATGGATGTTCGAACTCTAAACAGGGTAGAAAAGAGGAAATTCCATTCAAAAATACCCTATGTGGAGTCGTGGAAAATGATATATAAGCTTCGAAAGAAGAAATTGTGAAAACGAAAAATAAACCTGCAACATAAACTTAACAAACATAGTAGAAGCAACAAACATAATAAAGTCAACAAATATAATAAAAGCAACAAACATAGTAGAAGCAACAAACATAATAAAGTCAACAAACATAATAAAGCCAACAAACATAATAAAGCCAACAAATATAATAGAAGCAACAAACATAATAAAGTCAACAAACATAATAAAGCCAACAAATATAATAAAAGCAACAAACATAATAAAGCGAATAAACATAAAAAAATCAAAAAAATAATATATAATAATGGATAATAAATAAAGTCGAGTGTGTGAAGAAATGAGACTATGAAATAAAGTCTGTAAATTAGATCTTCTATGATAATGATACGGCGGAAGGCCAATCTATTTAGCCTTCCGCCGTTGATTTATATAACAAATACTTTTATACATATGTATGGTCTATTTTTATAGCTATGAAATAGGAAGAATTCAGCTCTTTTACCTTGAGATTAATCATGTCAATCAACTTGCTGTCTTTTAGGGCAAATTTATACGGAACCAAAACATCAAAGATCAAATTTGTATGCGTTGGTCCTTCCACAACACGAAAATCATGGAATTGTAATGATTCATCAATACCCTTTATAATTTCCCGAATTTGTTCTTTTAATAAAGATACTCTGGGGTCATTTACGGTTATGGGGTCCATGTGAATGACTGCCTCGCAGTGACAGGTTTCTGCTAAATCCTGTTCTATATGGTCAATTAAATCATGCATTTCGAGCAGGTTACCGTCAGCGGGTACCTCTGCATGTAATGAAACAACAACTCTTCCGGGACCGTAATCGTGCACCATCATATCATGTATTCCAAGTATCAAATCATGAGAAGTAACAAGCTTTTCAATTTCTTCCACATATTCTTTATCAGGAGCCTGACCGAGGAGCGGATTGATGGTATCCTTTGCAGCGTTAAAACCGGAATACAGAATAAAGATTCCGACCAGAAATCCGCAGTAGCCGTCGATTCTAAAGCCTGTAAACAATGAAATCAGAGCAGAAGCAAGAACAAGAAGTGTGGCAAGGGTATCGCCACGGCTGTCCGTTGCGGTTGCGAGCAGGGCAGCACTATCAATCTTTTTTCCAATCTGTTGATTGTAAAAGGACATGTACAGCTTAACCAATATAGAAGAAATCAGAATCAGAATTATGAGCGGACTAATCTGCGTAATCTGTGGATTCAGAATCTTATCGAAGGATGTTTTGATAAGTTCTACTGCCATCAGCAGAATAAGCAGGGAAACGAATAAGCCGGAAAGATATTCGATACGTCCGTGTCCGTAAGGGTGGTCCGGGTCCGGCTTCTGGGAAGCTAATTTAAAGCCTGCCAATGTAATAAAAGAAGAACCGGCATCGGACAGATTATTCAGTGCATCGGCAGTGATGGCAATGGAATGGCTGAGTGTACCCGCAATAAATTTGCCGATAAACAGCAGAATATTTAACAGAATACCTACAATTCCGCATAACATGCCATAGGAATGACGCACCTCAGGCGATTTTGTATCCTTATAATGAGGAATAAAATGTTTTGCTAATAAAGTAACCATATGAGCACCTTCTTTTTATATAATTTTTCATCTGTTAAAGTAATTTATATATACCAAAGCAATCAATATATGGTTCAATATATACCAATACAATCAATATATAGCTCAATATATACTAAAACAATCTATTATCTGTTAAAGCAATAGAAATACGTTGAAGCAGGCTGTTCAATACCCAAGCAATTCATAAAATATTAAACAATCTTAATCTAGCACAAAAATGTGTGGTTTGTCACGTCATACTTTGGTTATAAATTGTATTTGCCTGCCATCGGAAAATTCCGGAATATGATGAGGAGAATAATGGATTTGTTCCCGAAGAAAAACATAAATACACTTAGAAAATCAACCTCAACAGTTGCAAGAACAAGAAAGATGATGTTATAATTCTTGACGGTGGAAAATTTGAAAAGAATTTTCGACCGTCATTTTGTAATTATAATAATCAATTTCGGATTATTTTATTGTTAATGAAATTGCCGTAAGGCGGAATGGAGAGAAAAATGAGTAAAAAACCAACCGTATTAATGATTCTTGATGGATATGGATTAAACAGTGAAACAAAGGGCAATGCGGTAGCAACTGCAAAGACTCCCGTTATGGATAAGTTAATGAAGGAATATCCGTTTGTAAAAGGAAATGCAAGCGGAATGGCAGTAGGTCTTCCGGACGGACAGATGGGTAACTCTGAAGTAGGACATCTAAATATGGGTGCAGGAAGAATCGTATACCAGGAGCTTACCAGAATTACAAAAGAGATTCAGGATGGAACTTTCTTTGAAAATCCGGCATTGTTGGATGCAGTTAAAAACTGTAAAGAGAATAATTCCTCCTTACATTTATACGGTCTGCTTTCAGACGGTGGTGTACACAGCCACAATACACATTTATACGGGCTTTTAGAGCTTGCGAAAAGAAACGGACTTGAAAAAGTATATGTACATGCTTTCTTAGACGGACGTGATACTCCTCCGGCAAGCGGAAAAGAATTTGTAGAACAGTTAGAAGCCAAGATGACTGAGATTGGTGTCGGCAAAGTTGCAACCGTATCAGGAAGATACTATGCGATGGACCGTGATAATAACTATGACAGAATTAAATTTGCATACGATGCACTTACAAAGGGTGAAGGTATTAAGGGAACAAGTGCTCCTGCTGCAATTCAGGCTTCTTATGATGACGGCAAGACAGACGAATTTGTGATTCCTACCGTAATCGAAGAAAACGGTGCACCTGTTGCTACAATCAAGGACAAGGATTCCATTATTTTCTTTAATTTCCGCCCGGACCGTGCAAGAGAGATTACAAGAGCATTCTGCGATGATGAGTTTAAAGGCTTTGACAGAAAGCGTCTTGATATCACTTATGTATGTTTCTCAGACTATGACCCTACGATTCCGAATAAAGAAGTTGCATTCCATAAGATTTCTATTACCAATACATTTGGTGAATGGCTGGCAGCAAACAATATGACACAGGCAAGAATTGCCGAGACGGAAAAATATGCACATGTTACATTTTTCTTTAACGGTGGCGTAGAGGAGCCGAATAAGGGCGAGGACAGAATCTTGGTTAATTCTCCTAAGGATGTTGCTACTTATGATTTAAAACCGCAGATGAGTGCATACGAGGTATGTGATAAGCTGGTTGAGGCAATTAAATCCGGCAATTATGATGTGATTATCATCAACTTTGCTAACCCTGACATGGTTGGACATACAGGAGTACAGGAAGCGGCTATCAAAGCGGTAGAAGCGGTAGATGAGTGCGTAGGAAGGGCAGTAGATGCATTATTATCTGTAGACGGAACTATGTTCATCTGTGCAGACCACGGTAATGCAGAACAATTAATAGATTATGAAACAGGTGAACCGTTCACGGCTCATACAACAAATGAGGTTCCTTTTATTCTCGTAAATTATGATAAAGCTTATACTCTTCGTGAGGGTGGATGTTTAGCCGATATCGTTCCGACATTAATTGAAACAATGGGTATGCAGCAGCCTGCTGAAATGACAGGAAAGTCATTGCTGGTTAAAAAATCATGTTAGGTACAATCGTAAACACAATTGCAGTTATTATCGGTGCATCAATCGGTCTGCTTTTAAAAAAGGGACTTCCCGAAAATCTTGAAGACACGATGATGAAGGGACTGGGTTTGTGTACCTTGTTTCTGGGTATCAGAGGCTCGTTGGAAGGCAATAATTCCCTGATTCTGATTATTTCCATGGTTGTCGGTGCTTTAATCGGAGAGGGAATTGATTTAGATGAAAAGCTGAACCGCTTTGGTAAGTGGCTGGAAAATAAATTCAAAAGCAAGGATGGAGATAAGGTCTCGATAGCCGAAGGCTTTGTATCCGCTTCTCTGTTGTTCTGTGTAGGAGCCATGACGGTTGTGGGCTCTTTGCAGAGCGGTCTTATGGGGAACCATGAGATGCTGTTTAATAAGTCCATGCTTGACTTTGTGGCAGCAATTATCTTTGCATCCTCCATGGGTATCGGAGTGTTATTTTCCGCAGCATTTGTGCTGGTTTATCAGGGTGCGATTACTCTGGCAGCACAGTGGGTTGCACCGTTTCTTACCGATACAATCATTGCGGAGATGACCTGCGTGGGTTCCGTTATCATTATCGGTATCGGGTTGAATCTGCTTGGTATTACAAAATTGAAGGTCATGAATTATGTGCCTGCTATTTTTATACCGATTCTGCTATGTCAGTTTATGTAGGGACGTTTCTTTTGCCAGCTCCAGCGCCCATTGGCGCTTGGATGAAGCTCGAATAGTATATATGTATTTTTTCTCCCCTGGTTTTCTAATCAGAGGAGATTTTTTTGGTTCAAAGTCAATAGTTGTAGTGGCAACTGTATAGAATCATGGTCTTTTGTATATTATCCCTTATTTTGGAAAAACTATCAAAAAAGAAAATGATGTACTAGTGTTAGTATTTCAAAAACGGAGGGAGCAGATGACGGATTATTTAACCATAACCGATGTAAAAGGAAGAGAAATTTTGGATTCAAGAGGCAATCCGACAGTCGAAGTAGAAGTAACGATTGACGATTGTGTGACGGGACGGGCGCAGGTACCGTCGGGAGCAAGTACAGGAAAGCATGAAGCAGTAGAACTGCGTGACGGAGGAAACCGTTATCATGGAAAAGGAGTTCAGAAAGCGGCACGTAATGTCAGTGAACATCTGAGGGAAGCTTTAATTGGGAAAAACGCATTGGAACAGTCGGTAATTGACCGGCTCCTGATTGAGGCGGACGGTACAGAAAATAAGGCGAAACTCGGGGCAAATGCAACACTTGGGGTATCGCTTGCAACTGCACGTGCGGCAGCAGATACACTCCGGATTCCGTTGTACCGCTATTTGGGAGGCGTACAGGCAAAACAGCTTCCTGTCCCTATGATGAATATTTTAAACGGCGGTGTACACGCGGATAATACCGTTGATTTTCAGGAATTTATGATTATGCCGATTGGTGCCGATTCTTTTAGCGAGGCTCTGCGTCAATGTGCGGAAATTTACCATACACTAAAGAGCATCTGTAAAAAGCACGGTTATTCTACGGCAGTAGGTGACGAGGGAGGCTTTGCACCTGATTTGCGGGATGCGAAGGAGGTATTAACCCTGATTGTGGAGGCAATTTCGCAGAGCGGCTATAATCCGGGAGAGGAAATTGCAATTGCAATGGATGCTGCAGCCAGTGAACTGTACATGGCAGAAATCGGAAAATACTATTTTCCCGGAGAAAGCAGGATGGCAGGCAGGGATATTTACCGTACAACAGACGAGATGGTGGCTTTTTATGAAAACCTTTCCACACAGTTCCCGCTTGTCTCTATTGAAGACGGATTGCAGGAGGATGATTTTGAGGGGTGGAAGCTTTTGACGGATGTTCTTGGGAAAAGACTGCAATTGGTCGGAGATGATTTATTTGTTACAAATGAAAAGCGGTTACAGGAGGGAATCAATAAACAGGCCGGAAATGCAATTTTAGTAAAAGTAAATCAAATCGGCACATTGTCGGAGGCTGTTTCTGCAATTGAGCTTGCACATAGAAACGGGTATCATTCCATTATTTCGCATCGTTCGGGGGAAACCGCAGATACATTGATTGCCGATTTGGCAGTTGCCATGAATGCCGGACAGATAAAGACCGGAGCACCGTGTCGGAGTGAGCGTGTCGAAAAATACAACCGGCTGCTTCGGATTGAAGAAGAACTTGGTCTGGCAAAGTGTTACGAAAACCCATTTTGGGATAAAAATATTGTTGCATTATAAAAACTTTTATGTTAGAATGGACTTCGCATGAAATTAGGAGGAGTCATTCATGGAAATTTTAAGAATTATATTAACAATTGTTTTTATTATAATTTGTATTGCACTTGTTGCAATTGTATTATTACAGGAAGGCAAGTCAGCTGGTCTTGGAGCTATTTCCGGTGCGGCAGAGAGTTATTGGGGAAAGAATAAAGGTCGTTCCATGGAAGGCACATTAGTTAAGATTACCAGAATTTTAGTGGTTGCATTTATTGTAATTGCAGCGATTCTTAACATCAATCGTTTCTAGTTGGAAAAGAAGCTTGAGGCACTCTTGTAGTTACAAGGGTGCCTTTTTTCATAGGAACATCTTAATTAAGCCGCCGGTGGGGGCAGAATGAGAGGAAGCATGAAAAAGACATTTGAAGAAAGAGAACAGCTTATATTGCAGCTTTTTGCAGATAAACATTATGTTCCCATGAAGGAAAAAGAATTGGCAATTCTTTTGCGTGTGGAGTCGGAGGACAGGGAGGAACTTTCACGTGTTCTTGTAAGTCTTCTGGAGAAAAGAAAGATACAGATTAACAAACGCGGAAAATACTCTCTTTATGACGGAAGAAGCAGTGAGAAAGGACTGTTGGAGGGTACCTTTATTAGTAATGCGAAGGGCTTCGGATTTGTGGAAGTGGAGGGAATGGAGGAGGATTTCTTTATTCCGGAATCTAAGGTAAAGGGTGCTTTTCATCTGGATACGGTACAGATACGATTACTGAATGAAGTGCCGGGAAAACGGAAAGAAGCAGAAATTGTTACGGTTTTAAACCGCGGGATGACGCAGATTGTAGGAACGTTTGAGAGCTGTAAAAGCTATGGTTTCGTAATTCCGGATAATTCGAAGATTGCAACTGACATCTATATTGCGAAAGAAAATAAGAAGGGTGCGGTAGATGGGCATAAGGTTGTTGTCGAGATGACTGACTACGGGAAGCCGGGACGTAATCCCGAGGGGAAGGTTGTAGAGATTCTTGGACATAAAAATGACCCCGGTGTAGACATCCTCTCCCTTATCAGAGCATATAATCTGAATATAGAGTTTCCTGAGCGGGTTATGAATCAGGCGCAAAGATTGCCGGAGGAAATCATAGATGCTGATTTTGCGGGAAGAGAAGATTTGCGTTCACAGATGATGGTAACGATTGACGGAGAGGATGCAAAGGATTTAGATGATGCGGTATCACTGACTATGGATGGTGAAAACTATGTATTGGGTGTGCATATTGCCGATGTCAGTAATTATGTACAGGAAAACTCCGCATTGGACCGTGAAGCGCTTGACAGAGGAACCAGTGTATATCTGGTTGACCGTGTTATTCCGATGCTGCCGCACAAATTATCAAACGGAATCTGTTCGTTGAATGAAGGAGTGGATAGGCTGGCACTGAGCTGCATTATGACGGTCAATCCGAAAGGGGAGGTTATCGATTACCGGATTACGGAAAGTGTTATCTGCGTGAATAAACGAATGAATTATACTTCCGTCAATAAGATAATAGAAGTAAAGGACGAAGCCGAGCGTAAGGCCTTTTCTGAATATGTGGAGATGCTTGATAAAATGGCAGAATTATCTGCAATTTTACAGAATATCCGTAAGGAACGAGGCTCTATTGATTTTGATTTTCCTGAGACAAAAATTATTCTGGATTCGGAAGGAAAACCGACAGAAATTAAACCGTATGAAAGAAACAGCGCCACAAGACTGATAGAGTCTTTCATGCTTCTTGCAAATGAAACCGTGGCACAGCATTTTTATTGGCTGGAATTACCGTTTGTTTATCGCACCCATGATAACCCGGATCCTGAGAAGATTGCGAAGCTTTCTACTTTTATTTATAATTTTGGGTATAAACTTAAAATGCGCAAAGAAGAACTTCATCCGAAGGAAATCCAGAAGCTGCTTGGTAAGATAATGGGCACGCCGGAGGAAGACTTAATCAGCCGTCTGGCACTGCGCAGCATGAAGCAGGCGAAATATACAACCGACTGCAGCGGACATTTTGGCCTTGCGTGCCAATATTACTGCCACTTTACTTCTCCTATCAGGCGTTATCCGGATTTGCAGATTCATCGTATTATCAAGGATTATCTTCGTGGAAGGATGAAACGCTCTAAGATAGAGCATTATGAGGAAATCCTGCCTGCAGTTGCCAATCATTCCTCTAAAAGAGAGCGCCTTGCCGATGAAGCAGAGCGCGAGACAAATAAACTCAAAAAAGCCCAATATATGGAGCAGTATATCGGAGAATGCTTTGAAGGAGTCATCAGCTCGATTACCGAATGGGGAATTTATGTGGAGCTTCCCAATACGGTAGAAGGCATGATACATGTATCCAAGCTGCCGGGAGATTATTTTGAGTACGATGAATTGCACTACGAAATGGTGGGAACGAAAACAGGTGTCCGCTATGAATTGGGTCAACGGGTTAAAATTAAAGTGCATCAGGTCGATACTGTATTAAGGACAATCGATTTCCTTTTGGCAGAAGATTGATAAGAACAGCAGAGGAACAATTGCCGATTATGATGAAAGAAAAAGGAACAGGGAGACACAATGGCAAAAGAAAGTATGAAGCTGGTTGCAAACAATAAAAAAGCATACCATGATTATTTTGTGGACGAAAAATATGAGGCGGGTCTTTCACTGCACGGTACGGAGGTAAAATCCCTTCGTATGGGGAGGTGTAGTATTAAGGAAGCCTTTATCAGGATTGAGAATGGAGAAGTATTTGCATACGGAATGCATATCAGTCCTTATGAGATGGGAAATATATTTAATAAAGACCCGATGCGTCCCAAGAAGCTTTTAATGCATAAATCAGAGATTCACAAGCTTCTTGGAAAATTAAAGGAAAAAGGCTTTACGTTAGTACCTTTGCAGGTATATTTTAAGGATGGAAAAGCCAAAATAGAGATAGGATTATGCCGGGGTAAGAAACTGTACGATAAGAGACAGGACATTGCCAAAAGGGACCAGCGCAGAGAGGCGGAAAAGGACTTCAAGGTTCGTAATCTCGGGTAAGCAGTTGACCTTTTTTTCGGGATAATATACAATAATTTCACAGTAAGGGCCAGTCAAGGTTTCGACGGGGTTTTTGAAGCTGGAGAAGCAAGCCGTTGCAACACGTTAATTGCAAAATTAAAATTAAACGCTAACAATAAATTAGCTTACGCTGCCTAATCGCAGCTGTCTTACCTTTCGCACCTACACCTAAGGCTAAGGCATCGACTTTGTAGGAAACGACATATACTAAGCTTTGCGTATATGGGCGTATCATGAAGCTACCGAATGCATCCGGGTGTCAGCCACTGTATGCAGGAGGGAATGCGAATCGACTGAATAAGCTTGTAGAAGTACAGTGAATGGGGCTTCGGACACGGGTTCGACTCCCGTCTGGTCCACTAATGATACAGAATCCGAACTCAATGAGTTCGGATTCTGTGCGTTTTACTCCAATAGGTCTTTTTAGACAAATAAAGCATATTTTAATTGTATAATAAAAATATTGACAAGCTTTTTTTTTTTTTTTTATAATAATAGCGCTATTTTATATAATAAAAAAATTGGAGGGCGGTATAATGAAGACAATTAAAAAAGTTTTAGGTGGACTATTTGCGTTAGCACTTATGGTCGCGTTGTTTACAGGAACCGGAATGGAAGCAAGAGCTGCAGAGCAAATAGAAGTAGAAATAACATATATCTATGTTGATAATAATGGAAATAATGCTATTTATATAGATAGTGAGAATGTAGATGCAGGGACAACGTGGGGCAGCTTTTTTAGCTCATATGCAAAATGTTATGAAAATGGAACAATATCCAATGCTAATGCAGGCAACAATTGGAATACTGTATCTGTTCAGAATACACTTTATAATGATATATCACAATGTTCTGGCAATCCTATTACAAAATTCAATTCATACGTTGATGTTGCATTGGTAACCTTCTATGGAATACCAACAGGATATCGTCATGGATTTTATAGCTTTCAGGCATTGAAGAATGGGGAACATATTGATTCCGGAACAGGCTGGGATTTTTTAGTTCCTACTGCTAATGAGTATGGAAGTGAAGCTGCAATCGAGTATGCAAAAGACAATCTGAGAATGTACGATTATATTTGGAACTACTGCAATGTTCCGGGGGCAACTTGGGAAGTAACAGCGCCTCGGACACCAAGTCAAGGTCAGTGGGATGGATATCTGGTAACAATTAATCTCCCGGCGGGAAGCTCAACAAAAAATAGTGATACTTCTGATAAAAATATTGAAAAACAAGAAGTGCAGACACCGGAAAATAATTATGGTGTATTTCAGGAAAGTGTAAAGCAAAGTGTTGATACTGCAATTGCAGCAGCTACAAAGGCTGCACAGGAAGCGGCAGTAGCAGGAAAAACAGCAGATGTTAAGCCGGTTGCTATTGATACAGGTGTTTGGATTAGCTTTAAAGGTGATGTATACAAGAAGTTACAGGATAGCGGATTACCGGTACAGATTACATTCTTTTATAAAGGAGCACGTTATCGTGTAGATATTCCTGCAGGAGCAGATTTAATGTCGCTTGTAGATGAAAATGGCTATTGTGGTTTCCTTAACTTAATGGCTCATTTTGGCGGAACAAAATTATAAGAGAAGGAATTTCGGGAAAATAGAAGATTTTAGATAGGGCGAGGAAGGGTTCATAAGAGCTGCATCCTGCCCTATCTTTTTTGCATAATGGTCAAATAATATGAATAATATTTGACTATTTTATGGATAAAGGTATAGACTTATATATGAAAGAATCACTTGAAAGATATGGGTGTTTTTATGCAGATGATGTGATGAAAATAATATTTGTATTGTATCTTGGTTTGAAGACAAGACTAGAAGAGGTACGGATGAGTGAAGTACAGTGAATGGGGCTTCGGACACGGGTTCGACTCCCGTCTGGTCCACTACTTCAAAGGGTGTCCAAGGCCATAATGGCTTAGAACGCCCTTTTTTATATCATTTATTGGAAAAGAGGTGCACGATGGAACTGAAACTGAATAAAAAAATACTTATTCTTTCACTTAAGATTGCGTTGGGAAGCAGTGCCGCCATGCTGATTGCGCAGACTCTGCAGCTTCAAAATGCAGCTTCCGCGGGAATTATTGCACTGCTTACGATTGTAACGACCAAGTGGGAAACCGTAAAGCTTTCCATTGCAAGAATTATTACCTTTTTGATTGCCGTTGTGTTATCGCTGCTCTTGTTTTCTAACTCAGCCAGCCAATGGGAAATATACGGAATTTATATATTTTTTCTGGTTATTATTTCGGAAATGCTGGGCTTTAAAAGTACGATTTCCGTTAATGCCGTTATCGGTACGCATTTTTTGATTTCGCGGGATTTTACGGTTTCATTTATTACAAATGAGTTCCTTCTTGTTTTGATAGGAACCGCGGTTGCATTTTTTGTGAATCTTTTTTCTTATAATAAACGACGAAAAAAGAAGTTGGTAGCAAGTATCTGTGATGTAGAAGAAAAATTACAGATGATTTGCAGGGAGCTGGCGTCATATCTTATGAAACAGGAAATAAAAGCGGATGTTTGGAAGGATATCCGTGATTTGGAAATGCAGCTGAAAAAGCATATTGCAGATGCCTGCGAGTACGAGGGAAACACATTTCATGCTCATACGGTTTATTATATGGACTACTTTGAAATGCGTTTAGAGCAGTGCAATGTGTTACATGATTTACATTATGAAATGAGAAAAATCAGAAGCCGTTCCGTGCAGGCGGAAATGATTGCCGATTATATGCTTTATCTGGCAGACCATATCATTGAGACCAATTCGCCAACGGAACAGATAGAGCGGCTGGAAAATATGGTTAATGAGATTAAACAGCAGGCTCTTCCAAGTACACAGGAGGAAATGGAAACAAGAGTTATTTTTTATCATATCCTGACGGAATTGGAAACATTTCTGATTCATAAGAGAAGATTTGTAACGGCTTTGGATGAAAAACAAAAGAGCTTGTATTGGAAGGAAAAAGAATAAATTGATTTTGTATTTTCAAGAGTACAATTTATGTGTTATAATGCAAAGTATGTGAAAAAACATTTTAAGTTTTGAAGTACAAATGCAGAGGGTGGAAAGGCAAAGTTAATATTATGTATTTACATGAGGTTGAAATCGGTTCAAAAATTACAATATTAGTAGGCATCGGTAGTCAGACATTATCATTTGATACTGTAGTGGAAGAACCGGCAGAAAACGGCATTTTGTCAGAACCCGTCTATCGTGATGATAAGCTTGTGGGGTTCAGGACGAAAGGACTTGTTATACGTCTTCATGTTGCGAATGCCTCTGACCAGAAGGTATATGAATTTATCAATGTTGAAATTTTGAATGTAAAAACGGCTGACGAGAAGATTCATCATAAAATGATTTGTAAAACCGAGGGAAGACAGATAAACCGTCGTACGGCAGTAAGAGTCTGGCTGGGACTTGACGGGATTGCTCAGATTGGTCTTAACCATCAGGCATATGAGGTAATGGTAAAGGATATCAGTGTATCCGGTATTTCGTTTATTTTTCATAAGGATATGGATGTCGAACCCGGAACCATTTCGCACATTACATTTCACGATACGGATGCCCGTGTCAAATTCAGCCTGAGTGCGATTATTGTGCGTAAAGCTGTTATGGAAGATGGAAAGGTTTTATATGGGTGCAAACTTAATCAAGAGAGCCCGGCAATTGTAAAATATGTAAATGACAAACAACGTGAAAAACTGAAAGCTTCCAGAACAGTAGGGACAACGATACCGTTAAAAAAATAGGGTATTAAACAGGAAACGGATATGGAACAGGAAACCAGAGAACAATATACCGTAAACGGGTATCTGTTTGGTGATGCGGAAGATGTGACGCTTGCCAATCAGGAGTTAAGTATAATTCAATATATGGATAAAAAAATGGAGCACTATAGCGGTGAAGCAATTCTGAATGTATATCAGGCAACATTGGAAAAGAAATTGTTTCGGACTCCGATAGGGTATAATTATCTTAAACGTCTTCAGAAACGAATGATAACTCTGGGTGTTCCAAGAGATAAAATTATGCCGATTCCGCTTTACCAGATATATAATAATCATTATAAAACGGAAGAAAAGCCTGCCAGAAGGCAGGAAAAGAGAAAACCGGATCAGGGGACAAAGAAGCTGCACTATTCCATATTGGGTAATGTAATTCTTTTTATGCTTGTTCTGGCATTGTTTATTATCGCTCTGACCGGTAATAATGCAAATATATTGAATTACCGTAACGCGATTATCAACGAATATTCCGAGTGGGAGGAAGAACTGACAGAGCGTGAAAATATTGTGAGGGAAAAAGAGAGAGAACTGGGTATATCATCCTACTAAGTTTATGGAAGGGTATGGTTTTATGGAACAGTTAAAAATTCTTGTAGTGGATGATGAATCACGTATGCGGAAGCTTGTGGGCGATTTCTTAAAAAAGAGCGGTTATCAGGTTATAGAAGCTTCGGACGGCAGCATGGCACTTGACAAATTTTTCGAGCAGAAGGATATTGCGCTTATTATTTTGGACGTTATGATGCCGAAGATGGACGGATGGCAGGTATGCAAGGAAATACGCCGCTTTTCAAAAGTGCCTGTAATCATGCTGACTGCCAAATCCGAAGAACGTGATGAACTGTTAGGCTTTGAGCTGGGGGTAGATGAGTATATTACAAAACCCTTCAGCCCCAAGGTTCTGGTGGCGAGGGTAGAAGCTATCCTGCGCCGTACCAGCCTGTCAGAATCTGAGCAGGTATTATCTGCCGGCGGAATCCGGATTGATAAGGCAGCACACTGCGTTACCATTGATGGAGAAAACATTGATTTAAGCTATAAAGAATTTGAACTGCTGACCTATTTTGTTGAGAATAAGGGCATTGCTCTTTCCCGAGAAAAAATATTGAACCATGTCTGGAATTACGATTATTTCGGAGATGCCCGTACGATAGATACCCACGTGAAAAAGCTTCGTAGCAAAATGGGTGAAAAAGGAGACCTCATCAAAACTATCTGGGGAATGGGGTACAAATTGAGCGTAGACAGCGAGTAAAGCAAAAGCGCAAATATAAACACATCGAAAATTTATTTTCGTAAGTGCTTATATTTGCGCTTTTATTTTACGAGCGTCCGGACATGAATAACGGAGCGCAACGCGCGGAGTTATGAATGGGACGACCGCGGGAGTGCGAAGCACGGAGCGGTCGGTCTACGCGAGGAGATTAATAATGTATGAGAACCGTTTGCGATTCGATAGTACCGGGATCACCGCCGTCAACAATATAAACTTCTTTTTCAGGGTTTCATCAACCGGTAATTCTCTACTGGTTATTTCACGGGACCATCCGCCGGGCTTTAAAGTCATGTGGGTATCTGCAAATGAAAATTTTAAATTTGGAATTAATCCAAAATCAGTAGTATTCTTTTTGAAAATTCTCTATCCATAATATTAAACTCCTTTCATTACATATTTTTTCCAAAATGGCAGGATATAAAATGAATTTACCTTTTAAGGCTGGTTAATCATAAATTAGGATTGTTAAATACAGGAAATGCGTGCTATAATAAAAGACGGTTATTTCTTGTCCAACAAGGCAGTTTTATATTGCCATAAATTGGTCGGGTACAGACAAAGCATTCTATAAGGAAAGGGGGTTCGATAGTGAAGAAAATTGAAGAGTATGTGAGAAGCATTCCGGATTTTCCGGAAGAGGGAATCATATTCCGTGATGTTACGAGTGTATTGCAGGATGCAGACGGACTGAAATTGGCTATTGATTCCTTAATCAAGCTGTTGGATGGTGTGCAGTTTGATGTAATCGTCGGAACAGAATCCAGAGGATTTATCTTCGGCGTACCGATTGCTTATGCGCTTGGCAAACCGTTTGTACCTGCTCGTAAGAAGGGCAAACTTCCCTGTGAGACCATATCGGTATCATATGATCTTGAGTATGGAAGTGCAGAAGTCGAGATGCATAAGGATGCTATCCTTCCGGGGCAGAAGGTTGTATTGGTAGATGACCTGATTGCAACAGGCGGCACAATTGAAGCATGTGCGAGAATGGTAGAAAAGCTGGGAGGAGAAGTTGTCAAAATTATCTTTTTAATGGAGCTTGCCGGTTTAAAGGGACGGGACAAGCTTAAGAAGTATGATGTAGCGTCCGTTATTACCTACGAGGGAAAATAGGAGAGTAAAAGTATGATTGAGAATTTTTTTAAACTAAAAGAAAATAATACTACAGTAAAAACAGAAGTTGTTGCGGGAATTACCACATTTATGACAATGGCATATATTCTCGCTGTTAACCCGTCTATGCTTGAAGCAGCAGGAATGGATAAAACAGCCGTTTTAATTGCAACCTGTCTTGCTTCCTTTATCGGAACATTAGCAATGGCGTTACTTGCAAATTACCCGTTTGCACTTGCTCCGGGTATGGGATTAAATGCATACTTTGCATTTACCGTCTGCGGTGTTATGGGTTATTCATGGCAGGTAGCCTTAATGGCAGTATTTATTGAAGGCTTGATTTTCATTGTATTGTCACTTACCAGAGTACGTGAAGCTATATTTGATGCAATTCCCAGTTCACTGAAAAAGGGAGTTGGTGCCGGCATCGGTTTGTTTATTGCGTTTATCGGCTTACAGGGTGCTCATCTTGTAGTTGACAATTCCTCTACATTGGTTACTTATGTTAATTTCACGGAAAATTGGCATACATCCGGAATCTGTGCGGTACTTGCTTTAATCGGTCTTTTTATCACAGCAATTTTATATATTAAGGGGATTAAAGGCTCTATCTTAATCGGTATTCTTGCAACATGGGTTCTTGGAATGCTGGCACAGGCAACAGGTATTTATGTGGTTGATATTGAGGGTGGCTTCTATTCATTATATCCAACCTTTGCATTTACTGATTTTACAGCAATCGGAAAGACTTTCGGACAGTGCTTTGCTGCTGACTTTGACGGCATTAATATTTTTAATTTCATTGTTGTTTTGCTTTCTTTCCTGTTTGTAGATATGTTTGATACAATCGGAACCTTAATCGGTGTTTCTTCCAAGGCAGGTATGCTGGATGAAAACGAAAAGCTTCCGAGAATCAGACCTGCACTTTTGGCAGATGCGATTGCAACTTCCGCAGGTGCTGTTTTAGGTACATCTACTACTACAACATATGTAGAAAGCTCTGCAGGTGTTGGTGAAGGTGCAAGAACAGGTCTTGCTTCTGTTGTAACAGGACTTCTGTTCCTTTTGGCAATTTTCTTTGCTCCTATTTTCACAGCAATTCCCGGATTTGCAACAGCTCCGGCTTTAATCTTTGTAGGATTCTTAATGGTATCTTCTATCTTGAAGGTAGATTTCGAGGATGTTGCAGAAGCAGTTCCTGCTTATTTATGTCTGGTTGCTATGCCGCTTATGTACAGCATTTCAGAAGGTATCGCAATCGGCGTTATCTCTTATGTAATTATTAATGTAATCTGCGGTAAAGCTAAGAAGATTACTCCTCTTATGTATGTGCTTGCAGTACTGTTTGTATGTAAATATATTTTCCTGTAAATCAGGGATAAGCTTAATTAAGAAGAGCGGAGTCATATGTGATATGACTTCGCTCTTTTTGGCAATAATACTTGCATAAGACTGCTTTTTCCTTTATAGTTAAAACAGTGTGACTTAGAAGGAGATAGAAAATATGAACGAAAAAAATCAATTCAAACCGTATATTCCTGCGGAAAAAGTAACCCCTGAAATTACAGTTACTTCTATTATCATGGGTGTGCTTCTCGCAGTTGTATTCGGTGCAGCAAACGCATATCTGGGACTTCGTGTTGGTATGACTGTTTCTGCGTCTATTCCTGCAGCCGTTATTGCAATGGGAGTAATCCGTGTTATTATGCGTAAGAATTCCATTTTAGAGAGCAATTTTGTACAGACGGTCGGCTCAGCAGGAGAATCATTGGCAGCAGGTGCCATTTTTACGCTTCCTGCACTGTTTTTATGGGCAGCCGAGGGTAAGATGGACAAGCCTGGAATTGTAGAGATTACATTAATTGCTTTACTTGGTGGTTTACTGGGTGTATTTTTTATGGTTCCGCTTCGAAATGCATTAATTGTAAAGGAACATGGTATTTTACCGTATCCGGAAGGAACGGCATGTGCAGAAGTATTGCTTGCCGGAGAAGAAGGCGGAGCAAATGCTTCTACGGTATTTGCCGGTATGGGCTTTGCAGCAGCATTTAAGTTTATTATTGACGGACTTAAGGCAGTACCGAGTGAGGTTTCTTTACGTGTAAAGGGATATGCGGGAGAAATCGGAACACAGATTTACCCTGCTGTATTTTCCGTTGGTTATATCTGCGGACCTCGTATTTCTTCTTATATGTTTGCAGGTGGTGTGTTCAGCTGGCTTGTAATGATTCCGGTTATTGTATTTTTTGGTGAGCAGTTAACCCTTTATCCCGGTACGGTTCCCATCGGACAGATGTTTGCAGAAGGTGGTGCGAGTGCAATCTGGAGTTCTTATATCCGTTATATCGGTGCGGGTGCTCTTGCAGCCGGCGGTATCATCAGTTTAATTAAATCCCTTCCTTTAATTGTGCGGACATTCAGGGATGCGATGAAAAGCATGAAGGGGGTCGGCGCAGCCGGCAATGCGCGTACGGCACAGGATTTAAGTATGAAGATTGTATTACTGAGCATTGCAGTATGTACTGTTTTGGTTTGGCTTGTTCCGGCAATTCCGGTTACTTTATTAGGTGCAATTATTGTGGTAATATTTGGTTTCTTTTTTGCAACCGTATCTTCCAGAATGGTTGGATTGGTAGGAAGCAGTAATAACCCGGTATCCGGAATGGCGATTGCTACACTGTTAATTGCAACTATTATTTTGAAGGTAACAGGCGATGGTGGTGTTCACGGTATGCAGGGCGCTATAGCAATCGGTTCCATTATCTGTATCGTGGCAGCTATTGCAGGTGATACCTCACAGGATTTAAAGACAGGTTATCTTCTTGGTGCAACTCCGAAAAAACAGCAGATTGGTGAAGTGATTGGTGTTGTGGCATCTGCACTCGCAATCGGAGGAACATTATATTTATTGGATACGGCATGGGGATTCGGCTCAAAAGAATTGGGAGCTCCTCAGGCTACCTTGATGAAGATGATTATCGAAGGTGTAATGGGTGGCAATCTTCCATGGACCCTTGTATTTATAGGTGTATTTATGGCAATCATTATTGAAATACTCGGTATTCCGGTTCTTCCGTTTGCAATCGGTGTATATCTGCCGGTACAGTTAAATGCCTGCATTATGGTAGGCGGCCTTGTTCGTCTTGTATTTGATAAGATGAAAAAAGAGGAAGAAGAAAAGAAACGTATCATCAGTGATGGTATTCTTTTCTGCTCGGGTATGATTGCAGGAGAAGGTCTTGTTGGTATTCTTCTTGCACTTCTTGCAGTAGGCGGTATAGACGGTATGCTTGATATTTCAGGTAAGCTACCGCTTAGTGAAGCAGCATTCAATGTTGCAAGTATTATTGTATTTATTCTGATTATTCTTTCCGTACTTAAATTTTCCGTATGGAAAAAGACAAAAAAGAGTGAATAGGAAAAAAATATGAAAAAAAAGAATGGAGCTGTTTCTCAGAATTATCTGGAAAAAATACCGGTTCGTTCGGCGTTCATCACATGGTCGGCAGACGAAGAAGGAATTGTCACACTCGATATAGAAAATAAAGGACTGTTTAATCGTGCAGCACAGATTCTTCTGCACAAACCAAAGATAAGTCATATTCATTTGGATAAAATAGGCAGTTTCGTATGGCCGCTGTTAGATGGCGATAAAAATATAATTGAATTAGGCAAATTGGTAGAAGAGAAATTCAAAGAAGAGGCCAACCCGCTTTATGAAAGATTGGCAAAATATTTTCAGATATTGGAAAGCTATCAATTTATAGAGTGGAAATAGAAAATTAAACGGCGTACTGTGGATGCGGTGCGCCGTAATTATATTTAATCCCTTAATATCTAATATTTCGAAAACACTTTATGCCAAATATATCGGTAACAAATATTTACAAAAGGAATTTTTTGCTATATGATTATAAATGGGTTTTTCGAGAAGCTGATATTCAAAGAGAGGATTTTTGCGTGAGAAAAAAACTGCTATCTTTTATTCCGGCATGTATCTTGGGATTGTTATTTTTGCTTGCTCCGTTTTATAGTTTGGATTCCATGATTTGTGATAAATTATATCAAAAGCTGAGTGGACCAAGACCGGATATTAAGATAATATGTGTGGATGAGGAAACATTAGGAGAATACGGAAAATTTGAAAACTGGTCAAGACAAAAGGCTGCCGAACTGGTTGAGTTGTTGTGCAAAGATATGCAGACAGCTCCAAGTGTGGTGGCCTTTGATTTTATGTTTACGGGTGAATCAGACGCAGAAACGGACCAAAGACTGGCAGATGCTTGTGAAAAAGCAGGAAATGTAGTAATGGCTACGAATCTTGTGTACCGTGGGGAAACGAAAAAAACACAAAGCGGTGAAGTGTACTTTGACGAGTGGAATATCGAAACGGAAGAATATCCGTATGAGGCACTAAAATTGGTAACAGACTCCGGGTATACAAATGTGCAGATGGCAAAGGATGGATTTGTACGCTATGCGCAGCTTTTTACGCAGACAAAAGAAGGACTTCGTAACAGCTTTGCCTATGAGATATATCAAAAATATTCCGAAGAAAACGGTGTGAAGGTGGATATTCCAATGCATTCCTCCCGTAATCAGGTTGCATTTCGGTATTCGGGTGATGTAGGGGAGTATTACCATGTTTCCCTAAGGGATGTTTTAAACGGAACGATTCCGACAAGTGAATTTACGGATTGTATCGTGCTGATAGGTGCGTATGCACCGGGATTCCAGGATGCATATCAGGTATCCGTTAATCGCGGAAAGAGCATGTATGGCGTGGAAATAAATGCCAATATCCTGCAGGCATTCATGGAAGGAAAAACAGCGGTTGATGTAAAAGTGTGGATACATGCCGCTATTATGTTTTTTATCATTTTACTATATTTTTATATTGCAGTTTCTCAGAAATTGCTTCCTGCGGTTATCGAAGGAATAGCAATCATGGTTCTTCATATGGGGGCCGGAAGGCTTTTGGCACTACGCGGGTACCGTATTTCACAGATATATGTTTTGATTATTTTGACAGGTTGTATTTTATATTTTATTGTGGAAAAATACCTGTTGGAAAAAATAAAGCGGCGCAGAGTGTTGGCTGCATTTAAGAGATACATGGCTCCACAGGTGGTAGACAAGTTGGCTGCTTCAAAGGATTTTGAAAGCTGTTTAGGCGGAGAAAAGAGAGAGGTTGCAGTATTGTTTGTAGATATTCGGGGATTTACAACTATGTCTGAAAGCTTAAAGCCCGAAGAGGTTGTAAAGATTCTCAATGAATATCTGGCCCTGACGACCTCCTGCATCTTAAAAAATGAGGGCATGCTGGATAAATTTATCGGGGATGCCACAATGGCTGTTTTTAATGCACCGTTTGATCAAAACGACTACTGTATGGCAGCAATTAAAACGGCATGGGACATTCAGCAGGGCGGCAAGGAACTGGGTGAAAAGCTTCTGGAAAAATACGGAAAGACGGTCCAGTTTGGTGTAGGTGTTCATTGCGGTGAAGCCGTTGTCGGAAATATCGGATGTGAATTCAGAATGGATTATACGGCAATCGGAGATACGGTCAATACCGCATCAAGGTTAGAAGGAAAAGCAAGGCCCGGTGAGGTTTTAATCAGTGAAGCGATATATGAAAAACTGCAGGGCAGAATTACGGGGGAAATACTCGGAGAACTTGAATTAAAAGGTAAAAAAGAAAAAATCAGAGTTTATCAGCTGACAGAGATACATGAATAAAAAGGATAAAGGATTAATAAGGGGTAAAATCAATGAAAAAATTTCTAAAAAGTACAAAAGGGAAAATTATTGCGGGAGTTGCCGGTACAGGCTGTGTTGCAATCGGTATTGCGGCGGCAGTCTTAATGCAGGGGGATGGCTATCGGACTATTTTGGTTGAGGAGTGTAACGGTACCTCGAAGGTTGTGACACAGAAACAGGAAGAACTGGATGCATATCAGGGAATGCATTTTTACTCAGGATATGATGTTTCCGTTTTGGAGGATTCTGATTTGACGATGCATATGGATATGGATAAGTATGTCTATGCGGAAGAAAACACACACTTCTGGCTGGAAGCATCCGGAACAAGTGAAGATAGCAAAACCACTATCCATCTGGATTCCGGTTCGGAATTAAACCGTATTGATAAGCAATTGGCAGAAGGAGAAGTATATGAGGTGGACACACCGAATTCCACAATGTCAGTCCGCGGAACCGTATTCAGAGTGTCTGTGTATACGGATGAAAATGGAGATACGTATACTTCCCTGGAAGTATTGGAAGGAGAAGTGGATGTACGTCTAAAAACAGAGGATGGTACATATAATGGAGAAGAAGCAAGTGTTGCAACAGGCGAAGCGGTATTAATCCGAAGTGATGACAAAATTTCTGAATTTGTAAAGAAAGAAGATACCATTATCCGGGCTATCGATTATACATCACTTCCTAAAAAAACAGCTGAAGTATTAATCTCATATATCGAAGACGGGAAGAAGCTTTGTATTACGGCAGAGGAACTATCTGAGATTACAGGGGCACTTTCAGATTCGGCCAACGCAACCGAAGAGGAGCATGATATACAGGAACGAATTGTAAAAGAAGCAACCTGCAGTGAAGAGGGAAGTATTGAAAATTATTGCACCATATGTGGGCAGGTTATGGAAACAGAATCCGTTCCTAAGCTTGACCATGTGGCGGGAGAATGGAGTGAAGTAAAGAAAGCCGGTTGTGTAAGCCAAGGAGAAGAACAACAGCTTTGCAGTATCTGTGGAATGGTTTTGGATACACGTTCCATAGCAGCTGCAGGACATAAATATGCAGAACAGACAGAAGCGGTAACCGAAAAGTGTACGACAACTACGACGGTAAAGAATGTCTGCTCGGTATGCGGCGATGAGATTGTAGTAAGCGTGGCACAGACAGTAGCGCATGGAACCACTGTGACGGAAACACTGATTAATCCAAATTGTGAATCCATCGGTATTACCCATAACGTCTGCTCGGTATGCGGTATGGAATATTCAAGAGGCAGTATTGCGGCGAACGGACACCAGTATGGCGGATGGACAACGGTTTCTGCAGGAGACTGCACGCATGCGGGAGTACAGAGCCATGAGTGTGAAGTCTGCGGACATGAAGAAACGCAAGAAACCGGAACGGGTGGACATCAGTATGTTGTGATGAGTCATACCTATAATCGACAGCCAGAGACAGCAGAGACAGCAGTGACAGCAGATGTAACAAACGTCTGCTCGATTTGTGGGGATACTACATATGAAACACATGATATAACTGGGGAAATACGTGATGATAAGCAAAATCTAATAGGCTATCAATGTAGTTGTGGTGCAGTTGTTCCTCCGCTTCAATAATAAACCCTAAAAAGGAATCAAGAATGAACAGAAAATGGTTAATCATACCGGATTATGAAAATGTTGAAGAATCCGTTTTACTGGCAGAAGAGTATCAGGCGGCTTTTGAGTACAATGATTTTTGGAATCCTAAGGTTTATGAAAACCCGGAGGAGGTTAAAAAACGCATTCAGCTTTATAAATCCTTAAACAGGTCTTTAAAGGAAGATACCCTGCATGGTGTCTTCCTGGATATGTCCATTGCAAGTAAGGATACGTTGATTCGAGAATATTCCGGAAAATGTTACAGACAGAGTATGGAGATTGCAAAGGAGCTGGGTGTAAAGGGAGTGGTGTTTCATTCGGGGCTGATTGGAAATCTGACAGTGGATTATTATATCAGGGAATGGCTTTTACAGTCAGAAGCATTTTTCCGTGAACTGGCTATCCTGTATCCGGATATCGAAATCTATCTGGAAAATACATTTGAACAGACACCCGATGTGTTGGTTACATTAAAGAAAAGAATGTCGGATGTGGACCGGTTTAAGCTTTGTCTGGATTACGGGCATGCCTGTCTGAGCAAAACAGATTCCCAAGAATGGGTTTTAAAAATGGCACCCTACATAGGGCATATGCACGTGAATGACAATGATCTTATGAATGATTTGCACTTAGGCGTGGGAGAAGGGCAGATTGATTTTATACGATGGAAACAGCTCCTTGAGCAAAACGGGGTAAACACTTCTGTTTTGTTGGAATTAAACGGAATTGAAAAACAGAGACAGTCACTTGCTTATATGAGTGGCTTGTAGGATAAAATACGGAGGCACGTATGGGGTATCATAAGAATGATCTTCTTTCCTTATTAGAAATCGGAATCGCGTTGACAGGTGAAAAAGACCGCAATAAACTGTTGGATATGATTTTACAAAAAAGCATGGAGATTGCTGCATGTGATGCGGGAACGCTTTATATTTTAAAGGATGATTCACTGCATTTTAAAATCATGAAAACCATATCGCAGGGGATTGACAACGGACGCAACGGAGAAGAAATCAATCTGCCTCCGGTTCCTCTGAAAGAAGAGAATATTTGTGCCTATACGGCAATCCATAAGAAATCCGTGAATATTCCGGATGTATACGACAGCAAGTTATTTGATTTTTCGGGACCAATTAAATATGACAAAATGACCGGTTACCATACAGGTTCCATGCTGGCAATCCCGCTTCTGAATCAGGATGGGGAAACGGTTGGTGTTTTACAGCTTATCAATGCCATAGACGAAGAGGGGAAAATCATAGCCTTTGATGTATCGGTTGAAAGAATACTGTTTGCATTGGCATCCCAGGCGGCAATCGCAATCTCCAATATGCAGTATGTAGAAGAAATAAAGGAACAGATGTGGTCCTTTACCGAAGCCATGACCGAAGCCATCGATGCAAGAACCCCGTACAACGGGAGCCATACGCGCATGGTGGCAAAGTATGCCGGCATGATGGCTGACCATATAAATGAATTATACAAAAAAGGGAAAGAGGAGGAATTCTTTTCGACAAACCGAAAAGAACAGCTGGTGATGAGCGCTCTTTTACATGATATCGGAAAGATGGTCGTTCCCACAAAGGTCATGAACAAAGCAACCCGATTGGGAGATGCTCTGGAGCGTATCGAAAACAGATTAACCATTTTAGATTTAAAGACAGAGTTGGGATACAAAAATCAGGAGCTTAATGAAACAGAGTTTCATACCCTTAAACAGCAGATTTCAAAAACATTAGAGACGGTCAAAAAAGCAGACGGCGCAGGTTTTTTGACAGACGAATTGGAAGAAGCACTAAAAGAATGCTTTACATATACGTATCTAAATGGGGAGGAGGCAGAGCCGTTTTTAACAGAAGAGGAAAAGGAATGCCTTTCGGTTAAAAAGGGAACACTGACAGCAAAGGAAAGAGCGCAGATGGAAAGTCATGTGGAGATGACCGAACGGATATTAAGCAGGGTACATTTTAATTCCTATTTCAAGGATTCTCCGATTTGGGCAGCCCAGCATCATGAATGTATCAACGGAAAAGGCTATCCGAAACATTTATCAGGGGACGAATTGCCGTTTGAATCCAGAATTCTTGCGGTGGCAGATATCTGTGATGCCCTTCTTGCGACGGACAGGCCCTACAAAAAACCGATTCCTATGGAAAAGGCCTTCTTTATCATGGAAGATATGGCAGCCTGCGGAAACATTGACGCAAAATTGGTGGGATATTTGAAAGAATGCCTAAACCAAACAGAGGATGAGAAGGTATAGAAGCGGGAAATAACTTTCCCGGAGAGTGGGTAAAGGATATGCGAAATAAGAGATTTGTCCATTCCATAAGCAGACAGTTTGCAGGAATATTTTTTGCACTCATGGCCGGCACAATTTTATTGTGCTGGTTTTTGAATATCACCTTTTTAGAGTCATTCTATATACGGGATAAACAGGAGGTATTATTGAATGCCTACGAAAGGATCAATCATGCCGCCGTAGAACAAACATTGGATACGGAGGACTTTGAATTACAGCTTCAAAGTCTTTGCAGCAGATACAATATGGATGTTCTTATTCTGGATGTTGACTCTCAGACAGTGAAATACGCGGGTGTAGACCCGGAAGCAACAAAAATTCAGCTTTGGGATAATCTTTTTTTAGAAAAAAATCAAAACCATGAATATTCCGAACAGGAAAAGAAAGACACTCTTGTTGAGAATGATGCATACAGAATCAAAATTGTCCGTGACAGAATTTTAAAAAATGAGAATATTGAGATGTGGGGATTTTTAGAAAATGGGAACATGTTCCTTATTCGTACAGCCCTTGAAAGCATCCGTGACAGTGTCCGCCTTGCAAATCGTTTTCTTGCTTATATAGGAGTGCTTGCTGCGGTGGCAAGCGGAATCATTATCTGGGTGGTTTCTAAAAAAATCACAAAGCCGATTATGCAGCTTGCGGGCATATCGGAGAAGATGACACATCTGGACTTTGATGCAAAATATACAGGCAGGGATAAAAATGAAATTGCAATTCTTGGTGATAATATCAATAAGATGTCAGAAGCCTTGGAAAAAACAATTTCCGAATTAAAGACTGCCAATAATGAATTACAGAAGGATATTCAGAAAAAAACAGAGATTGATGAGATGCGGAAGGAATTTTTATCCAATGTATCGCATGAGTTAAAGACTCCGATTGCTTTAATTCAGGGATATGCGGAAGGACTTTTGGAAGGTATTAGTGAGGATTCCGAAAGTCGTGAACTGTATTGCAATGTTATTTCTGATGAAGCACAAAAAATGAACAGCCTTGTGCAGAAGCTGCTGACACTCAATCAGCTTGAATTCGGAAATGATCCGGTAAATATGGAGCGGTTTGATATAGTTACATTAGTAAAAAATCAATTACAGTCTGCGGATATTTTGATACGGCAGAAGGAAATAAAACTGCTAATGTCAGAGAATACGCCTGTCTATGTTTGGGGAGATGAATTTAAGACAGGGGAGGTTGTTTCTAATTATCTTTCCAATGCCATTCATCACTGTGAAGGGGATAAGATTATTGATATTCGTTTTTCACAAAGGGATGGTAAGGTTCGGGTAACTTTCTTTAATACCGGCCGACCGATTCCGGAGGAAAGTATTTCCCATATATGGGAGAAGTTTTATAAGGTGGATAAGGCAAGAACACGTGAATACGGAGGTAGCGGAATCGGTTTATCTATCGTAAAGGCAATTATGGAATCCATAAATCAGGAATATGGTGTGGAAAACTATACAAACGGAGTGGCATTCTGGTTTGAAATGGAAATGCAAGAAAGGATTGCCGAGCATGTGGAATGATGTTAGAATTATGTAATAAGAAACACGATACAGGTATTGTAGAGAGTGTTGATATTCAAAAGGTACAAGCAAAGCAATCTTTTGTGTGAAGGAAATCACGGATTAGCGGAAAGGCAAAGGCGTGTTATTATAATATGAAAAAAAATATATTCTTTCTTTTTACATTATTAATGGCATCAGTTGTAATGAGCGGTTGCGGAGAAAAGATTCCTGATATGTCAGAGGAAGAAACTGCGCTGGTGACAGAGTATGCGACAAATCTTTTGGTAAAATACAGCACGGTTACAGACAGAGAGCTTCTGAATGAGAAGCAATTAGAAGAGGAAATGGCAAAGGAAGCAGAAGAAAGAGAGCGCCTCTTAAAAACAAAGGAGCTTGAAGCCGCATATCTTCAGGCGGCTGAAAAGGGAGAAAAGATAACAGAGAACAAAAATGACGGTAGTAATACAGATGGTGAACAGGCTGCAGCGGTTTCTCCTTCGAAGAGTATTGCGGAATTTTTCGCAGAAGACAGCTTTTCCATCGATTACACATCCTATTCTTTATGTGATTTTTATCCGGAAGAAAACAGCGAAGATTTTTTTATGGCAATGGATGCAACCGCCGGTCATAAACTATGTGTTGTAAAGTTCTCAGTGAAAAATATATCTTCGTCGGATAAAGAACTTGATATGTTTCATAAACAGGGCAGATTTTCACTCAGAACAGAGGACGGAAGTGTAATATCAGCTCAATCTACATTATTAATGGATGATTTATCTTCTTATATCGGCAATATTTCGGCAAACAGTGAGCAGGAAATGGTTATTATATTTGAAGTACCGGATTCTCTCTCACAAATGGGTTCCATGGAGCTGATTATGCGTGATGCATCAGGGGAGAATACGCTCCGTTTGGAATAGGAGAGGGGTACCTATATTAGATTTAGGTTATTTTTACCCCGTTATTGTTTTTTTTACATGTTATGACTTAGCTGTAAGGATATATCAGTTTAGTATCTTGAATTTATACCCCGCTAACAGTGGTTTGCGGGGTGTTTTATGTAAGATTCTTTTAAAATCTATCCTTTTATATTTATGTTTGCTGAGATTAAAAAAAGAAATGGGGTATAAAATGATTGTGATATGATCCTCCTAAAGTAAACAAGGTAAATAACCAAATCTACTTTAGG